>JANLWW010000007.1:0-209274 GCA_031364805.1 Acidobacteriota bacterium
GGCGACGAAGCTCTGGCCGGCAATATCGATGTAATCGCCGATGAAGGGAAAACGGCCCTTGGAGAAAATTGGCAGGTTCGGACGGTTGTACTGCAGCTGCTGGCGCGCGCCGTTAGACGTGCCACGGCCTTCGGCATAGCGCGACACCTGGTTGCTGCCGAGCAGCGACGACCCGGACCACACGCAGGTGCCGCCGGCGAGGCACGGCCCGGCATCGACGATCGCGGCGCGCATGTCGAGCGTGTGGCGACGGCTGAGCGAGGGATTCTCGATTACGCACATCAGGACTGCGGCGAAGCCCAGAGGGCCTGACGGGCCGGGCGACAGCATGCACTGGTCGAACGCATTCTGGCCGTACTCCATGACCAGATCTTCAAACCCGCCCGCCGCATCATCTCGCAAATCGTAGTAGGCGAGGGCCATCTTGCCGCCTGCAAAAGAGAGGGTCGGCATGATCTGGTGCCCGGCGCCCGGGTAGGTGTCGGTTGGTCGTGGGTCGGTCCAGTTCGTGCCACCAACGGACGAACTGATCACAATGCGGGCGTCACTGGGCCGCTCGTTGCCGAAGCCGCGTGCCGACCATGCCACGTAGACGCGGCCGGGTTGGCCCGCGGCGCGGCCGTCGGCCTCGGCCGGCACCACCGCGATTGCGGGATACGCGTTGGTGCGGAACGTGAGGGGCGACGACGCCTGGTCGAACGGCTGGAACTGGTAGCCGTTAGGGGTGATCGCGGCGGCCTTGGTAAACGACTGTCCGCCGTTCGTGGATCGCGCGACGATGATGGCGTTGCGGCTGCTGGTACCACCCGGGCTCGAGAACTCGCGCCACGCCAGGTGGATGTCGCCGGTGCCGGGATCCACGGCAATGGTGGTGCCCTGGTTCTTCGCGACGCCTTCGCTCAGCTTCGACGGAGTCGACCATGTGACGCCACAGTCGTTCGATTTCGAGAACAGGATCTTCGAGCGGACGTTGTTGTCGCCGCCGACAAACGACGTGTAGACCAGATACACCGGACCGGCGGGCACGCTGCGGTTGTTGACGGTGCAGGTGCTGCCGCCGCGAGGGATGTCGGCGATGATCCACGGTTTATCGAGGAACTGTCCCGAGGTGCCGCGGTCGATCTGCGCAGCACCGAGGTACTGGATGGGATCGCCGCCATCTTTGTTGTTGTTATCGAGGAACCGGGCCACGAACACCTTGCCCTCGGCGCTGTCGCCGCGGTTAAAGGCAATCCCGCTGTAATAGAAGAGGCCATTGGTGCCGGCTCGCACGGTGGCGTCGGCCGCGGCCGCCAGTCCTTTGATGGGCGAGGCAAGGCCCTGGGCCGAGGTGTCGAGCTTATGCCCGGGCATCAACGTCGAGGTCCAGGTGGCGCCGCAGTCGAACGACTTGAAGACGCCCAGCCACGCATCGCCGACTTCGCCTGCCGCGTCCTCGACATCGACTGCGCGGTAATCGTTGGCGCCGGCGAGCAGGTGGCAGGGGTTACGTGATGACACGGCGAGCGACGGCTCGTTCTGCCGCTGCAGGAAAGGGTCGCCGACAATTTGCCTGGTGGCCAGGTCGAAGGTCGCTGGGCCACCGCCCATGTTGACGTTAGGGCCGACAATGACTTGGGCGCGTGCCGGGGCGGTTGCGATCGCCAGGCAGAAAACAGCGCCCAGAACACGGGAAATCCAACGCGAATACGGCGCGGGGGGGAGCCGGCGCATGGTGAGGCCTCCAAACTGAAACAACGAGTACGGCCAGGCGAGTCAGACGGGGACGAACAAAAGAGCAAACGAAAGGCCGTAGTGTACCCTCCCCTTGCCATTTGCACAATAAATTCAATCAAGTGTCTGACTACGGTCCTGAGCGATTTTTTCCGCCCCGAAACGGCGTATTGGTAGATACGCTAGTAAAATTGGAAAGTTCTGCAGCTCAAAAAATAAGTCGCGAGCTACAAAAAATTTATCTGAGAAGATCCGGGAAGGGAGCGACGTCAAGAGGAGTCCGCGGCGAAATTGTGTGCAAGGTGCGCGATAATGGCCGTTTCGAAGCATTGCAATGATTAGCCGGACTTCCTACCCGACGTGCATCAAGTGCGGTCGCGCGGTCCCATCTGGGGCCGGGTTCTGCCCGAACTGCGGTACACAGTTGGGCGCCGCTGCCTTCGCACCGGCGGTCACCGGCGATCCAGTCACCATGTTGCCGCCCGATGTCACGCGGCTGCCAGCTGTCAATCCTGACGCCCCGACCCACATCGGCGGAGCCACACCGGCGGTTGCTGATGCGCCAACGATGCTGCCGACGCGGTCGCCGATCATGTCGCCGACCGGGATGGTGACGTCGCTCGACAGCCCCTCGGGGCCGCCGGTCCAGCCGGGTGATGGTCCGTTCCAGGCCGGTCAGCAGGTCGGCCCGCGCTACACGATCATCCGGTTGCTGGGCATTGGTGGCATGGGCGCCGTCTACCAGGCGTTCGATCACGAACTCGGCGTCGCCGTCGCCATCAAGGTGATTCGCCCGGGTGCGCAGTCCGATGCGACCGCCGCGAAAGAACTCGAGCAGCGCTTCAAGCGCGAACTCGTGCTCGCCCGCCAGGTCACCCACAAGTACGTCGTCCGCATCCACGACCTCGGCGAGATCGACGGCATCAAATACCTGACGATGCCGTTCGTGGAAGGCGAGACGCTGGCGCAGCTGCTGCGGCGTGTCGACAAGTTGCCGCTCGCGCGCACCATCCAGATTGCGCAGCAGATTGCGCAGGGCCTGGCCGCGGCGCACGAGAAGGGCGTGGTCCATCGCGACCTGAAGCCCGAGAACATCATGATCGAGAAGGCGACCGAGTCGCCCACGCCGAACGGCGGCGATGCGCTGATCATGGACTTCGGCATCGCCCGATCGATCGAACACGGCGGCACGCAGACCGCAGCTGGCGCGGTGATTGGCACGCTGGAATACATGGCACCCGAGCAGGCGCAGGGCGTCAAGGTCGATCAGCGCGCGGACCAATACGCGTTCGGCCTGATTGTCTACGACATGCTGGTGGGCCGCCAGCGACTGGCCAAGCGCGACAACGCGATGACGGAACTGCTGGGGCGCCTCACGGCCTCACCGCCGCCGCCGCGCACGCTCAATCCGGCCATTCCCGAGCCGGTCGACCAGATCGTCACGAAGTGCCTCCAGCCCACGCCCGATCACCGCTACGCAACGACGGCCGATCTGGTCAGGGCGCTGGATCTGCTGACACCGGACGGCCATCTCCGTTCCGGCGTGCACGAGGTGATCATCCACGATGCTCCGGGTCGTCCCAAGTGGCAACTCGCGGCGGCGGCGCTGGTGATCGTGATCATTGGCGGCGCGGCGGGCTGGATGATTTCGGATCGCGGCGGTAGCACGGTCGCGGTGCCTTCGATGGTGCGCGCGCCGGTGTCGGTGCTGATTGCCGATTTCGAGAATAAGACCGGCGATCCGGTATTCGACGGCGTCGTCGAACAGGCCATCAGCCTCGGTATTGAGGGCGCATCGTTCATCACCGCGTATCCGCGTCGCGAGGCCCTGCGCGCGGCAGCGGCGATTGAGCCAGGCCGGAAGCTTGACGAGACAACTGCGCGGCTGGTGGCTCTTCGCGAAGGTGTCAGCACGATTGTGATCGGCGACATCGAGTCGAGGGGAGCTGGCTACCATATCCGCATTCGCGGCCTGGGGCCCGGGAACGACACGACGGTGCGCTACTCGCTCGAGGCCGACGCGGCCGGCAAGCCAGAAGTGCTGGCCACCGTCGGCGGGCTGGCGGGACAGGTGCGCGCGGCGCTCGGCGACTCGGCGGTACCGGCGTCGACCGACGCCTTTACGGCTGCCAGCCTGGAAGCGGCGAAGAGCTACACCGAGGCGCAGGAGCTGCAGTACGCCGGCAAGCCAGAGGAAGCGATCGGCAAGTACCAGGAAGCGATTGAGCGCGACCCGGATCTCGGGCGTGCCTATTCGGGCCTGGCCGCGCAGTACGCCAACACCGGGCGCCTGGCCGACGCGGAGAAGTATTACAGCGAGGCCCTGACCCGCATCGATCGCATGACCGCGCGCGAGAAGTTCCGCACGCGCGGCAGCTACTACCTGTTCGCCCGCAAGACGCCCGAGGCAATCAAGGAATTCACCGCGCTGGTTGACGCCTTTCCCGCCGACAGCAGCGGACTGGCCAACCTGGCGTTCGCCTATTCGCAGCAGCGAGACATGAAGCAGGCGATGGAACTCGGGCGCAAGGCGGCCGCGATCTTCCCGCTCAACGTTGGCCGTCGCAACAACGTGGCTCTTTACGCCATGTATGCCGGCCAGTTCGACTCGGCGATTTCAGAGAGCGACGCCGCGCGCAAGCTCAACGCCGGGTTCGTGAAGGCGTTTGTCGCCCGTGCCCTCTCGGAACTGGCGCTCGGCCGTCCTGCCGACGCGGTCAAGACCTACGATCAACTCGCCGCCATTTCACCTGCCGGTGCGTCAACCGCGGCGCTGGGTTTGGCGGACGTTGCGCTCTACGAAGGCCGCACGAAAGACGCCATTGCGCTGCTTGATGCCGGCATTGCCGCGGATCTCGCGGCCAAGAATACGAGCGCGGTGGCGTTCAAGCGCGTGGCGATCGCCGATGCGTACTTTCTGCAGGGCAACACCGCGGCCGCTGCTCGACAGGCGGAGGCGGCGGTGGCGGGCAATTCATCGACAGCGATTGCGCTGACCGCCGGCCTGTTGCTGGCGCGCACTGGCCAGGGGCCGCACGCGCTGAAAATTGCCGATGGCCTGGCCGCCAGGCTCGAGGCCGATCCTCAGGCCTACGCGCGTTTGATTCGCGCGGAAGCTGCGCTGGCGCAACCGAACGCCCGCGCCGCGCTTGAGCACGCGCGAGAGGCCCAGAAGCTGGCCGACACCTGGCCTGGACGCGTCATCATGGCCCGCGCTTACATCGCGCTCGACGCGTTCACCGAGGCGACCTCAGAACTGGACGCCGCGATGGCGCGTTCGGGTGAGGCGGTCGCCGTTGCCCTCGATGACGTGCCGACCTTCCGCTACTTTCCGCCGGTGCACTACTACAAGGCTCTCGCGCAGGCCGGCTTGAAGAGTTCGGCTGCGAAAGAAACTTTTGCCGCGTTTCTGGCCATCAAGAAAAACGGCGACGAAGCCAGTGGCCTCGTCGCCGACGCGCGCAAGCGATTGACCCCCTGACGTCCGACGCGGACGGTCCGACAACGATCGAGTCGCCGGCAGGGCAATTCGCGAGATGTCGCTCTACTTTGGCTCCGAGGACGGCGGCACAATACCCTTCAGTCGCATGTAGGTGACCAGGTTGCCGTAATGCTCGTTCAGGTGGGAGTTGTTGAACGCCAACACCATCAGCCGCGGCTGCATGTTGCCAAACGCCTTGGTCAGTTCCGCACCTTTCTTGTCGTCCATGCTGGCGATCGCCTGTTCACAAAACGTGAACGAGTCGGCCAGCGCCTTCTGCAAGGCGGCTTTGGTCGTCATGCTCTTCTCAATGCCGGTGACCGCCGGCTTCATGCCGCTCGCGGCGCCGCAAATGCCGTTGTTGCCGTCGGCGATATGCCCGATCAACTGACCGAGGCTGCGGACTTCAGGCGTCGGCTTAAACGCATAGAGGTCTTCGCCCACTTTCTCGGCGGTGCGGGTAATCGGCGCCTTGATCTGGGCGAGTTGCGCCTTGACGGCGTCGGTGAACGGGTTGGCGCTGGCCTGCGCGAACGCAGAGACCGGCAGGAGAGCGAAGGCCGCGATGGCCATGGCCGTAAACTGGCGTGTCATGATGTGGCTCCTTGGGTAAACGGTGTTCCTTGTTCAGATGATGCTCACCGGTCTTCGGTTACGGGCCGCCCTGGTAACCGCACTGGTGAGCCTGCCGGTTGCTGGCTGCGCCCCGGCGCGGACCGGCGCCGCCGATCCTATCAAACCGATCGCCGGTTTCACGCGACTGACGTGGATGGGCGAGTTCACCAGACCGGCCGCCAGCCGGTATCCGCAGATTGCCGACCGCGAACGGTTTGGCAGCCTGTCAGGGCTGGCGCGCGACGCTGCCAGCACGCAGTGGATTGCGGTGATCGACGACCGCGCCGGTTCGCGCGTCGCCTGGCTGTCAATCTCATTTGCCGGCGGCGTCCTCGACGTGTCACCGACCGGTATGCAGGAACTGCGGCCCGGGCCCGGGGTGGATCGGAGAGTGGCGACGCAGGCCGATCTCGAAGCGGTGGTCGCGCTCCCCGACGGCTCGTTCCTGATGAGCGAAGAAGGTCACCTCACCGAGCAGGGTATGTGGCCGCCAGCCCTGCTGCAGGTGACTCGCGACGGCCTTGTCACCAGTGTGGTCGCGTTCCCGAAGGAGTTCCAGCTCGCCGCCGACGGCAAGACCGGCGTTCGCGACAACCAGGGATTTGAAAGCCTGACGCGCACACCGCGCGGCCGGTTGATTGCGGGGCTCGAACAACCGCTGGCGGATCAACCGCTCACGACGCCCGCCCGCGGCGGCAATGGCCGGCTGATCGAGTTTGAGCCAAGCGGCGCGACCTGGAAGCCGGGCCGGCAATGGCAGTACGCGATCTCGCCGACACCCGTGGTGACGGGATTCCCCACGCTGTGCGACGGCGGCGAGAACGGACTGGTGGAGTTGCTGGCCCTCACCGAGACGATGCTGATTGCGATGGAGCGGGCGTGCTGGCTGAACGCGGCGGGAAACGAGGCGTCGAACGCGGTTCAGATATTCGCGGTTACGCTGTCGGGCAGTGTTGCGCGCAAGACGTTGCTATTGGACCTGTCGACGCTGACCGCGAAGTTCACGCCGGCCCTGGCGAATCTGGAGAACTTCGAAGGGCTCGCGTTTGGTCCGCCGCTCGGGGGCCGGCCGAGTCTGCTGGTGATGTCGGACGACAATTTCCGCGCGACGCAGAAGACGGCGTTCTTGTTGTTTGGGATGCGATAAGTGCGGCGATGGCTGAAGCCATCGCCCTCCGGACGTTCGGAGAGCGACGGCTTTAGCCGTCGCTGGTGCCTCACTCCACAAACTTGTAGCCGAGCCCGCGCACCGTGAGCAGGTGCTTCGGCTTGGTCGGGTCCGCTTCGAGATAACGGCGCAACCTCACGATGAAGTTATCGATGGCGCGCGTGTCGGTGTCTTCGCGCAGGCCCCACACATCCTCGAGAATGGCCTTGCGCGACACTGCCCGCCCCACGTTGCGCACCAGGTACTGCAGCAGATCGCACTCCATCTGCGTCAGCTGATAGGCCTTGTCACCGACCCGCAATTCGAGTGCTTCGAGATCCAGCGTGCGGCCGGCAAACGACAGCTGCTCGTGTTCGTGCTGGTCCTGCTGCATCCACTGGCGGCGGCGCAGCAGCCCATGCAGGCGGGCCAACAGGATCTGCAACTCGAACGGCTTGGGCAGGTAATCGTCGGCGCCGGCTTCAAACCCCTGCAAGACATCGGACGGACGGCTGCGCGCGGTCAGCATCAACACCGGCACAAAGTGGCCGGCGGTGCGCAACTGCTTCGCCACCTCGAAGCCATTGAGGCCCGGCAACATCACGTCGAGCACGACCGCGTCGTAGGCCGCGCGGTTGGCGAGCAGGCGATCGAGCGCTGCCTGCCCGTTGCCATCAATATCGACCGAGTGTCCCTCGGCCTCGAGGTTGAAGCGCAGGCCATCGGCCAGGTGTGCTTCGTCTTCGACAATCAGGATCCGGCTCATGCGCGTGACCGCGGCAGTTCAAGCGTGAACGTCGAGCCCTTGCCCTCGCCCAGGCTCTCGGCAAAGACGCGGCCGCCGTGGGCCTTGGCGATCGAGCGCACGATGAAGAGACCAAGGCCGGTGCCCTTGACGGTGAAACCACTGGGCTGGAAGCGATAGAAGCGGCTGAAGATGCGCCCGAGCTGCGCCTTCGGAATGCCGACGCCGGCGTCCTTCACGCGCACCCATGCCGTGTCAGGCGTCGCGCCGACCGCCTGCACCGCCACCTGCGGCGCCTTGCTGGAGTACTTCACCGCGTTATCAAGCAGGTTCAGGATGGCCGTGCGCAGCTGGTCGACATCGCCGTCGACGACCAACAGCGCGGCCGGATCGTGATCGGCGAGCGTGATCGCGCCAGGCGGCAGGTTGTGACGCATGCGCGCGGTATCGATGCACTCCTGCACCAGCCACACCAGGTCCACCGGCGCGGGGTGATCCAGCTTCCGCTTCTGGCGCGCGTGGCCGGCGCGCAACACCTGTTCCACCGTGTGCTGCAGGCGATCCGCATCCTGCAGCATGATGCGGTAAAACTCCTTGCGCTGGGCGTCGCCGACCTCGCGCGACTGGAGCGTCTCCAGGTAGAGGCGAATCGAGGCAATCGGGGTCTTCAACTCGTGCGTGACCGAGTTGAGGAAGCTGTCTTGTTGTTCGGTGATGCCCATCTCGCGAACCAGGAACACCGTGTAAACGATGAGGCCGGCGATGATCAGCGCAAAGGTGATGACGCCGAGGACGAGCGGCGCCACGCGCCGCCCGTTTACGAGAATCCAGCCGATGTTGAGGGTAACCGCAGCAGCGACGAGAACGACGCACAGAACGACGACGACGATCGATGCGGTCTGGCGCCTCGTCACGCCGTTATTCTAGGCTGCTTCTTCTTCCATCTCCTGGCGGACCTTGGCGACCTTGACGTCCCAGGCCAGGCCGAGTGCCTTGAGCGTGCTGATGCCAATCCAGTTCATGTCGAACTCGTACCAGGCCAGGCCGTGCCGCGCCGAGACCGGGTGCGCATGGTGGTTGTTGTGCCAGCCTTCACCGAACGTCAGCAGGGCGACCCACCAGCTGTTGCGCGAATCGTCCTTGGTCTGGAAGCGGCGCGAGCCCCAGAGGTGCGTCGCCGAGTTCACGAGCCAGGTCGCGTGCAGGCCGTAGGTGGTGCGGAAGAACGTGCCCCACAGCACGTAGGGGATGCCGCCGTAGGCGAGCAGGCCAAGACCAACCACCACCTGCGGAATCCAGTGCCAGGTCGTCAGCCACACATGGAACTTGTCCTTGCTCAGATCCGGCGTGTAGCGCGCGAGGATCTCGGTGTCGTGATGCATCGCCTTGCCGAACATGATCCAACCCATGTGCGCCCAGAACGTGCCCTCGCGCGGGGTGTGTGGGTCGCCATCGTGATCCGAATGCTGGTGATGAATGCGGTGCGTCGCCACCCAGAAAATCGGTCCGCCCTCGAGCGCGAGCGTGCCGCAGATGGTGAGGAAATACTCCATCCACTTGGGCGTCTTGTAGCCGCGATGGGTGAGCAGGCGGTGATACGCCATGCCGATGTCGAGCGAGCCGGCGACCCACCAGAGGATGATCGCGGCGATGATGGCGCCGAAGTCGATGTAGAAGAACGCCGCAACCGCGAGGACGTGGAACGCGATCATGGCAATGGCGGTGATCGTGTTCACTTCGCCGCTGGAGGCCTTGCGGCCGTAGATTTGGGTGACAGGAATCATGGTCGAGAACGACAGTAACAGGAGAGGCCAAGGGGGACTGTAATAGTTATGTCAGGACTTCAAGTCTTGATCCCGCAGTGAGTTAATGATATTTGTTGTGCCCATATATGGCTGCAACATCCCTTGAGCGAGAACTGAAGCGGGGGAGCGCCGAACTACTGATTCTCGCCCTGCTCGAAGAAGAAGAGCGTCACGGCTATCAAATCGCCCAACTGATCGCCGAACGCAGTGGCGGCGCCATCACCTTTCACGCCACCTCCCTATACCCGACGCTCTATCGCCTGGAAGGGAAGGGCTTGATCGAAGGCCGCTGGGTGGAGAAAGCTTCGCAGCGTCGCCGCCGCTATTACCGCCTGACGCCAGGCGGGCGGGGCGTGCTCACCCGGCAACGCATTGTGTGGGGCAAGTTCGTGAACGCACTAGTTCGCATTGCCGGGATTCGTCATGGGTCTGCGATATCGGTGTTGCGGGAGAGTTGAAAGTTGAAAAGTTGGAGTTGAAGCGGCCAGTTCGGCCTCAACTCTCGACACTTCAACCGGCAATTCATCTCAGCACAAACCGCCGCCACGTTTCGACGATAGCGCGATCCGGACCACCAAGTTTCTGGTGGCGTTCAACGTAGCTGCGAAAGCGCGCGAGGTTATCGGGGCTCAGTCCCTTATCCTGCCCGTGCATGCGGTACAACACCTGGACGGCGATGAACAGCAGCGGCTGATCGTCGTTCTTGGTGTTCTCCAGCAGGTCCACCAGCTTCGGTAGCGATCCGCCGTAGTCACCAAGCATGGCCAACGCCGTGGCTTCGCGGCGAAGTCGATCGCTGTCGCTGCCCCAAGCCGACGGTGCTTCCTCGATCAGGTCAACCGCTTGCCGGCCATCGCCCAGGCGAAGCAGGGCATCGACCAGCGCGGGATACACCGCACCGGGGTTCTCGCTGAGCAGCGCCATTTGCCACGCGCCAACGGCTTCCTTGTCGCGACCGAGCGCCGCATGCGTGGCGCCAATATAGAAAGCCGCGCCAAGGAAATCGGACGCGCCCTTCAGCGTCTGCTGGAACCAGGCGGCCGCTTGCGGCACCTCCCCCTTGTTCAACGCGTCGAGACCGCGCACGAACGCCAGGTTCAGCTCATCGTCTGGCGTGCTGCCAGGTTCGGTTGGCGGCGTGAACGTCCCGCCGCGCGCCCGTTCGATCACCTCTTCGACTGCTGGCGAAGGTGGATGCAGTGCGGCCAGGCCGTCGAGAAAGGGCGTCACGACACCGGGCATGAGCACCGTCTCGCGGACGAAACGCGGCACCGGCGCGAAGATCTTGACCTCGGCCAACGGTGCTGGCGGCGCGTCGGGGTCGAGCGGCACCCGGGGATCAATCGATACCGCGGTCGTCTCGGCCAGGACCGGTGCCATGAGAAAGGGCCGCACCAGTCGCACTGCGGGTTGGCCGGGCGCCGTGACGATTGCCCGTGCGACGTACTCGCCGGGCGGCAACACGCCCAGCCGCAAGGTCGCCGCGAACGCGCGCAGGTTGTTCGAGCGCATGGCCTGGCGCGCTTCGACGCTGACGAGCGCGTTGCCGTTCTCGGCATCGGCAATCTCGATCGTCGCTCTCGCCCGGGTCAGCAGGTTGGTGTCGTTGCCGCTCATCTCGACCATCGCCGTCAACGTGTCGGTGTCGATAATTCCGGACGGCCGCGGCCGCGGCAGTTCGCCACCGTTGGGCGGCTGCGGCACGAGCATCAGGTCCGACACGCTAAGGCCGCCGCGGGTGCGCGTCAGCCTTGCGTTGATGGTGTGATGAACGCTGCCGGCGCGCCCCTTCTCGTCCACGGCGGCAACCCGCAGGGTGTACTCGCCCGGGTCGAGGAGCAACGACGTGAGAATCAGCCGCGGTGATTCGCCACGGACGCTGGCCGGCGCGAGCATGGTCAGGCCGGCGCGGTTGTAGACAGCCTTGTCGTTCTTGTCGAGGACGACGATACCGATCGGCAACTCGAATTCGCCGACCACCGGATCGCCGAACTCGGCGCTGATGACGACCCGTACTTTGTCACCGCTACCGGTGTCGATGTTGGTGTAGCTGGCCACCCGCATCGGCAAGCCGCGATTGGGTAGCGGCTGCCGCAGGACATCGGTCAGCTGCTCCATCGCCGTCATGGCGACCGCTGCGGTGGTCGCCGCTGCCGTCTCGGTCTCGCGCAGCACGAATGTCGGACGAGCGCGCACGGTCAGGCCGCGCGGCTTTACCTCGACGCGAATGCGATGCTCCTTGCCTCGGCGGTCAGCGTCGTTCGGCTCGAAGCCGAGCAGGTAGTAGCCCGAGAGCTCGCGGCCCAGGCGGTCGAATGCGCCGTTAGCCGACGCGTTCACCGTGGCCAGAGTGCCTCGGGTTTGCGCCGCCAGTTGCTCTAATCCCTCGCTCAACAGGCCGTCGTCGAAGAACCGCGACGTGCCGGGCGCGCTGTTGTCATCCATGTCGAAGTACGACTGCCCGGGGCGGATGATGTGAATGGTGGCGCGCGCTTCGGCCGCCTTGCTGCCGATCTCTCGCATGTTCTGTCGATCGCGGGCGACGAACATGCCCTCGGAGATCATCACGATGTTGATCGGCGTCTTGAGCTGGACGAGCCCGCCCAACAGGCCCTCGAGCGCGGCGAGCGTCATCCGCGTGCGCGAGCCGGCTTCGAGCAGCATGCTGCGCCCGTCGCCCTCGACCACGCTCGCGCAGGCATCGAGGCCAGGGCCGGTTTCACCGGCACATTCGCGGTCGACGGCTTGTTGCCAGGTCGAGGTGTCGTTGTTCTCGAGCGCCCACGCCTCGCTGATGTTGACCTTGGACATGCCGGTGCGATTGGAGACGCTGCCGGTCACCTTGAGCAAGGCATCGGTCACGCGCTTGCGGTCTGCCGTGAACTCGACGTTGCCGACACCGGTCGGCAGCCGCGCCAGGCCCACCAGGTCGCCCGGCGCCAGGCGGTCGAACAGTGTTTGCGCGGTGCGCAAGACCGAGCGCGACGATCCGACTCGCAGGTTGCCTTCGTCAACCACGAACAGCAGCAGTCGGCCGGTCGTCGCCGTCTCATTTGACGAGTACGCGGACTCGCGCGGCGTGGCCGGTGTCGTGTTGGTAGGCACCGTGGAAATGAACTGAACGGTTTGAATGGGTCGCGACTGGCCGTTGACCTGCAACTCGAAGTCGCCGGCCGTCAGCGTCGGCACTGGCTTGGCGTCGCGATCGACGACGTTGACGTCAACCAGGACGAGCTCCGCCTTGGTCTCGAAGCTTGGTCGAGGCGGCGCAGTCTGGGGTTGCTGCGCACTGACCGTGAGCGCGCCGATGGTACCGGCGAGCGCCAGGCTGAGGGTGATCCACGCGGCCTTCATCAGGATCCCGGCGCGCGGTAACCCTGGCGCGCGCGAACCGAGTAATCACTGCCCGGAATCTCGATCTTTACCTCGCGCCAGGCGCCATCACGCTTGGGATTGGTGGATTCATAGCTGAGCATGTACTGGTTAGAGAGTTCCTCGAGTATCTCAGCAAAGGGTTGGTCGAGCTGATCGCTGCGCTCCACGAACAGCGCGCGGCCGCCGCTCAGGTTGACCAGTCGCTCGATGCCCGACTTGAGCTGGGCCTCTTTCACGCCACGGCCCAGTGCGACCATGAACAAGGTTGCGTCGTTCGCACGCACGGCCTTCTCGACCGAGTTGATGGTGGCGTGGCTCGATCGGTCGTCGCCATCGCTGAACACCACGAGCACGCGCCGGCCGGCGGCGCGCGACAGCTGCTGCACGCCTCGCACGAGCACGTCGTAGAGCGCAGTGCCGCCCCACGGGGCGAGGCGATCGACCGCTCGCGTGCGCTGTGCCACGCTGGTCTCACGCCTCGTGAGCGTGAACATGTTGTCGTTGAAGGCGACCAGCGTGACTTGATCCTTCGGCCCGAGGGCAGCGAGAAATTTCTTCACGGCGTTCTTCAGCTGCGGCATCGCCAGGGTCATGCTTTCACTGACGTCGATCGCGACGACGATCTCGAGCGGTGAGCCTTCGGCGGAGAAGTGGCCAATCACCTGTGGCTTGCCGTCTTCGATCAGGCGAAAAGCCGTTGGCGGCAGGCCCGACACGAAGCGGTCGTGGTCGGTGACCACCGCGGTAACCTGCACCACCTCGACGTTGACCTTCTCGACTTGCTCGAGACCCTTGGTGCGCGAGCTCGCCACCATGCGGCCGCCGCCAATCATGTTGGCGACGACGCGGAAGACGTGAGGGCGGACGTCGGCGCCGGCATCCCACGTGCATTCGGCGGCGATCGGATCGAGCACATTGCAGACCTGCTTGCCGTCGGCGAAGAACAGCAACTGCGCCACGCGCGTGGCCAGCATCCTGGGCAGAATTTCAGCCTTCAGCAGCGTCGGGCCGCTGACGTAGAAGTCGGGCTCCGGCGAAGTGATGCGGAGCTCCATGCCCGGTGGCGGGGGTGGAGGCTCTTGTGCAGACGCGACGAACGAGAACGCCGTGAATAAGGCAATCAGTCGGAACATAGGGGCAAGCCCCTCCAAGTCACAGGTCGATTACGTAAACCGTAAAAGTGCAGCAAAAGTGAAGCAGGTTCACTGTCACTGCGAACGCAGCGGGCCGTTACCGGCCAGCGCCGCCACGTAATCTTCTACCCGCGACGGCGAAAGCGCCAGTGCTTGTCGCGTCATCGCCGGCCAGTCGTCCGGGAAGCGGGCCGAGACGTCGTGCCAGTAGTCCTGGGCGGCGAAACTTAACAGTGATGGCACCAGCCGCCCCGGCAGCTTGAGGCGAGCGGTCTCCTGGATCAGTCGCAGAATCAGATCCGGCGCCTGGGTGCCCATGACCCCGCCTTCGGGGCGGCCGCCGAAGTCTTCCCACGGTGCGGAGGGTGGCATGGCGGTCGTCAACCGGCCGTTCAGCCCCTCGACGTAAACGCCCCAGCGGTCCAGCGCGGCCTGGCTGAGCTCGGGCTTGCCGAGCCACAACAGATCCCGCAACGCAAATAGCGCGGGGTTGACCTGAGGTGAACGAATGGCCGTCCACGGCAGCGTCGCGAGAATCGCCGGCGACAGGTGCGCTTCAGCCGCGAGCGCCAGCAGCGCCGTGACATTGCTGCCGGCCGACTCGACCCGGCTGCGGCCACGCGCCAGCGCCGCGACAATGCGGTCGCGATCGGCGTCGGTCAGGTCGCGCGCGTTCATCGCGAGAATCGATCGCGCGATGGTGAGCTGGTCGTTGAGGTTGATGGTCGGCTCGACTGGCATCTCGTTGTCGGCGAGCCGCCGCAGGGCCAGACGCGCCAGGCCGAGATCGAGGCCAAGCAGCGAGCCTTCGATGCGCCACGCACTACCGTCGCCGACCTGATCCCGTGGCGGCGCCCACGCCATCCCCTGACGCCGCGAGGCCGTCGGCGCGTCGAGGCCGAAGTCGTGACGCGTGATGATGTCGGCGCCGAGCAGCGCGGGACCGGCCGGGTCGCCGAGCGCGGGCGCGTAGACGATTGCCATCAACGCGTCGGCGATAGGTTGCGGGCGCCCCGCGGCGAGTGCCGCATCGAGCCCCGGCGAATCCAGTTGGTCACGAACCTCCATGACGCGTTGGTGCTCGGCGGCGGTGAGATCGAGTCGATACTTCAACCCCTCCCATTCGATCACCGGCAGATCAACTTCTTCGGCGGGCCCGGCGAGCGCTTGCAGGAACTGGGATTCGTATGCGGTTGTCGCCGTCCAGCGGTCGGGCCGGACCAGCCGCGGCAGGGCATCCGCGAGCGCGGTGGTCAGCCACTTCGCCACGGCAGGCACGACTGGCGCCTCGCGATCGACGGCGTCGGCAAGCGACAGGATCAACTGTTCCGCCGTGGCCGCGCTGATCGCGCGCGACACCCGCGCGCGTTCGACAATAGCCAGGGCGCCCTGGAATGCCGTCAGGCTCACTCGCTGTTCGCGTCCCGGCCGGTCGTCGATCCGTTGCGCGGCTTCGACGGCGCGCGCGTAGGTGCGTGGCGCCCGGATGTCAAGTCGATCAAGCGTGACGAGCAGGGAGTGATACCGACGATAGCCGACCAGCGTGATCAACAGGTCGGCCGCGTCGGCGTCGGTCGCCGCTCCGAACACCAATTGAGCGAAGCGCACGGATTCGAAGCGCTCGCGCCGCTCGCGCGGGGGCGACGATGCAATCTTCGCGGCGAGCCAGTTCAGCGTGACTGGTGAATCGGGCGTGCGGCGGACGGACGACGCCTCGCGGCGCGAGAGATCGTCGCGATCGAACACCGCCTCCCACAGCCACCGCTGGTTGGGCGCAGCCACCAGGCCGTTCGACAGCCCGACCTGCGTGGTCACCATCCACGCGTCGGCCACGCTACGCAGAAATGGATGCTCCTCGATGCGCCAGTTCTGGTCGCCGGTACGAAACGCGTCGAGCATGAACCGCGTTTGTTCGATCTGCGCCTCCGCGGGGCCGGGGCCGAACACCGCAGCCATGCGGTCTGGGCTCATGGTCGCGATCGCGCCGTAAAGCCACGCCAAACGGCCCGAGTCGCGCGAAACGAGCGCGCGAATGAACTCGGCAGGCCTCGTCACCTTCTCCGCGGCAATGGCCTCCCAGATCGGCACGGCCGGAATTCCGCCAGGGACGGCAATCCGCTCGTCTTCGATTCGCAGTCCGCGAGCCGCCGCCAGAAACGCGCCGGGCGCGTTGCGGACCAGCCAGCGGAGCAGCCCGCGATCGCGATCGAGCAGCCGGCGCAGCGACGCATCGCCCGACAAGGTCGCAGCGCACACCAGGAGCGCCGGCCGGTTCGCGAGCAGGGCTGGGAACAGCTCGGTCCGGCCACGCAGTTCCAGGACATCGCGCCAATGGTCCGCGGTCAAGGGTGCAGCGATGGTGATCGGTTGCGAGCCCGCAGGCAGTACGGCGGTTGCACGGCCCGGGGGGCCAAAGGCCGATTCCAGCATGCCGGCGATGCTGCCGCGATCGGTGCCCTGGCCATGCAACTCGCGGGCGAGAATCGCGAGCGCGACGCCGCGCTCCTCTGGCGCCAGCCCGAGGGCCTGGTAGGTCGCGGTGCCACCGGTGACCGGCAGATCAAAAAAGCCAGGGACCGGGGTCGTGACGTCGGCCACGCCCGGGGTCTGCGCGTGCCAGAAGCCTGACAGGACCAGCGCAGCCAGAAGAAGACGACTCAAGCCCACACTCTATACTTCAAACCTCTAGGGCGCGCGCCTTCGGCGCGGGTACGGCTCGGCGCTTACGCGCCTTGTCGGGCTCGTCGCTTCGCGACTCGTGGGGCTCGAGCGCTCACGCGCTCTCGTAGGGAAATGCCTTCCTCAAGAACGAAGTGAGCCCCAGGAAGCGAAAGTTAGCGAGCGACCCCGACGAAGGCGCGAAGCGCCGAGCCCCACGAGCGCCGAAGGCGCGAGTCCGATATGATCTCCGCCCATGAACCGCAGGGCACTTCTCAAGTTTGGCAGCATGGGCGCAATCGGCCTGGCGGCCCAGGCGTGTGCGCCGAGGAGCACGGCCAAGCCGGCGGTGACCGCGCCGAGGAGGCCGCCCGTCCGTCTGCCATTGGTGGATGCGGCGTGGGACCGCGTGATCCGCACCACCATCGGGCTGCGGCCGCATCGACCGTCGGGGTTCGTCCTCAAGGCCGCGACACTCGACGGCAAGACCATCATCCACAACTTCGGCCACGGCGGCTCCGGCATGTCGCTGTCGTGGGGCACGGCCTCGATGGCGTCAGACATGGCGGTCGCCCATAGCGAGCGCCGTGCCGCGGTGATCGGCTCGGGCGTGGTCGGCCTGACCTCGGCGCGCGAACTGCAGCGGCGCGGTTTCGCCGTGACGATCTACGCGGCGACGGTGCCGCCGGATACCACGTCCAACATGTCGCTTGCCGGCTGGACGCCGACGTCGGGCCTGGTGGACTTCAAGAGCCGAAGCGCTGAGTGGGACGAACAGTTCCGCACGGCGGTTCGCCTTGCCTACCGCCGCCTGCAGTTGCTGACCGGGCCCAAGTACGGCATCACCTGGATCATGAACTACGCGCCGACCGACAACGAAATGGCGGCGCGCGGCAGCAACGTGTTGATGCCAGACGACATCAGCAACCCGCGCGTGCTGCTGCAGCCAGGCGAGCATCCGTTCCCAACCAAGTACGCCATCGAGCGTCCTGAGATGCGGATTGAGCCGTCGATCTATCTCGACGCGCTGATGAACGATTTCCTGTTGTGGGGCGGTAAGGTGGTGATTCGCACGTTCGCGACGCCGCGCGATGTCACCATGCTGAGCGAGAACCTGATCATTAACTGCACGGGGCTCGGCTCAAAGGCACTGTTCAACGATCCCGAACTGATGCCGCTCAAGGGCCAGTTGACGATACTGGTGCCGCAGCAGGAAATCACCTACTCCACCAGTGGCGGCGCCCGCGCGCCGGTGACGCCGGAAGCCGGGTTCATTCACATGATGCCGCGCTCGGACGGCATCGTCCTCGGCGGGACCTCGATCCGCGATGATTGGTCGCTGACCGTGAACGAAGACGAGCGCAAGCGCATTGTCGAAACCCACATCGAGTTGTTCAACTCGATGCGGGGCTGGCAGAGGACTTGAGGGCTCAAGTCCTCGGCCAGCCGAGATGCTGAGCGGCAAAGGCCCACTGGTCGGCCTTTTCTTCAATCAACTTATCGGTGGGCCGGTAGCCGTGCGAGCCCTGCATTTCCACACGAATCAGCGCCGGCCGATCGCAACCCTGCGCCGCTTGCAGCGCGGCGGTGAACTTGAACGAGTGGCTCGGCACGACGCGGTCGTCATGGTCGGCGGTCGTCACCAGCGTCGCGGGATAACAGGTGCCAGCTTTGAGGTTGTGCAGCGGCGAATATTTGATCAAGTAGGGGAACTGCATCGGATCCGATGCCGAGCCGTACTCGGTTGCCCACAGGCGTCCGCCGGTGAAACGGTCGTAGCGCAGCATGTCCATGACGCCGACGGCCGGCATCGCCACGGCGAACAGGTCGGGGCGCTGTTCCATCACGGCGCCGACCAGCAGGCCGCCATTCGAGCCGCCCATCATCCCCAGCCGTGACGGAATCGTGAAGCCCTCACGAACCAGTTGTTCGGCCACCGCGATGAAGTCGTCGAACACGTTCTGCTTGTTCTCGAGAGAGCCGGCCTTGTGCCACGACTCGCCGTACTCCGCGCCGCCGCGCATGTTCACCGAGACAAAGATGCCGCCCAGTTCCAGCCAGGCCGGCACGTCGGGCCGGTAGGCCGGCAGCACGCTGATCGAGAAGCCACCGTAGCCGTACATCATCGCCGGGTGCGAGCCGTCGAGCGAAATGCCGGTGCGCGCGGTCAGAAAGAACGGGACGCGGGTGCCGTCTTTCGAGGTCGCAAACAGCGCTCGCGTCTCGTAACGGCTGGCATCGATAGGGGGCGTCGGCGGTTCGAAGGGCGCAAGGCTGCGAGCGCCGAGATCGTATCGATAGATTGTGCCGGGCACCAGCGGAGAGCTGAAGCCAAACCACACCGTCGCACCATCCGCGCGGCCCTCGAGCCCTGAGACGGTGCCGACACCGGGCAGCGCGAGATCACCCTCGGGCTTGCCATCGAGGCCAAAGATGCCAATGCGGCTGCGCACATCCGCCAGGTAGTGGACGATGATGCGGCCACCGGCCAGCGTGGCGTGCTCGATGGCCTGCGCCTGCTCGGGGACGACGACCGTCCACGACGAGGGCTCAGGGTGCTGCAGGTCGATCGCAATTACGCGCCGGTTGGGTGCGTCCTGGTCGCTGCGCAAATAGATGCGCGACCCGTCGGCGCCGATCGGCGAGTACTCGGCGTCTCCCGTTTCGATGACCGGGATGATGGGCCCGGAGACCGGCCGCGTCTCGTCACCGAGTGCCAGGTAGTGGAGCTGGTTGTTGTTGTCGGCACCGCGGTATGTGCGAATGAGCAGGTAGCGGCCGTTCTCGGTCACTGCGCCGTTCACGATCCACGCTGGATGATCGAGCCGCTGGTAAATCAGCTCGTCCTGCGACTGCGGCGTGCCAAGGCGATGGTAGTAGATGGCCTGGCCCGAGAGCGCCGCTTCGAGCACCTTGTGCGCGGGCGGTTCTGGATAACGCGAATAAAAGAAGCCACGCGAGTCGTGCGTCCAGGAAATGTCCGAGAACCGGACCCAGCGCACTTCGTCGGCGCGATCTTCGCCCGTTCCGATGTCGCGGACGCGGATGGTTTCCCAGTCCGCACCGCCCTCGGCGCTGGCGTAGGCAATCAGCATCGCGTCGGGGGAGGGCGTGTAATGAGCGAGTGAAATCGAGCCGTCTGGCGACAGCGCGTTGGGATCCAGCACCATCACGGGCGTTCCGGCCACGCCGTGCCGCCGGTAGACGGGGGCTTGCCGCTGCAAGCCGCTGTTGCGGGAATAGAACAGCACGCCGTTCTCGATCACGGGCACGCCAGTGCGCGAGTAATTCCAGAGCTCGGTCAGGCGACTGACGAGCGACGCGCGATGAGGCAGGGCATCGAGGTGACCGCGGGTAACCGCGTTTTGCGCGGCCACCCAGGCGGCGATCTCGGGTGAGTCGAGGTCTTCCATCCACCGGTACGGATCGGCAACCCTGGTCTCACCGTAGGCCTCGACCACGTCGCCCTGGCGAGAGGGCGGGTACGATGGCATCCCTTACTTCGCGCGAGCCAGATCGACGACCGCGTCCCAGTTGAACCGTACGAAGCGATAGAGTTCGCTTTCGAGGATGCGCTCCTGGTCGCTGTGGGCACCAAAACCCTTCGGGCCGTCTTCGCTATCGAGCGCCGGTCCCATGCCGTAGCACTGCACGCCCTTCTGGCGCAGGTACGACATATCGGTGGCGCCCGTGCTCATGGTGGGCAAGGTGATCGTCTTGTAGTGCTTCGTGATGTTCGACTCGATCGCCTTGAACGCGTCGGAATCGAGCTTGGCGGTGGGCGTCGGCGGACGGGTGTCGCGCGCACCGTAACTCACCTCGACCTGGGGGTCGTTGACTACCTGCTTCACCAGTTCGAGAAACTTCATCGGATCCTCGTCCGGCGCCAGGCGCGTATCGATGTTGGCGGTGCCCTCGGACGGAATCACGTTGGTGCGATAGCCGCCGGTGATCATCGTCGGCGACAGCGAGGTGCGCAGCATTGACCAGTGGCTCGGCTCGTTCTTGCGCAAGTAGGCATCGGCGGGACCCGACACCTTGGGATCGGGGCTCAGCAGGTCGCGATACCGGGCTGCTTCCTCGGGCGTCGAGACGGTCGCCAGCCGCTTGAAGTACGCGGCCGTGGTTTCGTTGATGCGCATGGGCGGCGTCCACGCCGCGATCGCGCCGACGGCTTCGCCGAGATGGGCGAGGGCATTGGTTTCGAGCGGCACCGAACCGTGGCCGGCCACGCCCTTCGAGGTGACGGTGATCGCCCGCGGAATCTTCTCCACGGTCTGCACGCGCGCGTACTTCACCACCCCGCCCGTGCGGGTCAGGCTGCCGCCCTCGGCATAGCAGAACTCGGCGTCGATCTCGGCGTAGTGCTGGTTCACCATGAACTGGATGCCCACCCGCGTCGTGCCCTCCTCACCAGCCTCAACCAGCAGGATGACATCGCGATCCAGCTTCACGTTCATCCGCTTCAGCATCAGCATGGTCATCACATGGGCGACGACGTTGTCCTTGTCGTCGACGGTGCCGCGGCCGTAGATGTAGCCGCCGTCGCGCACCCCACCAAACGGCGGGTGGGTCCATTTCTTGGGGTCAACGTTGACGGTGTCGCTATGGCCCATCAGCAGCAGCGGACGCTGCTTGCCGCTGCCCTTGATGCGTGCCACCAGGTTGGGCCGGTTGGGCTCCAAGGCAAACGTCTGGACGGCAATGCCCTCGGCCTCGAGCACCTGCTTGAGGTAATCGACGACCGGCTTCTCGCCGCCCGGCGGGTCGGTGGTGTCCATCCTGACGATGGCGAGGAAGTGGCGAAGGGTTTCTTCATCCACCTTGGCCCAGTCAGGTTGTGCCGGGGTCTGCGCCCCGAGAGTCGTGGTCAGCAGGGCGACGGTCAGCAGGGCTACGCGCATGGCGAGTAGCCTAGCATGAGCTGCTAGCGCACGACGCCCCGGCGAGCGCGAACACGGTAGTTACTGTTTGCGACCTTGACTCTGAGCGTATGGAGTTTGCCGTTGCCGCGTGTGGCCGGCGTGTAGCCGATCAGGTACTGGTGATTCAGCTCCTCGGCGATGCGCTCGGTGGCGGCGCCGAGGTCGGCGGCGCTGCGAATGATTTCCGTATAGCCACCGCCCTGGCCGGTCAGCTCCTGCAGCGTGAACGGGTTGATGCGGGTGGAGTTGCGCGCATCGAGCGAGTCGATGCCGATGGCGTAGAGAAACACGTCGCTGCGCACCAGCTTCTGCTTGAGCGCGGTTGGTGTCGTATCGCTCGCGGTATCGGCGCCATCGGACACCAGCAGGATGGCCGCCCGTGGATGCATGCGCGCCTCGAATAGCGGCAGCGACACGTCGATCGCGTCATAGAGTGCGGTGCCGCCGGTCGGCTTGATCTCGTCCAGCTTCACCCGCATGCCGCCGCGCTCGGTGGTCCAGGGGGCCAGCATCTTGGTCTCATGATTGAACCCGAGCAGCGCGGCCTCGTCATCGACGGCGAGCAGCTGGTCGAGGAAGTTGGCGAGGGCTCCGCGCGCGTCGGCCATGCGTTGGCCCCGCATGCTGTCGCTGATGTCGAGGGTCAGCGCCAGGCTGATCGGCACCCGCTCCCTGGTGAACTGCGCGATCGGTTGCTGAACGCCATCCTCTTCGATTGTGAAGTCGCGCTGCTCGAGCGTGGTCACCAGCCGGCCTTCGGCGTCGCGGACCGTGACAGCCGTCGTCACCAGTTCCGACGCCGAGCGGAAGTTGTTGTTCCTCAGGTCGATCGGCCGCTGGTAAACCGGAGACAACACACCGGCCAGCAGGAGTGTTGTCAGCAATCTCATCAGCTACACCCGGGCCTCAACGCTGACGCAACATCCTCGTCAACACCGCGTCCGCCGGCGTCAGCGTCACCCCGAACGTTCGCGCGGCCGCCGACGTGTCGAAGACGACGTCCTGGAGTTCGAGCCCGGCTGCGAGATTGCCGATGGCCTGGCCGACGGGCGGGGGCAGGGTCGGAATCGGAGCGCCGGGCGGAATCGTGACCGTCGCGATCGGACCGCCGAGAATCGCAGCGGTCTGATCGACGACCTCGCTCCACGACAACCCCGCCGGGCCACCGAGCACCAGCCGCTGGTTGATCGCGGCAGGACTATCGACCGCGGCGACGGTGAAGGCGGCGGCGTCTTCGACGGCGATGAAGGAATGCCGCCGTCGTCCGCCGCCCACCAGCGCGACCGGCTTCCCGGCCGCCAGCGCGCTGCCGATGATCATCGGAAACCAGACGTCCATAAAGATGTGCGGCGCGATAATTGTCCAGCTCATCCCGCTGTCGCGCAGATGCCGTTCGGCGCGCGCCTTCGCCGCGAAGAGCGGAACCGGGCTCGATTCGTCGACCGCGGCGGCCGAGATGAAGATGAAATGGCGGACGCCGGCTCGAGCCGCAGCGTCGATGAGTGAGATGTTGCCCTGGCCATCAACCGACGAGACGTTGTCGTCGCCGCCGCGTTGCGCCGAATTCGCCGTGGTGACAACGGTCGTGACGCCGAGGCACGCGGCGTCGAGCGAGGCGCGGTCCTTCAGGTCGCCAGTGACTGCCGCCGCGCCGGCGATCTCGCTGGATCCGCTTCGCACCAGCACGCGCACGGCAGCGCCCTGGCCGATCAACCGGCGAGCGATCATGCCGCCGAGCAATCCCGTGGAACCGACAACGAGAGTCATCACTCGAGGCCTCCAATTTGCATGATCGATCTCCTGGCTAAGATCCGGCGCTGATGAAGTTGTAGAGCGCGCTTCGCGTTCGCACGAACAGTTCGCCGTCCGCCGGCACCGGGGTCGCAAACACCTCGTCGTCCAGAGTGTTGACCTGCACCATTTCCCAGTTGCCCTTGGCGGTGACGACCGAGATGGTGCCGTCCTGGCTGGCCAGCCAGATCTTGCCGTCGGCGCCAATCGGCGAGGCGAAGTACTTGTCGATGGCGCCCTTGAGGCGGCCTTGCTTCAGCACATTGCCGGTCGTCGGATCGAACGACAGCAGAATGCCGCTGTCGTTCACCATGTAGAGCACGCCCTGGTAGAGGACGGTCGACGGCACTTGCGGCACCGGCCGCAGGTACTTCCACTTGACGGCCGTTGCCGTCATGTCGCCGGAACCGCCGAGGGTGATGGCCATCAGGCCGTTCTCGGCCGCCAGCATTGAGCGGAACACGTCCCAGTCTTTCGCATCGAGCTTGCCGTCGCGGTTGCCGTCGAAGGCATCGAAGCCGTAGTCAGGGCGCAGCATCCGGTCCATGGTGCCGGTGCCGTTGATTTCGTCGCGGCCGACGAAACCATCCTGGTTGGCATCGTAGATCTTCAGTCCGGCGGCGAACTCCACCGTTGGGACCTGCGTGCCGGCCTGGTTCTGCCCGAAGCCCCAGCCGTTCACATACAGCGTGTCGCCGTCGAGGCTGGCCACCGACTTCATCTCACACGCGAGACCGCGAACCCACCACAATTTCGAGCCGTCGGTGATTGAGTACGCCGTCAGCTGAAACGACTCCGGAATCAGGATCTGGGCGGGTCCCGACTTCGGCCGCCAGATCGTCGGCGTCGAATAGCCGGAGATCACGTGCGGCCGCGAGACCTTCCAGCGCTGCTTGCCAGTCTTGGCGTCCACCGCGAGCAAATACGGGTCCGTGTCCTGGTCGACCGGCAGGATAATCAGGCCGTCTTCGAGAATGGGCGATGCGCCGAAGCCATAAAACATGTTGAACGGCCCAAGCGGCAGACGCCAGCGTTCCTTGCCGTCGGCGGTGTAGCTGATCAGGCCGAAGTCCTGGAAAAACGCGTAGACGTTGGTGCCGTCAGTCACCGGACTGGGCGAGGCCGGACCGTTCACGTTCTCGCGGCGCCCCGGCTGCACGCGCGGCACTTCGTGTTGCCACAGCTGCTTGCCGCTCTTGCGATCGAGCGCGAGCACGAACAGCTTGTAGGCATCCTTTTCGGCGGAGTGGGCAGTCAGGAAGATGTGCGAGTTAGTCAGCACCGGCGACGAGTGACCGGGCGGCAGCGTCGTCTTCCACTTCACGTGTTTGGTCGGGCCGAACTCGACGGGCACCTTGGTGGCGTCCGATACGCCCAAACCGTTCGGGCCGCGGAAGCGGGTCCAGTTCTTCACCTCCGCCAAGGCTACGGCGGACAAGCCTGCGGCGCTCAACGACACCCCAAGCACCGCCGCTATGCCCAACATCACCACCGTGCGCGTCATCAACATGGCGCCATCTTACTACCAGGGGGTCGGCTTGTAGTCCTTCAGGAACTGACCCCACACGTGCTTCCCAGTGTTGAAACCCGTGACCAGTGGCGCGACGATGCGGGCGCCGCCGTCGATGATGTCGAGCGGTGGGTGGAAGCGATGATCGGCAGTCTTGCGGACGGCGATCTCGATCGGATCCTCGTCGGTCACCCACCCGGTATCGACGCTGTTCATGTGGATGCCGTCGTTGAAGTAGTCGGTCGCCGCCGTCCGCGTCATCATGTTGAGCGCCGCCTTCGCCATGTTGGTGTGCGGATGCCTGGTCGTCTTGAAGGTCCGGTAAAACTGCCCCTCGACCGCCGAGACGTTGACGATGTGCTTGTCGCGTTCGGGGGTGCGGAGCATCAACGGCTTCAGTCGCGCATTGAACAGGAACGGCGCCAGCGCGTTGACGAACTGCACTTCGAGCATCTCGACCGTCGGCACATCGGCGAGCAGCATGCGCCACGAGTTCATGTCGCGCAAGTCGACCTGCTGCAGATCGTGGTCGAGCCTGCCGGCCGGGAAGAGACTCGATCGCGCGATGAGTTCTTCGTCGAGCAACGGCACCTGCGACAGCCGAGCGGCAACGACGCCGGTCGCGGACAGTTCGGCCTGCGCCGCCGGCATGGAACCCTCGCCCAGCAGCCGGCGAACGTGCGCCGGTTGATCGCGCGAGGCCGCGAGCTCGGCCTCCATCATGTGCGTGTAGAACTCGGGCGGACGACGGACCGTCTGGCACGCGTTGTTGATGATGAAGTCGAGCCGCTCGCGAGTGGCGTTCATGTCTCGGCAAAATGCTTCAACGCTCGGGATGTGGCGGAGGTCGAGCCCGTAGATCTGCAACCGGTGGCCCCATTCACTGAAGTCCGGTTCTTGCGCGTATCGGTCGGCCGAATTGCGAGGGAAGCGCGTCGTCACGATCAGCTGCGCTCCGCAGCGGAGCAGTTTCAGTCCCGCCTGGTAGCCAATCTTCACGCGTCCGCCGGTTAACAGCGCGACCCGCCCCCGCAGATCGGCGAGCTCGGTGCGCGCCGCGAAGTTCACCTCGGCGCACGTGGGGCACAGTTGATCGTAGAAGTGGTGGAGCTGTAAATACGACTCCTTGCAAACGTAGCAGACGCGATCGACCGCTGGACGTTGCCGGCTCGCCGCCTGGGCTTCGTCGATCGTGGGTGGGAAGACATTCGGCGTGGTGATCATGGGCCGGCGTCGCAAGGCGCGGATGCCGGTGTCGTGCAAGATCGCTTCGGCCTTCTTGACGCCCTCGGCCTTGATCGCCTTCTGCCGCTTCCGCTTGGCTTGCGGATCAATGGTCGTGAGCGCCGCGAGGGCTCGGTGCAGACGTTGCCGATCTTCGATGGAAAGCGATGCCAGGAGATGCCGGTCGCCAGCGAGCCGTTCCAGCCAGTCGATCGCGGTGCCGGACGCGGCGACCAGTTCGTTCGTAGACATTCACCTCCAGCGTAGCCGAAAAAGACGTGACCGCCGTTCACCTGGATGGCGTATACATACAGGCCATGGAACGCCGCGAATTCATCGCCACCTCGCTGATTGCTCCTCTGGCCACAACCCTGGCCGCATCAACAGCGTCTGCCGCAGACACCCAGCAGCCGGCGGCTGGAGCGACCCGGAAGATCCTCGTCGCGGGCGGCGGGTTCAACACCGCCTTCATCCGCTACCTGGCGGAGATCACCGGCAAGCCGCGGCCCAAGCTGCTGTATTTGCCAACGGCCAACGGGGATTCGCCGGCCGGAATCATTTCCTGGTACCAGAACTGTGCTCCGCTCAACGTCGAGGCGTCGCATCAGATCAGCTTCATCGCCAGCGTCAGGCAGACCCGCAGTTGGGAAGAGGTGCTGTTGTCGGTCGACGGTATCGTGTGTTCCGGCGGCAACACGCTCAACCAGCAGGTGATTTGGAAGGCGCACGGCATCGACGTCATCCTGCGGCAGGCATGGGACCGCGGCATTGTGCTTGGTGGCGCGAGCGCGGGTTCGCTGTGCTGGTTTGAAGAGGGCACGACCGATTCGCGGCCGAAGGAATTGTCTACGGTGCAGGGGCTCGGCTTCCTGAAGGGCAGCCATTCACCGCACTACGACGCGGAGCCGGGGCGTCGCCCTCTGTATCAAAAGCTGATCGGCGCTGGCCAGATGAAGCCGGGATATGCCTGCGATAATGACGCCGGCATCTACTTCGAAGACAACACCGTGCAGCGCGTGGTCTCGGCGCGCGCCGCCGCCAGGGTGTACCACGTCAGCGTCCAGGGCGGGAAGGTCGTGGAGAAGGTGATGGAGCCCGAACGCATCGCATGAGCCTGGCCGAGGTTGTCGCCACTGCCGTCACCGCCTTCCTGGCGGCGGTGCCGATCGTGACGTACCTGATGGACGCCTCCGGCCTCGGCCTGATGCCGGGAGTCGTGCTGGCGGCCTCGATCGCGATCGCGGCGGCGATGGCCTGGGCGCTGCGAGTCGGCGTCAAGCCGGGTTGGTTCGATCTGCTTGCGTGGTCCGGCGTGGTTGGCGCGGTGCTGGCGTGGCTGCTGCGCATCGCCTGGCCGTCGCTGCTACCTCCCGGCGGCGGTTCCGATCTCACGCATCACCTGCTGCTCGTCGATTACCTCGAGCGGGCCGGCCATCTCGTTCACGACCGCGCGCTCGAAGCCGCCATGGGCGAGATGGCGCACTACACGCCTGGCGCGCATTTGCTCGCGGTAATGGCCGGCGCCTGGACCGGTAGTGATGGCTTCCGCGCGTTCTATCCGGTGATTGCGTTCGGCACGGCCCTGACCGGTGGGTTCATGTTCCTGATCGCGCGGCGGCTTCGCCTCCCCATCCCGTTCGCGGTGGCCAGTGTGATGCTGCTGATGTTGCCGCTCGACTACTTCACCGGCGCGTTCACGCACGATGCCTTCCTCGCGCAGGCCGTGTGCGCCTGCTTCAGTGTGGCGGCGTGGTGGGCACTGACGGTGTGGGAGGAGCGGCCGACCGCTGCGGTGGCGGCGTTGTTCGGCTTGCTCGTCACGGCCGTGTTCCTGGCCTGGCCCGTGTGGATCGGACCGCCGCTGCTCGTGTTCTTCGCGCTGCTGTTGCGCCGCCATGTGTCGCTCGGCTGGCGGCTGCGCCATCTGGTCATCGCGTTGGCGCCGCTGGCGCTCGTTGCGGGCATTCACGTGGCCGGCCGCTTGGGCTGGGCGTTGATCGTTCGTACTAGCGGTGCCGTGCTCCAGCCGTCACTCGCCGTGGTCGGCTGGGTGTTCCCGCTACTGGCCGTCATCGGTCTGAGCTGGGCGATCACCACTCGTCGCGCGACGGTGACGGTCGCCTTACTGCTCGCCATCGCCGTACAGGCAATCACGCTGTGGTTCATGTCGAGGAGCATTGGCGCCGAGACGCCGTACATGGCCTTCAAAATGGGTTACCTGGCGATCTACCCGCTGGCCATCTGTGGCGCGCTGGCCCTGCATGCCGCGGTCTCGCGCGCGGCGCTCTCGGTGCAGTCGGCCGCCGGCTGGATGATTGTGACGCTGATGGTGATCACGATCGTGCGTCCCGCCATCAACGCGCCGCAATCAGT
Organism: Acidobacteriota bacterium; assembly: GCA_031364805.1. Classification (GTDB taxonomy): domain Bacteria; phylum Acidobacteriota; class Vicinamibacteria; order Vicinamibacterales; family UBA2999; genus 12-FULL-67-14b. The sequence continues at coordinate 28,496 of JANLWW010000007.1, forward strand.
GCCCGTCGTCTCGGTCGATCTCGACAACGCGGGGCGTTGGCTGCGGGCGAACGTCGGGGCGGGATGCTCCGATTACCTGGTCAGCAGCGCCGACGCAGCCTATTGGCTGCACCTGGCCGTGCTGGGAAATCCGCGCAGCTCGGCGCGCACCGCCGAGATCGATCGCTACGACAGCCGCGCCGCGATCGGCCGCTGGGTGGCGGGCCTCGGACGGGGACACGCCGTGGTTGATTTGGGCTTGCTACCAAGGGAAATACGCAGGCGGGTTGAGGTTATGGCCGAGTTTGGCAGCGCGGCGGTGATTCGCCGGCCTGACGCCGTCTGCCCGGATCCCTGATCCCACCTTCGCCAAGGCTTCCACCTGCGCCAAGCGTACGGGGGACAGGACGGCGGACAGGCCCGTGGCCCGGGTGGTACAATCAGCGGTTGTGATTTCCGTTAATAACGTCTCCATGCGCTTCGGGTCGAAGGTTCTATTCGACGAAGTGACCACCACCTTCCTTGCCGGTCGCCGTTACGGTCTCTCCGGCCCCAATGGGTCTGGCAAGTCGACCTTCATGAAGCTGTTGACCGGCGAATCGCAGCCACAGAAGGGCGACGTCGTTCGGCCCAAGAAACTGGGCGTGCTGCGGCAGGACCAGTTCGCGTTCGACCAGCTGCGCGTGATCGACACGGTGATCATGGGCAACGCCCGGTTGTGGGCCGCGCTCGAAGAGCGCGAACTGCTCTACGCGAAGGCTGAGATGACCGAAGCCGACGGCATGCGCCTGGGCGAGCTTGAAGGCGTGGTCGGCGAAGAAGACGGCTACGAGGCCGAGAGCAACGCCGCCATCCTGCTGCAGGGCCTCGACATTCCAGACGAGGTGCACCAGCGCACCATGAGCGAACTGCAGGGCGGCCAGAAAGTGCGAGTGCTGCTGGCACAGGCGCTGTTCGGCCATCCGCAGGCGCTGCTGCTCGACGAACCGACCAACCACCTGGACCTCGACTCGATCCACTGGCTGCGCGATTTTCTGATTCGCTACGACGGCACGCTGATCGTGATTTCACACGATCGCCACTTCCTGAACGCCGTGTGCACGCACACCGCCGACATCGACTACCAGACCATCATCACCTACACCGGCGGTTATGACGACATGGTGATGGCCAAGACGCAGATTCGCTCGCGCCTGGAGTCGCAGAACGAGCAGCGCGATAAGAAAATTGCCCAGCTGACCGACTTCATCCAGCGCTTCTCGGCCGGCACGCGTTCCAGCCAGGTGCAATCGCGGCGCAAGGAAGTGGAGCGCCTGCAGACCACCGAGCTGGCGCGCTCCAACATTCAACGCCCGTACATCAAGTTCACCAGTCTCCGGCCGTCGGGCCGCACGGCGCTCGAGTTCGAGGGCATCTCGAAGTCGCACGGCTCGCTGGACGTGATCGCCGACTTTACCGGCATCATCAACCGCGGCGAGAAAATCGTGCTGGTCGGCCGCAACGGCACCGGCAAGACCACCATGCTGAAGGCGTTGCTGGCGGACGCCCCCGGCCTGCCGCCATCGCCCGGCGACCTCGACGCCGGCAAGATGAAGTGGGGCCACGAGGTCTCGATCGGCTACTTCCCGCAGGATCACACCGGCGAGATCCAGAAGGGCATGACCGCCGCCGCGTGGCTGCATCAGTTCGACCCGGACGCCTCACGCCAGGATATCCACGGCCTGCTCGGGCAGATGCTGTTCACCGGTGAAGAAGGACTGAAGCCGACCGAGGCGCTGTCGGGCGGTGAGACCGCGCGCTTGCTGTTTTGCCGGATCATGCTGCAAAAGCCCAACGTGCTGGTGCTCGACGAACCCACCAACCACCTGGACCTCGAAGCCATCAATGCCCTGAACATCTCGCTGCAGAAGTTCGAGGGCACCGTGCTGCTCGTCACCCACGACCAGGACCTGATGGAAGAAGTCGGCACGCGCGTGTGGCACTTCGACCACGGCGTGATCACCGACTTCAAGGGCGCCTACGAGGAATACGCTAGCGCGAACAACCTGGCCTGACGATTTCGATCCGGCGATTCATGGCGCGGCCCAGGTCACTGTCGTTGGCAGCGATCGGCCGCGTTTTTCCGTACCCCTTCGACGAAAGCTTTGCTTTCGACACGCCGTGATCGGCCAGCCACGCGGACACGGCCTTTGCGCGCGCCTCCGAGAGGAGTTGCCGCGCGGCATCGCCCGCGGTGCCGATGTTGTCGGCATGACCCTGGATCTCCACCGTTGGTCCCGCTCGCGACTTCAGCAGAGCCGCGAGCTTCTCGAGCGTCGGGATTGCCTCGGGCCTGAAGGTGGGGCGATCGAGATCGAATTGGATGCTGTAGGCACGAACCCGGCACTGCTTCGCCAGCGCGGCAGACCAGTCTTCAGCACCGACGTCGGCGACGTTGGCCTGATACGGCCCACCCGGCTCCTGCGTCAGGCGCGCGAAAACCATACGGTCGTTGGCGAAATAGTAGGCGGCGACGTTCACGGTCTCGGGCTGGATCGGAATCTCCTCGAGCTTCGTCACGTCGATCAGTTTCCACCCGGCCGCGAACAGCGCATCCCTCAGCGTGGAGAGGAAGACCACCGGTGTCAGGCTGCCCGGACGATCGTAGGTCTTCTGCACGTATGACATGCCGGCGAGCACGGCTTCAGCGTCCGCCGTCGCTGACCGCAGCTCGAGCGGTTCTGCCATTCGTTTGGTGGCGATCAATCGTGCGCCGGGAAGTGCCGGGAGGTAGGGAAAGTCCTGGCTGTCGGTGACGGCTTCGGGAGTCGAGTGCGGCGAGGGAAACACGAGCGCCTGACCGGACGCGGCGCTCGCGAATGCGACCACCGCTGCCATTGTCCAGAACCCTCGACCGGCCATACCCGATGTTAGCGCGGCCCCAAGGACTGCAGCGACCGATTAGACACGCCAGTGGCTGGTCCCTCGGTGGCCGTATAATTCGACACGATGATCGCGAACCTGCTGCTGGCCGTGTTGATGCTGTGCGACGCCGGGCAGAACCCGCGTGAGGTGATGGCGCGGGCGGTTGACGACTTCAGGGCCGGTCGCATCGAGCAATCGGCTGCGGGGTTTGATCAGCTCGCCAAGCTCATTCCCGATCAAGCTCCGGAGCTCTGGCAGCGCGGCATCGCGCAGTACTACGCCGGCCGCTTTCTCGATTGCCGCGACATGTTCATCTCGCACCGCACTGTCAATCCCGCTGACGTCGAGAATGCCGCCTGGCATTTCCTGTGTGTTGCCCGGGCGGAGTCGCCGGAGGCGGCACGCCAGCAGATTCTGCCGGTTGGCCCGGATGCGCGCGTGCCCATGCGTGAGGTTTACCAGATGTTTCTCGGCCGGGCAACGCCCGAGCAGGTGATGGCCGCGGCGAGGTCTGATCCGTCGGCGCAATTCTTCGGTCGGCTCTATGTCGGCCTCTATCTCGAGGCAACCGGCGACCGCGTGAAAGGCCGCGAGCATCTTGCCGTGGCAGCGCAGCAGCGTTATGCCGCAGTCGGCGGCTATATGCACGACGTCGCTCGAGTCCACATGCAACGTGAGAAGTGACGGGGAGAAGCACATGCGTCCAGTAACGATCGGCCTGGTCCTGGTTCTGGCGTCGGCCACCCTGCTTGCCCAGCAGAACCGCATCGACATCATCACGCCGAGCGCACCGGAGCTGGCCGCGCCGGGTCCACTCAGCATCGGTGTGCGGACCATTGAGGTCACCGACAAGAACCGTCCGGATATTCTCAACACCAAGGAAGGCGCGCCGGTCACCCGCTACGATCGCACGCTCACCCTAGAGGTCTGGTATCCTGCCACGCTCGCGGCCGGCCAGCAACCGGGTGGCGAATACCGCGTGATCACTCGCGATCCGAGCATCACGGCAACCATTCATGGCAGGGCGGTTCGCGATGCAGCGCCCCTGCTCGGCCCGGGCGCGCCGAAGCCGGGCGAAGGCGGCTATCCGCTGGTGATCATCTCGCATGGCTACCCGGGCAATCGCTACCTGATGAGCCACGTTGGTGAGAACCTCGCCACCAAGGGGTTCGTCACGGTCTCGCTCGATCACAAGGACAGCACTTACGACGACCAGAAAGCCTTCGCCAGCACGCTCTACAATCGGTCGTTCGATCAGTTGTTCGTCCTCAACGAGATCGATCGCCTTGGCAAGGCCGGCTCCGGCAGTTTCCTCAGCGGCCTCGTCGATGCCTCGCGCACCGGCATCATCGGCTACTCGATGGGTGGTTACGGTGTTGTCAACGTGATCGGTGGCGGCTACAGCGATGCCAGCGTCAGCGGCGCGCAGGCGCCGCCGAACCAGCTGCTTGCCGAGCGCGCGGCCTCGAACCCCGCCTACCAGAAAGCGCGCGACCCGCGCATCAAGGCGGCGATTGCGATTGGCCCATGGGGAATGCAGGGCGGCTTCTGGGACGCCGACGGCTTGAAGGGCATCCGCACACCGGTGCTTTTCATCGCCGGCAGCGCGGACGATGTCTCGGGATACGAGAAGGGGACGCGCGCGCTCTACCAGGGCGCCGTGAATGCCGATCGCTACCTGCTCACGTTCGTCAACGCCAACCACAATGCTGCCGCGCCCATGCCGGCGCCGCTCGAGTCCTACCGCGCCTCCGGAACCGCCGCGCCGGCGTTCTCGCACTATGCCGACGCCGTGTGGGACACCGCCCGCATGAACAACATCTTTCATCACTTCGCCACGGCGTACTTCGGTTGGCACCTGAAGGGCGAGCCTGACAAGCAGGCGTACTTCGACGTTGTGCCGAGTGGCAAGGACGGCGTGTTCGCGATGGATCGCGAGGGCAAGCCGCTGCCGGCCCACACCTACTGGAAGGGCTTCAAGCGGGCGACCGCGGTCGGGCTCGTGCTTGAACACGCAACGCCGTAGCCACCGTCTGGCAACGGCGTCCTGCGTCACTTACAGGTTGGGGCCAGCGTCTCCAGCGAACTGATCGTCAATCGCAACTCGGCCGGCAGTCCAATCAGGATGCCTCGGACTCGCAAGAGATGGCCACGGTACTGCTCGGGGCCGAAGGCGACGGCGTCAATCAACTGGAACGTTCGCTCGCTGCCACGCGGGGCCATTGATGCGTGCGCCGTCGGAGGGCCGGCGATCGCCGGCTTCACGGCCACGGGATCGCTGGCTGGCCCAAGCATCCACCCGCCGTCTCTCGCCTGGGCCAGGCAGCCGGAGATTTCGACATAGGAGAAATCGCTGACCGGCGCCAGCGGTTTGGGGCGCGTTGGCAGAATCACGACGCCCTCCACCGCATCCGCACTCAGTTCCTTCGCGCCTCCGGGAAAACCGTTCTCTCGCAACAAGTGCGCGATGATGTCGAGGTAAACGCCCTCGGCCAGGCTCCCCGGCGCGCCTTTTGGCATCGTCGTGGTGACGCGTTCAAAAAGGCGCTGCAGGCTCTTGCCGGCGAAAGCGCGATCGAACCGGTCCTCTTTCAATGCCGGGCCGTCGGCGCCGCCCAGATCGGCGCGATGGCAGCGGACGCAGGCCGCGTCATACGCCGCCGCGCCACGCGTCGCCTGCACGGTGGTGTAGATGCCGTCGGCCACGGTTGGCACGGGCTGCTGCGCGCGCAGGGTCTCGCCGGCAGAAGTGCTGAGCAGCGTCACGACGAACAGCGCGGTGAGTGACGTGGTTCGCATGGCTCAGCGCTTCGAAGGAATCTTGGGTGTGGTTCCCGACTTGATGATCAGCGTGGTCAGCAGCTCCACCGCCTTGTCGATGGGCGGGCCGTCGGCGATGCTGAGCGCGGTGCGGCCGGCCGCGTCGAGCTCATCGAGTGCCGCGCCCTGGTCGGCGAGAAACTGGATTACTTCGCACACCTCGGCCTGAGTTCGCGGCACGGTGGCGCCGATGGCGGCGTGCATCGGTGTCTGCCCGAGCACGCCAGCCACCTTGACATGCGGATCGAGTTGGTAGGCGTACTTGACCGTCTCAAGCTTTCCGCCGGCGCCGAACATCAGCAAGGTGCTGCCGTTGTCGGCCTTCAGTGAGGCATCGGCGCCCGCATTCACCAGGACCTGCATCACGTTCAACCGGTTGGCCTGCGCCGCCATCATCAGCGGTGTCTGCATGCCACCGCCGCCGAACACGCGCCCTCCGTCACGGGCGAGATTTGCGACCGCGCGCGCCGGTGGCGTGCGCACGTTCACGTCGGCGCCACGCGCCAACAGCGTCTGTACCAGCTCGACGTCTCCTGCCTGCGTGGCGACGTGCAGGGGACTGTTGCCGCCGCGATCGACGGCGCGAATGTCGGCGCCCCCGGCGACGAGCGCCAGGGCCGAAGCGCGGTGGCGCAACTTCATGGCCATCGAGAGCAGCCGGTTGCCCGACGGCAGCAGGAGGTTGGGGTCGAGGCCCACCGAGAGCAGCAACTTCACTGATTCGCTGTCGTCTTTCGACACGGCGAAGGCCAGCGCGGTGAATCCTGATTTCGAGACGGCCTTGACGTCGGCGCCTAGGTCGACGAGCGCCTTGACGCTGGATGAGTGGCCCTCGGCGGCGGCCCACATCAGCGCCGTTTGCCCGCGTCGAGGTTCGGCGGCGTTCACGTTGGCACCGTGGCGCGACAGCAGCTGGACGGCTGCCACGCTGCCGGTGCCGGCGGCAATCATGAGCGCGGTCTCCCCGTTCCACCGGGAGGCGCCCGCTCGCGCGCCAAGATCAAGCAGCCGCTGCATCAGGACGGTGTCGGCGTTGGCTGCCGCCAACGTGAGGGGCGTCTCGCCGTACTCGTCGACCACGTTCACGTTCGCACCGGCTGCGAGCAGCGCCTCGGCCATGCGCCGTTCGCCCAGGTGTACGGCCCACGTCAGCGCGGTCGCGCCGTCGGGCTGCGCCGCGTTGACATCCGCCTTCTCGCGCAGCAACGCGAGCAGCGCCTGTTGGTCGCGCCGCTGTACGGCGTCGATGAGACTGGTGTTGCCGTGTTGCGCCGCCATCGGCCATGGCACGACCAGTGCCAGCAGCAGCGCCAGGCCGACCGCTCGAAGGCTCACTCGCATCAACCTCACAGATCGGTTAGGCGCCCGGTGCTGTCGCCGAAGCCGGCGACGTCGGGGACGCCCGCCGCGTCGAACATGCTCAGGAAGAGGTTGTTGAGCGGCGTCTCCTTCGACTGCACGAGGTGGCGGTTGCCCGTGACGCGCCCACCGGCGTTGCCCGCGAGCACAATCGGCAGGTCGTCGTGCGTGTGCAGGTTCGACTCGCTCAGGCTGCTGCCAAACAGCGTGAGCGAGTGGTCCAGCAACGTGCCGTCGCCATCTGGCGTAGCCCGCAGTTTCTCCAGCAGGTAGCCGAACAGCCCGACGTGAAGCCCGTCGATCTTCATCAGCTTGTCGATGCGCTCGGCATCACCCTGGTGATGCGAAATCGAATGATGCCCGTCGGCGATCCCGATCTCGCGATAGGCGCGGTTGCTGCCGTCGCGGCCGAGTGTAAATGACGCAACCCGGGTCATGTCGGTCTGCCACGCGATGACCTGCAGGTCCATCATCAACTTCGCATACTCCAAGTAGTTATCGGGAATCGAGCTCGGCCGCTCGAGGTGTGGCAATAGCGTGTAGGAGTTATTCCGCTCGGTGACCTGGATGCGACGCTCGATGTCGCGCACCGACGCGAGATACTCGTCCAGCTTGCCGCGGTCGGCGACGCCCACCCGGCGCTGCAGGCGAGACAGGCTGCCGGCCACGTAGTCGAGCACGCTTTTCTGGTTGGCGCGCCGTTCGCTGCGCGCCACTGCGTCGGTGCTGTCGTCGTCTCCGAACAGCCGCTCGAAGACGGCGCGCGGGTTGGTCTCGGCGGGTAACGGACTGGTTTCGGATCGCCACGACATCGCCATGTACGCGCAGGTGTACCCCGAGTCGCAGTTACCGGCTAGCAACGGCTGCTCGAGGCCGAGTTCGATCGAGGAGAGCGGCGTCTGCTTACCAAACTGCTTCGCGGCGATCTGGTCGGCCGACACCCCGAGCCGGAAGTCTGCCCCGCCGGTCTTGTAGGGATGCACACCCGTGAGGAAGGTGGCCGTGGCCCGCGCGTGATCGCCAGGGCCGTCGCCGAGCGCGCGGCCATTGGCTTGCGCCAAGCCACTCAGCACCACCAGGTCGTTGCGGTAGGGCTCGAGCACCTTCATGGTGGGGCTGAACGCGAAATTCGCGCCGCTCGTCGTGGGCGTCCACATAAAGGGCCGTGGGCTCTTCGCCGAACACCCGATGATGCCGTTGGGCGTATAGACGTAGCCGAGCCGGATGGGCGACTTCGCCAGTTGCTTCGCCTGTGGAGAGAAGGCCAGCGTCGGCACCATGGCATCGAGCAACGGCAACGCCATCGTCGCGCCCAGGCCCCGCAGAAACGTCCGACGCGCCAGCGACTTATTGGTCAGCATCATCACTCGGCTCTCCTCATCTGAAACGGGCGACTCTTGATCACGTCGAGTACGAGCGCGGACAGACGATAGTCGTTCGCGGCGGCGTTACGCGCGATGGCCCGCACGGACGCCGCGTCGTAGTATTCGACGCCGCGTCCAAGGGCATAGGTCAGCAATTTCTCGACCGCGGTCCGCACGAAGTCTTCTTTGTACTTCGTGAGCAACAGCGCGGTGAGCCCGGCGCCGCCATCAAACTCCGTCCCGTCGGGCAGCCTGCCACGGGCGTCGATGGGCGCGCTGGCGTCCTCGGTGCGCCATTTTCCCACTCCGTCGTAATTCTCCAAGGCAAACCCGATCGGGTCCATTCTCGAATGACAGGAGGAGCACACCGGGCTGGCGCGGTGCGTTTCCATCTGCTCGCGCATCGTCAGCATCTTGCCATCGCGCGACGATTGCAGGGCAGGAATGTCGGGCGGCGGCGGCGGCGGCGGCGACGCCAACAAGTTCTCGAGCACCCACTTCCCACGCTGCACCACCGACGTCCGGTTGGGATAGGACGTCAACGTCAGGATGCTGCCGTGGCCCAGCAGGCCGCGGCGATTCGGGTCGGTGACGGCCACGCGCCGGAACTGAGAACCGTAGACGCCGGGCACCCCGTAGTGCTCGGCCAGGCGCTGGTTGAGATAGGTGTAGTCGGCCCGAAGCAAATCCAGGATGCTGCGGTCCTCGCGGACGATGCTCGTAAAGAGCAGCGTGGTTTCGCTGATGAATGCCTGGCGCAGTTGCTCGTCGAACGGGAAGATCACGGGATCGGGCTGCACGGTCTGGACGGTCCGCAGGTGTAACCACTGCCCGGCAAAATTGCTGACGAGCGCGTCGGCGCGCGGGTCGCGCAGCATTCTCTGAACCTGCTGTTCCAGCACGGCTGGGTCACTCAGCCCGCCGCGCACCGCGAGAGCCAGCAGCTCGTCGTCTGGAATGCTGCTCCACAAGAAGAACGACAGACGAGAGGCCAGTTCGACGTCGCTGACGCGATACGCGGCGCCGCGCACGGCGTTGGACGGATCCTGTTCCACGCGGAAGAGAAACTCGGGCGAGACCAGAAGCGCCTGGACGGCGTTCTGGATACCGGTCTCGAAATCGCGGCCCTTGCGCGCGCTCCGGTAGAGATACAGCAGCGGTTCGACGTCATCGCTGGTCACGGCGCGGCGAAACGCGCGGCGCGACAGCGCGGTCAGGATCGTCCGGGCGCACTCGTCGTCCTGGGTGTGGCAAACGAAGATCTTTTCGCGGCTGGGCGTGTTGCCCCGACTGGTGGGGCTGAAGGGTCCACCCACGATCAACTGGCTGACCTCGAGCGAATCAATGGGAACGTCGAATCGCTTGATGCGCTTGCCGTCGAGCCGTACGTCGACGGGCACGGGCACCTGCGCCAACGCGGCGGCCGGTACGCGCGCGCCGGGACCCTCGATTTCAGCCTTGGTGTTCTCGCGCGGCGACGTCACTCCCACCCGACGCAGGCCGGCCTTGACGGCAACCCGTACGGTAAAGGCATTGGGGTCCGGAATATCCGTCGTCACCAGCAGCCCGCGCAGGCGGACCTTGAACTCGTATTCGGCATCGACCGGGAAGTAGTGCTCCACTGACAAGCCGGCGCGCGAGTCGAACGGCAGGCCGTCGCTGACGCGTTCGTTGCGCACGCCCTTGAAGGGATCGCGCGGCGCGTCGTAGATCTCATCGTAGGGCTTCTGCCTCAGATCGCCGATGGCGAGGCGGCTGATGCGGCGCGCGGCCGACAGGTATCGTTCAAGCAGCACCGGCGAGGTGGAGAGCACGGCGCCGATATTGTCGAAGCCGTAGCCCGAATCGTCCACCGGCAACCAGTTGCCGGCGTTCACGTCAACCGCGAGCAGATCGCGAATGGCGCTGCTGTACTCGGCGCGGTTCAACCGGTGGACGGTCGTCCGTCCCGGATTGGGATGTGCAGCTGCGGCGGCATCGAGTGTCGATTCCAGATGCGCCGCGACTTCGCGATATTCGTCAGCCGTCGGCCTGATGCGAACGCTTGGAGGCGGCATTTCGCCCGACCTAATCTTGCGGAGCGCCTTCTCCCAGACCTCAAGGTGCGAGGGGACGGGCTCGAGGATTGGACCCTGCAGCGACAGGCCGGCGGTCTTGCTTCGATCGTTGTGACAGCCGAGGCAGTAGTTCTGGACAAATACTGCCTGCGGCGCACTGGCCGGGGGGGCCGCAGCCTGACGTGCCGCGCCCGACGCCGGCACACACAGCACCAGCGCGCCCAGGGCAGACCAGCCCCAACGCCTCCTCGGACCGTCGGTCACCGCGGCATTCTACCCGCAACCGGCGTCCAGGGAGTGGGATGCCCGAAGAGGGCCCCAATAATTCCAGCGAGCCACGTCGGCGCCCGCCAGGGCGTATTTCGTGACCTGCAGATAGCGATGCCCAGCACGACCAGCGCCGGCCAGAGCAGATCGGCGAACTGGCAGGCGAGAACCAAGGTGCCGAGCGACACGGTTGGGGCGTACCGTTTGGCGCCGAACGCGAGCGCGTAGTGTCCGATGAACACGGGCGGAATTACAGGATCCCGGACAGGCGGTCGACAATCACTCGCGCCATGCGATCGGCCGAGCCGGGGACGATGGTGAAATAGAGCTCGGGCTCGATCAGTTCGAGTTCCATCAGCAAGGGACCCCGCGGGCTGAGAACGAGGTCCACCCTCGCGTAGGCGCATGACGCCGGCACTTGCGCCATGACCGCATCGGCGAAGAGCTGCAGCTCGGTAGGCGGCGCGATCTGCTCGACGTTGCCGCCGAAATCCTTCTGCACACGAAAGTCGCCTTCCTTCACCCGCCTGGCAACCGCGTGGCTGAACTGCCCGCCGGCATAGACCAGCGACACTTCGCCGAGATCGGTTATCGCGGGGATGAATTCCTGCATCAGGCCGCCCGACGCCCGTGCCGGCGCCAGATCTTCTTCCGACAGCGGCGAGCCGGGTGACACCAAGAAGGTGCCGTGGGCGGTAGCGCCAATGCGCGGCTTGAGCACAGCCTGCGTCCAGCCCTCTTCGCGAAAGACGGCGTCGATGGCGGCGGCATCGTGCTTCTCAATCCAGCGGCTCTTCGGAATGGCGATGCCGGCGGCCGCGAGGCCCTGCAGGTAGATCTTGTCGATGTTGGTGCGAGCCACGTGGGCGGGATTCAGCAGCGGCCGCCCCGAATCGGCCATCGCCTCCAGCCACGCCGCGAACATGGTCGGGACGCGGTGATAGTCCCAGGTCGATCGCAGCACGACCGCGTCAGCGACCAGGTGCGTGTCGGGGTCGATATCGGTCCACGGTTCGGGTTCGACCCGGTAGCCGAGCGCGGTCAGCGCATCGGCGAGCGGCTGGTCGTCGGCCGTGATGAAGGGCTGATGGGCGCAGGTGGCAAAAACAACGTTCACACGAGGAGTTTACAGCCGGAACAGCCGGTTGAACTTCACGACGAACGCGCGGTTGCGAAGCGACACTACGTTCGGCCGCGGCTCGGTGTCGAAGTCGTCGGTGTAGACGACGAACAGCTCGCTGCCAGGACGGTACTCCCAGCGGAAGCGGACGTTGCTGCCGAAGGAGTTGCCGGCGCTGTTGTACTGCAGGATGCCACTCATGAACATGCGTGGCGTGATGGTGTAAGTAGCGCGCGTCCGCGCCACCTTGGCGGTGAACGACCGCTGCACGAGGTCCACCCAGTTGACCGAGAAGCTCGGCTCAAGCGACACCTGCGGCGTCACTTGGATGCGGCCCGAGTTCACCGCGATCGTCTGGCGGTCGCCGTTGTAGAAGGGGCCGACCTCGTAGACCACCTCGCCCGACACCCGCCGCTGCTGGCCGGCGGTGTAGCCGAGGCGCGTGGTGTGGAAATCGTAGGTGCCGACTGGCAGGACGATGCCCGGGGAGATGACGAAGGGCCGGACCAGCCGCTCGAAGCTGTCGGTATAGGTCAGGCTGGCGACGTCGCTGTTGGTGAACTCGGTCTCGAACTTGCCGACCCCTTCCCGGGTGTCGAGCCGGTTTTTCGTGTTGGTCGTGTAGTTCAAGCCCGCCTGCGTCGTCATACGGCGCACGCTGCCGAGGCCGACCGGCCTGGCGCTGTAGCGCAGCTGGCCGAAGTTGCGCCGCATGTCCGTGCGACGCACGAAACCGATTTCGGGCAGGAAATTCGGTTCCACGGCCAGATGCTCCACCTGCACGCCGTACTTGTCGGCGTTGTAGTCGAAGTAGCCGCGGTAGCTGAGGTGGTTGCCCGCGCGGCCCTCGCTGCGGGTGCCCGCGAGGTAGGCGTCGAAACGGACGTTCTGATAGAACGACATCGTCGTGTCGACGCCGTAGCCATCGTTGGCGCCGACGCGCCCCGGAGTGGCGGTGCGGTGCGTGAACATGGCGCCAACGGCGCTGCGCCTGAGGATGTCGCGCTTGGCGCGCAGCACGGTGAAGTTCGCGGCTTCGATGCGCGCCTCCTCGTGGTCGCCGGTCTGGACGTTGATGGCGCCGAAGGTAAACCTGCCCGCCTTGCCATTGACGCGGCCACCCACGCGCAGCGGGATCACCGTCGACTGGTCGAGGCCGATGCGCCGGCTGAAGAACAGGTACGGCGCTTCGCCAGTGCCGGCAGCCAGCCCGGCGCTGGCGCGGCCGGCAAACGCGAAGGTGCCCAGGCCCTCGAGGAAGAATTCACGTTTCTCCGGGAAGAACAAGTTGAAGCGAGTCAGGTTGACTTGCTGCTCGTCAACCTCCACCTGCGAGAAGTCGGTGTTCACGGTCAGGTCTGTGGTGATGCTCTGGGTGATGCTGTACTTCACGTCGCCGCCGACCCGTGCCTTGCCGCCGTTGGCAACGGCAGGTGACACGGTGTTGTCGGTCAAGACTTCCCCGAGCGCGTACGGCTTGACCTCCAGGTTGCGATTGGCCGATGGCGCTTGCAGGCCCTCGAGCGTGCCGGCCGCCGAGATCTTGAGAATGCCGCGGAAGGTGGTCAGTGCCCGAGGCACCTGCGCGAGGTACGACCATTCGTTCTTCCACCGCACGACGCGCCGCAGGTTGATGCCCCAGGTCTGATCGCTGCCGGGCTGGTAGCGCAACGACTTGAACGGGATCACCATCTCGATGGTCCAGCCGCCCTCGAAGTTCCCGGTGCGCACATCCCATACCGTGTTCCAGTCCGCGTTGGGCGGGCCCTCGTCCGTGATCTGGCTGTCGGCCAGCCCGCCAATCGAGTTGGCAGAGAAGAAGTAGCCGTTGCGCTTGTCGTGAAAGGTATCGAACAGCACCGAGAAGGTGTCGTTCTGCCGCAACTGGGCGGTGTCGCGGCGCATCTCGTTGGCGACGCGGCGCTCGGGTGCGCTCTCCCAGTTGCGGGCCGAGACGTAGATATGGTCCTCGTCGAAGAAGATCCAGGCCTCGGTCTTCTCGGTGGCCGGCTTGAACTCGTCGGGTTCCTGCTGGACGAAGTTGCTGATTGCCGGCGTGCTGGCGTAGACCGCCTCATCGAGCCTGCCGTCGATCTTGATCGGCGGTTCGACGCGGTGGGCACGGACCGTGGGTGGGGGAACTGGTTGGGCCAGCGACGAGACTGGCACGGCCAACATCAAGACCACGAGCGTACGGCGGAGCATGGCGGGATCCTACCGGTAGTGACTTGCATTTTGCAAGTCACTGGCGTTACAGTCAATGACAATGTTATCCGGCTCGCTCAGCGCGCGGCCTTCGGCGTCGTCCCGGTCGCGGCGTTCCAGCTGTCCGGTCGCCTGCACTCTGGATGTGCTCGGCGACAAGTGGTCGCTGCTCGTCATCCGGGACATCGCCCGCGGCAAGCGACGCTACAGCGAGTTCCTCGACTCGCCGGAAGGCATTCCCACCAACATCCTGGCCGATCGGCTCAAGCGGCTGGCGGCCAAGGGCATCATCAAGGGCCGCCGCTACAGCCAGCATCCGCCTCGCCTCGAGTACGCGCTCACCGCCAAGGGTGAGGAGCTGCGCCCGGTGATGCGGGCAATGTTCGACTGGGGCATCCGGCACGCCGGTGGCCGCACCCCGCCCCCGCTTCCCTTACCGCCGCGCTAGGTTGGGGCAAGTCCCACGGTAGGTTATAATTACGGGACGTGACACAGCTGTATTTTCAGAAAGGTTTCGGCCTGAAATCAGAGGTCGGGCCGATTCTGGCGCGCACGTACGAGAGCAAGATGGTCGAACGGCTCAAGGCGCTCGGTTACCAGGCCGAGGCCGGCGGCCTCCGCATCAAGCTGGCCCGCGAGTTCGGCTTTTGCTACGGGGTCGATCGCGCCGTCGACTACGCCTACCAGACCCGTCAGCGTTTTCCCGATCGGCGCGTGTTCCTGTCGGGCGAAATTATCCACAACCCGGATGTCAACCAGCGCATCGGTGACATGGGCATCGTGATTCTCGAAGACTCGGTCGATCCCGAGGCGCGCTTCGCTCGAGTGGGCAGCGAAGACGTGGTGATCCTGCCGGCGTTTGGTGTCAGTGTCCCCGAACTCAATCACTTGAAGGCCAAGGGCTGCGTGCTGGTCGACACCACGTGTGGCAGCGTCCTCAACGTCTGGAAAAAAGTTCATTTCTACGCGCGTGATGGCTACACCGTGATCATTCACGGCAAGCACCACCATGAAGAAACCCGGGCGACCGCGTCGCAGGCACTGACGCACCCAGGCGGCCAGTACCTGTGCGTCCGCGATGTGGCCGAGACCGAACGCCTGTGCGAGTTCATTCTCGGCCGGCGATCGGCGGCCGACCTGATGGCGGAATTTGGCGAAGCCGCCAGCCCTGACTTCGATCCCGATCGCGACCTGCAGCGCATGGGTCTCGCCAACCAGACCACCATGCTGATGAGCGAGACGCTGAAGGTGCAGGAAACCCTGCGCCGCGCCCTGGTCGAACGCCACGGCAGCGGCGACCTCGAGCCGCACTTTCGTGCCTTCGACACCATCTGCTCGGCGACGCAAGAGCGACAGGACGCCGTGCTCGACATGCTGAAGGACGGCGGCCTCGACCAGATGGTCGTGATCGGCGGCTACAACAGCAGTAACACCCAGGCGCTCGCGCGCATGTGCGCGCCGCGCGTTCGGACCTTTTACATCGACAATCCGACCTGTATCGAGGAAACTTCCATCCGCCACCGGTCGGTGGGCGCGGCAGTTGAGAGCCGCACCGACGGCTGGCTGCCGCCGGGGCCCCAGACCATCGGGATCACTGCCGGCGCGTCGACCCCGGACAGCGTGGTCGGCGAGGTGCTCGAGCGCATTCTCGCCTTGCGTGGATGTTCGGCAGCCGACCTCGTTGCCCCGAACGGGGCCGTGGCCGGAGCGCAGATTTAGCTGATGGCCACACAGCCGACCGAACTGACATTGACCCTGGCGCCGCAGCGGCGCTTCGAGGCCATTGACGTCAATTCGCGCATCAACCAGGAAGCCGGCGATTTGCTTCGCCAGCACCGCCGTGCGTTGTACACGTCGTTCCACACCACGGCCGGCTATCTCGACCAGAGCCTGTCGGTCCGCATGCATCACAGCCCGGACCTGATGTCGCAGTTTTTCAGCGCTTTCCATGCCCTGTTTCCGCAGGGCGGCGAATATCGCCACGATCAAATGGAACTGCGTTCCGAGCTGACCGAAGAACAGAAGGTCGTCGAGCCGCGCAACGGCGACTCGCACCTCACGTTCATCGGCGCCGGCATGCGCAACTGCGTGACCTATCGCACCCGTCCGCACTCGCCGGTCTATTTCATCGAGCTGGATGGCAAGAGCCAGGCACAGATGCGCAAGCGCAAGACCACCGTGGTCGCCTACGACCACGAAGACATC
Source organism: Acidobacteriota bacterium (assembly GCA_031364805.1). Classification (GTDB taxonomy): domain Bacteria; phylum Acidobacteriota; class Vicinamibacteria; order Vicinamibacterales; family UBA2999; genus 12-FULL-67-14b. The sequence continues at coordinate 44,776 of JANLWW010000007.1, forward strand.
GTCGCGCGCACTTCGATCATCATCCCGGTCTCGAAGCATCCGATCGACTCGGTGAACCTTGCCGATCCGCGGCTGGGCGTCCTCGAGCGCATCGACGAACTGGTCGCCCGGGTTGGTCTCGACCGCGCGCGCGTGGACCTGGTGGTCGATCCCTCGGAACGCCATGTCGGCATTACGGTGAACGAGTACGAGACGCTGCTGATGCAGCACGACCTGGTCGATGTCTTGCGGGATCCGCTGCGCTTCGCCCGGGCCAAGGCCAGCCACATGGTGGCCGACCCGTTCTCCATTCCCGGCAAGACCCTCAACTACGCGAAATACGACGCCGTCCGGGTCTTGAACTCCCTGATGGAGGCCCTGCGCATTGACGCCGGATCGTTCGAGCGGCTGATTGCGAAGGTAATGTCGCTGCCGGCGCGCCGCTTCCTGCGCTCCCGCCGCGTCAGCTTCCTGGCTGGCACCGATCCCGAAACCGGCCGGCCGCGCGTGTTGCGCGGCACCTATCAAAGCCCGATCCTCGTCCAGTGGCAGCCTGCCGAAAAACAGGAACGCCACATCGACGTCGTCGTCACGCAGTTCTCTTAGCGCCAGAAGGGCGGCACCTTAGTGCCGCCTGCTGCCCTGTCTATTTCAACCCCACGATCACCGCGAAGCACGTCTTCCGGAACGCGATCTCCACGCCGAACCCGGCTTCCTTCAGCAACTCAACCTCGCGATCGAGCGTGAAGTAGACATCTTCCTTCGCCCACGTCCGCAGGTACTTTTCCGCCTTCGCACGGGAGTGATGGAGCTGCAGATGGCTCAGCCAGGCAGCCCGATGGCTTTGTTTCAACGTCTGCGAAGACGCGAGACAGCAGTCGGCGCTGACGAGCACGCCGCCGGGCCTGAGCGCGGTGAAGCAGCGCTTGTAGAGGGCGGCTTTCCGCCGGCCAGTGGGAATGTGATGAAGGGCGAACGAAGCCGAAATCACATCGCAGCGCGGAATGGCGGTCGCCTCGAAATTTGCCTGCACGGTCTCGATGCGGCCGCGCAGCCGTTTCTCGGCCAGGCCCAGCATGCCGGCGTCTTCATCAATGCCGACCAGTCGCGACTTGGGGCGGACCTTGAGAATCGCCTGCGCGAGCGCCCCGGAACCGGTGCCGAGATCAACCACGGCGGGTGCCATGCGCGCGGTGGCGCCCACCGCCACTGCGGCCGCCGCGATCAGCTCCTCGTAATGAGGAATCAACGTCCGGATCGCCGCGTCGTACTCGCCGAGCTTGATACCGAGATGTGCCGCTGCGCCCATCAGACTCCTACACTCGTAAAGCGCTTGCGCGCTGATGTTGCCAGGCCGTGACATCCGCGGCACTGACGGCGTCGCCGTGGTGCAGCGTCCAGTTTAGCGCCGCGATCACGTCTTCCGCATCCTCCATTCCCAGGGCCAGGCGGATGAGACGATCAAAGCCGTTGCGCTTCAACTGTTCGAGCGCCGTGAAGTACTCCGATACGGTCCGGTGGTGGTTGACCTTGGTCGCCAGCCCATCGAACGAGAGAGCGTAGCGCACGATGACGCAAGTGGCCAGCACGTCGGCCAGGTGCTGCGTCCTCGCTTCGTCGGCCCCCTTCACCCTGAACGACAACAGCGATCCGGGCCTGAGGTACTGCGTGGCTATGGCCGGCGCATCCCTGTGCGTCGGCAGCGACGGGTGAAACACCTCGCTGACCATGGGGTGCGAGGCGAGGAACGCCGCGACCCTGGTCGCTGAAGCCGATCGGCGCGCATGAGCCTCACCGGCGGTATCGAACGACGCGAGTATGGCGGTCGCCCGGCGCCAGTCGAGAATGCCGCCGCGCATGGCCACCAGGTCCATCACGCCATTGGCGAACTGCGCGTCGTTGGTGGCGAGGTACCCCCAGAGGTCGCGATCGTTGCCGCCGAGGGACTTGGTGCCGCTGGCGACGACGATGTCGACGCCAGTGTCGAGTGGTGATACTGCGAAGGCCCACGGCGAGGCGATGGTGGTATCGAGTATCAGGCGAATGCCGGGCGCGCGAACGCGGGCCTCAGTCATGACCGTGCGCAACTGGTCCAAGTCTTGCGCGCGCACGAGCGGGTTGGTGAACGTTTCGGCAAACACCAACCGCGTCGAGGGCCTGATGGCAGCCGTCAGCGCGGCCGCATCCCCATCGTCCACCACCGTCACGGATCCGCCAGTGCGTGCCGCCATCCACTCCAGGTAGCTGCGGGTCTTGTTGTAGACCTGCCGCATGATCACGGCGTGCCCGCCGGGTTCCATCAGCACATCGAATGCCAGCGCCGTCGCCTGCATGCCCGAATCGCACACGATGGCGCTGGTGGCGTGTTCCAGCGCCTTCAGCTTGCCGATCAGCGTGGTCGTGGCGGTCGTGCCATATCGCGCGTACAGGTGGGGCAGTTCCGACCAGCAGCCTTCACTGGCGAACAGGAACGCGGCCTTGCGTTCTTGCCACGCGACGACCTGCGCCGAGCCCAGCAGATCGAGTTGGACGGTCGGTTCGTCCGGGTGGAGATAGGGGATACCGGTCTGCCGCGCATGGTTGTCGATGGCGTCGTGGATAGTCCGGGTTGACGAACTCATGGCCGTGAGGGGTGGCCGTTCGGCCGGACAAGACTGCGCGTCCAGCCAATCAGCGATCGTCGGCTCTCCGACCCCCGATGCCTGATCCTCGATCCCTGACCTCAATCCATGACTCCAAGGCACAGCCGCTGTTCGACGCGCGCCAGGTGTTCGACAGCCGTGGTCACCTCGGCGATCTGCGCGTCGGAACTGGCCGAGATCATGAAGGCAATGTGCACGCGATCGATTTCCGTACGCGTCGCCCGGTTCTGCACCGTCAGGCCATGGCGTCGCACCAGGCCCTCGAACTTGCGCTCGAGGCCAGGATGCGGCTGGCCGGTGATACGCAGATAGTGGCGGCGAGGCGCGGGCGCGGCAGCGGTGCCGTCTTTGGCGACCGGCAGTGCTCGTGGCACGGGCCAGCGCACCGAGTTGTCCTGTGCCAGGTCGATGAGATCCCCCAGAATGGCCGTGGCCGTTGGCAACGCGCCGGCGCCCTTGCCGAACAGGCTCAAGTCGCCCGATGACACGCAGCGCAGGTATACCGCGTTGTATTCCTCTTCGACCGAGGCGAGCAGGTGCCACGTGGGCAGCAGCAGTGGTTCCACCGCCATGTCGAGCGCGCCGTTGATGCGCACCGCCCGCGCGATCTGCCGGATGCGGCAGCCCATCGACTCGGCCAGGTCGCAGTCCGCCGGATCGATGTCGCGAATACCCCGCACCAGAAAGCCGTCGGGCCGCACCCAGGCGCCGAAGGCGCGATACGCGAGAATCGACAGCTTCGCGGCTGCATCGTGGCCGTCAAGGTCGGCATCGGGTTGCGCTTCGGCAAACCCCAGCCGTTGCGCCTCGGCGACCGCATCGGCGAGCGTGAGGTCGCCTTGCTCGAGCCGCGTCATCACGAAGTTACAGGTCGCGTTGACGATGCCCCACAGGCTGTCCACTTCGTCGGCGCGGTGGCTCAGGTGCCGAACAATCGGAATGGCGGCCGCCGCTGCGGCCTCGCAGTAGAGTGGCGTTTCGGTGCGTTGCGCCAGCACCCCGAGGTCTGCGAGTTTCGACGCCAGCAGCGCCTTGTTCGCGGTGACCACCGGCTTGCCGGCCGCCAGCGCCGCGCGCAGGATCGGCTCAACGCTGGTGCCGCCGGCCACTTCAACCACCACATCCACTTCCGGATCGCTGACCAGTTCCAACGGATGGTCGCTGATCGGAATGCCGGTGGCCTGCGGGCCACGGATCTTGGTCAGGTCGCGCACCGCAATCCGCGAGACGCGGAAGCGCACGCCGTAGCGCTCGGCGACGGCCTCGCGCTGGCGTTCGATCATCTCGAGCACGCCGTGTCCGACCGTGCCGCAGCCGACCAGGCCAATGCGGATCTCGCGCACCGGTTCGACGCCGACGCCCTCGAAGCGCGGCCGCGCGGCCAGTCGCAGTTCTCCGCCGAAGGCGTGCGCGCCGCGCAGCACATCGGCGAGCTTCTCCTGGTCCGCAAGAAACGCGTCGTGGCCGAACACCGACTCCAGCTTCCACAGCGACGAGTCGGCGCCCGCGGCTTGCAAGGCGCGATGCAGTTCGACCTGCAGGGCCCACGGGAACAGCATGTCGCCGGGCACGCCGACCACGATGGTCTCGGCGCTGACCTTCTGGATCGCGTCGCGCACCGCGTGCGGGTCCGCGAGCCAGCCGCGATCGATCGCCTCGCTCAGGATCAGGAACGTCTTGACCGGGAATCGCTCCGCGAAGCGACGGCCGTGATGATCGAGATATTCCGCGACGGGTGGCCGATCGAACCCCGGCTGGAGCTTGCCGAATCGGGTGTCCAGCTCGTCGCGTCCCCGGTAGGTGAGCATGCCTAACTGCCGCGCGCGGCTCATGCCGGTGGCGACGTCGCCGTTGCGCAGGCCATCGCGCACCAGCTCCCGCTGCAGGTGACGGGTGGCCGTGCCCCAGCCGTCGGGCCGCAGGCCGCCGGAGATTGAAATCAGCTTGGCGCACCGTTCGGCATGACGGGACGCGAACGCCACGCCGACCATGCCGCCGAGGCTTGCGCCCACCCAGGTGACCGGCGTGCTGCAGCCGCAGCCATCCAGCCACGCGGCCACCAGGTCGGCGAGCCCCGCAATCGAGATCGCTTCCATCGCCGTGGAGTCGTCAAACCCTCGCCAGGTGGAGCCATTGCCCGGCCACGACGGGCACAGCACGGTGTGCCTGGCAGGATCGATCACGTCTGGGGCGCACAGCGCGGGCCACCACGCGGCCCGCGCATCTTCACCTTCCGCCTGGCCATCTCCAAAGGGAAACGGCGACGCGGTAATGCCACCGACGATAACCACCACCGGGGCGGTGCCCAGTTCGGGACCGTATACCCAGCCGCCGAGCTGGACGTCCTCGAGGACACGGCCCTCGATGGTGATGGAGAGAAGATCGATCACCAACCGGCGCGGACGCAGGTGGGTGGCCGCCAAGGTTGCCATCGCGGCATTGTGCCTTGATCCAGCCACTCATTACAAACATATCCACATACGTGGATATAGGTTGAGGACCAGGCGCAATCTCACTTCTTCTTGCCGAGCTGCTCCATGACCGCACGGGCGCCATTGCCGAGCGCTTCCGAGACGGTGTCGCGCAGGCCCTCATCCGAGGGATCGGCCAAGCCGGTCACCCCGCTCATGCCGGCCATCGCGCCGCCGCCCAGGCCCGACAGCATCGAGGTCATTGCTGACGCGCGCGGATCGAACAGCCCCCCGCCCATTGGCCCCAGCCCGCCCATGCCCGACATCGCCATCATCGGATTCATCATCCCCATACCCATGCCGCCCATCATCAGGCTCATGTACATCTGCCCGGCGAAGGCTGCCAGTCGAAACGCCGACCCCACGCCGAAGCCGCCATTCGAGGCCTTGGCATTGCCGCTCACTTTCGGCGCCTGGGTCGCGCCGACTGCGAACAGCTTGTAATCAACTTTCACGTCGTGCGAATCCTTCGCCGGTCCGCCGCCGGTGACGCGCGCAAGGCCGCTCATCCGTCCCGGCTTCGACGTCTTCGCTTCGACCACTTCGGCGAGCAGCAGGAAATCGCATTGCAGCCGCGCGGCATTCTGCTCAATCGTGGCGACTGAGTTGCCGGCAAGGGGAATCGCTTCGTAGGGCGCCTTGTTGAACTTGCCGACCAGGTCTTGCCGGAGGCTGGCCGGGTGCAGATCGCGGGCGGTCTTGTTGATCGGCTCGAGAATGCCGATTCGGATGGTGCCCGGCTTCTTGGGCGCGGCGGTGCTAGTGCCATCGACCGTCGAGCCGAACAGAGCATCGGCAAGCGATCCCCCCGCTGCGAGCGCCGGCACTACTTCGGCGGTGCTGTTGGCCTCGACGAAGTCGCTCGGCACATCAAACAAGGCGCGATCGAGCTGCGTCACCTCCAGCCCGGTCACTTCCTGGGCGGAAGTCGTCGTCTCGAGCTTGTCGCCTTCGCCGATCGTCGTCACCGTCACGGTCTTGATGGGGAAGCCGAGCTTGACGTCGCCGGCGACGCGCGACTCGATGCGGTCGGTGCAGGCGTTGGAATCCGCGGCCGGCGCGGGCGCTGGTGCCGCCGGGCGCGTGCAGCCGGTCTGGGCCGGCAAGTCTACGTACCACGCGTCGATCTCGACCTTCAACGGCGACTTGTCGCAAGCGGTGCTCGTGGATTGCTTGATCACCAGCGTCTTGATGCGGCGGGCTTCGAAGCCGAACAGCGTCTGGCGCTCGAGCGTGTCGTTATGGGTCGTCATCAAGGTCACGACGCCTCCGCGCGCTTGCGGCTTCGGTGCCGCACTCATCAGTTGCGCCATCTGCGCCGCCTGTGTGTCGATCGGCGCCGGGGTCGCCGCCGGTGTTAAGGCGGCCGGCTCGGGGTAGGGCTGCAGGCGGTATCGTTTCGTCGTGGTGTTGAGCATGACCGAACGCTTGAGGTCGCATTGGTCCAGCGTGACCAGGCCGGGGAATTCGACGCGCTGGCGTGCGCCCTGAAGGAAGGTGGTGTTCTGCGAGACCTGCGCGCCCTGAGTGTACGCCGTCGTCATGCGGACGCCGGGTGGCGGCAATGGCTCGGGCTTCACCTCCGGAACGGGCGCGGGAGCCGGCGCCGCTGGAACCGGTTTCGGCACTGGCTTACGAGGCGCCGCTGGCCTGGGTTTGGCCTGCGGTTCTGCGGCAGTGACGGTGGACGAGGCGAGCACGACGGCGAGAGCGGCGATGGCGAGGCGCAACATGATTACCTCCCGAGTGGTGGCTGCTCGATTACGCGCAAGCCGGCCCCGTGAAAGGACCATCGCGAATGCCGGCTGGGTGGTGCATCATACTGCCGGATGAGTGCGGCGGTACGCACTCTTCGCCGGAATATACTGGCCACCTCTGCCGGGGAACCCGTGAACAATTTTCGGACCATCACGCACGACGAGGCTCTCAGCCTGATGGCTGTCGATGGCGCCGTGATCCTCGACGTGCGCAGTCCAGGTGAGCACGAACAATTGGGACACATTCCCGGCTCGTGGCTACTGCCGCTGGACCTGGTCGCCTCCGCGCCATCGGTGTTGCCCGTCGATGGCCGGCCGGTCCTGGTGTACTGCGAGCACGGCGTGAGAAGCGTGGCGGCGTCGCGGCTACTGGTCGAAGCGGGCGTGACGAACGTTCTGAATTTGGCCGGCGGCATGGCGGCCTGGAACGGGCCGCGTGAGTTTGGCGCCAGCCCGCTGCGCGGCCCGGCGTCGTGGTTGATCGACAACGCCGACCTGCTGCCGCCCGGCGGCAAAGTACTCGACGTGGCGTGCGGGCGCGGGCGGCACGCGTTGCTACTCGCGAGCGCGGGCTTCGAGGTGCACGCGATCGATCGCGATCCGAAGGCGATTGCGTTTGTGCGAACGACGGCTGAACAACTGCGATTGTCGGTGACCTGCGAGGTGGTCGACCTGGAGACCTCGCCGGCACCAAGCCTGCCCGCCAACTGCGATGCCGTGCTGGTGTTCAACTATCTTCATCGTCCGCTGCTGCCCGCACTGCGCGCGGCCCTGAAGCCGGGCGGCCGGCTGTTCTACGAGACGTTCACGTCCCAACAGGCCGAATGTGGGCATCCGAAGAATCCCGCGTTCCTGTTGCAGGCCGGCGAATTGCCGGCCCTGATCGCGCCGCTTGCAGTCATTCGCTCGCGCGAGGGCGAAGTAGACGGCCGCTTCATTGCGTCGGTCGTTGCCGGCTAGTTGAGCAGATCGCGAATCAGCGAGACGAGCGTGTTGTCGCGCGTGTCGACGATGATCAGGTGGTTGCCCACGAAGTAACGCTGGTAGTAAGTGGGAATGGCTGGAAATCGCGGGTTCCAGTCGGCGGGTACCCGCGTGTAGTAATCGCGCAATCCCGGCGGGAGTGTGCCCTTCTCGCGCAGTTGCTGGCTCAACCCGGGTGGTAGTGTTCGCCGCTTGGCCAGCCCAGGAGGCAAATTGCCGCGCGTGACATATTCGCGAACCACTCGATGGTGCCCGTCCCGATCGACGACCACGACGGCGTCCTTGTCGTGGCCCTTGTTGTCTTTGCCCTTGGCCTGCTTGCTCTTGGCCGGCTTCGCGTCCTTCTTGTTGCCCTGGGCGTTGGCCGGAGCAGTCGCCGCGAGGGTCGTCACCGCGGCGGCGCTCGCCAACATCGACACCAGTGCCACCAGCGCCAAAGTTCCCTTGAACGCCCACACCACGTTGCGCGCGATCATCGCGTGCCCGCGGTTCCCTCGGGCTTGCCTGACGACACGGCCATCATGATGCCGACGCCGATGGCGACCAGGGCGCCGATGCCAATCCACATGGGCGCCACGCCGTCGAGAGCGCCTGACTGCCAAAGTGCCAGACAGATGCCTACGACGAGGATGAAATAGCCAATCAGATACATGTTGATGAATTTCACGAGTACCTCCGGTGGTACTCATGCGAGAGGCATGCCAGAGCTTTAATTCGCGAGCGAAAGCGCCTCAGGTTTGAACGCACGGCTGGGCTGCCCCCTCCGTTTGGGGCCGTGCCGCCGGGTTACGGCGTCACGGTTACCTTCACCATCGCGGTCGTAAAGCAGCAAATTTCGCCGCCGCCGCCGCGTCCGGAGTAGTCCTCAGCATCCATGTGCAAGATGTATTCACCTGGCTGGCTGAACTTCGCCACCACGGTGGCCTTGCCATTGAACACGGCCGCGCCTTCGGTTTTCTCGAACACCGGCGGCGTCTTGTCGAACGTCACCGTGCCGGGGCCGCGATACTTCGACCAGTGGAGAATCACAGCCGGCGGGGGATTGCGCTGCGGTGCATTGGACCCGCTCGAGTATTTCGCATCGTCGGCGGCCCACACCGGCAGGGAGAGACCGGCGGCCATCGTCGTGCTGCGGGCAATCGCCTTCGCGACCATGGCGAGCGGGCCTTGAAGGGCCGGGCCTTTCGGGTCGAAGCGAATTACGGGGGGGACGTTGCCGACCGCGACGTCGGCCCACGGGTTCACTTCGTAGAGCTCGTTCAGCCAGAACGGAATGCTGTTGGTCTGGCCGTTCGCGGTGATCGACCATGTCAGGCGCTGCTTGGCGTCAAAGTCTTTCGGCACCGTGATGATGAATGCGCCGGTCTGCCGTCCGGGCAGGAACACCGCGGGCTGGCCGAGATCGGGACCGCCCGGCTCGAAACGGTTGTTGGGACCAACCGGCACTTCGATCACCTGGCTGGTGTTTCGGTTCAAGTAGCCGATCAGCATGCTGTGCGTGCCATCGGCGTTGGTGAACCAGCCTTCGTAGGCTGGAGTAATGCTCGCGCCGGCTTTGCGAAATGGTTCGCTGATCTGCTGCGCCGCGAGGGGGGGATCAAAGGTCGTGGACAGCGAGAGGCCCCCCGCGCCCACCAGGAGCGCGAGGGTTGAAAGGAATCGACGCATGCTATTGCCGTGGGCTCTCGTTGGTCTGGCGCGCTTTCTTCGCATCAACGTGAGCCTTGTATTCCGCGTCGCTGAGGTAGACCACGTTCATCCACGCGTGCGCCATTTCGTCGACGGTGCGATCGCCGTAGCCGACCCACTGATCCGGATCCGGATTGTTCGGGTTGGCCTTGGTGTTGTCGTACCACGCGCTGACCTGGATGATCGTGCCCTTCGGAAACGCCGGCGCTGCGTCATCCGCGTAGATGTAGTTGGTCATCCAGTTGAAGTTGAACTTGCCAACGTAGCTGACGACCTCGGTGCTGCCATCGGGCAGAATCGCTTTGACTTCCATCGCCTTGCCACGCAGGTGGAAGTGCGGCTGGAAGTTAGTGATCAAGGTGTTCTCCTTGAGCACCGTGAAGCCCTCGGTATGCGAGATGGTGTTGGGCGCAATGTCGAGGAAGCCGCGCCGCTGGAGGCCGGTGAAGCCAATCAGGTAGCTGCGCTTGGTCGGCTCCTGGCCTTTCGGGTAGAACCACATTGCGATCTCGGAGCCCGCGTCGACCTCTTCGCCGGAGGCGTGCAGGTGCTGATCCCACGACAGCTTCTCGCCGGGCATGACCATCTTGCCGGTGCCAGGCGTAAACAGGTCGTAGCCTTTGCCGATCGCCCACTCCATCAACTGCGGCCGGCGGTTGACCAGGTCGTCAGGCGTAGCGGCAGCGGCCGGGCCGTTGGCGGTGCCGGTGTTGACCGACGCGACGTTCTCGGGGCTAAGCACCTGGTAGGCGATCGAGTGGTGTACCACCTTGCGCGCCTTCATGGTGGTCGGCCGAATCTCGACCATCTTCACCCAGCGCGGCTCGGTGATGGGAATCTCGCTCATCGGCCGGTACCACACGTCCTGGCCCTTCGCCGGCATCTTGTACTCGGAGCTGCGAATGACGAGGTCAGGCTGGCCGAAGCCATCCCGCACGCCCTTCCAGGAGTTGTCCGAGGCAATCGGCTTGGGCGCGGGCATGTCCTTGGCGTCGCCTTGCGGCGCGCCGGCATCTACCCACGCGACGATGGTGTCGATCTCTTTCTGCGACAGCGACATGTCGTTCTTGAACTTCTGTACGCCGACGCTCTGGTCAATGTGCCACGGCGGCATCTGGCGGGTCGAGACGCGCGTCTTGATCGAGCGCGCCCACGGCCGGCTCTCCGCGAACGTGATCAGGGACATCGGCGCGATTGAGTTCGGCTGATGGCACTCCTGGCACTTGTTCTGGAGAATGGGCGCGACGTCCTTGGAGAACGTTGGAGCCGCTACGCTTTGGGCCGAGGCCGAAGCGGCGATCAGAATGACTCCGCCGAGTGTTGCCGCCGCCAGGACGCTACGCTGTCGAAAACCAGTACCAACCATTGCAGGCCTCCCGCCACTAATAGGTACGCGGATTCTGCCACAAATCCGCCCAGAAAGGGGGCAGACCCTTTCCGACCCACGGCCGCGCTGGGAAGGGTCAGACCCCTCGCGCCGGGCCTCTGAGGACGCTCGCCAGGCCAACGGCGCTTGCGATTGCCCAGGTGCCTTCCAGCAGGATGAATCCGTACTGCCGCTCGACCACGGCGACCACGGTGAGACCTGCAGATCCCGCGAGATTCATCAGCTGATAGGACAGCGTTCGGGTAGAAAGGCGTCCGAGCTGGCTGGCGGCAAAGGGAATCAAGACCAACAGAGCCGCGGCGACCGACAACGCTTGCATCATGGCGGGCACAGTCTATCGCCGTGTTACCCTCGCGCACCCACGCTTGACCAACTTCTGGCTCAACTTTCACGTCGGCTACTCATGCCGGCACTCGGGAGCGTGCTGCACGGCGGGGTGGCCCATCCCTGTAGAACGCGACCGAGTCATTCCCATTCAATCGCTGGCGTCGCGCGAGGATTCCTCGTGGCTGCTTCCCCAGGCTGATGCGCCCGCCGATGTCGCGGGAACCTTGGTGCTAGCGCCGACCGGCGAGTGCGTGTTTCATGGCGCCGCCGATTGCGGTGTCTACGCCGCGCGTCCCGTCAGCTGTGCTCACTTTCCGTTTGTCTGCCTGATCGATCAGCGTGGCGTTCACGTGACGCTGTCGCACTACTGTCCGACCGCCGCGGCGATGTTGTTTGAGCATCACGGACCGATCGCGATAGTCGAAGGCCCGCCGCCGGTCGCTGGTCTCGCGGTTCCCGAGGGTCTTGACGCGCGTGAGTCGCTGCCCCCGCTCGAGTCGCCGAATCGGCTGATGTCGTTCGAGGCCTTCTCGGCGTGGCAGCAGTCGGCAGTCGCACAGGCCATAGATGCGCAGACGATCACTGTTGACGGCATCCGGTTCGAGAACGCACGCCGCGCGGTGCCGGCACCGTGGTCGTGGCCCGCGGCACCACCCCACCTCGCCGAGGATTGGAACAGGTTGGTCAATTCGGCATGGCCGAAGTTCACTCCGGTGGTGCAGCGCTTCCGCGCCGCCCACCTGTTCGCCTCGTGGGCGGCTTACACCGGCGACGGCATCCCCGCCGTGATGCGCGCCGCCGACCTGTCCGTTGCGGTGCTACGGGTCGAGGCCACCCGTCAATGCCTGGCGGCGGGACGTGCGCTCGATGCTGAACTACTGAAGCAAGCGATTCGCCAAAGCGACCTGCTCCTCGTGCATTACGCCGATGGCCGGGTGCTATCATCCGGCACCACGCCATGATTCTGACTGCGACTCCCACGCGCGTCGCCGCCGCGTTCCTGGTTCTTTTGTCGATCGGCCACATCCAGGCCCAGCCGCCGCGGTTCGACCTCATCATCCGTCACGGCACCGTGATCGACGGCAGCGGCAACCCGCGCTACGACGCCGAGATCGGCGTTCGCAACGGCTACATCACGGCGATTGGTGATCTCGACAGCGAGCAGGCCGCTTACGAGATCGACGCGCGTGGGCTCTTCGTCACGCCCGGCTTCATCAACATCCACAGCCACGCCTCGCCGGATGCGCTGCCGACCGCGGTGAACATGCTCACCCAAGGCGTGACTACCGAGATTTTCAACGCCGATGGCAACGGCCCACTCGACATTGCACAGCAGATGAGGACGCTGGCGGCCGGCGGCCTCGCCGTGAACATCGGTGGCTACATTGGCTTCAACTCGGCCTGGCAAACCGTGAACGGCAACGCCGACCAGCGGCCGACGCCGGCCGAGATCGAGCAGATGCGCGGGTTGATCGCCAAAGGGCTGGAGCAGGGCGCGTGGGGCGTGTCGGCCGGGCTCGACTACAAACCGGGCTACTTCGCTCGCACGGAAGAAGTGATCAAGGTCGTCGAGGTCGCGCGGGCGGCGCGCACCAACTTCACCAATCACGATCGCATCACGCCCGAGTCGAACTACAGCTCGAAGGTCGGCGTCGCCGAGACCGTTGCCATTGGCCAGAAAGCGGGACTCGTGCCGGTGGTGACCCACATGAAGGCGCAGGGCCTGGAACAGGGGACCGCGGGCGCAATACTCAGCTCCATGGATCAGGCAACACGCCGCGGCGCATACACCGCCGCCGATGCGTATCCCTACCTGGCGGGCCAGTCGGGCCTTGGTTCGTTGATTGTTCCCGGCTGGGCGCAGGAAGGCGGCCGCGACGCCATGCTCAAGCGCTTCGCCGATCCGGCGCTGCGCCCGCGCATCATCGTGGAGTCGGAGCAGGCGATGACGGCGCGATTCGGCGGGCCGCAAGGCGTCTACTTGCCGCGCACGCAGCAGGAACTGACGGCGGTCATGAAGGAAATGAACGCCGGCGCTGGCGAGACCATCCTGCGGATTCTCGAGACCGGCGATCCGGGTGCGATTCTGCGCTTTGGCAGTGAGGCGGATCTCATCAAGATTCTTCAGCACCCCACCACGTCGATGGCCTGTGACTGCGGCGCCTCGACCGCGACGCGTGTGCATCCGCGCTTTTATGGATCCTTTCCGCGCGTCCTTGGTCGCTACGTGCGCGAGCAGCAGATCATGTCGTGGGAAGAAGCGATCAGGAAATCGTCCGCGCTGCCTGCCGCCACCATCGGCATGGTCGATCGTGGACTGATTGCCGTCGGCATGGCCGCCGACCTCGTCGTGCTGGATCCCGCGACGGTGATCGATCGCGCGACCTACGAGGAGCCGGCGTTGCCCTCCGAGGGCGTTCGCTATGTGTTGGTGAACGGCACGTTGGCGCTGAACAACGGCGCCGCGACCGGTGTGCGGAGTGGGCGCGCGTTGCTCAGGACGAGCCAAATGCCGAGCCGCCCGATGGGTCGCGACGCCAGCAGCCTGACCGTGAAAGGCGTCACGTCCGGATCGCGCGTAAACGTCGCCCTGACACAGCGGGGGGGTGCCCGGCAGGCCACGGGTTCATTCACCATTGAGGCCGCTGACAAGACGATGACCATCGCGGCGACCCGGTTGGGTATGTTGCAGGCGGCGGATGGGTGGTCGGCCCTCACGGGCATGGCCAGAGTCGCCGGAGCTGCTGAAGAACGCGCCTTCGTGGCCATGGTCGATCGCCGCGATCCAGGTGCACCTGGCACGGCCACCCTCGTCCTGCAGATTGAGGGTGAAGCGCCGTGGCGCGGCGTGCTGCCGCGGGGAGCAGTGTCGTCGAAATGAGCCAGTCGTGAGCGACATCGCGCGCAGCATCCTGCTCGGCATTTTTGTGCTTGGTGTGGGCGGCATCGCGACCGAACTGTGGTTGCTTGGCCATTACGAAGAGCTGGATCAGTTCATCCCGCTCGGCCTGGCCGCGGTTGCCGTGGCCGGGCTGGCGGCAGCCGCCTTCGTGCCGTCGCCACTCACTGTCAGGGTGTTCCAACTCGTGATGCTGCTGATGGTGTTCAGCGGATTCCTCGGGGTCTGGTATCACTACCAGGCCACCACCGAGTTTCAGCTCGAGATGGATCCCTCACTAAAAGGGTGGGCCCTGTTCAGCAAGGCGATTGTCGCCAAGGCGCCGCCGGCACTGGCGCCGGGCGCGATGATCCAACTGGGGCTGATTGGGCTAGCCTATACCTTCAGACACCCGGTGTTTCGTCGCGGCGGGCCTTCAGACCCGCCTGAGGAGAAATCATGATTCGCTTTGCCGCCCTCGCCCTCGCCCTCTTCCTCGCCGTTCCCGCCGCCGCCCAGGTCGGCAAGTCGCTTGGCGTCGTGGATGCCAACTCCATTGCCGAGGCCGAGCTGGCCAAGCTGCCAGGCATGACGCCGGCGATTGCCAAAGCGGTGGTCGCCGCGCGCCCGTTCGACAACATCACGGCGCTCAACACCTTCCTGCTCGGCCAGAAGCTGACGCAGGCGCAGGCCAACGAGATCTACAAGAGCACTTTCATTCACATCAACCTCAACACCGCGACCGCCACCGAGATCATGTTGGTGCCCGGCGCCGGCAAACGTATGGCGCACGAGTTCGAGGAGTACCGCCCCTGGAAGTCGTACGCGCAGTTCGACAAGGAAATCGGCAAGTACGTCGACGCCAAGGAAGTCGCGCGTCTCGCGCAGTACACGTTCATTCCACTCAACCTCAACACCGCGACCGAGGCCGACTTCATGACCATCCCCGGCGCGGGCAAGCGGATGGCGCATGAGTTCGAGGAATACCGCCCGTGGAAGACGCAGGCGCAGTTCGAGAAAGAGATCGGCAAGTACGTTGACGCCAAGGAAGTGAAGCGCCTCTGGCGCTACGTGACTATTCAGTAGGGTTCATCTCAAGCCGGACCACCGAAGGCGTATGTTTGCCAACAAGGCCAAGACCGTTTCGGAATTTCTGGCAGGCCTGCCCGACGATCGACGCAAGTTGGTGCGCGCGGCCCGGACCCTGGTGCGCAAGCACCTGCCGAAGGGCTATAAGGAAGAAATTGGCTGGGGCGCCATCACCTGGGTGGTGCCCCTATCGAAGTACCCCGACACCTACAACAAGCAACCGCTCTGTTACGCCGCCCTGGCTGCGCAGAAGCATTACGTGTCGCTGTACCTGATGATGGCCTACGGCGATCCGAAGAAGTACGCGTGGCTGAAGGCGCAGTTCAAGAAGGCCGGTTTGAAGATGGACATGGGGAAGTCGTGCCTCCACTTCAACAGCCTCGACGACATCCCGGTCGACGCGGTGACGAAGCTGATCCAGAGCCACACGGCTGACGAGTGGATCGCCATTTACCAGAAGAGCCGTAAGGTACGCGCGTAGGTGCGCTCGCAGAAACTGCCCCACGATCGCTGGGCGTGCAGGCAATTTCCGCCGCCGGTGAATAACCAGAAAGTCAAACGCGGCTAAAACACCGCGGCACGGTAGTAGCAGGAACACCCGTCGTGCACGGGTGTAACATCCCACCATGGACGGGAAGGACGCCATGCCGATCAACTCTCGCCCCGATCTGCGACTCACCTACGACGACTTCCTGCTTTTCCCCGACGATGGGAAGCGGCACGAGCTCATCGATGGGGAGCACTACGTGACGGCTTCGCCCAACCTGCGTCATCAGAAGCTGCTGGGCCGGCTCCACTTGGCAGTTGCTGAGTATTTGCGCGCCCGGATGGTCGCTGGCGCTCAGCACACTGTTTGAATAGTTCGAGGAAAGAAGTGAGCGAAAAATGAAGCAGGTCCCTTTGTTCGTCTACAACCGTCACGGACAGCTGGAGGGGCCGCTGTCGATTCCGCGCATCGAGAAGAGCGATGCTGAGTGGCAGGACGTGCTGACGCCGGAACAGTTTGCCGTCGCCCGCGCGCACGGCACCGAGCGTCCGTTCTGTGGCACGCTGCTCGACAACAAGCGCAGCGGCGTCTATTCGTGCATCTGTTGCGGGCTGCCGCTGTTCTCTTCGAACGCGAAGTTCGAGTCGGGCACCGGCTGGCCCAGTTTCTTCCAGCCGATTGCCGAAGAAAACGTCGCGACGATATCAGACCGCAGCTACGGCATGCTGCGCGTCGAAATCCTGTGCGCGCGGTGTGATTGTCACCTCGGGCACGTCTTTCCGGACGGCCCGAAGCCGAGCGGCCAGCGGCACTGCGTGAACTCAGAATCGCTGAAGTTCACCGACGACCAAGACCTCGCAACCCTCGCCGATCCGGCCACCGATCCGTGACGGTGGAGGCAACCCTTCTTGGGGTTGCCTGTCTTGAATCGTGGTGCCAGCGGACGCGCGTGAGCGATTGGAGCGGTCGTCTCCAATCTGGTGGAATAGGGTCAAGCTCAGATCCAGTTTCTCTCACTAAGACCACCATCTGGTATATCTTCGGCCGATGCTCAGGAAGTGTGCAGTGGTCGCGGTGGCTCTGGCCTGTGTGCTGCCACGGTCGACCATGCGCGGTGAGGGTGTCCAGAGCACGGTGAGCGCTGAGGGCGTGACTGGACTGCCGCGCGATGTCACGTCGCTTATGTCAATGGCGGGTATTTGGCAGCCGGTCGCCGATGAGCACGTCACTGCCGCGAATCATGGAACGGCGGTCGATTTCTTTGGCAACCTGCGGCTTCATAACGGCCGCGAGGGGATTGTGGCCGCAGCCTGGTCGTTCAAAGGCGACCACTACAGCACCGATGCACGCCTGATTCCAACGCAGACAGCGCTCCTTGAGCAGCAGCCCGATGGTACGCTGCAACTTGCGACCTCGAGATATCTCCGCGATCCCAGCACCAATGGCGCGGGCAGCGTGGTGATCGCAGACTTCAACGGCGACAGCGTCGATGACGTTTACCTGGCAAGCTGGAACGAAGCCCCGAATATTCCCGCCTCGAGCACGGCGTTCCTGTCGAACCGGACGGCGTACGACCGCGTGAGCGTCAAGGACTTCACGTATGCGCATGGCGCCAATCTCGCGGTCGTCGATGGCCGGCCAACGGTATTTACTGCGGCGTACTATCGGGCGCCGGGGTACGGCAACGCGGCTGCCTACTTTGACGGCGTGAACGACTTCACCGTCATCAACGATACGGGCCTCGTTGGTGCATCGTCACTGGCGGTTGCCGATTTCTACGGTAATGGGACCCATGCCGCAGTATTTGGCGACCTGTCGTTTGCTCCCGGGATTCCGTTCGACAGGGCAAACCCGGGGATCTATCTGTACAAGTTGCGAGGCCTGCTTCCCGAAGGCAGTCCCATCAAAGTGGCGACACCGTACTTCGACGCGAGGCCCGAATACCTGCCGTTCCCGTCATTCACGGATCCGACCAAGACCCATGTCTATCGGATTTGGACCGACGACTTCAATCACGATCAGCAAGTCGACATCGTTGCCCAGGGCATGATCTGGAACCGGTCCGACCAGAAGACCTACAAGGACGTCATTCAGCTACTTCAGAATGACGGTGAGTACCGGTTCCGCGACATCACCGATGTCGGCAATCCCGATTACAACAAGGATTGCCATCCTCATGAATACCAGCCGCAACTACGTGACATCGATGGCAGCGGCATCAAGACCTACTTGTTCGGCAGTCCCTCATTCGACATGTCCAAGGTGCCGTGCAACTACGTGCTCGTCAACGATGGCAGTGGCCGCTTTCACGTCGCTCTTCACGAAACACTCAATGCGTACAGTGAGCAGGTCTGGCGCTGGTTGCCGAGCCGTGTGCCGCCGGGGAATAGCGTTGCGCAATGGCCGCTGCTGCGGGCGTATCAAACGCCGAATGGCCGAGTGAATTTTCTGGCCGTGGCCCGGTTAGCGACGTACTCCTCGAGTGCTGGATACGTGAACAGATTCGCGTTCGTGAATGTGCCGGTCCAGCTGGATTTGGCCACGCAGTTCACACGCCCGATGACGGTGACCAACCAGAACGGCAGCCGGCGCATTCGAACACTCGGTGGAGACGACATGATTTACGCATCAGGTCAGGGTGCGGCGACCATTGATGGGGGTGGCGGCGTCAATACGGTTATCTATCCCCACCCACAGGATCGCTATGCGGTGACGGGCGATGCGAACGGATCGTGGCGCGTCGTAAAGGTGGGCTCGGCCGCAGGGGACACGCTGCTGCGCATCCAACACGTTCGATTCGGCAACGCTCCATCTGGCCGAAGCGCCGTCCGTGCCGCTCCCCCGTGAGGTCGGACGGCTGGTGCACTTCATGCCCCAGGGCGCGAAGTGACTTCGCGCGGCTATCTTCGATCGACCCGCTAGTCTTCGCAGATCGCGTCGGCGCGGCCGGCCGGTAGCGCCTTGCCGGGTTGGCCGGTCATTGAATAAAAGTAGACGATCGCGCGCGGCAACTTCTGCTTCGACAATTCGCCGGTCAGTTCTGCGGCAGTATCAAATACTTCTCGCCCGTTGCCCGCTTGTTGTAGCCGGCAATGGCTTCCAAGCTTAACGCGCCGGCCAATGAAACCTGACGGTTGTAATGACTGGCGAAGGTGGTCTTGATTTCAGCTGCCACGCGATCCTTGAGTTCTTGTATTCGCGGGGCGCCGATTTTCTGCAAGAAGGGGAACAGCAACCAGCCGCTGACACTGAACGAGAAGCCGAAGTTGCGATTGAGCACAGTCGGCGACGTGTCGAGTGCGCCGTAAATGTAGACTTGCTTGAAAGTGTTTGAGCCGTAACGGCTGTATTCTTTCGTCTTGCCGGAAGCCACCGCTTCCATGACGCCGAGGATGTCGCCGGCCAGTGTGCCGCCGCCGATGGCGTCGAAGGCCAGGGTCGCGTCGGTCGCTGCCAGAGCCTCTTTCAGACGCACCTTGAAGTCCGCCGCGCTGGAATCGACAACCTGTGTCGCACCTTCCGCTTTGAGCAACTCGGCTTGCTCCGGTTTGCGCACGATATTGACCAGCGGGATGCCTTCGTTCTGACACAGGCGATTGAGCATTTGCCCGAGATTGGACGCTGCCGCCGTGTGCACCAAGGCCTGGTGGCCTTCCCTGCGCATGGTTTCCACCATGCCCTGGGCGGTCATGGGATTGACAAAGCACGACGCGGCGTCGATGGCCGTTGTGCCTTCGAGCATGGGCAAGCACTGGGCGATATTGACGCAGCGATACTGCGAATACATCTCGCCGCCAACCACGCCCACGGTTTTGCCGACCAAGGCTTGCGCGGCGGCAGACGAGCCAGCGCTGATGACTTCTCCGGCACCTTCGTTGCCGCAGGCCAGTGCCTGGCCGACACGGGCCTTGACCATGGCCAGGCGGCCCTGCGGAATGTCGGCCATGACGACGGGGCGCTGCGCCGTGCCCGACGCTCTGGCGCTCGACATATCGGCCGGGCCGAAGAGCAGCCCGAGATCGGAAGGGTTAATCGGTGCGGCGTCAACGCGCACCACGATCTCGTTCGGGCCGGGTTCCGGTACCGATACTTCTTCCAGCGAGAGTGTCAGGGTGTGGTCATCGCTGATCTTGCTATGCAGTTGCAAACTGGTTTGTGCCATTTTTGTATCCCCTTACTTTCGCGATCGCGCGCCACTTGATAAATCGCCGTCGCCTTCTTGCCCTTGTATTGAAGCGTCGTGTGCGCGAGACACCTCGCCCATGCCGCCGGCGCCGAGCTGCGCGCGAATCTCGTACTGGCCGATGCGAGTACCGGGTGAGAGGGCCATCGGAACCGCCATTCTATTCTGACGACCCGTTTGACCCTAAGGCACGGTGCGCTCAACGGGCGAGACGTCGTACCTGCGAATCACCAGAGCGCCGTCACAGGCGGACGGCCAGCGGGTGCGGCCCCGCCGTGTTGACTAACCAAGTTAGCTAATCTACGATTGCCGAATGCGCCGGCCCAAGCACGTCAACGTGCACCAGGCGAAGACCGAACTATCCAAGCTGCTGGCCGAGGTCGAGGCAGGGCGCGAAGTCGTGATCGCCCGCAACGGCACGCCGGTGGCCCGGCTGGTGCCGTTTCCCGCGCCAGGGCCACGTCGCCTGCGCGTCGACACGTGGAAGGGGCGCGTGCAGATGGCGCGCGACTTCGACGCGCCACTGACCGATGCCGAACTGGCCGCGTGGGGCCTGTGAGTTACCTGCTCGACACGCACTGCTGGCTGTGGCTCAAGGCCGACGCGAGCCGGCTGCCGTCGCCGGTGCGTCGGCGGCTCTTGCGGGATCCTGGCCAGCTCGTGCTGTCGAGCGTCTGCGTCATGGAAATCGTGCTCAAGCAGGCCACCGGCAAGCTGGCGCTTTCTGGCGGCACTCAGCAGTTCGTCGCCGAGCTGATCGAGGACGGCGTGCGCACGCTCGACGCCACCGTCGAGCACATGCTGCGCATGGGCGCCCTGCCGCCGCGGCACCGCGACCCGTTCGACCGCCTGCTCGTGTCGCAAGCCCTCGTCGAAGGGCTGACGCTGGTCAGCGCGGACTCGCTCGTGCTGGGCTACGACGTGAAGACGCTGGACGCGCGGAAGTAGCCGCGTCCGAGGAACCGCGCTCCTCACCGTCGCTTTCTACCGCCGCTCGAACACGAGCAGCCCGTCCCACGGCTGGCCGCCCGGCCCCATGCCGCTCACGCCCTGACCCATGCTCTGGCCATCCTCGCTGATGACCTTGCGCCCCGTCGGCGAGGTCCGATGGCAGCACCAGCACCTCCACCCTGGCGACTACTTGTTGTCTGAACTGGCGGTAGCTTTATCCATCAGGACTACCTCCTGGCCTTCGAGGCGGAGCGCCGGCAGGTTGGTCGAGCGATCCTTCACCGCCTGCACCAGCTTCGCGCCTTCGCCTTGCGACGGATCCAGCAGGTAAACGTCGTTGTTGCTGTCACGCGTCACCGGTACGAACGACACCCGCACGATGCTCTTGCCGCGAATCACGACGCGGACGACGAGACCATCCACCGACTTCTCGTATCCGGGCTGATCGAAATTCGAGTGCCCGATCGCGTAGAGAATCGGCTTGCCTTTGAAGATCTCCACACCCTGGATCGTGTGCGTGCCGTGGCCGAACACCAGGTCGGCCCCGGTGTCGAGGGCGACGCGCGCGAACTGCTTCTGGTACTCCTCGGTCTTGGTCCGGTCGCGACCCACGGTGCTGCTGGGTTTCATCGCGCCGAATTGCACCGCCGTTGCGCCGTCGCGATTGTGGTGCGAGACCACGACGATGTCGACCTGCGAGCGCAGCTTACGGACGTCGTTGCGGAGGCGAGCGAGGTCGCCGGGGTCGATCGTCACGCCGTCAAGCGAGGTGATCTTCGCGACGCCGGCTTCGGTCGCCGTGGCGATCATGTCCTTGTCCTGGTACCAGCGAGCGGTGTATTGCAAGAAGCCGATTTTCACGCCCTTCCGTTCAACGATCGTGGGCTGGTGCGCTTCGTCGATGTTCCGGCCCGCACCCGCATGACTGATGCCGCCAGCATCGAGCACAGCCAGGCTCTTCAGGATGTTCTCGCGGCCCGATGCCACGTTGTTGGCGACGCCGACCACCGCGATGTTCGCGGCTTTCAACGCCTTAACGCCGTCAGGTCCTGGGTGTGTCCACTCCGGCTTGTCGGGAATGTCGATCGTGGTGCCGACCGACTTGACCAGCAGGCCCTCGAGGTTTGCGTAGACCAGGTCGGCCTTCTTCAGCGTATCGCGCATCCGGCCAAATGCCGTCGTCGGATCGGTGCGGCGGCTGTGCACCTGGATGTCGCCGAGGATGAGCATCTCAACGGCCTGGCCGCCATACGTCCCGCTCCACTTCCAGGGGGCGTCCGCCGACAGCGTCCCCATCAAGCCGAGCAGTGCGAGCGACAACCCAAGAACACGGCGCTTAGTCATGCTGATCTCCTGCTATTTCTGCGACCCGCCTCGTCGGAATCTATCGCAGTGGCGGCGTGCTCTCGGGAGCGCGCCGGTGATGTGTCGCCTGCTCGTAGGCAAACGCGAGTTTGATCAACGTCGGCTCAGACCACGCCCGGCCGAAGAAGGTGATACCGGCCGGCAGCCGGCCGCCGCGCGTGTAGCCCATCGGCACCTGGATCGATGGAAACCCGGTCGTCGGCGAGAAGAACTGGCTGTTGTCGCCGCCAGGCGTGTTGAGGTCGCCGATCAGCCGCGGCGGGTTGCTCCACGTGGGATACACCCACGCATCCATCTTTTGCGCATCCATCGTCTTCGTCACAGCGTCGCGCACCTGCTGCCGGTACTGCGCGTCGGCCTTGCATTCAGGAGTATCGGGCCCGTTCTCTGCTCCCTGCTCGCCTTGTTCCAGTTGACGACGGACCGTGGGATGAAACTTGCCCGACTTGACGATCTCCGCGAGGCTCTTCATGGGCACGCGGTCGCCGTGTCCGGCCAGATAGCGATTGATGTCGTACTTGAACCCGCCGCACGCGCCCATGCCTTGCGGACGCTTGATCTGATCCAGACCCTCAACCACACCCGGATCGATAATGGTGGCTCCTTGCGCACGGAGGTCATCAACCGCGCGCATGAACACCTGGACGATCTCGGGATCGGTGGATTCGCGCTCGTACGCAAACCGCAGCACGCCGATGCGGGCGCCCTTCAGGCCGTCGCGCGTGAGAGCCGCCGAATAATTCTGCGGCAAGTGTGATGCGGCGTCTGCCGTCACGGGATCGGCGGGATCGTTGCCCACCACCACCTGGAACACCTTGACTGCGTCTTCTACCGTGCGCGCCATCGGCCCAGCGATGTCGGCGAGCAGATTCAGCGGCATGACGCCACCCCGGCTGGTCAGCCCCATGGTCGAGCGAATGCCGACCAGTGCCTGGTGAGATGACGGCCCGCGAATCGAGTTGCCGGTATCACTGCCGAGGCCGACCGCGCCGAAGCTGGCGGCGACCGACGCCGCGGTCCCGCCACTCGAGCCCGCCGTGACGCGATCGAGGGCATACGGATTCTTCGTGTAGCCCGGCAGGATCGAACTGAGCGTTTCGTTGGGGGTGAACGCCCACTCCGCCATGTTCGACTTGGCGATCACGATCGCGCCGGCGGCCTTGATCCGCGCCACCTGGAACGCGTCCTTGTTCGACACGAAACCGGCCAGTGCCAGCGAGCCGTTCGCGCTCTGCAGTCCAATCGTTTCGAAGTTGTCCTTGACGATCGTCGGTACGCAGTGGAGAGGGCCGGTCAAGCCGCCCTGCGCGAATCGCCGATCGAGATCGTCGGCCTGGCGCAAGGCTTCGGGATTGGTGAGGATAAGCGCGTTGATGGCGGGACCATTTTTGTCGAACACGTCGATGCGACGCAGGTACTGCTCGACCAGAGATCGGCACGTGAGCTGCTTGGCGGCCATCGCGGCATGGATCTGCGAAATCGAAGCTTCATGCACCTCAAACGCCGACTGGGTTTGCGCTGATGGCTGAACCGCCAGAACCGCGACGAGCAGGGCGACGAGTCGTGTGGTCACGGCGGAATGATACTCAATTACTCCAGGGCCGCAGGTGACCCAGATTACGCCGATACCTCAGGAGGACCACCGAGTCGAAGCAGACGAAGTCCATCCGATAGTGCCCGCGCAGCGGGTGGCCCTTGTAAGCAACATGACACGGTACCTCGGCGACGAACGGAATGTCGCGCAGCCCAAACTCGATGGCCAGGGCATCGTGGTAAAAGATCTCCAGAAATCCGGATCCCAGCACGCGATGCACTTCCATCGCTGCGCCGATGATCGCAAACGTCCGAGCATCACTTGGTTCGGAAGGAGTAGTCATCATGCCAGCGACAGTGGCAATGGCTGTGCCGCAGCCCTGACTGGCAGAAACGTCCGCATTCTCACCGACCGGGCCATTTCGACTTCTGGCAGGTTGCAGAATTTGCCCTGGCTGGGAGGCGCGGATGCCGCAAGAATTGCCGTCAAGGTTCATGAAATCTGCGTCATCTGTGTCATCTGCGGCCCCGC
Source organism: Acidobacteriota bacterium (assembly GCA_031364805.1). Taxonomy (GTDB): domain Bacteria; phylum Acidobacteriota; class Vicinamibacteria; order Vicinamibacterales; family UBA2999; genus 12-FULL-67-14b. The sequence goes on from JANLWW010000007.1 coordinate 69,030, forward strand.
GAGCGTTAGGATGTCGCATGTTGATGCGCGTCATTCTGTCGCTGTCGGTGTTGTCTGCGGCCTTAGTTGCGCAGGCGCCTCAGCCGGTGTTCGAATCAATGCAGCCAGCGCTTCTGGGCGCGCCATCTGCGTTCACCAACGCCTTTGCGGACTACGACAAAGACGACGACCTCGATCTGTTTGTCGGCTTCGACGGCAAGCCCAACCGGCTGTATCGCAACGACACCGGAGTCTTCACCGACGTCGCCTCGGCAGTGGGTGTCGCCGACTCGCGGCCGACCCGCGCAGTGGCGTGGGGTGATTTCGATGCCGACGGCGACGCGGACCTGATGGTCGGTTTCACGCCGAACCCAGGCGCCTCGGTGTTAAAGCTGTATCGCAACGACGCCGGCAGGTTTGTCGATGCCACCGTCGCCAGCGGCCTGGTCGTCGCCACTGGCGCCGTGCGGCAGCCGGCCTGGGTCGACATCGACGCCGATGGCGACCTCGACCTGTTCATCGCCTATCGCGATCGTGCCAACGCGCTTTATCGCAATGATGCCGGCAAGTTCAGCGACGTCGCGCCCGCGTTGGGTCTCGCCGATGCCCGCCGCACTGTGGGCGCCGTGTGGTTCGACTACGACGAAGACGGCGATCTCGATCTGGCCGACGCCAACATGGATGGCGATGCCAATGGCTTGTACCGCAACGATAACGGCAGATTTACGGATGTCGCCGAGGCAGCAGGAGTGGCGTGGGGTGGCCGCACGCCCCGCCACGCCGGCAACGGGACGGTGCGCGTGTGCGCGCCGGATGTCGACAACGACGGCCGGTTTGACCTGTTCGCCGCCAACTACGGGCCACTCGGTTTTTTCAGCAATCGCGGCAAGGGTGTTTTCGAGGACCGCGGCGCGGCGTGGAACATCGCAATCGATTCCCGCTACGACGCCTGCGCGTTCGCGGATTTCGATCACGATGGCCGCCTCGATCTCTACGTCAACGGCACGGTCACCGGCGGCGCGAGCTGGCAGGACACACTGTTTCGTAATACCGGATCCGCGTTCGTTGATGTGACGCCGGCATCAATCCGCCGGCTGCAGGCCGACCACGGCGTGCAGTGGGGGGATGTCGATGGCGACGGCGACCTCGACCTGGCGCTGACTGGCGCGCGCACCGACGGCATGCACCTGGTGATGCGCAACATGCTGCCGGCCGTTGATGCCCAGCGCGGACTCCACGTTCGCGTGGTGGACGAGAAGGGCCACGCGACGCTCGCCGGCGCCGAAGTGCGGGTGTTCGCCGCGGGGACGACGCGGTTGGTTGGCGCGCGGCTGGTTGATAGTGGCTCAGGCTACGACGCCCAGAACGAGATGCCGGTGCATGCCGGCCTCCCCGCCGGTGTCTCGCGAGTGGATGTGCAGGTCATCGTGCCCCGCAACGGCAAGCGGGCGCCGGTGTGGCAGCGGGGCGTGGCGCCGGGCAAGACCCTCACCATGCGAATCCCGCGATAGTCGTCGCGCCGCTTCCAACAGGAGCCATACTGAAGGCACTCCGGTGACCGACCAATCCGTGAACGCGCTGATCGCCTCGATCTTTCTCGGCATCGTTGGCTCGGGCTACTTCATGTACGGAAAGAAGGCCCATCGCCCGGTGCCGTTGGTGTGCGGTGTGATGTTGTGCGTGTTCCCCTATTTCATCGACAGTTTCCTCTGGACGATGGTGATCGGCGCGGTGCTGCTCGCGGCACCGTTTGCCATCACCCTGTAGCGCATGGCCCTGACCGCGACTGTTTACAATCTCGACACCGAATTGGCAGACATTGATCGCAGCGTCTACGAGACGCTGGCGATCCGCATGGCGCGCCAACCGTCGGAGACGGCGGAGTACATGCTCGCGCGCTATCTGGCGTATTGCCTGGAGTACGCCGAAGGCATCGCGTTCACCGAAGGCGTCGCCGCCGGCGGCGAAGAGCCCGCGGTGGTGGTGCGCGACCTCACCGGTCAACTCACGGCCTGGATCGAGGTCGGCATGCCCAGCCACGACCGCGTGCATCGCGGGATGAAGAAGACGGGACGCGTTGCCGTCTATACCCATCGCGCCGTGAGCCAGGTGCTGGCACAACTGAACGGCCAGGGAATTTATCGGGCCGGCGAGATTCCGGTGTACGAGTTTGGTGCTGGATTTATCGAAGAGGTCGCCGCTACCATCGACCGTCGCGCCAAGGTCTCGGTGTCGGTCACCGAACGGCAGCTGTATCTGGACGTGGATGGCCGGACCTTTACCACCAGCATCAACGAGCATCACTTCAGCTGAAGCCCTATGAGAACCGTCGCCGTCGCCGCCCTCGTCACCCTGGCGGTCCTCACCGGGCCCTCCGCGCCAACTGCCGCGCAGCAGTCGTCAGGCGCCCGCACCACGCCCAAGCTGGTGGTGTTGATTTCCGTGGATCAAATGCGAGGCGATTACATCGACCGCTTCCAGCACCAATGGTCGAAGGGATTGAAACGGCTGGTGACCGAAGGCGCGTGGTTCCGCCAAGCCGACTACCCGTACTACAACACGGTGACGTGCTCCGGCCACGCGAGCATGAGCACCGGGACCGTGCCTGCCGTCCACGGCATGGTGCTGAACCAGTGGTGGGAACACGACAACCGACGTCTGGTGAGCTGCACGGACGATGACCATGAGCAACTGGTCAGCTACGGCATTCCAGTCAAGGGCGTCGGCCACAGCGCGAAGAACCTGATGACGACGACCCTCGCGGATGAGATGCGGCTGCAGGGCACGCCAGCGCCGCGCGTGGTGAGCATTTCGCTGAAGGCGCGTTCGGCCATCACCCTTGGCGGCCGTCGACCAGACGCCGTGATCTGGCTGGACGAGGACAACGGCGAGTGGGTGACCTCCACCGCATTCTCGAAGACGCCGGTGCCCTACTTCGCCGACTACATTTCCAAGCATCCCTTGCGGAACGAGATGGGCCGACGCTGGGAGCGGTCGCTGCCGAAAGACCGCTATCTTTACGACGGCTCGCAGCAAGGCCGGCAGAAAACCGCCCTGATCACCAAGGACTTTCCGCACATCGTGCAGGGGGATGGCTCCGAAGTGGGAGGCGCGTTCACCGACGCGTGGGAATCAAGTCCCTATTCCGATGCCTATCTCGCCGGGCTTGCGGGTGCGGCGCTCGACGGCCTCAAGCTGGGCCGCGGCGCCGGCTCCGATTTTCTCGCCCTCAGCTTCTCGTCGCTCGACAAGGTCGGCCATGATTTTGGTCCCGACTCGCACGAGGTGCAGGACGTGCTCGTCCATCTCGATGACGAACTTGGGATGCTGCTCGACCGTTTGGACAAGGAAGTGGGCCGGGCCAACTACGTGGTGGGACTAACGGCCGACCACGGCGTCGCGCCGGTGCCAGAGCGCGTGAAGGCGCGGGGCTTCGACGCCGGCCGCATCAACACCGTCACGGTCGGCCGCCAGATCGACGAGGTGCTGGTGCGCGAGATCGGCCCCGGCAACTACCGGACGCGCGTGATCTACAACGACATCTACTTCAACGAAGGCGTCTACCTGAAGCTGACGCAGAACGCCAAGGCCATGGAGGCGGTGATCGAGGCGGTCCGCAAGACCCCGGGCGTGTGGCGCGTCTACCAGAAGGGCGAGCTGTCAACGTCGGATCCATTTACCCGCGCTTCTGCGCTCAGTCACTACGAGGGCCGCAGCGGCGACCTCAAGATGCTCGGCCGCGCTTATTGGATCACCTCGTCGAGCTCGAGCACCCATGGTACGGGACATCGCTACGACACGCGCGTGCCGGTGATCCTGTTCGGCGCCGGTATCAGGAAGGGCGAATATCTGCAGCCCTCCGCGCCGATCGACCTGGCGCCAACGCTGGCGTTCCTCACCGGCATCACGTTGCCAGACGCCATGGGCCGTGTGCTGGCCGAAGCTCTCGTCGTCAAATGATCTGGTGAGCTGGTGACCTGGCGATCTGGTGATCGTCGAGGAATCGCGTCACCTCTGCCAGCGTTGGCACGCTGTTGAGCGCGCCGGGCCGGGTGCAACTCGCCGCGGCGGCGGCATTCGCGAAACGCAGGATAGCGTGCGGCGATTCGCCCTTCAGCAGGGCGTGGATGAAACCGGCACGAAACACGTCGCCGGCCCCGGTCGTGTCGACCGCCTGCACCACGAAGCCGGGTTCGTAGGCCGGTTCGTCATCCATCAACATCATCGATCCACGGGGGCCAAGGGTGACGCACAGAATGCCGTTGTGGGTGGCGCGCAATTTGAGCAGTGCGCGTTCCGGGTCGGCTTCGCCGGTGATTGCCGGCAACACGTGTTCGGCAAAAATCGGGATGCTCAGCGCCGCCACCAATTCGTCGGTGCGACTCGTGACGCGGTCAAGGTCGCTGGTCGCGGGAACGCCGGCCTCGCGTGCCAGCGTCGCGGCTCGAATGGCCGCCTCCTCATCCACATCGTCCACATGCACCAGCCGGGCAGCGGCGATCAGGCTCGCCGGCACCTCTGCGGGCTGCAGCATCAGGCGTTCGTCACGGTCCCACAGCACGACGCGGTCGCCGTTGCGCTCGTCCACGGTGATGACGGCGAACTGGTTGGCGCCATCGCGCGTCACCAGGTGCGAGAGGTCGATGCCGCGCCCAGCCAGCTCCTGTTGGATGCGGCGGCCATTGTCATCGGTCCCGACGGCGCCGACATAGGCGGCCCGCAGTCCGAAGGCGGCACAGGCCGCCAGCGCAGTGGCCGTCTGCCCGCCACACGACAGGGCGTGACTGGTGATGCGTAATTTGGCGGTCGGGCTATCGGCCAGCGGCGCTGCGGGCAGGCGATAGACGTAATCGACGGCGTTGGCGCCCACCCCAACCACGTCATAGGTCTTTCCAGCGGACATTGGCGTTGAGTATAGCTAGGATGGAGTAAATGACGAGACGGCACGCATCGGTCGTGGCAGTCCTGCTGGCCGTTGGTGTGCTGGCGTCCGCTCAGCAGCCCCCGCCGACTCCACAGCAACCGACTTTTCGCGCCGGTACCGACCTGGTTCGGGTTGACGTCACCGCCACCGTTCGCGCGGACGAGCCGGTTGCCGATCTGCAACCGTCCGACTTCGAGCTCACCGAAGACGATGTGCCGCAGGTCGTCGAGACCATGAAGTTCGTGCGCGTCGATGGCGAGCGCACGACCGACCTGAACGAACCTCTCCAGATCCGATCGCGCGAGCACGCCGTGCAAGAAGCCGCCCGAGACGACGTCCGGCTGTTCGGTATCTTCCTGGACGACTATCACATCGACAAGCGGCCGGAGATTACCTTGCCGCTGCGCGAGGCGATCAGCAGCTTCATCAAACAACTGGGTCCCAACGACCTGGCCGTGATGATGGAGCCGCTCGAGAGCCTGCGCGACCTGAAGTACACGCGCTCGAAGGCCGACCTGCTCGAGCGCGTCCGCACATTCGAGGGCCGCCGCGGCGAGGTCTTCCCCCTGAAAAGCGCCGTTGAAGAAGCGCAGATGTCGCAGCGCAACTGGATGGAACTGCGAGCCGGGGTCACGCTTTCCGCGCTTGGCGCGCTGGCGACCCAGCTGGGCGGCCTGCGGGAGGGACGCAAGTCGATTCTTTTCTTCAGCCAGGGCCCGCCCGTGCGCATGGGCAGTCCCAACGACCAGCGGATGAAGGAGGCGATGGAAGCCGCCAATCGTGGCAACGTCACCATTCACGTGATCGATCCGCGGCCGCTTGGCTCGGTCGGGTTCGGCGGCGACGACATTCTGCGCCGCATTGCCTACGACACGGGTGGTCGCGCGATCGTCGGCACCAACGATCCGGAACGCCACTTGCGGTCGGTGATGGCCGATGCCAGCGCTTACTACCTGATTGGCTACACGCCGACGCGGCGAACCAACGACGGCAAGTTCCACGAGATCAAGGTCCGCGTGAAGCGCCGCGGCGTCAAGGTGACGGCCCGGCGGGGCTACTGGGCCGCGAGCGAAAAGGAGCTGACCGCGGCCGCCGAAGCGGCCGCCACGCCGGTGAATGCCGCGCTGATGACGGCGCTGGCGGCGATCTCCGATTCGACGTCAACGCGCGCGGTCACCGTGTGGACCGGCGTGTCGAAAGGGGAAGGTGACCAGACCCGCCTGACCTTCACGTGGGAAGCAACGCCGGGATCCGCCGCGACCGACAGGCCCGCTCGCCTGGAGATTCAGCCGGTAGACGAGGCCGGCAAGGAGTCGATGCCGGCGCAAGTGATTGGTGGCGCGCCTGGCGAGCTGCCGCTGATGGCGAATTTTCAGTGGCCCGCAGGCCGGCAACGGCTGCGCTTTACCTCGCTGACGGCCGCCGGCGAGACCATCGATCGCTGGGTGCAGACGCAGGCGGTGCCCGACCTTGCGAACAGCGCGATAGTGCTGGCGACGCCGCGGTTTCTGCGCGCGCGCAACATGATCGAGTTGCGCGCCATTGAAGCGAATCCGTCGCCCTCGCCGACGGCATCGGCTCGGTTTGGCGCCACCGAGCGCGTATTGGTGGAGGTCGCGGTCGCCGCGCCGGCCGGTGAAACGCCCGTGTTCAAGGTCGACTTGCTCAATGCCAAAGGCGACGTGTTGCGCGCCCTCGACGTGCCGCCGCCGGTGAACGGGCGCCTGCGCATCCCGTTGCCGGTCTCGAGCCTGGCCAACAGCACCTACATTCTTCGCGTCGCGGCAACCGCCGGTGAGCACTCGGCGGAGCAGTGGGTGGCGTTTCGGGTGGCAAGGTAGTCGACGACCCGCCCTCAGAAGTTGAACTGCGCGCCGAACCGAAGGTAGCGGCTGGTTTGGATGGCCTGGGGGTTCATCCACACCCGTGTCGCCTGGTTGGCGCCGAACGCCTCGCTGACGACGGTCACGGTGCCGGCGTTCAGGACATTATAGATGTCGACCATGGTCTGCACCTTGTAGCGGCCGCCAAAACGGAAGCTCCGTGACAGGCGCATGTCGAGGTTGTGGATGTAGTCCCGGAACATGCTGTTGCGTTCGACCAGGTTGATGTTGATCTGGGTCGCGCCCGCGGTGCTGCCAATGATGGGACGGCCGGCCACGGCGGCCGTGACCGGAAGGATGGCCTGAATGTCGGCGCCCGGACGGGCGGTGAAACTGCCGCTTAACTGAAAATCATACGGCAGCGGGTAGCTGCCCGAGAGCTTGAAAATAGTCCGGTACGGGCTCACCGGCGCGCAGAACCGCAGCAGGTTCGGGTCGTCCCGCTGGTCGCAGCTCGACGTCGCGAGGTCATCCAGCGTCACACCCCCGAGCAGCACGCCGCCATCACCCATCCTGGCGGTCAGCACCACGTCGAACCCGTTGTAGGTTCTCGCATTCAGATCCGAGAACGTGCGCACGTTGTCGGTGGCGGTGCCGACCTTGGCCGGATTGAGCGTGTAGAGCTCGACCGGGTAGCCGCCGCCGCCCGGGAGGCGGGGATCGCGCGGCGCCGCAAAGGTAAAGGAGGTCCAGTCACTCGGGCTCACGTTGAGATTGTCGGTGATGGCGAGGTTGCCGTAGGTGCGCCGATGGTAGCCGGCGGTCACTGCCACCCGATTGACGAGCTCGTGTTGCACCGAGACGCCGTACTCCCAGTTGGATTCGCGGCGAAGATTGGGATCGGGGCGGATGGTGCCGGAGGCTTGACCGAAGTTGGCGGTGCCGCCGACCACTTCGCCCCGCTGCAGGTTGCCGGCCGAATCGAGCACCGACCCGTTGCCATCGACGTCGATCCAGGTGCGCACTTCACTCGCCACCGTGAGGGTATTGAAGAGTTCGGCGTACCCAAGCGCGGCCGACGCCACATATTTGCCGGCGTTGGCCTTGACCGCCGTCTTGCCCGTGCCGAACACATCCCAGGAGCCGGCGAGCCGCACGGCCCAGTCCCGCCAGTTTGGTACGTTCTCCACGGCAGGACGTTGCCGGGCCGCCACCCACTGGCTGGCGGGCGCCGAGACCGACGGAACCTCGGCATTGAAGTAGTCGTAACGCGCGCCGAGGTTCAACGTCACGCGGCTGAAGGTCCAGGCATCCTGCGCGAAGACGCCGAAGTCGGCGTTCAGCCGCTCGATCGATTCGTCGATCGGCGTGTTGCGCACGGCGACCTGCGCCGGCTGGCCGTTGTTGAACCGCAGCTGGATGATATCGGCGGCGTTTGGCGCGGGCCAACTGCGCGTCCGGTTGCCCCACAGGTGCGTGAACCCGGCCTTGAACGAGTGGCCGCCGGTGACGTACGAGGCCGCCGCCGCCACCTGGTAGTTCTTGGTCGCGCTCAGTGAGGGAGATGCGTAGGTGCCCGACGTCACGCCAGTCGAAATCTCGAACTGCGGCAAGTCGTTCTGGCTGAAGCCCGGCTGGCGCTCGCGCAAGAAGCTGAGGTCGTACATCGTAAAGCCGGCGTCGAACATCAGACGGTTCGTGGCAGTCCGCGTCCACTTGATCTGTGGCGTGAAGCCCCGGGGCGTATTCAGCCGGTGCGACGCCGACACCGTGGTGAGCGCACCCAGCCCCTCGAATTGCTGGCCGTTCATCTGCTTGTCTAGGTAGACGCGAACCTTATCCTTGTTGCTGGCCTGCCATGTCAGGCGCGTGACGTAGCTGTTGTTGGGCCACTGCTGTTGGGCGCCTTGCGTACGGTCGGGCAGCGTGACGTAGTTCTTGGTGTCGGTCAGCTTGTAGGTGAAATAGAACCAGAGCCGGTCCTTCTTGATGGGTCCACCAAACGATGGGTTCAACTCGTAGGTGTAGTCGATCCCCAACGGCTCGGGAATAAAGGCCTGCACTGCCTCCGAACGATTGTCGCTGGCCAACGACTTGTTGGCCCCCTGCAGAAACATGATGCCCGAGAAGGTGTTGCCGCCGTCGCGCGGGATCATGTTCACGCGCAGGCCGCTTTGCGCGACCTCGGCACTCTGAGCGCCGGTTTCGTACGAAATCTCCTGTGCCATCCCGTCGTTCAGGTAGATCCCGCTGAACTGACCGCTGCCCTCGAGCAGGTTGAGGCGCATGCCGTCCACCATTACCACCTGGTCGGCCGCCTGCGATCCATAAATCGTCATGCTGGTCTGGCCCGAACCGACGGCCGTGACTGTGGTGCCTGGAATCAGGTTGGCTCGCGCCTGGAGACTTCGCGAGGAGGTCGGGATGGCATCGAGCATGTCACGGTTGACCACCACCGCCAGACGGTTGCTCGTCACGTCGACTACCGGCGATTCACCGGTCACCGTCACGGTTTCCGCCAGCGCTCCGACCTCGAGTTCGGCGGACACCGGTGCCGTGAACGTGCCTTCGAGCACGACGCCCTCCCGCCGGGCGGTCTTGAAACCCGGCAGCGTGAACGTCACCGCATAGGTGCCAGGCGGAAGGTCGACGATGCGGTAATGGCCGGAGCCGTCGGCCGACACCGATCGCACGCGCTCGATCAACGCCGGGCTGGCCGCTTCGACGGTGGCGCCCGGCAGCGCCGCGCCCGAGCCGTCGCGCACGGTGCCCGCGAGGGCGGCCTGACCGTTGGCCGAGGCCGGGACCAGCAACATCCAGACACCGACAATCGCTAGACCAACGATGAATCGACGCATGTTCGGAACCTCCGTTGACGAGTCCACCGTTGACGAGTCCACCGACCGACTCTTCCCGATGCGACGAAGTGGGCAGGACTATACCACCCATAATCGCGCCCAGGCTCCCAGTCCTGCGCGCCCTCGACGTGCCGCCGCCCGTCAACGCGAAGCCTGGCGAAACTGACGATCCGGGGCACCGGCTGTGCTACTGTCCTGCTTCGCGTAGGCCTCCATCGCGGTGAGAAGCGGGAGCAGCTGCTTCGAGTCTCAGCAGGAGGTGACGCCATTCTCAATTTCTACAGAACTCGGAACGAATCCGGAGGTGGCGATGGTCGGGATGCGCACACTCGTCGTTCTGCTCTTGATTTCTGTCGTGTTTCCCACCGCAGCACGTGGTCAAGACGCGGGGCTATCCCCTGGTCAAGTGGACGAGCTCAAAAAGTGGGTGAGTTTGAGACTCAACACCTTCACCCTTCCCGGAACCACGCAGAAATTTGTCTCACATCTCAACTTTACGAATGCTCGGATCATGGATGGATTCAGTAATTTTGCCGATCGTGCCGGTCTCAGTCTCATGGGACTTTCGTTTACAGTAAAAAAGTGAGACTTGCGACGTTACTGATTGCGATTGGTCTGACCGCGGCAGTGGTGGCACAGCCCCCAGTGCCGTCTACGGGCCGCGGTGAGTGGCCCACTTACGGCGGCGACCTGGCGAGTACCAAGTACTCGCCGCTCGACCAGGTCACCCCGGCCAATTTCGGTACGCTGCGGCCGGTGTGGCGGGCAAAGTCGCCGGACGGTTTTCTCAGCATCACGTTGCCCGACGGCAGCGAGTGGTCCGCCGACTCCAAGACAATTTTCGACGAGCTGAATCGCATCGATCCCAAGCGGTGGCGCGATGGCCAGCCGCCCTTCGTGCAGAACTACAAGGCGACGCCGTTGATGGTCAACGGGACCCTCTACGTCAACACCGCCTCCTCGGTCGGCGCTGCTTACGACGCCCGCACTGGTGCGTTGAAGTGGGTCTACAACCCGAAGAGCTACGAGTCCGGCACCACCACCTTGACGCTACGGTGGAACCAGCGCGGCGTGGCGTATTGGACCGACGGCAACGACGAGCGCATCTACTGGGGTACCGGCGACGGCTACCTGATCGCCGTCGATGCGAAGACCGGCAAGCCGGTGGCCGGATTTGGCGACAACGGCAAGGTTGACTTGATGGAGGGGCTGCCGCGCGCCAAGCGAGGGACGCGCGACTATCTCAATGCCCTGACCTACTCCGTGCAATCACCGCCCATCGTGATCAGAGACATGGTGATCACGCCGGCGGCGATCTCGTCCCTCATCAAGTCGAAGGAACAGATTCCAGGCTGGATCCGCGCGTTCGACGTGAGAACCGGCAAGGTGCGATGGACCTTCCAGACGGTTCCGGCAAAGGGCGAGTTCGGCAGCGAGACCTGGACCGACGGCTCGAACGAGTACGCCGGCAAGGTGACGGTGTGGACGATGATGAGCGCGGACGAGGAGCTGGGGCACGTCTATTTGCCGACCAACACGACGGCGCCAGACTTCTACGGGGCGCACCGGCTCGGCAACAACCTGTTCGCCGAAAGCATTGTCGCCCTCGATATCGCCACCGGCAAACGCGTGTGGCACTTCCAGACCGTGCATCACGGCTTGTGGGACTACGACAATCCGGCCGCGCCCAACCTGCTTGATATCACCGTCAACGGGAGCCGCGTGAAAGCGCTCGCCCAGATCACCAAGCAGGGCTACATCTACACGTTCGATCGCGTGACCGGCAAGCCAGTGTGGCCGATCGTCGAGACCCCCGTGCCCTCGTCTGACGTGCCCGGCGAGAAGGCTTCGCCGACGCAGCCGATTCCGTCGAAGCCGGCGCCGTATGAGTATCAGGGCGTTACCGTTGACGACCTCGCCGACTTCACGCCTGAGATTCGCGCCGCGGCGGTCAAGGCGATCGCAGGGTTCCGTGTTGGTCCGCTCTTCACTCCGCCCTCGTTGCAGGGCACGATCGTTCGGCCAGGCACCACCGGCGGCGGCAACTGGCAGGGCGCCGCGGTCGATCCCGCGACCGGCCTGATCTATGTGCCATCCCGAAATGCGTTCGCCGTGTCCAAGCTCGGCGTGCCCGACAAGGAGCTCGAGAGCAACCTGCTCTACATGCAGCAGCCGGGCCGCAATCCGCAGATGCCAGATGGACTGCCATTGTTCAAGCCGCCGTACTCGCGCATTACCGCCATCAACATGAACACCGGCGAGCACGCCTGGATGGTGCCGGCCGGCAATGGCGATCGCATTCGCAACAACCCGAGGCTCAAGGGACTGAACCTGCCGCCGTTGGGCGGCGACAGCACGTTCAGTGGGCCCCTGCTGACGAAGACACTGCTGATGTATGCCCTGACGACCGGCGGAACGACGGGTGGCCCTCGCCTGGTGGCCTACGACAAGGCGACCGGGAAGGAGATCGCGTCGGTGGACCTGCCGGGCGCCGCGATTGGCACGCCGATGACCTACTCGGTGGGCGGCAAGCAGTTCATCGCGATTACCGTGCAAGGACGGACGCCAACGGACGTTCCCGATCTGGTGGCACTGTCGCTGCCCTAAGCTTTTGATGCGGGAGGGCGCAGCTATTCCTCTCTCAAGCCCGCCTGGCGACCACGGTAGAATGCGGCCCACAAGGGAGACACACCGTGCCACTCCGACCTGCCGTCCGCCTGACCGCCAGCCTCGCACTGGTTGTCTTCAGCCTTTCCACCATCGCGGCTCAACCGCGGGCCGTGCTCGCCACGGCCGAACCGGTTCGCGATCTGGCGATGGCCACGCCCGAATCGGTGGGGATGTCGTCGGAACGGCTCAAGCGGCTGGATGCCGCAATCAAGAAGATGGTCGACAGTGGCAGGCTGGCCGGCGCCGTCACCATGCTGACGCGGCATGGCAAGACGGTTAATGTCACAGTGAACGGCAAGAAGGACGTCCGCAAGCCCGAGCTGCTAGAGCGCGATTCAATCTTCCGCATCTACTCGATGACCAAGCCGGTCACCGGCGTCGCGATGATGATGCTGTTCGAAGAAGGCCTGTGGCGCCTCGACGATCCGGTCTCGAAGTTCGTGCCCGAATTCGCCAAGCTCCAGGTCTATGTCGGCGAGAACGCCGATGGCACGCTCAAGACCGAGGCCGCGCGGCGTTCAATGACGATGCGCGAGCTGATGACGCACACTGGCGGCCTGGGCTACGGCTTGAGCGCCACGAATCCTGTCGATCGCCTGTTCCGAACTGCCAACCTGGCCCTTGGTGTTAAGCCACTGCAGGAGATGGTGGACACCGTCGCAAAGATCCCGCTGCTGACGCAGCCCGGCACACGCTGGTCCTACAGCATTGCCGTTGACGTCCAGGGTCACATTATCGAGAAGCTCACCGGCCATTCGCTCGGCGACTTCATGAAGGCCCGCATCTTCGACCCTCTGGGCATGAAGGACACCGGGTTTTACGTGCCGACAGAAAAGCTGTCGCGCCTGGCGCAGGTGCACGGTGAAGATGCCAGCGGCAAGCTGACGCCGCCTGACGACAACCGGCCTGATCCGAGTGTGCCGCCCGCCGGTGCCTCCGGTGGCGGCGGCTTGTTCTCGACCGCGGCCGACTACGCACGCTTCTGCGAAATGCTGCTCGGTGGCGGCCAATACAACAAGGCGCGGCTGCTGGCGCCCCGCACCGTCGAGATGATGCGCACCAACCACGTGCTGCCCGAGCCGCTCAAGACCATGCGCGCCGGTACCGGTTGGGGCATGGACTTCTCAGTCATGCTCGATGCCGCCATCGCCGGCGAGCCGGTGTCGAACGGCACCTTCTGGTGGTGGGGCATTGCCGGCAGCTGGTTCTTTATCGATCCGGTCGAGGACCTGGCGTTCGTCGGCATGATCCAGCACCAGGCGCCGAACTTCCGCACCGTCACCGATCTCCACAGCTTGTCGAGGAACTGGGTCTACCAGGCGGTCGTCAAGTAGCCAGGTCGAACGTCACGACGACGGGGCCATGATCGCTGGTGCCGATCTCTCGTTGCACCACGGATGAGCGTGCGCGCGAGGCGAGCGCGCTCGACGCCAGCACGTAATCGATTCGCCAGCCAATGTTGCGCTGCTTGAGGCTGCGCCACGGCGCCCACCAGGTGAACAGGTTGTCGTTATCGGGGTCGAGTGCGCGGCCAACATCAACCAAGTTGCGCGAGATCACGCGCTCGAGCAACGCGCGTTCGTCGGGGCGGGCGCCAATCTGGTTCGGCTTGCGTTCGCGCTCGTGAATGTCGCGATCGGTGCGGGCAACATTGAGGTCGCCGCAGAAGATCACCAGCCGTCCATCGCGCGCAGCGTCGGCGGCGAAGCCGTCGAGCGCGTCGAGAAAGCGCAGCTTGGCCTCGTAGTCCTTGCCGCCGTTTGGCACGTAGATCGAGGCCAGCGTGATCTCGCCGAGCGGCGAGGCGATGGTCGCGCAGGCAATGCGCTGCTCGAAGTCGAAGCCGGGATGCGTGCAGGACGGGAACGCGTTGACCAATGCCTTCGACAACAACACGGCGACGCCCGAATAGCCCTTCTCGCCGTGCCAGTAACTCCAATACCCTTCAACATCTCGCAGCTCGAACGGCAACTGGTCGAGCGACGCCTTGATCTCCTGCAGGCAGACGAGGTCTGGTTGTTCTGCGGCGAGCCATTCAAGCAGTTGCCCTTGGCGGGCGCGGATGCCGTTCACGTTCCAGGTCGCGATTTTCATGGGTTCAATGGCGCGGGCCGTACGCGTATCCAGTTACTGATCATTGTGGCCGATCGCGGTGCCGCGCTGGCGACCGGCAGGTTGAGCAGGAAGCGCGTGCCGTCGGGACTGGCGTCGAACGCGCGGATTGGCGCCCCCGCGTCGAACAGGCGATCGACCGCGCGCACCGCCGGGGCCGGGGCAGCCGCAGGCACCCGGGGCGCCCACGACAGGCGCACGGCGTGAACTTCGGAGCCGCGCCGGAAATACAGCTCATTGCCGTCCGATCGCCAGCGCGGTTCGGTACCGCCGGCGGTCGTTACGCGGATGCGCGTCCCCGGCTTGGGAAATGAATCGACGTAGATCTCGAACTGTCCAGATTCATCCGACGCGTACGCGATCCAACGGCCGTTCGGTGCAAACACGCCATAGATCTGGTTGAAGCTGCCGGCGGCATAGGCGCTCGGTTTCGCGCCTTCGGCCTGCGGGACCACCCACAGGTCGTCGCGGGTCTGCGCGTTGCTACGGCCCACGAGCAGCACGGCGCCATCGCGTGACCAATCCCACAGCTGCACCGGCGGATCGAAGGTCGCGATGGTTTGCTCCGGTAACACCGCGCCGGCGCCGCGAATCATGATGTTGCGGCGCTTGCCGACCCATGCCACCTGCAAGCCGTCAGGCGACCAGACGGCGCTCTCGTCCACGTCGGTGCCGAGCGACAGCCGCGTGGGGACCGGTTGCGTGCCTTCGCGTATCCACACGTCGAGCGTGCGCAACTGGGGATCCAGTTGGGTCACGGCCACGCGGCGGCCGTCGGGTGCAAGGCGGAGATCCCACGAGTCTGCCGGCTCTCCGGCGCGGCCGAGCGCCTCGCCCTTCGACGATACCCACCGCAGTTCGCGCAACCTTGACCCTGGTGCTCCGTAGATCAGCAGGTCGGCGGCGGCAGTCGCAAAGAGCTGCCCGAGCGGACCGCGTCCGGCCGGCACCCCGGCGAGTTCCGAACGTCCGCTTGTCAACCCGGTGATGGGGTCAAGTGGCTGAGCCATCAGCGTCGCATCGCTCAGCATCAACAGCGTGTCGCCGGCGATGATCGGTTGCGCCGTGGATGTGGAAAGGCGCGTGCGCGAAGCGGGATCATCCAGCGAGGTCAGCCAGATGCCGGCGCGCGCCGGCTCGCTGGCTGCCACCAGGTACGCGACGTGCCGGCCATCCGAAAGAAACGCCGGCCACGAGTGTCCGGATTCTCCAGCGCCGCGATCAACGGTGGTGAATGACGCGATCGTACCATCGGGCAATCGGCGCATCAGGCCGCTGATGCCGTGAGGGGCGAATATCAGGTCGCCGGCCCGGTTCCACGCCGCGCCACGCCCGGACGGTGCTTCGGCAAGATCGCTGACCGCGCCAGAGGCCGGGTCGATCGCCCGCAGCCGGCCCTCCGCAACAAAGCCCACCCGCTTACCATCTGGTGACCAGAACGGCGCCGCGGCGCCTGCGGTGGACGCCAGGGATTGGGCCTCACCGGTGGAAAGGTCCTGCAGCCAGAGCGACACAACTCCAGCTCGCGCGCCAGGGTAGATGAGCCGACGGCCGTCTGGGGCCAGCGCCAGTCCAAATGGATAGTCCGCGCCCGCCCCAACCTCGACTGAGTCGGAGGGTGTCCACGCACCGCGTAGAGGCTCCGGTTGAGGCGGTCGCGGTGCCGGCGGTTGCTGAGGCTGGCGGCAACCGTTGAGAGCCAGAACGGCGAGCACTGCCGCAAGCAGGGGATATGGATATACTGTCGTTCTCACCCACAGGAGGTTGTTTCGCATGCGTAATCGTCTTCTCGCCCTGGCCGTAACTGTCGTCGTCGCCGGACTGCCCGGCGCCACCTCGGCCCTCGCGCAAACTGCCGCGCCGGCGCGCCGGCCTGACGTGATTTTCGTGCCCACGCCAGAGGCTGTCGTCGAGGCCATGCTCCAGGTCGCCAACGTGACCAAGGGCGACGTCGTGTACGACCTTGGGTGCGGCGACGGCCGCATTCCGGTGACGGCCGCCAAGAAGTATGGCGCACGTGGCGTGTGCTTCGATATCGATCCGCAGCGCATCAAGGAAGCCAACGAGAACGTCGCCAAGAACAACGTCGGCAGCCTGGTCCGCGTCGTCGAAGGCGACCTGTTCGAGCAGGACCTGAGCGGTGCCAGCGTCGTCACCCTCTACCTGCTGCCGTCGCTCAACGTGAAGTTGATGCCGAAGCTGATGAAAGAGCTGAAGCCCGGCACGCGCATTGTCTCGCACGCCTTCGACATGGGCGACTGGAAGCCCGAGAAGGAACTGGACGTTGACGGCCGCAAGGTTTACTACTGGACGATTCCAAAGCGGTAGTGCATCGTCGAAGTCTGTTGTGGATTGCGGCCGCTCTGGCCGCAGTCGCAGTGTTGCTGGCCGTCAGCGGCGGCGCTCGTGCCACCGTTGGCGGCCTTCGTATTTCTGCCAGGTCGCCGTTGGGCGCCTCGGTTGCGGCCATTGCGGCGGCGGCAGCCTGGTGGGCGCTCGCGCGCCGTGCGAAATCCGTTGACTCAGATCTCGAGTCCGCCTGGTTCTCACTTAATCGTCACAGCGCAAACGTCATTGTCGTTGTCGCCGCGCTCAGCGGGGGGGTGGCGGCGATCTTCGCGACCAATTCCGCCAGTGGTGCGGACGCGTCCGGCTACTTGAGCCAGGCTTCGCTGTTGGCGTCGGGTCGTTTGTTTTATCCGGACGAGCTCTCAGTGAGCGCCGCGATCGATCCGTGGATGACCTCACCACTGGGCTGGCGTCCGACAATCTATCCCGGCATGCAGGCGCCGACCTATCCGCCCGGTCTGCCATGGTTGATGGCAATGGTTCCGGGCACCAGTCACGCCGGCTTGGTCATTGTGCCCTCGGCCGCGGCCGCCGTGTGGGCCACGGGAGTGGTGGCGACGCGTCTGGCAGGGGGCTTGGCCGGCCTCGCCGCCGCGATGCTGATCGCCGTCAGTCCGGTGTTCTTGTTCCAGTCGGTTCAACCCATGAGCGACGTGCCAGTCACCGCGGCGTGGATGGTGGTGTGGATGTTGTTGATTAGGCCGGGAGGCGGGAGTCGGGAGTCGCGAGTTGGAATTGCTCTTGCCGGAATTGCCTGCGCCATCGCCGTCCTGATCCGTCCGAACCTCGCACCCTTGGCCGCGCTACCGCTGTTCGCAATCGGCTTCAACGCGCGAAGGTTGGCGACTTTCTCTCTGCCGGTCGCCCTCGCCGGCCTCGCGTTAATGTGGCTGCAGTGGCAATGGTACGGATCACCGCTGCGATCGGGATATGGAACCGCTGACGAGCTGTTTGCCATTGGGAACATCGGCGCCAACGCGTCCCGGTATTTTTCATGGCTGATTGCCACCTCACCCGTCCTCGTGACGGCGATTGCCGGCGCAGCGCTCGTGTGGCGGCACCCGGCGACGAAGCCTCTGGCGGCCTTCGCGGCGCTCGTCGTGGTGGCATACCTCGTCTACGCGGTGTTTGATGTCTGGTCGTACTTGCGTTTCCTCCTGCCGGCCCTTGCGGTTGCGGCGGCGTTCACCGGCGCGGCGATAGCCGCTGGGCTGTGCCGCTTGCCGATTCGGTTGCGAGTGGTGGGAGCCCTGGCCGTCGCGCTCGGATTGACGGCGCACGGCGTGTCACAGGCGCGTGCGCTCGACACTTTTCGGCTGGCGAATCAGCATCGGCGAGTGTCGCAAGTGGCGGCCTATCTCGACACGGTTCCCAAGGGCGCGGTGATTGTCGCGGGCGAGCAAAGCGGCTCGCTCCGTTACTATACGGGCCGATCGATCCTGCGGTGGGACGCTGCGTCCGCAGAACAGCTCTCGACGTCGATCGCGGCGGTGAACGCCGCGGGCCGTCCCGTGGTGGTCGCGCTCGATGCATGGGAGAACGAACCATTCCGAGCGCGGCATGGAGGTGTGCCCGCCCTGAGCCTGGAATGGCCGCCCGCGTTCGAGGCGGGAACCTCACATCGAACGCGAGTGTGGAGGCTGAGCGACCGCGAAAAATTCTTGCGCGGTGAGTCCCTGGTAACCGAGCGCGAGCCATGAGGAAGCTCGACGTTGCCTTTCTGTGCGCCATCCTCTGCACGGCCGCTGCTCTTCGTCTGTGGGCGCCGTGGGACGACGTGCTCGGCTCCGGCCGCGTCAACTTTCTCGAGACCGATGCGTGGTACCACGTCCGGCTCGCCGAGCACCAGGTTCGCAACTTCCCGCATCGCATCACGGTGGACCCGTACGCTTCACCCAACGGCCAGTACGTCGCCGTGGCGCCGCTGCTCGACCTGATCGTATCGACGGCCGTCGTGCTCACGCAGGGCACGTCAGCGTCGACGCAGTACATTGAGCGAGTCGCCGCGCTGGTGCCGGCGGTGATCGGCGTGTGTGCGGTGGCCGCGGTGTGGCTGCTCGGCACGCTGGCTTTCGATCGCCGCGCCGGACTGATCGCCGGATTGCTGGCCGCCGTGCTCCCCGGGCACTTCCTCGATCGCACGCTCGTCGGCTTCGTCGATCACCACGCGCTCGAAGTGCTGTTGTCGTTCGCGACACTGGCGTCACTAGTCTGGGCGATTCGCCCTGATCCCCGATCCCTGATCCCCGCCGTCGCCGCAGGTCTTTTCTTAGGGCTATATCTCTTGGCGTGGGGAAGTGGCGCCTACTTCGTCGCGATCGTTGCCAGTTGGATTGCGCTGGTGCCGCTCGTCGGCGCATCGACTGCCGCAAGCAGATCGGCCGGCCGTGCCGCCGCTATCGCCGCCGTCAGCGCGCTCGTGGTCGTTGTCTGTTTTCAGGATCCAGGGCTGTTTCGCTACAACACCCAGATCGCGTCGCTAGCTGGATTGCTGCTGCTGTCGCTCCTGGTGATGTCGCTTGCGGCGAGGCCACTTGTCGCTCTCGGCGTGATGAGCGCTGCCGCTGTTCTCATCGTCGCGGTCGCATCCGTAGTCGTCTCTGATCTAGTGCGGCAACTCACGAGCGACCTGGCCCGGTTCCAGCCCGACCCGACGCGCATGGGAGTCCTCGAAGCGAGGCCGTTGTTCCTCTACACCGGCAATTGGGTGTGGACGCAGCCGTGGACCTTCTTCCGCAGCGGGTTCTACGTCGGAATCGTGGCTGTCGTCTTCCTCGCGGCCAGCTTATGGAAGTCACGTCGCCTCGACCACCTGTTGATCGTGATCTTCACGCTGGTCAACTACGCTGCGACGCTCGGCCAGAACCGCTTCGGTTACTACCTGGTGCCAGCTTCGGCACTGGTGGCCGGGTGGCTGTGCATGCGCCTGCTCGATTGGGGCGGCGTGCCCCACGCCGGCAACCCGCAACCGCAGGTGAACCGGTGGCTCCCGGCGCAGCGGGAGGTAGCCATCGTGCTCGTTGCCGGCCTCGCCATTGCCCCCAACCTCGTTCCGGCCGCGCTCACGACGACACGCGCAGGCGGCATGCCCGGTTACTGGGCTGCGGCCATGGAATGGCTGCGCACTTCGACGCCAGAACCCTTCGACGCGCCCGGTTATTACTACGCGCGCTACGCCACCGCGAATCCCGCCGCCAGCTACACCGTGATGAACTGGTGGGATCAGGGTTACTGGCTCGTGCAAGCTGCGCATCGCGTGCCGGTGTCGAACCCTACCCAGGGCGGCGCGCCGACCTCCGCGGCATTCCTGACCTCCACCGATGAAGCCGCTGCGCTCGAGATGCTGAAAGGCGAGCGCGCGCGCTACGTGATGGTCGACTGGGAGCTGCCCTTCCGCGACGCCGGCAACGGCGCACTGGCCGGTCGCTTTCAAAACCTGGCCGACTGGGCGGGCATTCCGACCGAGCGTTTCTACTCCCTCTGCTATACCCGCGAGCGCGACACCGACCCGTGGACCCCCAGTTGGATTTATGCCGAGGCCTATTACCAGACGCTGGTCTACCGGTTGATGGTGCTCGGCGGCCTGCCTGCGACTCAGGTCAACAACACCTGGGTAATGCGAAGGCAACAGCGGCTCGACACCGCAGGGCGCGAGTTCTGTGAGTTGTCAGAAGCGCAGCCGTACGCGACAGCTGACGAAGCCAAGCGCGTGGCGGCGGCGCGCGGGGCGGAATTCGTCGCCGTCGGCCGCACGCCCTGGCAGCCGGCGTTTCCGGTCGCGGGCATCTCCGGCCTTCGCGTGGTACAAGAGTTCCGCGATCCGCAGCAGAAGCCGAACGAGTCGCCGATGATCAGGATCTTCGAAGTCGTCGTGCCTATTCAGCCCTGAGCGCAGTCGCCGGATCGGTGGCCGCGGCTCGCCTTGCGGGCGACCAGCAGGCGGCGGCCAGCACGACCGCGAACAGCGCAGCGGTCCCGCCGAAGGCAATCGGGTCAATGGCCGCCACACCCACCAACAGGCTTTGCACCAACGTTCCAATCACGCCGGCCAGCATCAGTCCGATGACGCTACCGGTGGCGCCGAGCCACGCCGCCTGCTTCATCACCATCGAGCGCATGTGGCCTTCAGATGCGCCCAGGGCCATGCGGATCGCGATCTCGCGTGTGCGCTGCGTGACCAGGAAGGCCATCAGCCCATAGATCCCGAGCGCGGCGAGTCCAATACCGATGCTGCCGACACTGCCGGCAATCCACGCCGTGAGCCGTTGCGGCAACAGCCCGACCGCAATCGCCTCGTCGAACGACTGCAGCATGATGATCGGCACGTTGGGCTCGACCTGAGTCATGGCGCCGCGAATGTCCTCGGTCACCGTCCGTCCGCCGGCGTGCCTGACAAAGAGCGAGAACTCGCTGAACGCATATTGGGCGAGCGGCACGTAGACAAAGTTGCGCGGCCCGTCGCTCACGTAGCGGTACTTCGCGTCCCTGGCGACGCCCACCACCATCAGGGCCCGGGTGTCGTTCTCGCCGAACCGATGCATTACTTGCCGGCCAATCGCCGACCGGCCCGGGAACAAGCGGCGCGCGAACGTTTCGTTGAGCACGACGACGCGCGGGGCGCCTTCGCGATCGGCGGCGTTGAACGGGCGGCCTTCGACCATGCCCATGTCGACCGTCTTGAAGTAGTCGGCAGAGACGATGTCCCAGTCGGCGTCCCATGAGCCGTCCTGCTCAGGGCCGGTCACGCCGGCCACCGAGATCGCGCCGAGGCCGAAACCGCTGCCTTGCAGCGGCACCGTCCTCGCTGTCGCGACCGACGTCACGCCGCTGACCGCGCGAAGACGATCCTCGTAGCGCGCGGCCAAGGCGACGGCAGTTTGCCCGCGATAGCCCGACAGCGAGACGTCCACTGAAGCAATCTCAACGTTGGCAGTCTTGAATCCGGTGTCGATGTTGGTCGCGGCGAGAAGCGTGCGGACGAACAGGAAGGCGACCACAACCAGCATCAGCGACAGGGCCACCTGCGCGGTGACCAGGGCGTTGCGCAGGCGGAAGCGGCGGCGATCGACGGTGGCGTGCGCGCCGTGCAGCATGGGCGCCAGGTCGGCGCCAAGCGCGTGACGGGCCGGCGCGAGACCGAACACCACGCCTGAAATGAGCGCCACGCCCACGGCGAACAGCATGACGCGCCAGTTGAGCGACAGGTCGAGAATGATCATCACCGGCAGTACGGGCAAGAAGCTTTCGAGCACGCGGATGAGCCAAAAGGTGATGGGCAGCGCCGCGGCGCCGGCGACAGCGAACAGCACGAGAGTTTCCGTCAGCAACTGGCCAATCAGGCGGCCACGACCGGCGCCGACGGCAAGGCGCGTGGCCATCTCGCGGCGGCGGCTGGCGGCGCGCGCCAGCAGCATGCCGCCGACGTTGCTGCACGCGATGGCGACCAGCGCGCTGGTGAGCGCGAACAGCAAGCCGATGAACGCCAGGAAGGGTGTGCGCATCGGTCCGGGGATGCGACTGGTGGGGATCACCGAGATGGTGTGCCGCGGGTTGGCGCGTGGCTCCGATACCTTGAACGCCTCCATCAGCGTGACCAGTTCGGCCTGCGCTTGTGCGGCGGTGACTCCCGGTTTCAGCCGGCCGATCGCCACGGTCCAGACGCTGTCGGCGGCCGTGAGCAAGGTGGTCGTGGCCTCGCCGCGCGCGACGGCCACCATGGCCATCGGCACCCACGCTTCCGTGCCGACCAGCGACGCGCCGTTGAAGCCGGGCTCGGCCACGCCGACGACGGTAAAGAGCTGGTTGTTGATACGGAGGGGCTTGTGCAGGATCTCCGGGTCTCGGTTGAAGCGGCGCTCCCAGAACGCATGGCTGAGCACCACCACCGGGCGCTCGCCGGGAATGTCGTCCTCGTGGGGCCGGAAGAAGCGGCCAAGCGCCGGCCGCGTGCCGAGCACCTCGAAGTAATTGCCCGAGACCAACGTGCCGTAAATGCGTTCGCTGCTGCCGTTCTCACTGAGCGTGAGCGGGCCGCCGCCGAAGTTCACGGCGGCAACGCCTTCGAGCGATTGCGTGTGGTCTCTCAGGTATTTCACGGCCGGGTACGACATGTTGTCGAACCCGCCTTCTCCCTGATTGGCGCGGCCGATGTCTACCACCGCCGACCCGTCACGCACGCCCGCGGTCGGCTCGAATAGCAGCGCGTCGGTCAGGCTGAAGATGGTGGTGGCCGCCGCGATGCCAATCGCCAGCGAAGCCACCGACGTCAGCGTGAAAACCGGGCTGCGCCCGAGCATCCGAAAGGCGTATCGCAGGTCGGAAAGAAGGGCCATGCCAACACTAGACTCGGATCCGCCGACAAATGTTTCAGGTGCCTAGCAAAAGACCCGGCGCCGGCAGAGCGATAATAAAGCCGTGAACCGCCTCTCATCGTTCCAGCGCCTCGCCCTGTGGACGACGGCGACGACCTATTTCCTGATCCTGGTGGGTGGCCTCGTTCGCGCGTCCGGCGCCGGGCTGGGGTGCCCGGACTGGCCGCGGTGCTTCGGCGGCTGGGTGCCGCCGATGTCGGCTGCGGACCTACCGCCGCAGTTCGATCCGTCGCAGTTCAACCCGACGTTGATGTGGACCGAGTACCTGAACCGCGTACTCGGCATGGCGGTTGGTTTTCTGATTCTCGCGACCGCCGTTTCGGCGTGGCGCCACCATCGCCGCGATCCGCGGATCCTGTGGACCACGATTACGGCGCTGCTGCTGACGGGTTTTCAGGGATGGCTTGGTGGTCGGGTGGTCGCGCACGAGCTCGCCGCGTGGATTGTCACGGTCCACATGATCGTCGCGCTGGTGATCGTGCAGATGCTGCTCTACGTCACGGTCCGCGCGTTCCCGCCATCGCGGCCCAGCACCTCGGCCCCTCAGCCCATCAGCCCCTTCGCGATCGCCCTGATGGTCGTGACGCTGGTCCAAATCGCGCTCGGCACACAGGTGCGTGGCGGCGTGGATGCCGCGCTCGACGCGGGCGTGGCCCGCAACGCCGCACTCGCGACCGTGGGCACGCTCGACTATCTCCATCGCGACGCGGCGTTGGTCACGTTACTCGGAGCCATGCTGCTGGTGTGCTGGTTGGTGGCCAGAGGGGGAGGTGGCCAGTTGCTTCGCTGGTCGTGGGCGGTATTGGGCCTCGCTGCGCTCCAGGTGGCGGCGGGGGTGGTGATGGCGTATGTTTCACTGTTACCAGCGGCGCAGGTCGTGCATCTAACCTTGGCGAGCCTGTTACTCGGTGCGGAAACGGTGTTGTTGCTGGTGAGCTGGAGAGGATCCGTATGACGATGCGTTTGCCCCTGGTCGCCCTCATCGCCCTGTCGGCCGCCTGTGCGCGTCAACCGGAGCCGGCTGCCCCGGCCACCAATCAATCAGCGCACGATGCGCACGGTGCCGCGGCTCCTGACGCCGGCCCGCGCACGAAGCTGCTCGGCAACCTCGGCACGTATCACCGCGTCATCAAGACCGCGCGCCCGGAGGCGCAGCAGTTCTTCGATGAAGGCCTGGCGTTGCTCTACGGTTTCAATCACGAAGAGTCGGTCAAGTCGTTCGCCCGCGCCGCCACGCTCGATCCGGCCTCGCCCATGCCGCACTGGGGCATGGCGCTGGCGCTTGGCACCAACATCAACGACATCGCACCAGCCGAGCGGCTCAAGCAGGCCTACGCTCAGGTCGCGGCGGCCGACGAACGGGCCGCCGCTGGCAGCGAGGTGGAGCAGGGACTGGTCGCGGCGCTGGGCCAACGCTACGTCGCGGATCCCGCCGGCGATCAGCTCGAACGCGAGGCGGCCTATTCGAGAGCCATGGGCGATTTGTCGAAGCGCTTCCCGGACGACGACGATGTGGCGGCGTTGTTTGCCGAAAGCATGATGAACCTGCGGCCGTGGCGGCTCTACCAGAAGGACGGCACACCCGAGCCCGGCACCGAAGAGATTGTCGCCACCCTTGAAGGCGTGATGCGACGCAACCCTCAGCACCCTGGCGCCAATCACTACTACATTCACGCGGTGGAAGCGTCGCAAACCCCGGAGCGCGCGAGCGCGTCGGCGGGACGGCTCGAGACTCTCATACCCGGCGCCGGGCACCTCGTTCATATGCCGGCGCACATCTATATTCGCACCGGCCAGTACGCGAAGTCGGCCAAGAGCAATGCTGATGCGGCGGCCGTGGACGAAAAGTATTTCAAGGCGACCGGTGCGAACGGTTTCTACGCAAGCATGTATTACGGACACAACCTGCAGTTCGAGTCCGCTGCCGCCATGTTCGCCGGCAACTTTGCACAGGCGCGCGACGCCGCTCGCCGTACCGTCAAGCTCGCGGATCCGATCGCCGATCAAATGGCAATGCTCGAGCCGTTTGCCGCACAAGAACTCGCGGTGTTGGTACGGTTCGGGCAGTGGGCTCCCATTCTCGAGATGAACGCCCCGCCGCCCACGCGCACGGTGCAGACATCGCTCCATCACTTCGCGCGTGGCGCGGCTTTCGCCGGCACGGGAAAAGTCATTGAGGCTGAGTCAGCACTCAAGTCGCTGAAGGCGTCGGCCGCCGCGATTCCGCGCGACGCAATGGTGGGCGCTGCGAACTCGGCTGTCGATGTCATCTTCGTCGCGGTCAACGACCTCACCGCCCGCATCGCCGAAGCCAGGGGCGATGTGCCCGGGGCCATCAAGGCATTCACCGCGGCCGTCTCGGCAGAAGATCACCTGGGATACAACGAGCCGCCCGACTGGCTGATTCCGGAACGCGAGCGGCTGGGCGCGCTGCTCCTCAAGACGAAGCGCTTCGCGGACGCCGAGCCGGTCTTCCGCGCCGACCTCGTAAAGAACGTCGGCAACCCGCGGTCGCTGTTCGGCCTGTTCCGCAGCCTCGCGGGGCAGAAAAAAGACGCCGCCCAGGAGGCGAAGACCGCGTTCGACAAGGCCTGGGCCGGGGCGGATGTCAGGCTGGCCGATGATCTGTATACTGCTCGCGACTAAGGGGGAATCGTGAAACGCATCAGCTTGTTGGTCCTGACCCTGGTGGCCTCCGCCGCCGCGGCCCAGACTGGGTACGACGAAGCCGCTCTCAAGGCGTTCCACGCCGAGCGCGAGAAGATCCTGCTGGCCGACAACGGCTGGTTCACGGTCGCCGGATTGCACTTCCTGAATCCCGGCGACAACAAGTTCGGGTCCGACCCGCTCAACGACATCGTCCTCGAGTACGCCGACGTGCCAAAGCAGGCGGGTGTGATCACCATGGACGGCCGCACCGTCACCATCAAGGCCCCCGCCGGCGAGATGCTGACCTACAACGGCAAACCGGTAACGGAGGCGCCGCTCCGGCTGTCGGAGCAGGGCCGCCCGGCCGATCTCATCACCTACAAGAGCACGTCGTTCTTCTTGCACTTCAGCGGGCCGCGCCTCGCCATTCGCGTGCGCGACCAGAAGGCGCCGCTTCGCACGGGTTTCTCGAGCCTCAAGTGGTATCCAGCGAACCCGGCGATGAAGGTCACTGGCACGTTCACGCCGCTCGCCACGCCAAAGCTGATTCAGTCGCCGACGATTCTTGGCGACCTCGAGCCGTTCACCGTTCCCGGTAACGTGGCGGTGACCATCGGCGGCAAGACCGCGAACATGGAAGCGTGGAAGTCTGGCGACCGCCTGTGGTTCGTGTTCCGAGACCTTACCAGCGCCGACACCACGTATCCATCGGCGCGTTTCCTTTACACCGATGGTCCCACCGCCGACGGCAAGGTCACGCTCGACTTCAACCGCGCGCAGAACCCGCCGTGCGCCTATAACCCGTGGACCACGTGTCCGCTGCCGCCGGCCGCCAACAAGCTGCCCGTGCGCATTGACGCCGGCGAGAAGCGCTACCACGCGGAAGCGACATCGAACGCGGCCGTGCTGAGGAAGTGACTGGGCGCCTTTACCCACGTCACCGCCCCGGGCGCGCCTTCCGCTAACACCATCATCGCGGCTAGCACCGGCGCTCGATTCGCGACAATCGCGATTGCGCCTTCGCCTTGATCGAGACCCAATCCGAACTCATTGAGCGGTTCCTCCACGATGCCGCTCATTACCCCGGCGGCCATGCCGCCGGCGTCGTGCGGCCGCGAACGGTCGCGGAGGTGTCAGAAACTCTCCGACAGCTGGCAGCCCATCAAGGGCCGCCCTTCTCGCACCTCCTCGTGGTCGGGGCGCAATCGTCGCTCACCGGTGGCGCGACGCCGCTCGGCGACATCGTCTTGAGCACCGAACGGCTGACCGCGCTTCGCATCGATGGCGATCGCGTACGCGCGGGTGGGGGGGTGACCCTCCAGGCCATTCAGGATGCACTCGCCGCTGTGGGGCGATGGCTGCCGCCGGTGCCCACTTATCTCGGCGCCACCGCCGGCGGCGCGGTGGCAACCTGCGCGGCCGGCGCGGCGACGTTCAAGTACGGAACCGTTCGTCCGTGGGTGCATGGCCTAACCGTCGTGCTCGCCAGTGGCGATGTGCTGGAGTTGGAACGCGGCCAGCGGCGCGCATCAAGCCTGGTGTCTCTCCCGGCCCTCCGGATGCCAGATGTGCCCAAGTGTTCGGCCGGTTACTTCATCGCGCCAGCAATGGACCTCGTGGATCTGTTCATCGGCTCGGAAGGCACGCTGGGCGTGGTTGCCGAAGTGGTGTTCCGGACCGCCGCCAAGCCGGCGGCGCGATGCCATGCGCTGGTGCCGGTGGCCGACGAGCAGGCGGGCATTCGCCTGGCCGGCGATCTGCGGGCCGCGGCGCAACGGACGTGGCAATCGCAAGACCCGCTGGGTATTGATGTCTCGGCCATCGAACACCTCGACGCCCGCTCCATTGCCGTCATCCGCGAAGACGGCGTCGATCGCAAACTCAAGATCACCCTGCCCTCGGGCGCCGGCATCGTCTTGTTGATCGAACTCGAGTTGCCGCGACCCGTTCCAGATCAAGAACTGTGGCGCCAACTGGCGACCGCACTGGATGCGGATGCGGTGGATTCGCCGCTCTCTCGCGTCTGCGCGCTGCTGGAACGTCACGGCGCACTGGATGACGCGGAGATTGCGCTGCCAGGCAACCAGGCCCGCGCGGCGGCCTTTGCCGAGTTGCGGGAGGCGGTGCCCGCCGGCGTGAATCGGCGCGTGGCGCTCGCGCAGCAACAGATCGATTCGCGCATCTACAAGACCGCAGCCGACATGATCGTGCCGTTCGAGTGCTTCGGCGAGATGATGAGCCAATGCCGGCGCCTGTTCGCCGCGCACGATCTCGATCTCGCCGTGTGGGGCCACATCTCCGACGGCAATGTTCATCCCAACCTCATTCCGAGGAGCGCGGACGAAGTGAAGCAAGGGCAGGAAGCGATTCTGGCGCTCGGCGACGCGGTGATTGCCATGGGCGGTAGCCCGCTCGCCGAACACGGCGTCGGGCGCAATCAGGTCAAGCAGGAATTGTTGAGGCGGTTGCACGGATCAGCCGGTGTTGACGCAATGCGCGCCATCAAGCTCAGCCTTGACCCACACGACGTGCTCGCACCCGGAGTGCTTTTCCCGCCACAATAATCGTGTGCAAGATGAAGTGCGGGCGGCGGTCGCGAGCCGGCCCGCTGACAGTGCCTTCATACTCCTGCTGGATTTCGACGGGACGCTCGCCGAGTTCAACCCCGATCCAGCCGCGCCGCAGCTGACCCCCGAGCGGTGGGACTGTCTCGCGCGCATCTCGCGGCAGCCCAATGTCATTGTCGGCATTGTCAGCGGCCGCCGGCTTGATGACTTGCGCACCCGGACGCGGCTGCCCGATCACGTGTACCACGCCGGCCTGCATGGCCTCGAGATCGAGATTGATGGACGCCGCACTGGTCACCCCGATCTGTTTGCCGCCGCGCAACGCCTGGAGGGCCTCGCCGAGACGCTGGGCCGGCTGGTGGCGGAGTTCCCCGGCGCCCTGATCGAGGACAAGGGCGCGAGCGTGGGTGTGCACGCGAGGGGAGTGCCGGTCGAGAAGCGCGAGGCGGTGTTCGCGCGCGCCGACATCCTGGCCGTGCCCTGGATCGCCGAACGCCTCGTCCGCCGTCTCGAAGGTGATGCGGTCGTTGAGTATCTGCCCAACATCGACGGTCATAAGGGGGATGCGACCCGGTGGATCACGGAGGATGTCGAGGCCAGGACGGGACGGCCGGCCTGGGTCGCGTATCTCGGTGACGACATCACGGATGAAGACGCGTTCCGCGCGATCGCGTGCGGGATCAGCGTGCTGGTGGGGCTGCGACCCACTTCAGCCACGCACAAGCTCAACGGTATTGCCGATGTCGATCAGTTCTTGAGATGGTTGACGGGCAGAGGGTAAGGTCAGAACACCTTTCCCATGACTTCTGCTGAGCTGGCATCCGTTCTCGGTGATTCTCTCCGCGACACGCGGCTGATCGTCGTTGCGAACCGGGAGCCGTACATTCACGTCCGCAAGACCCAACCGGCAAAGGGCGCGTGGAACTGGTTGCGTGGCCGGACCGAGACGAGTGGCATTGAATGGACGAGGCCGGCGAGCGGCCTGGTGACCGCACTCGACCCGGTCATGCGCGCCTGCGGCGGTACTTGGATCGCGCACGGCAGCGGCAACGCCGATCGCGAAACCGCGGATGCGCGGGGCCGGGTCAAGGTTCCTCCCGACAAGCCGTCGTACACGCTGCGCCGGGTGTGGCTGACACCGGAAGAAGAGCAGGGCTACTACTACGGCCTCGCGAACAATGCCCTCTGGCCGTTGTGCCACATTGCCTATGCCCGGCCGGAGTTCGACGAGTCGGACTGGCAGCAATACGTGCGCGTCAATCGCCGTTTTGCCGATGCGGTGCTCGAAGAAGTCGGCAATACGCGGGCGGTGGTGTTCGTGCAGGACTACCACTTCGCGTTGCTGTCGCGGTTTGTGAAAGAGGCCCGGCCCGATGTAACGGTGTGCCAGTTCTGGCACATTCCGTGGCCCAACCGCGAGGCCTTCCGCGTGTGC
Organism: Acidobacteriota bacterium; assembly: GCA_031364805.1. Lineage (GTDB taxonomy): Bacteria > Acidobacteriota > Vicinamibacteria > Vicinamibacterales > UBA2999 > 12-FULL-67-14b. Next base: position 98,767 of record JANLWW010000007.1, read on the forward strand.
CCGTGGGGCGAGGAGATTCTGCACGGATTGCTGGGCAACGACCTGCTCGGCTTCCACGTGCAGCATCACTGCAACAATTTTCTCGACACCGTCGATCGCGCGCTTGAGGCACGCGTCGACTACGAGCACTTCGCTGTCTGGCGCGGCGGGCGGCCGACCTTCGTCAAGCCGTTCCCGATCAGCATCGACCCCTCGTTGTGGAAGGGGCCAACGAAGCCCGCCGACCAGGCGGCCGAGGTGAAGACGGTGCGCCAGCGGTTCGGCTTGAAGGACGAACGGCTGATCTTCGGCGTCGATCGCCTCGACTACACCAAGGGCATTCCCGACCGCTTGAAGGCCTTTGGGCGCATGCTGGAGCGGTACCCGCAATGGCGCGGCCGCGTTTGCATGCTGCAGGTGGGCGCCCCCAGCCGTGAACATCTCACGCGCTACCAGGCGCTGATGCAGGAAGTTGAGTCGTGCGTCGAGGCGGTCAACGCCAAGTTCAAGACCGACAGCTGGACGCCGATTTTCTATCGCGCGGAACACCACCAGCCCGAAGAGATCGCCCACATGTATCGCGCCGCCGATGTCTGTGTCGTCTCGTCGCTCCACGACGGCATGAACCTGGTGGCCAAAGAGTTCATCGCCGCGCGCGGCGACGAACAGGGCGTGCTGGTCCTGTCGAAGTTCACCGGCGCCGCCCGCGAACTCGACCTGGCCGTGCACGTCAACCCGTTTGCCCTGGACGCGGTGGCCGATGCACTGCATACCGCGTTGCTGATGCCGCCGGCCGAACAGAAACGGCGCATGCGCGGCATGCGCGCCCGCGTCGCCACCCACACGGTCTACGACTGGGCCGCCGCGTTGCTGCTGGCGGCGTGCCGGATGGAAGCCGTTCGGTGACTCGCCCCGAGCGGTCGCCGCAGCCGGAGGCGGCGGGAGTCGAACCGGCGCCCATCCCGCTGCATCACGGCGCCATTGGCAACGGCCGCGTGCTGGCGCTCGTGGGCCCCGACACCAGCATCGATTGGCTGTGCCTGCCACGATTCGACAGCCCGTCGGTGTTTGCGCGGTTGCTCGACCAGGAGCGTGGCGGCTCGTGGGCCTTCGAGCCGGTGGAAAGCTGGACCTCGAAAGCCTCTTATCTCCGCAACACCAACGTCGTCCGCACCGAGATCACGGTGGCCGATGGCCGGTTCGAGGTCCTGGATTTTGCGCCGCGCGTGCTCGACGGCTACCGCGTGGAGGCGCCGATCGAGGTCTGCCGCCTGCTGCGTCCCATCGAGGGCACCCCGCGCACGCGGGTCCGCTTCGATCCGCGGCCGGACTACAGCCGCGCGAACATCGAGATGGTCGTGGCCGGCCAGGGCATCGAGGTCGTCGGCGGGCCGACGCGGTTGTATCTCTCGTCGAACGTCGCGGCGCCCTACATCCTGGATGGGACGCCATTCCGCGTCGATCGGCCGATCTTCTTCTCGCTCAGCGCGGGCCGGCCGCCGGGCATCAGTTCCGGTCCGGCGGCGGTGACCGCGATGGAGATGACCGTTCGCGGGTGGCGCGCCTGGGCCAAGACCTGCGCCCTGCCGTCGTTCGCGCCCGAGTCGGTGCTGCGATCGGCGTTGTGCTTGAAGCTGCACGCCTACAACGACACGGGCGCGATCATCGCCGCGGCCACCACCAGCCTGCCCGAAGCCATCGGCTCTGGCCGCACCTGGGATTATCGCTACTGCTGGTTGCGCGACGCCGCCTTCGTCGTCGAGGCGCTGAGGCGCCTCAGTCACCTGTCCGAAGGTGAAGCGTTCGTGCGCTTCCTGCGGGAGATGGCCGACAGCGGTCCGCTGCAGCCGATCTACGGCATTACCGGGAAGCGCAACCTGGAAGAGGAGATTGTGCCCGAGCTGCGAGGTTACGACGGCATTGGCCCGGTTCGCATCGGCAATGCCGCCTACGTCCAGACCCAGCACGATGTGCATGGCGAAATGGTGCTGTGCCTCGAGACCATCCTGACCGACCCGCGCGTGGTCTGGGAGGATCCGTCGCTGGCGCCGCTGCTCGAGCACCTGGTGGACGAGGCGATGGCCGCGTCGGAGATTGTCGACACCGGTCTGTGGGAGTACCGCACGCTGCCCAGGCACTACACCTTCTCCAAGGCGATGTGTTGGGTGGCCGCGCACCGGGGCGCCAAGCTGGCGCAGTTCTTCGGCATGCCGGCGCAGGCGCGGACGTGGCAGGCGTGGGCGGACATCGAGCGCCAGCGCATTCTCACGCACGCTTACAACGCCGACCTGGGCTTCTTCACCCAGGCGCTCGACGGCCAGTTCGCCGATGCCTCGAACCTGCTGCTGCCACAGATTGGCCTGGTGGACCCGTCGGATCCGCGTTTCCGATCGACGGTCCGCGCCTACGAGAAACTGCTGGCACCTGACGGTCTGATGCTGCGCTACCAGCACCCGGACGACTTCGGGCACACCACGAGCGCGTTCTCGATCTGTTCGTTCTGGTGGGTCGAAGCGCTGGCCATGATGGGCGAGGTCGATGAAGCGGTGGCGCTGTTCCGCAAGCTGGAGAGCTACGCGAATCCACTCGGTTTGTTCTCGGAAGATATCGAACCGTCGACCGGCGAGCTGCTGGGAAACTTCCCGCAAGCCTACACGCACGTCGGACTGATCCACGCGGCGATCACGATCGGTGAGATTCTCGATGCCCGCAGCGGATCGTTCCGCGCGTGGTCCTAGCCAAACCTGACGGAGCGGCACTTCTTGTCGCTACGGTAGAACCTTTGAGCCGGCGCTTGCGCTCGTCGAGCGCGCGCCGAATGGCTTCAGTCTTGGACTCGCCAGTGAGCCGCGCGACCTCGGCCGCCAGCCGCTCCACCTCAGCGTTCTTGATGTTCAACGGCATCTTACACATGGGATACCACGATGGTGTAAGGGTGTAAACAGCCGGTATTGGTCGTCGTTCGTACCGCCTCCCGTCCCAGTACAGCCTCGGGTGTTGACGTCAAACGCTGATCATGCGAGTCGTTGTAATGCTGTTGGTGGCGCTAGCCCGCGGGTGAAGCCGCGCCTGGGGCTTCGTCTGGCTTAGGCCGCCACAGCACGATCACCTTGCCGACGCGCTGCACCGTTGCGGAATCGGTGCCGCTACAGATGTTGTCGCCCACCGCCTCGCGGGCTTCGCGGTCGTCAGCGAGAATCTTGACCTTAATCAGTTCGTGCGCGGTGAGGGCGCGATCGATCTCGGCGAGTACGGCAGGGGTCAGCCCTCCGTGCCCGACCATCACCTTCGGTTCCAGCGCGTGCGCGCGGGCTTTCAGGTGGGCGTGCTCGCGGGTCGTCAGGTGCACAGGCATCGGTCGATTGTATCCGCAGCAAACTCATCGTGTCAGTTTCCGACAGGCGCAGGGCATCGCCGCCATGGTCGTGCCCGAGGTGAGCGTCGCAATGCTTGGCGCATCTCCTGCATTGACGATCACTGGAGGTGTAATTAGGTTATGCGAAATCCGATTTATGTTCTGGCATCGCTTTCATTGGTAGTGGCGGGTTCGGCCTGCTCGAATAATCGAGCCGAGGAGAGGCCCAGCACGACGGCGGCTGCAGACAGCCGGGCGGTCCGCGATGCGGATACGGTGAAGGTGGAAGGCTGCCTGAGCGGCGGGACCGATGGCCGGCTCGTAGTGACCGCGGCACCAGATCCACTGGGTAACGCGGTTGCCCGTGCCGGCGCCGGTGATCGCGACACTCACAGCTATGTTCTGGTCGGCGGCGACAACCTGCAGACGCACATCGGCAAGCGCGTCGAGGTGACCGGAACGCTCATTGGCAAGCCGCAGGAAGTTGAGCAGGAAGCGAGTCGCGAGAGCCAGTCGGCTCCTGCCAGCGCCGGCACCGACAAGACCGCGACGGTGAAGACGACCGAGGCGGTGGATATCGAAGTGAGGCAAATGCAGGTAGCCGGCGTACGCGAGCTGGCCGCCACCTGTCAGGTCACACCGTAGCCCATGAGGATGTAGGGTCGCGACCGGTGTCGCGATCCTACTCGGCAAGCCGGTTACTGCGTGCGCCGCATGCGATTCACGGCCTTCACCATCAGGAACACGATCCACGCCAGGATGATGAACTGCATCCATGACGTTGCCCTTGGCGATGAATTCTGGAAGTTCGCTCAGCAGGTTTACGCGAGGGCTTGTGGCCTGCCGAGCCCTCAAGCCGTCAGCTTGAGATGCCCGAGGTGATGGCGTCCGTGCCAGGCATATAACTGAAGGAACCAGTCGAGCGTCACCGGGCCATGGTCAGGGTGGATCACGGCGCGCGCGAAGTCGGCGTCCGACAGCGACTCGAGCATGCGGTGCCAGCGGTGGTGCAAGCCGTCGAGAATCTGCACCGAGACCGACGGATCTTCGGTCGTCGAGTCGGCCAGCTTCGCCCACTCGGCCTCTTTGTAAGGCTTGATGGTGGGCTGGTCTTCGGTCAACGCCAGGCGGAAGCGGATGAAGGCGTTCATGTGGCTGTCGGCGACATGATGCACCACCTGGCGGCCGGTCCAGCCGCCCTCGCGGTAGGGCTGGTCGAACCTGGCGCTCGCCATGGCCACCTTGAGTTCGGCAGGGAAGCTGCCAATCGAGGCAATGCACTCTCGTCGGGTTTCGGTCGTCGGATTCGGGTTGAAGGCAAACTTGCCGGTCGGAAATCGCGGGTCCATGGCAGAATATTGCGCCAGACGAGCCGACGAGCACAAGTGCAAAGCGTTGATTCTAAATGGCATTCGCCATTCGCCCTTCGCCCTTAGCCATTCGCGGTTCGCAAGCGGCAAGGCCCCAAGCCCGTTCATGCCCCAACCGTTTAGGCCCAACCCCGTCCAAGTGACAGGGATGGATGAACGCGACGCGGCAGTGGTTGCCCAGGCCCGCGACGGCGACCGCGATGCGTTTCGAGCGCTCGTCGACCGCCATTCCCGCTATGTCTTCTCGCTGGCCCACCGCATGACCGGAAACGCGCAGGACGCCGAGGACGTGGTGCAGGAAGCGTGGCTCAAGGCGCACAAGCAGTTGAGCCGGTTCGAGGCCCGGGCTGATTTCCGCACCTGGCTGCACCGGATCACCGTGAACTGTTCGATCGACTTGATTCGCGGCCGGCGTCACCGTGAAGACGCCCACGACCCGGCCGACCTCGAGCAGGGTCCGCTCAGTGAGCGTGGCAGTGAGTCGCAGCCGACGCCGGAGCGGGTGGCCGCCAGTGCGCAGATCTCGGACCGCGTGAACGAGGCGCTCGGGCTGCTGACCGCCCTCGAGCGCGCCGCCTTCACGCTGCGCCACGTCGAGGGCATGTCGATCGAGGAGGTCGGCGAGAAGCTCGGGATGAAGACCAGCGCGACGAAGCACAGCATTTTTCGCGCTGTGAAGAAGATGAGGCACGCGCTCGAACCGTTCGTGCAGGCGTAATCCTATGACCAACCACCTTTCGGAAGAAGAGCTGATCCTCCACTACTACGGCGAGACCGATCGCAGCGACGAGTCGCGCGTCGCGTCGCACCTCGGCTCTTGTGGAGACTGCCAGACGGCCAACGCGCAGTTGCGCCGTGTGCTCACGCTGGTCGAAACGGCGTCTCCGGCCCAGGCGCGTCCCGGCTTCGAACGTGACGTGTGGGCGCGCCTCGAGCCGGCCCTTGGCGACGATCTAACGATGAACCGCGAACCGCAAACCGCGAACCGCGAAGGGCGCTGGCGCACGCTCTTCTGGTTCCCGCAGTGGGCCCTCGGCGGTGGTGTTGCCGCCCTCGTGCTTGCCGCGTTCGTGGCGGGCCGGGTCTCGGGCGGCGATCCGGCCTCCGCACGCCGCACGCCGCCAGCCGCCAGCCTGGTGATGGCCGATGCCTCGCCCGATCGCGTGCTGCACGCGGCCGTCGGCGATCACCTCGATCGCACGCAGATGATGCTGACCGAACTGGTGAACAACGACGTGGACCAGGCCGGCGTGTTTGCCGGCGAGCAGGAACGCGCTTCGGACCTGGTGGCCATCAACCGCTTGATTCGCCAGTCGGCGGTGCAGTCGGGTGACGCCGGCGTGGCCGACGTGCTCGAGGATCTCGAGCGGGTGTTGCTGGAGATTGCCAACGCTCCAGCGGATGTGACGTCTAACGAACTGTCTGAATTGAAATCACGCATCACCGCCCAGGACCTGTTGTTCCGCGTGCGCGTGATTGCCTCGGAGATGCGTAACCGAACCCGTACCGATCGCGAGGCTGGCGATCGACTTCCGCAGCCGATTTCATGACGCTGCGAGAGATCTCGGAAACAGAAACACGCGATGCCAGTAGGGCGGCACTTCAGTGCCGCCGGGCATCGACGCCAATGGAGAAACGAACGATGAGAGCAGTAATCACTACCTGGCGGATTGCGGTGGTGTGCGGCCTGCTCGCCACGCCGGCGATCACAGCCGCGCAGGTCGAGTTAGTTCCTAGGGTGCCGATGGTGCCAATGGTGCCCATGGTGCCCATGATGCCGGATCTGCCAGACTTGCCGCGTCTGCTGGATCTGCCGGTGCTGGCGGGTCTGGCCGAGTTGCGCGACCTGGCCGCCATCGACAGCGCGCGCGCCGTCCTGGCGCCCGGCCTCTTTCGCTTCGATTTCCAGGGCTCGCGGGACGATGAGCAGCGGTCGCGCGAGGATGAAGCCAAGCAACGCGCCGAGGAGGCCAAGCAGCGCGAAAGCGAGCGGCGCCAGCGCGTTGATGAAACCTACCAGCGCGGACAGGAACATCTCGAGCGCAAGAGCTGGGCGCGCGCCGCGGATTCGTTCACGTCGGTGATCGAAGCGCAGAATTCGACGCGCGTTGAGTCGGCGCTTTACTGGAAGGCGTACGCCCTCGACAAGCTCAGCCAGCAGGCCGACGCGCTCGCGTCTCTCGGCCAGTTGATCAAGAGCTACCCCCAAAGCCGCTGGCTTGCCGACGCCAAGGCGCTCGAGCTCCAGGTGCGCCAGAATGCCGGCCAGGCGCCGCGCCCCGAAGCCGAATCGGACGAAGAGTTGAAGCTGCTCGCCATCCAGGGACTGCAGCACTCTGATCCCGAGCAGGCGGTACCGATGCTCGAGAAGCTGCTGCAGGGAACCGCGTCGCCGCAGCTCAAGGCGCGCGCGCTGTTCGTGCTCGCGCAAAGCAACTCGGTGCGTGCCCGTACGGTGCTGGCAACGGTCGCCCGTGGCGGCTCTAATCCCGACGTGCAGCGCCGTGCGATTCAGTATCTCGGTGTCCACGGCTCGCGCGAAAACCGCGCGGTGCTGGCAGAGATCTACGCCGGCTCCGCCGACCTGGACATCAAGCGCCAGATCCTGCGCTCGTTCATGGTCGCCGGCGACAAGGAACGCGTGCTGGCCGCTGCCAACACCGAGAAAACACCTGAACTCCGCCAGGAAGCCGTCCGCCAACTCGGCGTGATGGGTGCGCGTGAAGAGCTGTGGCAGATATATCAGAAGGAAACCACCGTCGAAGTGAAACAGCAGATTCTGCAGTCGCTGTTCATCGGTGGCGATGCCACCCGCTTGATCGAGGTCGCCAGCACCGAGCAGAACGCCGACCTGCGCCGAACCGCGGTGCGCCACCTCGGCACCATGGGCCGCACCAAGACCGGCGACGCGCTGGTCGGCATCTACGTCAAGGAGAAGGAAGCCGACATCAAGCGTTCGGTGATCAACTCGCTGTTCGTGCAGAACAACCCCGAGTCGCTGGTCGCCATTGCCCGCAAGGAAACCGATCCCGCAATGAAGCGCGAGATGGTGTCGAAGCTCTCGCTCATGAAGTCGAAGGTCGCGCTCGACTACCTGATGGAGATTCTGAACAAATGAGCGCCGGGTGGAAGCGGCCTGCTGCTTGCGCCTTGCGGCTTGGGGTGCTGGCCTGTGTTCTGGCCGTCCCCGTCGCGGCCGCCCAGACACCGCGGCTCTCCAATGGACGGCTCGAAACTCGCGCGGTGTCGGCAGGTCTGGCCAGCGATCTGCCGGCTCTGGCCGCGACGCTCACCGAGCCGACGTGGATTGGTTATGCCGTGCCGATTATTGATGGCGATCATCAGATGTGCGACTACTGGAACGACGGCGCGCGCCACACCGTTTCGAACGCGCCCGTGCATCTCGAAACCCCCGACTTCTTCTTCGTGCTCTATCGCATCGAAGGCGGACAGGTGGCGCGGATCCGGACCTACTCGGCAGATTGTCCACTCGATGCCGGCGGCAAAGCCGTGCACTGGTTCATCACAGTCACCGCAGCCGACAGCCTCAACTTCCTCAAAACCTTCATCGCTCCTTCGTCGGCCAGCACTCGCTTGGTCGATTCCGCGGTCACGGCCATGGCCATGCACGAGGGCCAGGCCGCGCTCGACACGCTGGTTGGCCTGGCGCGCGACCACGCGAGCACCAAGGTGCGCGGCTCGGCGCTCTTCTGGCTGGCCCAGCGGGCGGGGCAGAAGGCGGTGGGCACCATCACCTCGGCAATCGACAACGATCCCGACACCGACGTGAAGAAGAAAGCGGTGTTCGCGCTGAGCCAACTGCCGGACCACCAGGGCGTTCCACTACTCATACAGCAGGCCCGCACCAACAAGAACGCGGCCGTGCGCAAGCAAGCCATGTTCTGGCTAGGCCAGTCGAACGACCCGAGGGCGCTCAAGTTCTTCGAAGAAATCCTCAGGTAGAGACGGGTCCGCGGTGGCGCAAGCGCCGCTGATCTTGCGAGTTGGAGATTTCGCGATCTCGAGATTTGGGAGACAATCGCCAAATCACGAGTCCACCAATGCACCCAATCCGTGACGTGCCTGTCGGTGAGTTGCTGACCCGCCTGGCAGCGGCGCTGCCTCAGCACGAGGCCGTTGTCTACCATGACCGTAACCTGAGGTGGACGTTCCGTGAGCTCGAGCAGGAATCGCGGCTCGTGGCTCGGGGGTTGATCGCCGCCGGCGTGGCGCGAGGCGATCGTGTGGCCGTATGGGCCACCAACGTCCCGGAGTGGATCGTCCTGCAGTTCGCGCTGGCCAAGGCCGGCGCCGTCCTCGTCACCGTTAATACCTCGTTGCGCGCACGGGAGGTCGAGTACCTGCTTCGGCAAAGCGAAGCCTCCACCCTGGTCACCATCGCCGGCTTCAAAAGCGTGGACTACATGACCGAATTCCGCCAGTCCGGCGCAACGGTGCCGCGCGTGATCTTTATCGGTGAGTCGTGTCCAACCGACGCGATGCCGTACGCGCGGCTACGCGAGCTTGCCGCGTCGGTCTCCGACGCCGAACTCGACGCGCGCGAGGCGATGGTGGGGGTCGACGATGTCATCAACATGCAGTACACGTCTGGCACGACGGGGTTTCCCAAAGGCGTGATGCTGTCGAGCCGCAACATCGTCAATAACGGCTACTGGATTGGCGAAGGCCTCGGCTATACGCCGGCGGATCGCCTATGCCTCTGCGTACCGCTCTTTCATTGTTTCGGCTGCGTGCTGGGCGTGCTGGCCACTTTTACCCATGGCGCCTGCTTGTGCCTGGTCGAGTTCTTCGAGCCGCTGCGTGTGCTCGAGACGATCGACCGCGAGAAGTGCACGGCACTCTACGGCGTGCCGACCATGTTCCTGGCCGAACTCGAACATGCCGACTTCTCGCGCTACAGCACGCGGTCGTTGAGAACGGGGATCATGGCCGGCGCGCTCTGTCCCGAGGCCCTGATGCGACGGGTGATCGACCAGATGCATCTACCCGAGTTAACCATTGTCTACGGCTTGACTGAGACGTCGCCGGGCCTCACCCAGACACCGCGGGACGCGGACCTCGTTGAGCGCACACAGACGGTGGGCCGCGTGTTGCCGGAGATCGAGGTACGAATCGTCGATCCCCAGACCGGCGTCGATGCCGTCACCGGCGTGGATGGCGAGTTGTGGGCGAAGGGTTACGTGGTGATGCAGGGGTACTACCAGATGCCCGACGCCACGGCCGCGACCCTGACGGCCGACGGCTGGTTGAAGAGTGGCGATCAGGCGTCGGTAGACGAGATCGGGCGCGTGCGCATCACCGGCCGGATCAAGGACATCATCATTCGTGGCGGCGAAAACATCGCCCCGAAAGAGGTGGAAGACGTGCTGCGCGATCACGCCGCGATTGCCGATGCCTCGGTCTACGCGGTGGCCAGCGAGTTCTTCGGCGAAGAGGTCGCCGCGGCCCTCCGCCTGCAGCCTGGAGCGGCCGTTGATCCGGAAGAGGTCCAGGCGTTTTGTCGCGAGCGACTGGCCCGCTTCAAGGCGCCGCGGTTTATTCGCGTGCTCGAGGCGTTTCCGTTGACGGCGTCAGGAAAAATTCAGAAATACCGCCTGCGTGAGGATCACGAAGCGGAGATTGCCAGGAGGGCGGCACTTTAATGCTGCCGGTTGCTGAAGACGGCGGCCAGGAATCGCTCGACGTGAAACAGGGAAAGCTGTCCACTTAGTCCAGCAGGCAGCGCATCGAACGCGTGGTCAGCCCATGGGATTTCCACGAACTCTGAATTCGCCCCGGCCGCACGCAGGGCCGCGTGCAGGGTCCGGCCGTACTGCGGCTGCACAATGTGATCGCGCGAGCCATAGATCAGCAGCGTGCGCGGCGCCTTGGCCGAGACGAACGAAATCGGTGACGCGTCACGATAACGATCCGGAATTTGATCCGGCGTGCCGCCGAGAAACGCCTCGAGCACCGATCGCGAGCCAATTGGATCAGGCCGCGGCGGTTCGCGCCAGCCGTTGGTCAGGTTCACCGGACCGTAGAAGCTGATGATGGCCGAGACGCCGGGGTCCTGCAGGCCGGCGACGACGGCGAGCTGGGCGCCAGCGGAGCGGCCGAACAGCGCAAGCTTCGAGGCATCCGCGCCGTATTCCTGGGCGTGCGATCGCACCCAGGCCAGCGCCGCCCGCACATCGTCCAGTTGCGCCGGCCACTGCCACTGCGGAGCGTGCCGATAGTCGATGGCGAACACCACGTAGCCACGAGACGCCAGGCGGGCGGCGAACACCGCATCGGCACCAGGTGTGCCGCGCTGCCACGCGCCGCCGTAGATTTGCACGATCACCGGATGAGGTCCACCGCTCATCGGCTGGTAAATGTCCACGGTGAGCGGTACACCTTCAGGTGAGCCGAGCGGCACGTTGCGCGTCAGCCGCGACTGGCCCATGTCGACCCCGGCGAGCAGGGTGGTGATCGAGAACGGCACGTCCCGCGGGTATTGCACCATGGGGGTGGCGAACAGGATGACCGCGGCGACCGACAACACCAGCGACACGGGCCGGAGCCGTCCGCGAACGCGCCAGGCGAGCACGGCGACTACCAGCGCCGGTATCAGCAACAGCGGGCTAATCTCGGGACCACCGACGGCAAGCGGCAGCAACGTCATGGTCGGCGCCGGGACGATCAGCCAGATGGCGACAAAGAAGCAAACCGTTGCGAGGGCGAGGACGAAGCCGGACACGCCTGAAGAGTATCTACCGAATCGTTCGCGTGCTACGGTGAGGATGCATGACCACCGGACTGATGGCGTCGCCGCTGGTGCTGGCCGGATCGGTGTTCGGCGGGCTTGGCATCATCTTGCTGATCGCCGGGCTGGTGGCGCTGAAGCGGAGGCGTCCGGTCCGGTTTGTTATCCGAACCGTGTTCGGAACTACCCTCCTCGCACTTGGCGCGATCGGTGCGGCGATTGGCATTGGCATGCAGGGCTACCGCGCACTGACGCGCGAGGACCTGGCCGCCCGCATTGTCGTGCAGCCGATCGGCCCGCAGTTGTTCTCGGCGACGGTCCACATTCCCGGACGCGCACAGAGCAGCTATTACGAGCTGGCCGGCGACGCGCTCTACGTCGATGCGCACATCCTGAAGTGGAAAGCGGTGGCCAATATCCTTGGGCTACACACTGCTTACGAGTTGGACCGGATCGGCGGCCGCTACGACGATCTGGAGCGGGAACGGACAGCACCCCGCACGGTGCACTCCCTTGCGGCCGATCGTTGGGTTGACCTGTTTGCCTTGCGCACTCGCTACGCAGCACTGGCGCCCGCGCTCGATGCCGAGTACGGCTCCGCAACCTTCGTGCGGGTCACCGAACCGGCCGAGTTCGAGGTTCGGGTGTCGACGACGGGTCTCTTGATAAGGTCGCTTGCAGTACCCTGAAACGGTGACCCCCGAACTGGTCAAGCGCTTACAGGATGCCCTGTCGCAACCGCTGCCCGGCCTCGATGCGCAACTGCGCATGGCGCCGAGTCCGCGGGTGGGGTGGGACCCCCTCAAGGTGCCTGAGGGAACACGAGATGGCGCCGCGCTCGTCCTGATTTACCCGCATCACGACACATTCCATCTCCCGCTCACCGTTCGAGGGTCGGGTTTGCGCAACCACACCGGCCAGGTCTCGCTGCCCGGAGGCAGGGTAGACGACGGCGAGACGATCGAAGCCGCGGCCCTTCGCGAAGCGGAGGAGGAGATCGGCGTCGCTCGCGGCTCGGTGCTCGTGCTGGGGCGCCTGACGACGCTGCACATCCCGGTCAGCAACTACCTGCTGCATCCGGTAGTCGGATTCGTGCCAGCGCGGCCAGTCTTCAACCGCGCGGAATGGGAAGTCGCCCGCATCATCGAGCCCAGCGTGAGGCAACTGCGCGATCCGGCGACCGTGAAGCGCGAGTTCCGCAACCGGACAGCCGGCAGTGAAAGCATCCAGATCGACGTGCCGTTCTTCGATATCGAGAGCGAGAAAGTGTGGGGCGCGACGGCCATGGTGCTGGCGGAGTTTTGCGCTATCCTCGCAAGCCTATGACGCGTCTTGCGACCGTTCTGGCGCTCGTCCTCTCGGCATCGGTCCTGGCCCGAGAGCAGGCGCCGACCGACGCGCTCTTCGACAAGTTCTTCGCCGCTGAAAGCGCCGCTGATGCGGTCGCTGCCGCCGATCAATTGGGCGCGGCTGCCGTTGACTTCGACAGCGCCTACGCCCGGCTCATGAAGGGCCGTTTCTACGGCGACGAAAAGCGCGGCGAGTATGCGCTGCGGTGGAAGTCGAAATCCGGTCCCTTCTTCAACAACATCGTCGATGTCCCTGCGGACTACGACCCGGCCAAGAAATACCAGCTGCGCGTGCAGCTGCACGGCGGGGTCGGCAGGCCATCACCCACCTTCGCGCAAGGCGCTACGGTGGGCAGGCCGCCTTCCGCGCAAGGCGCTACGGTGGGCAGGCCGCAGCCTGGTCAGCCCGCGCGAACTGGGAATCGCATCGAAGGCGAGCAGCAGATCTACCTGCATCCGAGCGGCTGGGCCGCGGCGCAGTGGTGGGATGAAGAGCAGATCGACAACATTCTCCGGAGCGTTGACACGCTGAAGCGTAAGTACAACATCGACGAATCGCGAATCTACATCACCGGCATCTCCGACGGCGGCACCGGCGTCTACTACATGGCGCTGAAGGAGCCGAATCTGTGGTCGTCGTACCTGCCGCTCAACGGCAGTATCGCCGTGGTTCGCAGTCCGCAGAATGGCGCCGACGGCGAGATGTACGGCAACAACCTCTCGCACGCTCCGCTCTACATCGTCAATGGCGAACAGGACAACCTGTATCCCGTCTACCAGGTCGAGCCGCACATCAAGTGGTTCCAGTCGATGGGCGTGCCGTTCGTGTTTCGTCCGCAGGCCGGCGCCGGCCACAACACGGCTTGGTGGCCGACCGAGCGCGAGCCGTACGAGAGATTCGTGCGCGAGCACGCGCGCGTGGCTCATCCTGCCAAGGTGTCGTGGGAAACAGAGCGCACTGATAAGTTCAATCGCAACCGCTGGCTGTTGATCAACGAGCTGCGCCAGGACGCATCGCGAGAGAGCGTGCTCAAGGACCGGGGCTTTTTTCAGCACACCAAGCTGTCGGGACGGGCTGACGTGACTCGGAACGGCAACGCCTTCGACGCCATCGTCCGCGATGTTGCCGCCTTCACGGTGTTGTTGTCGCCTGACGCGGTGGATTTTTCCAAGCCCGTCACGGTGACCGTCAACGGCAAGCCAGCCTTTGCCGGCATGGTCAAGAAAGACCCGGCAACGCTGCTGCGATGGTCGGCGCGCGACAACGATCGAACCGCGCTGTACGGCGCAGAAATAAGGATTACCCCATGAGCCGGTTTCGACTCTGTTTCGCGGCGGCCGCAGTGCTCGCCACGACTGTCGCCGCGAGCGCACAACGCCGTCCGTTCGACCTGACCACGCCGCGGCCCATTCCCGCGGCCGACAAGGTCTGGATCGAAGAGCTGACCTGGATGGAAGTGCGCGACGCGATGATGGCGGGCAGGACCACCGCGATTGTGATCGCCGGCAGCACCGAGCAGAACGGTCCCTACGTGCCCACCGGCAAGCATGTGTTCGTGCTACGAGCGACTGCCGAAGCGATTGCCCGGAAGCTGGGCACCGCCCTGATCGCACCGGCGATTCCGTTCGAACCCGGCAACTTCTCGACCACGCCAGGCACGATCCAGGTGCGTGAAAGTACCTACGACGCGCTGGTCGAAGACCAGGCGGAGAGCCTCAAGGCCAACGGCTTCAAGCACATCGTCTTGATTGGCGACAGCGGCGGCAACCAGCGAGGGCTCGAGCGGGTGGCCAAGAAGCTGTCGGCCGCGTGGACCACCGGGGACACGACGATCCACTACATCAAGGAGTATTACGACAGCTGGATTGCGGCGGATGGCGCGTGGGATTCACTTGGGGTACCGAAGACGAAGGATGAAGGGATTCACGACGATTACAGCGTGAACAGCATCATCGCCACCGTCGATCCCGAAAAGATCCGCTTCACACAGCGGCAGGACGCCGGCAAGGCCTCGATCAACGGCCAGACGCTGCTGCCGCTAGAGACCACCATCGCCAACGGCCGCAAGCTGGTCGAGATTCGCGCGAACATCACAGTCGATGCCATCAACAAGGTGCTGGCGTCGAAGTAGGGTGCGGGGGGCCAGAAGGGCGGCACCGTGGGACGTGCCAGGAGGGCGGCACTTTAGTGCCGCCGCTCGCCGTGCCGAACACAGGTACCGCGATTGCAGCGGTGGTCGGTCATGGCCCGACCACCACGTCTCGATCGCATTTCCTACACAGGCCGTTCAACGTATTTGGTGACCGCAATCACGCGCGAACGGGTTAAAGCGTTTGGGGATATTGATTTCGGACGGTCCACCGAACGCCAAATCATCGACGCCGCCGGCAAAACAAGATTCACAATTCCTGCGTACTGCCTGATGCCGGACCACGTTCACATGGTCGTTTCTGGTCAGTCGCATGACTCGGACTTGCGACGCTTCGTGACTGGATGGAAGCAGGCTTCCGGATTCGCCTGGAGTCGCCTCGGGCGAGGGCGCCTGTGGCAGGCTGGATACTGGGAGCGACTCGCGCGTGTTGATGAGCCGGTCGCCGCCATGGTGAAGTATGTGGTCGAGAATCCTCTGCGTGCGAAGCTCGTGACAGATCCGGCATTCTACCCGCTGACCGGCGCAACCGTTGGCTGCATATATCCGTACGGCGGCCGGCGGCACTAAAGTGCCGCCCTCCTGGCGATCATCGCCTACGTGCCGCCCTCCTGGCGATCATCGCCTACGTGCCGCCCTCCCGTCCCTCTGCGAGAACCTCCGAGCATCAACATCCCCAAATATCCAAGCGCGCTCGCGCCTAATCCCCACAGGCTGGGGTCCCACCATCCGGTGCGGTTGGTGCCGAACTGCACGGCCAGCAGCGTGGTGACGCCGCACACGATCGCGGCCATGGCTTCGCGCGGGCCCGCGCGCTTCGACAGCAAGGCGCCGGCGACCGGCACCAACAGCGTTGCGCTCAGCAACGAGTAGAAAATCCTCAGGGCATCGATAATTGTCGCCAGTTGGGTGGCGAGAAGCATGCCGAGAGAACCGCCAATCAGTGCCGCCATCCGGGCGACTCGGAGCATCTGCGCCGGCGAGGCTTTCGGGTTAATGAATCGCTGATACAAGTCGCGCGACGAGGACGTGGACACCATGAACAGGATGGTGTCGCAGGTGCTGACTTCGGCCGAGAAGATGGCCGCCAGAGCCAGCGAGCCAATCCACACCGGCAGTTCAGACATGACGACGGTGGGCAGCACGAGGTTCGCACTGGCCAGGTCCGGATGGTTCACGCGGGCGGCCATGCCGAGCAGGACGGGAAGAAACGAGAAGGCCATCTGCGCCACCGCCGCAGTGCCGAGCCCGATGCGCACCGTCCGGGCATTCACCGCGCCATAGGCCTTCTGCACGAGCCCAGGGGAAATGATGAACCCCGGTGTGAGCAGGATGAGCAGTGTCCAGCCAGACGAGGCACCGGCCGAGTACATCGGATCCCAGAAGGTCGCCGGAATGCCTGGCGTCGCGGCGATGCCATCAAGCCCGCCCACCTTCGTCAGCACCATGGGAAGGGCGACGAGGAATCCACTCAGCAGGATCACCAACTGCACCGTGTTGACCCATGCGGAGCTGAGCAGGCCGCCCGCCGTGAAGTAGGCGGTCATGGCGATCCCGCCAATCGCAATCCCTTGCCATCGCGGCAACCCGGCGACCACTTCGAGCAAGGCTGCACCCGCGATCAATTGTCCGGCCAGCAGGGCCAACGCTCCCACGGCGATGAGCACCGCCACTAATCCGCGAACGGTTCCGCCGTAACGCTCCTCGAGGAAATCGCCGAGGGTGAAGTGACCACGCGCGGCCGCCATTGCCCAGAGACGGGGGCCGACCCACAACGCAAGCACCAGGGTGCCAATGCCGACGGCACCGTTCCACCACAACGCACTGATGCCGTCTCGATATGCGAGCCCCGCCACGCCCACAGTCGTGCCCGCCCCGATATTGGCGGCCAGTACCGTCGCAGCGACCAGAGGCCACGTCAATCGCCGCCCGGCGACGAAGAAATCAGCCGGCACCTTGACGTGGCGGCCCATCCACACGCCGAACGCCGTCAGCGCGACCGTGTAGGCCAGCAGAAAAGTGAGGGCGATGTTCACGGCTTCGGCTCAGTTCCCCACCAGAATTGCTTCGGCAATGCCTTCGCCGTCGGCCAAATCACATTCAGCGTATCGGCGTCGTAGAGTTCGCCGTTCTTCATCACGTAACGAATCGAGTTCGTGTTCTTGATGTTCTCGAGCGGGTTGCGATCGAGCACCAGCAGGTCTGCCAGCTTGCCTGGCTCGAGCGAGCCGAGATCCTGGTGCAGGGCGATCGCCTCGGCGCTGAACAGGGTGATGACCCGCAGCGTTTCGTGCGGTGTCAAACCACCTGACGCCAGGTTCCAGGTTTCCCAATGCGCACCCAGGCCCTGCAACTGTCCGTGGCTGCCGAGGCCGGCCTTGCCGCCCGCGCGCACCACGTCGGTGACGCCTTTCGCGATCAGGTTGTGGCCGTACTCTTCAGGCAGGAACCACTGCGGACGACGCCGCACCATGCCGTCGAGCAGCTCCCACGGAATCCATTTCTTCAGCTTCGCATCCTGCGCCGGGTTCTCGTTCTCGAACCAGTAGTTCTCGGACCACGGTGCGCCGTACGCCACCAGGATCGTCGGCGTGTAGAACGTCTTGGTTTTTGCCACGAACGTGGTCACGTCCTTGTAGAGCGGCGCAATCGGCAGGCTGTGCTCCTGGCCGGAATATCCGTCGGCCATCTGTGTGAGGTTCAGCTTCAAGTCGAGCGAACCCTCGATGGTGGCGGTGATGCCGTACTCCTTGCACGCCTCGATGATCCATTGCCGGACCACGCGATCGCCGGCGACGTACTGTTTCAGCGTGTTGGTTCGGTACGCCTCCTTGTAGCGTTTGACAAAGCGGAACGCCGCCTCACGGTCTTCGATGCCTGAGCCGGCGAACACTCCGGGGCCGGTGGCGTAGATGCGTGGTCCTGGCATCATGCCGCTGTCCACCATATCGGCATACGCAAACACATCAGGCGTCGAGGTCTGTGGATCCCTCGTCGTCGTGACGCCGTAGGCGAGGTTGGCGAGGTACTGCCACACCTCCGTCTGGTGCAGGCCCCGCGGCGCCCACATGTGCGAGTGCGCATCGACGATGCCTGGCATGATGGTCTTTCCGGCCACGCTGATCGTGCGCGTGCCGGCGGGAACTGTGAGCGAGCCGCGGCGGCCGACAGCGGCGACGCGATTGTCGGTGACCAGCACGTCACCCTGCGGAATCACCTCGTCACCCTTCATCGTGATGACGCGCGCGCCGGTCAACAGCACCGAACCCTTGGGTTTGGACCGCGGCAGCTCGACGACCACGTCGGTCTTCTGGGGATCATTGGCGGTGATCGGCTGGCGGAAGAACTGCGCGCCCCAGGCCCAGGTCACGGCGGTGCCGTCTGCCGTCCAGTCGAGATAGTCGCCGCCCTCGAGTGACATTCGCTTGACCGGCACTGACGTGTTGTCGGCGCGGCCCTGGATGCGGACTTCGACCGTCTCGCGGCCGGCGCGTGGCACGGTGACGAGGTAGTGCTACTCCTGCAGGTTAACGAAGGCGCGGGTGCCGTCTGGCGAGAGGCGAATGCCAGACGCCGCCGGCGGATTGTTACCCGGGCCGACGCCCGTGATGCGCAGCAGCGTGCGCCGATCGTAGCCGTCCATGGTGATTGATTGCAGCCCACGGTTGGTCGTGAGGTAAACCCGCGACGAATCGTTGCGAGTGAAGTGAGGGCCGCGGCCACTCTGCGCGGAGCCAACGAGCGTGGAGGCGCCGCCGGCGGACGGCATCCACCGAATCTCGAGGGTGTTGGGCGGACTGACGCCACCAATCTCGCGCGGCACCTCGTTGTCGCCCTCGCGCTCGTTCTCGGGCGGTGTGTCCATCAGGATCGAATAGAGCTGATCAGACGCGGCGCCGGCCAGGAACACAACGCGCGTGCCGTCGGGGGTAAAGGTCGGATCCAGGTAGTAGCCTTCGCTGCGAGTTAGCGCTTCGGGCTGGCCACCGGTCGCCGCCACCCGCTTGATCCGCCCACCGGTCGTCGTCCACGTGGTGTAGACAATGGAGCGGCCGTCGGGCGACCACGAGGGCATGAATTCACCTTCCACCTTCGCGCGTTGCGCTTCGGTGGACAGGTCCGGTGGGTTAGTGAGCAACCGCGCGGTTCCGTTAGGCATGTCCTTGATGTAAAGCCGGTTCATCGCGCTGAACACCAGCTTGGTACCGTCTGGCGACAGTGACGGCCAGCGAATCAACCGGGCGCGAACGGCATCCCCGTCTTCGACCCGCACCGGCGTGTAGACCCGAGGCGCAATCTCGGCCTGGACCTTCGCGGTGAATGGGATCGGCGTGGCTGCACCGGTTTCAAAGTCGATGCGCTGCAGCTTGCCGGCGACCGGCACGATCAGCGACCTGCCGTCGGGCATGAAGTCGTAGCGGGGCAGCGTGTCACGGCTGGCGCGCGATTCCTGGTCGTCGCGCGTGACCGGATAGGCGAGCCATCGCTCGGCGCCGGTCTCGAGGTCGCGCACACGCAGGCCAGTCTGCGACTTGTGGCGGGTGCCGAACACCATCGACTTGCCATCTGGCGAAATCACCGGGCGAATAGCGCTGCCCTGGGCGTTGGTCACCTGGGTGACGTCGCCGGTTTCGCGGTCGTGGCGGTAGACCTGCCAGAGCGGGAAGCGCGCGTTGTAGGTGAACGTGCCGGTGCGCTGCGTGTAGTAAATGAAGCGGCCATCGGGCGTGACCACCGCCCCCATCTTGTTGGTGGGCGGCGCGGGCGGCGGGCCCTGCGCGTCGGGACCGGGCTGCGGTGGCGGCGCCGCACCCACGCGCACGCCGGTGCCGCCATCGCGGTGATACATGAACAGGCCGAACGTGCCGGGTTCGGGCGGACGCGACTTCGACACGATGAGGTATTGGCCGTCGGGCGTCCACTCTGGCGACGCCATGATCTGCGGCCGGTCGTTGGTTTTGCCGTCCTTGGTAACAGCGCGGGGGTTGCCGCCGTCGGCGCCGGCGATCCACAGGTTTTCCACGCCGCTGCGGTCGGTCAGGAAGGCAATGGTACGACCATCGGGTGACCACGTCGGCTGGCTCTCGAACGATAGCCCGCCCATGATGCGGGTGGCCTCGCCGCCGGCCACCGGCATCGTGTAAAGGTCGCCCAGCAGATCGAACAGGATAGTGCGGCCATCGGGCGACACGTCGACCTGCATCCACGTCACTTCATCGGTCGTGAACTCAATGGTCTCGGCCGTCTTCAGCGTGAAGCCCTCGCCGGGCTTGGCGATGTCGTCGGGCTGGCGGTCCTGCCCGCGCAATGTCGCGAACGCGATCAGGCCGATGGCCAGGAGCGAGGCAGACAAGGTTCTGATACGCATGGCGAGAGTATAAGACCTCGATATACTCTCGCGCGCCGCATCCTGAAGCGTGTTTGAACGCTTCTGTTGACCAGTGCTGAAAAATTCCCCACTCTGGGTGATTCTCCACGTCCACCGGGCGTGCCGGCCCACAAGACCTGCTCTACCGACGCCTCCACCACCCACGGCGTGCTTGTTGCACTGTTGGCAGCCAGGCGGCTTTACCGCCTGGAGGTTCTTTTCATATGAAGCGTCTGGCCCTTATTCTTCTCGGCGTCCTCCTTATCGTCGCGTTTCTTCCTGCCGACGCGTCGGCCATTACCGCGTGGGCCCGCAAGTACAAGCAGGATTGTTCGACCTGCCACTCGGGTCCCATGTACAAGCTCACTCCGATGGGCGCCGAATTCCTGCGCCGCGGCCACCGGATGGCCGACGACGAACCGACGATTAACCTCGCCGAGTTGATCTCGGTCAACACCAAGCTGCGCGTCCACGACAGCAATGCCGCCGGCCGCAACTCGACCTTCGAAGTGCACGCCTTTTCGCTCTATAGCGGCGGCGCCATTGCCAAGCGGTGGTCGTACTTCGCCGAGTTCTACATGTACGAGAACACCGGCCGGACGACGGCCGCCGTCAACGGCGACTTGGGGCGATCGAAGCTGGCCGACGCCTACCTGATGTTTACGTCGGCTCCCGAGAAGACCACCTACACGACCGTCAAGCTCGGGCAGATCAGTCCGACCCAGATGCTGATCTACTGGAATGTCGGCCCGCGTTACACCGAGACGCGGCCCTATATCGTCAACAACTCGACCGTCGCGCCAAACACCTACCGACCGTTCGTGCGAAATTTCGGCATCGAGGTCGCACAGACTGTCAGCGACTTTCACGCCGCCATTGGCGTGGTCAACGGCACCGGTTCGAGCGTCACCAACTCGATTGACAACAACGAGTCGAAGGACTTTTACGGCAGCGCCGACTACGTCCTTGATGATCAGGGCTCAGCGTTCGGCGTGTATGGCTACAAGGGCAAGGGGCTGATCACGCCCACTACCGGGGCCACCTGGGAGAATCCCTTCCATCGGCTCGGCGTGTTCGGGCAATACGTGAAGGGCCCGCTCAATCTCACGGCGGCGTTCACTCGCGGCACCGAGCAGGTCAACGCGGCCGGCCTCGAGACCGACAACCTTGGGGGCCTGTTCGAGGCGGACTATGTGCTTACCGAGAAAGTCGCGATCTTCGGCCGCTACGACTATTTCGACCCGAACAAGGACATCGACAATGACCACTTGAGCGGGCCGGTATTCGGGACCACCTACCGCTTCTTCGAACTCGGCCGCGCGGTGTTCGAATATC
Organism: Acidobacteriota bacterium; assembly: GCA_031364805.1. Taxonomy (GTDB): domain Bacteria; phylum Acidobacteriota; class Vicinamibacteria; order Vicinamibacterales; family UBA2999; genus 12-FULL-67-14b. The sequence goes on from JANLWW010000007.1 coordinate 120,421, forward strand.
ACAAGCAAGGGCGGCGCCCGGCCGATGGGTCGGCGAAGCCGTGGGAGTACCGACTGGAAGTCGCGTTCATGTTCTAGTTCGGGAAGGCACGAAGGCGGACGCAGGCAGCCGCGCCCGCCCTCTCGCATGGGGACGGACGTCGAGGGTGCCGCTATTCGCCAGAGCGCAGACGAGCCCAGGTTCTAGCGTTACGGCTGCCCCCGCTATACTCGCGCGATGCGAACCCTCAAGGCCCTGGCGCTTGCTGTGACGAGCGCCGCGATTTGTGTGGCGGCTGTCAGTGCTGTGACCCGCGTGCCGTCCAGCGACGGCCAGTTCTGGGACATCCAGGACACCTCGCCGTGGTCGCAGGACAGCGGCGGCATTGCCACCGGCGGCCGCGCCAACCCGTTCAATGGGTTTGGGTATCTCAAGCTCCAGGTCCGGCGTGCCGACAGCACACTACTCGTCAGCAACCACTACTTGCGCGGGTTTGGTTTACACCACGACGGCACCGGCCGCTTCGACTCGATCACACCGGTCCTGCAGGAAGGCATCCTGGTGTCGCGCGGCATCACGACCGCCAAGGACACGTCCTATCTGCGTTACTTCGACACCTTTACCAATACCTCCGCCGAAGATCGCACCGTGCGCGTGGCGTGGGGCGGCGCGGTGGGCGCCGTCGACGACGGCGGGCGCGTCACGGTGGCGGCGACCTCGAGCGGCGATCGGCAGATCGACCTGACCGATAGCTTCGTGACGGTGATGCAGAACGCGACCGGCGCCGCGAATCCTCCCGATGGGCCATCGGGACACGGACCCTCCGCGCACGTGCTGGGGATGCGCCGCGGCTCGCTCACGTCGGTGGGCGACATGTATGGCGACCCGTTCGCCGGCGTGTGGCCAGGCTTCGACACCTCGCACATCGGCTACGTGTTCACGTTGCGGCTGCGGCCCGGGCAAACCTCAGCGCTCGTCACGTTTGTCGTGAAGGGGTTGAGCGAAGTCTACGATCCCCGTGGCGGCTATCCAATCCCATTGACAGACGCACTGGTGACGGGTGAGGCGATCTACTCCGGCGCAGACGCCAAGGTACCGGCTGCCGGATCCGAGATTGCCCGGGTGACGGCGATGGCCCGGCAACTGGTGTCGGCCCCTGATTTTCACGGTCTGACACCGCTGCAGCTCTCACAGATCGCGAACTGGCCGTCGTCCCCGCCGGCGCCGGCCGCCTTCACGGTGTTCGAAAAGTCCGTCTCCGAGCTGCAGGACGCGATGACGCGCAACCTGATCAACTCGGAGGACATCACGCGCGAGTATGTGGCGCGGTTGTCGCTCTACGATCGCCACGGACCGATGTTCAGATCGGTGCTGTCGATCAACCCGCGCGCAATTGCCGACGCCCGCGCGAGGGACGCTGAACGCGCCGCCGGCCGCGTGCGCAGCCCCTTCCACGGCGTGCCCGTGGTGTTCAAGGACAACATCGATGCCACGGAGTTGCCCAGCACTGGCGGCTCGCTCGCGTTGCTCGATCATCGTCCGCGCCTCGATTCGCGGGTGGCGGCCGGCATGAAGCGGGGCGGCGCCGTGGTGCTCGGCAAGGCCAACCTCGATGAGTTTCCGTTCGGCGATTTCGGCATTAGCTCCGTTGGCGGCACGGTCGGCAATGCCTACGACCCGTCGCTCAGCACCTCGGGTTCGAGCGGTGGCAGTGCCACCGCGGTGGCAGCGAGCCTGGCCGCGGTGGGTTTTGGCACCGACACCTGCAACTCGCTCTCGAATCCCGCGGCCTTTGCGTCGCTCGTCACCATTCGCACGACGCGAGGGCTCACCAGCCGGGCCGGCGTGATGCCGCTCAACACGTTCAATGACGCGGTTGGTCCGATGGCGAAGTCGGTGCGCGACGTCGCGCTGGCGCTGGATCTCGTCACCGGTGCGGACCCGGAGGATCCGGTCACGGCGGGTGCGGCGTCGCATATCGCGGGCTCGTTTGCGCAGGGACTAGAGACCGCGACGCTGAAAGGCAAGCGCATTGGCGTCTTGCGCCAGCGCTTTGTCGGCTTCACCGGCGAGCGCGAGGTCGCGGCCAACATGGAGCGTGTCATCAAGGAGCTTCAGTCAGCCGGTGCCATCGTGGTTGACGTCGCGATTGCCGACTACGACGCGAAGTATGCGGCGGCCCGCGGCGCGGCGCCCGGTTCGTTGCGGGATGGGTGGGCCGCCTACCTGTCGCGAGGCGCGAAGGCGGGGGAGAAGGTGCTGACGATTCAGGATCTCCTGGCGTCAGGAAAACTCGCGCCCGTGAGCGCGCGCCGTTTCGAGGGCGCGCTGGCGGCGGTGCCGACCGGCGCTGCGCTAGACGAGTCGATGCGCCGGTTCTACGCCGGTCGCGAGACCTTCCGCCAGATTTTCGTGAACCTGCTGGATCAGCAGAAGCTCGACGCCATCCTGTTTCCCGCCAATCAGGCGCGCCCGCACACTCACGAAGGCGGGCTCGAACGGTACGGATCCGAGCCGGGCACTTGCGAAGAGAGCGCGGCCACGGGCCTGCCCCAGGTGACGGTGCCGGCCGGCTTCATCGGCGGGCGCTATCCCGTGGGCATCTCGTTGTTGGGAAGAATGTGGGACGACAAGCGGCTGCTGGAGTTAGCAGCGGCCTACGAGCGAGTGACGCGCCATCGCCGCCCGCCCACCACCGTCAGGTAGGACTAGTACAGCACGGCCTTCTCGCCGAGATCGGCGATCAGCTTTTTGAAGTGCGCGACGATGATGTCGCGTCGTTTCATCACCCCGTCGATCTCGAGACCGGTCAGCTGATCATCGACGGCCTTCTTCACCCCATCCTTCGTCAAGGCCTCAAGACGGGGCAGCAGCGCCCGATCGATCTTGCCGAGGTCCTTGCCGTAGACCAGCTCGGTCTGCAACCGGAAGGCGCGGGTAAAGTCGATCATCATCACCTTCCAATCAGGCGTGATGAGGACGTTGCCCAGATTGCGATCGGTATCGCGGGTGAGCGCCGCAAACACCCGCATGCGATACATCTGGTGGTTCCAGTTGGTCGCGTTCGGCGGCTCAATTTTCTTTTTGAGCCGTTCGCCCTCGTCCATGAGCGTGTCGACCCACCAGCTGAGCGAACCGCTCTTGCCGTTCCAGCGGCGTTCAACGTGGACCGGCATCATGTGCTCGAGGCTCAACAGCTCCGCCAGCGCATAGGCGGCCAGGTTGTAGCGGTAGGCATCGACGAAGTTCATCTCAACGGCTGCCGACCGTCCCTTGCCAGCCAGGGTGGCGACGGTCTGGCGTTCGTCGACGGCCTGGAACGCGGCATCGTGCGTCAGCGTACCGTTCGTCAGCGTGAGGCGCTTGGGGCTGGTGACACCCTTACTGGTGTCGCGCGACCGGATGACCTTCGCGGTGAGCAGGAAGTCGCGCATCTCCGCGCGCGTGAGGGACGCGGGCGCCGCCGACGGCGCCGGCTGGGCGAGAGACGGACGGCAGACCAGTAGCGAGACGCCGAGAAGGAGGACGACGCGAACGTCGGTCCGGCGCATGGTGTGGCTACTTGTAGAGCTTGGTGAAGTTAATCGACGCGCCGCCCGCTTGCGGCTGTACGCCCATGTTGAACCTGCTGCCGCCCAGGCTCATGGTCACGGTTCGAGCCGAGGCAATGCCGAGGCCCGCGCCCATCACCACGTCGGTGGCATGGTGGCGATTCCACGCCATGCGCGCGAGCGCCACGTAGGATCCGAAGGCATAGGCGGGCACGCCGGCCTTCCAGCCGTAGTGACCATGGAGCACGGCTGCGGTGGCAAAGGCGCTGGCCGAGTGGCCCGACGGGAACGACATGTTGTTGCTGGCGTCGGGACGCTCGCGCCGCACCGTGACCTTCACGCTCTGGACGATCACCTGCGACAAAATCTGCGCGCGGAGTACGTCGCGCCCGACCATGGCCAGCTTGTCGTTTCGGATCACCTTGCCAAGCCCGTAGCCGGCAAAGCCGGCGCCCGCCTGGAAAGCGAAGCTGCCCATGATGTTGCCCGATTCGAACAAGGTCGTCGGAATGCCAAAGCCGTTGTTGACGCCCTCCCGGTCCCACGGTGCCGTGGCGATCGCGAAAACCGAGGTGTATGCCATCACGCGCGCCGTGTCCGGGCTGAAGAAATGCTTGAAGTCGCTGCCGACGAGCTTGAAGAAGCCGCCCGACTCTACGTCGCTGGTGCGCGGCGCGATGATGTCGGTCGGCAGGGGTTGACCCGGACGCGGTAACTGACCCGCGTTCTGCGCCTCGTTGCCAGCGCCGGGCGTCGCGTCAGCGGTCGCCGCTTCAGCGCGCGAAGTTTCGGCAGGCGGCGGCTCTTGGGCCCGGGCTGGGGTGGCCAGGGTCAGGGCGACAACAAACACGGCGGCGGAACGCAGGATGTTCATCAAAAAGCCTTCCGTTGAGTTGGCGAAAAGGGTCAGCCAGTATCGCATGGAACTTACCGGTGCCGGTCAGCCGACCCTCTAGTGATCTCGGCAAATCGTTAACTTCAGGGTAGTCGCTCCAGCCCAACCAGGGTCCAACCGGCAGCGTTTCTCCGAAAATAGACAGAAATCGGCTTATTCCACGCTTCGGGCCCGCCCACCGTCGAGACGTCCACCTTGATGAACTCGGAGGCCGGCAGGTCAGGCATAGGCAGGGGGCTCTGGGTTTCCTCGGTGGTGGCCACGAGCGTGGCCTTGTCGGCCACGTTGTCGAAGGTGTACCAAAGGGCCCGGTAGCCTGGCGCGCGATCCGCGACGGCTGCGTCGACGGCGATGTTGCGGAAGGTCAGCCGTCCATCGGTGATCGCAACATCCACCAGTGGGTTCACCTTTGGCAGGAAGGCCTGGAGAATTCGCAGCCGGCGCTCGGAGATTGCCTTGGCGAGGAACGCCTCCGCCTCCGGATTGCCAAACTTTGCTTCGGTGACGGCGGCCTTGATCATGTCGTCGTTGATCGCCGCCAGCTTGGTTGCCGCCCAAAACGTGTCGTCGGCGCGCATGTGCCTAAAGGCCGCGTTGGTGATGTGCGGCCACCACGACTGCGGATCCCAATCCGAGTGATCGCGCGGCAAGCGGCCGATCGCCGGCGATTCAAAATAGTCTTGGGTGCGCCAGCGCGGAATCCTGAACCCGAGTGACAGCACCCGGGCGGTGATCTGTCCCGGCTGCTCGACCAGCGCCTCGTAGCCTTCCCATCCCTCGCGCGGGCCGACCGCGGCGCTGCCGAGCGCCGAGCCAAAGTCCAACAGGTAGTGCCGAATGAAGCTGCGCCCGTTCTCGGTGACCAGCGACGACAGCGAGTTGATGCCCTTCGCATCGACGTGGTTCAGCCACGCCGCGAACACGAAGTAGCCGCGCAACTCACGGCGATGTTCATGCGGCACGATGTCGTTGGGATCGTCCGCGCGCGTGCCGTGAAAAGCAATGCGGCCAACCGGGCGGCCCGGCGTCGCCTTGCTCAGGATCACACGATAGCTGCCATCGGCGTCGCGATCGGCGCGCGACAGCAGCCAGGCAATATCTCCCTGGTGCATCTGCCGCGACATTTCGCCGGGCGGCGTGATGCGGGTGTCCTTGCCGATCGCAAGGTTCGCCGGTTTCAGCTGCGCGATGTGGTACTCGGCCGTGTGATACCCCGCGGCCCAGAACAGCTTGGCAGCCACAATCTCGCTGCCGGTCGCCATGGCACGCCAACCGGGCGGATCGAACTTGACGAACCACAACTGGTTCGCCGAATCGCGAATGGTGAAGCCGGGGGTGACCCCGTCGCTCTTGGCCGACACCACGGTCCACGGACCCGCCGCCGGGCCGTTGCTGGTGTTGGCGGCACGCGCGACGAGTGCCGGTGTCAGCGGCTGACGTCCGGCGCGGTTGACGAAGAAGGGACCGTCCGGCACTTCGTCGAGCGTGTTGATGTTCTTGGCGCGCTGGCCAAGCTCGCGGTCGCCCGGGCGCCAGAACAGGTTCTCGATGGTCTGGAACGCGAGGTCCGGCTCGTAGCGCTTGGCGTTCTTCACGTCCTGCGTCACCGGCTCGCGCCAGATCGGATCGTCTGGGAAGAAGCGGCGCGACTGCGCGCTCACGGTCAACGTGAGAGTGACGATGGCCAGGAGCGTCAGGACGATGCGTGTGCGAGTCATGACTAGAATATCTGGCTGCCGGCAATGATCAGGCCGGTGCCTTCGCGGCCGCGCGCGACTTCCACGCGCAACGCCGTGAACAGTGGCCCGTGAAAGCGCGCGCCGAGGCCCCAGCTGGTTTCGAAGTCACGCGCGTGGAACTGCTTCCTGTCCGCCGCCACTTGTCCCGCGTCCATGAACACCGCCATGTCGAGGTAGCGCGAAGGCCGCCAGCGATACTCGCCGGTCAGCAGCACGCGGTTGCGATCGGTGAACCGTCGCGTCGCGAAGCCCCGCAGTGTGCTGCCGCTGCCAAGGTAGGGCGACAGCATCACCGGCACGCTGGAGCCGGGCTCAGTGCTCGTGAGTGTCACGAGGCCACGCGCGGCCAGCACGAACTGCTCGCGCACGAAGGGCACCAGCTGCACGGCCTCGAATTCCTGCAAGTCGAAAGAGTGGGGGTGGCTGTTGGTCTCGTTGTGCCGCTCCCAGGTGGCGCGATAAAAGCCACCCTCGGTGCTGTAGCCCGGCGACTGGCGCCAATCGATGGCGACACCGCCTCGGGTCACGTTGTAGCGCAAGCCGTCGCCGAGCCCAGGTCCGGCGACGGCCAGCGTGCCCGGCGCGTCGCTGGTCGTCTCGATGTTGACGAACGAGTAGCCGCTGCTGAACGACAGCCACTTGGCCGGCTTGAAGGCTGCATTGAACGTCAGGTCGGTGGGCTGATAGTCATACTGCAGGCGCGAGTTCCTTTCGGACGCGGGTCCGAGACCGTAGAACGACACGCCGCGGGCGTCGAGCCAGCTCGCGCTCGCGTCGACGCGTAGCCTGCCGCGCCACAGTTCGGGCGCGGCCAGCCGGGTCTCGAACAGCACGGAATTGTTGAGCGAGATGCCACCCATCAGGTTGATCGACGCAGCCTTCTCGAGCCGCTTGAGGTAGCCGGCGCCGATCGCCATGCCCGAGCCGCCGAACACGCTGCCAAACCACGGATAGATGCCATCGCCGCCGTTGAGGAGCGGCGAAATCAGGACGCGGCGGATGACCAGTTCCGCATCCGACGGCCCCTCTTCTGCCAGCTGCTTAGCCTTTTCGGCCTGCTGCTCGGCAATCGCGCCCTCGCGCGTGGCCTGCGCGAGCGTCGGCGCGCTGACGAGCAGTGCCAACAGGAAGGCGATGAGCCGAAACATTTTTACAATTATAGGGGCGAGGCCCCTTACGTGCGGTCCAGCTGCCACTTCGTGCGGGTATACGCGATGCGGAAGCCGTTTCGCTCTGCATTTCTTTGCGAAGAACTGCCTGGTGCGGCGCACATCATCGCCAGATCGCAGCCCTCGACCGCCAGGCGCTTGAGCCGCCAGTCGAGCAGCGCCGACTGCGCGCCCTGCCTGCGTCCTTCGGGCACCGTGCTGGCACCGGCGAGCAGCCCGACGCCTTCCCACATGAAGAGGGCAGCGGTCGCGACGGCTTCGCCATCGATCTCGGCGACGATGCACGTGCAGTAGTCGACGCCGATGCGCGCGAACCGCTCGACAAACGCCTGCACCTCTGCCGACTCGCTCCACCCGCGGGCCGAGACCGACGCATACCAGCCAGCCTCTTCCGGCGTTACCGTGCGCACGCGAATTCTCGGGTTCACCTCGAGCACGCTGGCATCATTGCCAATCGACCTGAACATGACGCTCGATAGTTCGACGGGCCGGTAGCCACGCGCGGCTAGTGTCGCCGACGCCTCAACGCCCGCGAGCGGACTGACCTCGTGGATCACGGAGGAGCCACGCGACGTGAAGAACGCTTCGATCGCACTGAGGTCGGCATCGGTGAGCGCCGCGCCGACGCCAAGGCCGAATGTCTGGGTGAGCGGCGAGCCCACGCCTGAGAACATCGCCAGCGTCCCGCCGAACTGTTGCCACGTGGCGCCAGAGGCCGGTTCGACGCGGGCCTGTACTTCCACGAACGCCGCATTGCCGCGTCCTTCGGTCAGTTCGAGGCGCTTCGAGAGTGAGAGGTCGCTGAACGGAGCGGACCGCTGATCGAGCATGACTCCGATGTTATCCGCTACGGCCCCGCGTTGCCCACATCGAGCCAAATGACCTTCGGAGGAAAGCCCTCGACAAAGCTACGCTCTCGAAAATCCGTGTCCTTGGACGTAATGATAAAACCGTGAGCCTTCGCGAATCCCAGATCTGGGCATCGGCCGCTGAGCGAAGGCTGACATCGCGAACATGCGACTGCCTGGATACTCAGCGGCCAGTCTGGTCACCAGTGCCGGGCTCAGATTCGCGTGAAGAGAATCTTCATGCTACGGAGTTCGACAAACGCCGTTCTCGAGCCGCAGCGAAGGCTAAAGAGGCGCGGATGTCGTCGCGCGTCAGGTCCGGGAAGTCGCCGAGGATCTGCTGCTCAGTCATGCCTCCAGCGAGGTATTCGAGGACGTCGTAAACGGCAGTAGTTTAGGAACACCGTGCTGCCCGCGATACCGCGATGCAGCTAGGTTGAGATATAGCCCGGCTGTTTCTTCATCCAGTCTGCATCCGCTGCCCAGGCCGTGAGCAACGCCGGGATGTCTCCTTCCGCGACGGTGAAGACGTTGACCAAGATAACTGGCGACTGCTCCGTTTGGATCTGTTGAAAAATCGGCACCGCCGGGTCGAGCGGTTTGAGTTGAAGCATCTGTCGTCTCCTTTGGTGAGAGTATCGGGTGACCAGACCGAAGCGCAACGCGATGGTCAAGCCCGCCTCTCACGGTCGGTACAGCCAAGTAGATGACCGCGGCCCGCCGCCGTTCCCATAACCCCCGGTGATCAACGCGCCACCGGTCTCCAGTAATGCGACAGCGGAGAACTGACCCGCCATTCGGGGTTCCCCCGGAACAAGGGTGAACGTGCGGTTGCCTGGGTCGAAGACCTCCGCCTGCGGCGCGCCTCCCGCAACGAGGACGAGGCCGCTCGGCAGTAGTACGCTGCTGCCAGCATGCTTGTAACGCGTGAGCCTCATCGCGGGACCTGACTCGAATCTTGCCGTCTTCGGATCGAAGAGCTCCGACGAGTGGTACTGGCCTCGATCGTCCTGTTCATCCGAGCCCCCGGTGACCAGGACTTGGCCGTCCCTCAACAGGACACCATCGTGCTTGTGGCGGCGCACCAGCATGTCCCCCGTGCGACTGAACACACCGGCCGCGGAATCGTAGATCTCGGCGGACGCAAGGAGTGTCAGGTTTCCCCTGCGCACACGCCCGTCCGCCACCGCCGTGGCGGTGTGGGCCGCCCGGCTGGCGCTCATGGCCGGTGCTGCAACCAGAAGCCCTTGCGAGGGCTGGGGAGAACTGCTCGCGGCAAGAATTGCCGCTACACCAACCGCCAGTGCCACGCTCGTCACCCACAGCCATCTCATGAGACCGTTCCTCCTGTGCGAGTCTTCACCACGACGCCCGCCTAACGAATAGGGTTTATCCGCACGGCATTGGCTGCGGATGCTCGCCTCACCAGCGTGGCCGTGCGGAGCAAACCCTATTCGATACCCAACGGTCAATCGAACCAAGTAACGGGATCAGCGCCCGAAATATGCCGACCGGCATAATTCAATGTGGCCACCACGCCGGCAGCATATTCAGGTCACCGCTTGCCGCCATCGCCACTCAACCGATCCAGCGGACTCCGCACGCCACGGCCTCCTTGGTTTAGCACGTGCGTGTAGATCATCGTGGTGCTCACATCTCGATGACCGAGCAGTTCCTGAATCGTCCGGATGTCGTAGCCGGCCTCAAGCAGGTGCGTCGCAAACGAATGCCGCAACGAGTGACCCGTCGCCGGCCGCGGGATGGCCGCGGCGCGCACCGCCTCCTTGACCGCTCGCTGCACCACCGACTCGTGCAAATGGTGCCGGCGGCGTTCTCCGGTCGCCGGTTCGACATAGAACCGCGTCGCCGGGAACACCCACTGCCACGCCCATTCAAACGGCGCCCGAGGGTACTTGCTCCGCAGGTCTCCAGGCAGCGCCACCGCGCCACACCCAGCCTTCAGATCGGGGTCGTGCTGCCCTTTCACCTGATTCAGATGAACCTGTAGCGGCCCTCTCAAGGCTGCCGGCAGCATCGTCACTCGATCCTTGCCGCCTTTGCCGTCCCTCACCAGCAGCTCACCTCGCTCGAAGTTGAAGTCCTTGACCCTCACCTCCGCACACTCGAGCAACCGCAGACCAGACCCGTACAGCAACGACGCCATGACCCAGAGAGGCCCGTGCAGCTGCAACAAGAGGGAGGCTACCTCGCCATGCGAAAGCACAACAGGCAGGTGCAGCGGCGTTTGCGCCCGTTTGATATCGGTCGCACCCAGATCGCGCGGATGGCGCTTGCCGTGAAACAGAATATAGCGTCGCGCCCATGCCACGTAGGCGTCGCATGTCCGTGGACTGTAGTGACGAAGCACGATCGCGGCCTTGACCTGATCCAGTGCGCACCCGATGGCTTGGGCGAACCGACGCCGTGCGACAGGGTAGGGGTAGCTACTGCAGTGCCTGATAGACCAGATTCGGGAACGCCTCGCGAAGATCGCTGCCGTTGGGAATGAGCTGGATCATCAGCACCATCACCAGTCTCTCGTCGGGATCGATCCGGTACACGGATCCATACGCGCCACCCCAACCGAAGGCGCCCTCGCTCTGCATGCCGCTGGCGCCATACCGGTCGGTGGTTTCGAAACCGAGGCCGAAGCCGAGGCCGTTCGTGGAATGGAGCTCGCCCACCTGGTTGGTCGCCATCAGCCGCACACTGCGGGGCGACAGGATGCGCACCCCGTCCACGGTTCCGCCCAGCCGGATGGCCTCAAGGAAGCGGGCGTAGTCGCGCGCCGTGGAGAGCAGTCCGGCGCCACCAGCGAAACTCTTGCGCGGGCCATCGGCGTAGTGGCCTTGCCCTCGAGCGCCGTCGGGCGCGCGCACGTAGGTGCCGCCCTGACTCGAATACACCGCGGCCAGGCGGGCGCGGTTCGGGGGATCCACGAAGAACCCGGTGTCCTTCATGCCGAGCGGGCCGGTGAGGCGCGTGTGCACGTACTCGTCGAGCGCCATGCCCGATACCTTCTCGACAATGCAACCGAGAATGTCGGTGTTGTAACCGTAGACCCATTTCTCGCCAGGCTGAGCCACAAACGGCAGCGTCCCCAACCGCTCCATGGTGGCGCACACAGGTTCGTCTTTGTCGGCGGTGTACCAGCCAAAGCCCGCCGCGGGTCCTAACCCCTTGGCCGTGTACGCTTCGGAGACGAGAGGGTCAGTGCCGTAAGAGATGCCGGCGGTGTGAGTGAGCAAGTCGCGAATCGTGATCGGCCGCCGCGCGGGCTCGGTGAGCAGGGTGTCGCCCTTCTTGGCGGTGGCCACGGTCGTCTTGGCAAAGGTCGGAATGAAGTCACCGGCGCGCCGGCCGAGTGTCAGGCGGCCCTCTTCGATCAGCTGCATGATCGCAACGCTGGTCAGCGCCTTGGTTTGCGAGGCAATGCGGAAGATCGTGTCGGTCGTCATGCGCCGTCCGGCTTCCTGGTCGCTCCAGCCGAACGCCTTCTCGTAGACGGGCTTGCCGTCCTGCAGCACCAGCGCCACGATGCCGGCGACGCGGTTGTCGTCCACGTAGCGTTGCAGGCCACTGTCGATGACGGCCACCCGATCGGGAGCGAGCCCAGCAGGCTTGGTTTGCAGTGATGGCGACGCCGGCAACAGCACGAGCGCCGCCAGCGCGATCGCAATTCCCATTCGCGTTCTCAACATGAAATACCTCTGTGTCTCGCAGCCAGGCCTAGGGCAGCCGCAACATTCCGGCGGTCGCGCATTCCTCCGCGACCTTGAGGTAGCGACGCACGCTGTCGGTGCCGATCACGTATGGGTGCGGTGCCCCTGCCTTGCGGGTGGCCATCGCCGGCAGCTTGGTTTTCGAGCCATCGAAAATGGTGTGGTTGGCAATCAGCACGTCCGCGCCGGCCTTGGTGGCGATCTCGCTGAAGCGCCGGGCTGAGTCGATGTAGACCTGGAAGCGCTCTTTCGAATGAGGAAAGTTGAAGGCCGTGCCGCCCCACGCCGCGGCGACGTGCTTCGTGCCGCGATCAAACACGGGCACAATCGTCGACACGGTTCCCATGGTGTGCCCGGGCGTAATGTAGAAGGTGAGCGTCTGATCGCCGACCGTGAGCACTTGCCCGTCGGTCACCACCATGTCGCGCTTCGGCTTCGAGGGATCGCGGGTGTTCTTCTCGAGCATGTCCCAGTCTGCCGCCGATAACAGGACGCGGGTCTTGAACGAATCCTGCAGGTACTGTGCGCCACCGGAGTGATCGCGATGTCCGTGGCTGACGAGCGCGTATTTAATCGTGTTGGGATCGAGCCCGAGTTTCTTCAGCCCGCCGACGATCTGGCTATCAACGGAATATTCAAAGATGGTGTCGAGAATGACGATGCCGTCGCTAGTGGCAACCGCCCAGGCGGAATACTCCTGCTCGCCGACGAAGTAGAGGTTGTCGAACACCTTCACGGCGTCGGCTTCCCAGGTGGACTTGGCCGGCGGACCCGGCGGTCGTGGCGGTGCCGTCGCGGGTGCGTTAGCGGCCGCGGCCGCCGGACGTACCGGCTCGGGTTGGCATAGGCGATTGAACAGGCCGAGATGATCCTGGCCGGCGGCGGCGCGTGCGGCGGCCACATGCGATTCCACTGTTCCCGATGACGACTGCGCGTCGGCGCGCGTCATGCCCAGGCCACAGGCAAGTGCGATCGCGGTCAGCGCTCCAGCTGTCGTTGTCTTCATGCCATCCCCCGGCGCCGATTCTACGCTGCCAACACCACACCGATCGCACCGATAATTGCGACCAGCAAGGCGCCCGGCACGGCAAAGCGCAGCCAACGGCCGTAAGGAACGCCCGCGCCTAGCAGCATGGCCAGCAGCGCGCCGTTGGTCGGGACAACGAGGTCCGCAAGGCCGGCGCCGGTCTGGTAGGCAAGCACGGCGGCGTCGCGCGAGATTCCGAGCAAGTCGGACAGCGGCGCCATGATCGGCATGGTGAGGACGGCCTGGCCGCTCACCGATGGCACCGGCACGTGCAGCAGGGCGTGCATGGGCACCATCATCAGCGCCGCCAGCGTTCCGGGCAGCCCCGCCAGCGGCACCGCCAGTGAATAGACAATGGTGTCGATGATGCGGCCGTCGGTGAGCACGAGGCTGATGGCGCGCGCCACGCCGACGAACAGCGCTGCCGCCAGCATGGTCTCCATGCCCTTGAGAAAGCCTGTGGCGGTGGCCGTCAAGTCGCGGCCCGATACGAAACCGACGGTGAATCCGGCGAGCAGAAAGAGCGCCGTGAGTTCGTTGAATCCCCAGTCGAGCTGCAAGACGCCATAGACGTAGGGGATGAACGGCAGCAGGACGAGCGCGAGCAGCAGGCCGTCGCGCCGAGTGGCCGGGCCATGGCCGCCAGGCAACCCAGCGTTGCCTCCGCTCGTGCCAGGTGTGCCCGCACCCATGCCAGCCTGCCGTACATCGTCGCTCGCGGTCATCGCCAGCGTCCAGGCGATCCAGGTGGCGACGGCGGCGACCAGCAGGCTGAAGCGAACGGCGGGAATGGTCAGCGGTGGCAGCTCGGCGAACCGAAGCGCGATGCCGGTCTGGAACGGATTGGTCGGCCCAAAGGCGGCGCCGACCGCCGCAGCCCCGATACTCATGGCGAGCGCGGTCACGTTCCCGAACCCCACTCCGCGGCTGAGCAGCATCATCACCGGCACCAGCGCGACGATCTCCTCCTGCATGTTCTCGAGCGCGCCGAGCGTGGCAAAGGCAATGCTCACGGCAATCACGATTGTCCGCGGCCGGCGCGTAACGCCGATCAGCAAGCCGACCAAACGGGCCAGCGCGCCGGTCGCGTCGAGCAGGGCAAAGGCGCCGCCGACAAACAGGATTGTGACAATGACATCGGCGCCGGCGATGATGCCGCGAGGCACCGCGAGCAAGGCGGCCAACGGGCCGACCGGAGTGGCCGGCACCGGCGCGTAGGTGCCGGCGATCACGACCGTGCGTCCGGTGGCGGGATCGTCGCGCCGCTGATACTCGCCGGCGGGAATGAGCCAGGTGAGCGCGGCGGCAAGGCCAACCGCGCCAAGGAGGAGGACGAAGGGATGCGGTAAATGAAACCGCATCACCGGATCACTTCTTGAGTTCTACCAGCACCGCGTCGATCATCTTCTTGGCGTCGCCGAACAACATCTGCGTGTTGTCCTTGTAGAAGAGGGGATTGTCGACACCGGCGTAGCCGCTGGCCATGCCGCGTTTCATCACGATGCAGGTCTTGGCCTTCCACACTTCCAGGATCGGCATGCCGAAGATCGGGCTCGACGGATCATCGAGCGCGCCCGGATTGACGATGTCGTTGGCGCCGCACACGATCACGACGTCGGTGCTGGGGAAGTCCTGGTTGATCTCTTCCATCTCGAGCACGATGTCGTACGGCACCTTCGCTTCGGCCAGCAGCACGTTCATGTGGCCGGGCAGGCGGCCGGCGACCGGGTGGATGGCAAACCGCACGTTCGCCCCCTTGTCGCGCAGAATCTTCGTGACTTCGTACATGGGGTGCTGCGCCTGTGCGACGGCCATGCCGTAACCCGGCACGACGACCACGCTCTTGGCATCCCGCAGCAGCTCCGCGGTTTCTTCGGCGGTGATGTTTTTCACCTCACCCGCGGGCTGCGCGCCCGCCGCCGGCGCCTTGCCCTCTTCGGCGCCGAAGCCGCCGAGAATCACGCTCAGGAACGAGCGGTTCATGGCGTGGCACATGATGTAGCTGAGGATAGCGCCGCTCGATCCCACCAGCGCGCCGGTGATGATCAGCAGGTCGTTTTCCAGCATGAAGCCCGCCGCGGCCGCCGCCCAACCGGAATAGCTGTTGAGCATGGAGACGACGACCGGCATGTCGGCACCGCCAATCGCCATGACCAGGTGAATACCGAGTAGCGACGCGATCACGGTGGCGATGATCAGCGGCTGTAGCGCCGTGCCGTGTTCGGCGCTCACGAACTGGAAGCCGAGGGCCACGCAGGCGAGCAGCGCCACCAGGTTCAGGATGTGGCGGCCAGGCATCAGCAGCGGCTTGCTGCCGATCAAGCCCTGTAGCTTGCCGAACGCGATGATCGAGCCCGTGAACGTCACGGCTCCGACGAAGACACCAATGAACGTCTCGACCGAGTGGATGGTCGCTTCGACGCCGACCAGCGTGTTGGCGGGATCGAGCGTGCCGCCAAACCCGACCAGCACGGCCGCCAGGCCGACAAAGCTGTGGAGCATGGCCACCAACTGCGGCATGTCGGTCATCTCGACCCGCGCCGCCATGGCCGCGCCAATCGCGCCGCCGATCACCAGCGCGCCAATCAGCACGCTGTAATTACCGGCGTGCGGCCCGAACGCGGTGACGCCGACCGCGAGCGCCATGCCAAGCATGCCGAACAAGTTGCCGCGCCGGGCCGACTCCTGCGCCGACAGTCCACCCAGGCTCAGGATGAACAGAATGCCGGCGGCGAGGTAGGCGATGGTGACGAGTGTTTCCGGCAAAGTGATCATCGGCGGAACATCCGCAGCATCCGCTGCGTCACCATGAACCCACCCACGATGTTGATGGTGGCGAGCAGAATTGCCGCGGCGCCGACGAGCACGACCGGCGAGGTCATTGGACCGTTCAACTGGAGCATGCCGCCCAGCACGATGATGCCGCTGATGGCGTTGGTCACGCTCATCAGCGGCGTGTGAAGCGCGGGGGTGACGTTCCACACCACCTGCCAGCCAATCACGACCGACAGCGCGAACACCGTCAGGTGAGACAGAAAGGCCGGCGGCGCGACCAGGCCGAGGCCAACCAGCGCCACCGCGGCAATCAACGCGAAGACCGGGCCGGCAACGCTCTTGGACGGCGGTCGCTTGACCGGCGCCACCACGGGCACGGCCACCAGCTTCGGGTCGGGCGGCAGCGCGGCCGGCGGCCGCGGCGGTGGCGGCCACATCACCTCGCCGTCGCGCAGCACCAGTGCACCCCGCACGACTTCATCCGCGAGATCCAGGTGGAAGTGGCTGGCGCCGCCGAGGTCGGCCAGCAGGTGCGTGAGGTTGTTGCCGAACAGGAAGCTGGCCGTCGGCGCCAGGCGGCTCGGCAGATCGGTATAGCCAAGAATGTGCACGCCGTACTTCTGGACGACGTTGCCCGGTTCGGTGAGCGCGCAGTTGCCGCCGTTCTCGGCCGCGAGATCGACGATCACCGATCCCTTCTTCATCCCCTTCACCATTTCTTCCGTGATCAGGATTGGCGCGGGCCGGTTGGGAATGAGCGCGGTGGTGATGATGATGTCAACATCGCGCGCCTGGGCGGCGAACATGTCCATTTCCGCCTTGATGAAGGCCGGGCTCATTTCCTTGGCGTAGCCGCCGGTGCCCTCGCCGTCCTCATGCACGTTGAGCTCGATGAACTCCGCGCCCATGCTCTTGACTTGCTCTTTCACCGTCGGCCGGGTGTCGAAGGCGCGGACGATGGCGCCCATGCCGCGCGCCGCGCCGATCGCCGCGAGCCCGGCGACGCCGGCGCCGATTACCAGGACCTTGGCGGGCGGCACGCGCCCGGCCGCGGTCATCTGGCCGGTGAAGAAACGTCCGTAGAAGCTGGCGGCTTCGATCACCGCGCGGTAGCCGGCGATGTTGGCCATCGACGACAGCGCGTCCATTTTCTGCGCGCGCGAGATGCGCGGAATCTGGTCAACCGCAATGGCGGTCGCCTTGCGCGCTGCCAGCAGGTCGATGATCTCCTTGTTCTTGCCGGGATACAGGAAACTGATCAGCGTGCCGCCTTCGCGGATCAACTCAGCTTCGTGTACGCCGATCACCGGATGCGCCGCCGGCGGCTGCACCTTGAGCACGATGTCGCCGGCCTGCCAGATCTCGCGCGTGCCGGTAATGATTTCCGCGCCGGCCGCGGCGTAGTCGTCGTCGCCGAACGAGGCGGCGGCGCCGGCGTCGTGTTCGACGGCGACGGTGAAGCCCAGCTTGACGAGGCGCGCGACGTTTTCGGGGGTGACCGCGACCCGGCGTTCACCGGGGCGGCATTCTTTCGGGACGGCGAGCTTCATGTGCGTCGCGATTATATAGGCAGTAGCAGGAGTTCGAGAGATCAGGAGATCGGCGCCAGCTTCAACCGGAACTCGCGCTGCAACAGGAACAGGTTCAGCGCCATCTGGAGCGTCGTCGACAGCACGGTGAACCACCAGATCCACGTCAGTGCGAATTCGGGCCGGCGCGACAAGACGATGGCCGGCACGATGCCGACGACCATCCGCAGGAACGACGTCGCGAGCGACGGCAGCGTGTTCCCCATGCCCTGGAACATGCTGGCGGACACAAACGTGATACCCGACGCCACGAAGTTGAGGGTCACGATGTGCAGGTAGTCGACGCCGACGTGAATCACCTCGGGATCCGAGCTGAAGAGGCGCATCAGCTCGGGCGCTGCCAGGTAGATGCCGACGCCCAGCACCAGCATGAAGCCCGCGGCGATCGAAGCCGCCGTCTTGAAGACCGAGCGCACCCGGTCGCCCTTGTTGGCGCCGAAGTTCTGGCCGGCCACCGGCGCGACCGCAAAGCCCAGGGCCACGATTGGTAGAAAGGCCGATTGGACAATCCTGAAGCCGACGCCGAATCCGGCCTGCGCCGCGGCCCCGAAGCGGCGGCTGATGGCGTAGACGACGACCATGTAAAGTCCCATCAGGCCGAACTCGACCCCGGCGGGCAGCCCGATCTTCAGCATCTGCCACCACACCGGGAACTTCGGCTTCCAGTCGGCAAAGTGGAAGCGGAGGTAGGCGTTGCGATCGAAGAAGTAAAACGAGATCCAGATCACGCCGGCGGCGACGGCAACGAAGGTGGCCACGGCTGCGCCGCTGACGCCCATTACCGGGAACGGACCCCACCCGAAGATCAACACCGGCGCCAGCACGATGTTGAGGATCACCGTGCCGGTCTGGACGATCATGCCCGGCTTGAAGTTGCCGGTGCCGCGCAGTGCCGCGCCCATGGCGACAATCGCAAACTGCAGCGCCATGGCCGGGATGAACCACAGCAGGTACTCCTCGGTCAGGCGCTGCGTGGCCGCATCAGCGCTGAGCGCGGCGGCGTAAGCGGTGCGCGAGGCCATGGCGACCGCGAAGAACAGCACGCCCGCGACCATCGACAGGACCTGCGACTGGTTGAACAGGTAGGTGGCCTCGGTGTGCTCCTGGCGCCCCGCGGCATGCGAAACCACCGTGGTGGTGCCGACGCCGAGCATCTGCGACATGGCGAGCACCACGAATGACAGGTTGGCGCTGATGCCAACCGCGGCCACCGCATCGGTGCCAAGCCTGCCGACCCAGAACAGATCGACCAGGACATACAGTGCCTGGAAGATCATGCTGACGAGCATGAAGCTGGTGGTCTTGAGGAGATGGCCGGTCAGCGAGCCCGTCGTGAGGTCCTGCATGGTCGCAGGAATTATATGCGGTCAATCCTGACCGACACGGGCTCTCGCGCGGTGACCTTGAACTGATTCAGAATCTGGTGCTGGCGGAACGTGAAGATGCGCTCGAGGTCGCGCCGGACCATCAGGCCGTGCATCAGTGCGCCGCCAATGGGCGAATACAACACGGTGTCTTCGACCAGCGTGCCGCCGTCGGTCTTCGAGAAGGCATGGGTATGGTGCCAGCGCCAGTACGGGCCCCACAGTTGTTCGTCAACAAACCGTGCCGGAGGCGTCCAGTCGCTGATGCGCGTGCGCCACGGCACGGGGAGCCCGCGAACGACGATCAGGTAATCGATCAGCGTGCCCGAGCGCATCTCGATTGGCTGCGGCGTGCGGATGCGAAAACTCAGCCACGGCGGCGTGAGCATCTGCAGGTTGCCCGCGTCGGCGAAGAACGCGAAGGTCTCATCGAGGGGGCGCGCCACGAACAGCCGGGTGTTGAGCCTATACTGGGCCATCGCTGCTAAGACGCTTTCGAATCGACCCGCGGTGCACGCGGCGCTGACCCGGATGAACTCGTGATTCGCGACGTGCGCACCGTGCTGGGCTGGCTCGCGCCCCGCGAGCGGTGGCGGTGGCTGGCGCTGGTGCCGCTGGTCAGCATCGGCGCGCTGATCGAGGCCGGCGGCGCGCTGGCCACCTTCGGCCTGCTTCGACTCGTGGTCGAACCGGACCAGGTGCGCACGCTGCCGGTGGTGTCACAGATCTGGCGCGCCTGGCCCACGGACGACCCGCGAGCGGTGGTCGCCACCCTCGCACTCGCCGTCGGCGTGTTCTACCTGGCCCGCGCCCTCTTTCTCTCCTGGGTGGAGTGGCTCCGCCAGGGCATTATCTTCAACTCATCGGCGGGCGCTGCCGAGCGGTTGCTCGCGCGCTATCTCGCCGCCGACTACCTGTTCCATGTGAAGCGGCACTCCTCCTCGTTGATCCAGCCGATGACGCGCGCGTCTGACATCGCCTACGAGCTGGTTGCGGGTTCGGCGGTCAACATTTTTGCCGAGGTCGTGACGATCGCGGCGCTGGCGCTGGTGCTGCTGTCGTCGGCGCCGCCCATCACACTCGCCGCGGTGGCAATCGTGCTGGCGGTGGTGCTCGGGCCGATTGTCCTGACTCGCCGCGCGTGGGAGCGGATTGGCGAGAGCGAGCGCGCGCTGCTGCAGCAGCAACTCCACGTGCTGCAGCAAAGTCTGGGCGCGATCAAGGATGTGAAGATCTCCGGCCGCCAGCCGTTCTTCGAGGAGCAGTTTCGCCACCTCAAGCGCGACCTGACGCGCGTGAAGCAGCGCCGATCGTGGGCGGCGGGCGCCGCCAGGCACGGGGTCGAAACGACTTTGGTGCTGAGCATGCTGCTGGTCGTCTTTCTCGTCATGCGCGAGAGCGCCTCCGGCAGCAATACCGTATCGATTCTCGCGCTGTTCGCCTACAGCGGGTTCCGGGTCATCCCGTCGTCCAATCGCATCATGTTGAACGTCGGCTACCTCCGCGAAGCCCACCCGTGGGTCGCGAACATGGACGCCGACATGCGCACGTTGCGGGCGCCTGTGCATCGGCCTTTCACGCCGTCGCCGCCGTTCCTGCTCGCCGCGCTCGTGTGCGATGACGTCTCGTTCCGCTACGACGACGGCACCTCAGCGCTTGAGCACGTGTCGTTTTCCATCCGCCGCGGTCAGTCGGTCGGCATCGTTGGCGGCACCGGGGCCGGCAAGACCACGCTGGTCGATGTCCTGCTTGGGCTGCTGACGCCGACGTCCGGACGTGTCGTGATCGATGGCCAGCCGCTCGAAGGGCGCGAGCGCGCGTGGCAGCGGCAAATCGGCTACGTGTCGCAGGACGTCTACCTGCTGGATGATTCGCTCAGGCGCAACATCGCTTTCGGCATTCCCGACGGCGCGATCGACGAAGCGCGCCTGGCTGCGGCGGTCGCGCTGGCGCGCCTGGATGAGGTAGTCGCCGCCTTGCCGCAGAAACTGGAGACGGTCGTCGGCGAACACGGCGTGCGCCTGTCGGGCGGCCAGCGCCAGCGGGTGGCGATCGCGCGGGCGCTCTATCACGACCCACCCGTGCTGTTGTTCGACGAAGCGACCGCCGCGCTCGACAATCAAACCGAGCGGGAAGTGACTGCGGCAATTGCCGCCGTGCACGGCACGCGCACAGTGATCGCGGTTGCCCATCGCCTTTCAACCGTCAAGGCGTGCGATCAGTTGATCTATTTGAAGGACGGCCGCGTAGCCGGTATCGGCACTTACCAGGAACTGTTGAGCGACCCCGGCTTTCGTCAGTTGACCTGACGGGCCTCCCACTCACTGACGATCACGCGGAATCGCTCGACGAACCGTTCGGCCGAGAACTGCTGCGCCTGCACGCCCAGGCTCGCTAGCAACTGATCGCGTAACGCAGGCGCCTGCACAGTCGCGCTGATGCGAGCGACCGCTTCATCCTCACTGTCCCACAACAATTCGGGCGCGCCATTGACCACTTCCACCGATCCGCCGCTGCGATGCGGGAAGACCAGGCATCCGGCCCTGGCCATCTCCGCCGTCGCCATGCCGAAGTGCTCGCCTTCCATAGCTTGCACCCCGTACCGGCTGCGCCCCATCAACGCGTTGAGCTCTCCGCGCGAGAGGTCCTCGCGAATCTGAATCCAGTCGCCTGCGCGAATAGCTGCCTCCCTGATGCGATGGCTGTACTCCACATCGACGGGCGAGCCGACGATCACCAGCCGGGCATCGGCGATCGCACCGGCGCGCAGGCGCCGGACAATCGACATCACCACTTCGAGGCGCTTGGAGGAATGAAACCGGCCAACACTGAGAAAGGTGTTCGAACGGCAGGCCCACGGTTCGCCCGGCCCGGTGTCGACCACGGGAGGATAAAGCACGCGCGTCTCGCCGACGCCGCGCAATCTCGCCGCAGTCCACTCGGAATTCGCGAGCGTGAGATTGCGCGCGGCCAGCGGCCAGGGCAGTCCCATCCACCAATCGCAGAAATGAAAGTAGACCCCGACGATGGCAGCGAGCCGAGTGGGGCGCGAATTGAGCGTGGCCGGGAAGTGCACGTACTGAATTCCGGGCTTCTCGAACACGGCGTAGTCATCAGCAGTGACCAGCAGGTCGTAGTCCGCGCTGAGTTGCCGGGCGCGACGCAAGAGGGCGGCCATCCGAAGCCGGTACGCTCGGTCACTTGATAGCCGTGAGAGCCAGCGCCAGGGAGGCGGCACCACGTGACGCACTATCGGCCGCTCCGGAATCGAGGTTCCATAAAACGCGTTGGTCTGCGCCGGTGACCACAGGCTGAGCGTCAGGGTGTCGACCTGGTGGTGACCGGCAAGTGCGTGCAACATCCAGGCGGCGACGGCATTGCCCCCGCCCGGTGGCGCGAGCGATCGCTGGACCAGGAGGACGCGCATGCTAGCCCTGGAAGGCACTCACAATCTCGCGCACCTCGCGGACGAAGCGCTCGGTCGAGAACAGCTCGGCTCGCGCCGCGAGTGCTCGGCTCAGCTTCCCTTGCGCCGCGGGGTCGGACAACACCGCGTTGATCTTCGCAGCGGCGTCCTCTTCTGAGTCGTACATCAGCGCCGGTTGGTTGCCGACTATCTCCATTTGGCCCCCGCCCTTCGGCACCCACACGATGACCCCGGCCCGCGCCAGTTCCGCTGCCGCCATCCCGAAATGCTCTTCCCGCATGCCATGCACAGCGTAGCGATGCGAGCCCATCAGCGTTCGGATCTCGTCCCGGCTGAGGTTGTCACGGAACGTGACCCAGTCGCCGAGCGACCGCGCCAGCGACTGGAGGGCGGCGAAGTAGCGAACGGTGTGCCGGTCGGACGTGCCGACGATGGTGAGCCGGACGTCAGGAACCCGTTCGCGCACCCTCGCGAGAATGCGCATGACGCGCTCGTACTCCTTCTCCGGGGAGAGGCGGCCAATCGCGAGAAAATGCGGGACGCGTTCGGCCCACGGTAAGCCAGGTCCCGGATCGGCGACCGGCGGATAAAGCGTCCGCGGCTGCCCACCCAGGAAGTTGCGAACACGTTCTCCAGTCCAGTCCGAATTCACGAGCGTCTCGTTCGACTTCAAGCGGTCCAACGAGAAGCCGGCAACACGATCGGCGAGCGCGTAATATGCCGACAGTGGCGCCTGCGCCTGGTGATACCACCGCAGGTCGACGGCAGGCCGCGGCCGCAGGTACGACGGGTAGTGAATGTATTGAATGCCACGCCGGCCGAAGTCGGTCTCGTTGTATACGCCGAAGACGACATTGAAACCGCCACAGACCTTGCGGGTATAGCGCATGAGCAGTGATAGCTTCACCAGGGTCGCCGGCGTCGGCAGCAGGTCGGGGACGAGCGTCCAACCGCGAGGCACGACGATGGTGTCGAAGTCGCTCGGTTGCAAATCGGTGCCGTAGAAGCGGTTGATTGGCGCGATGTCCACGGGCTGCCACGACAGCACGGTGACGCGATGTACGGGCACCAGCGCCTGCAGCACCCACGCGGCCACGCCGTTGCTGCCACCCGGCGGCTGCATGGAGGGCTGCACCAGCAACACCCGCTTCATGGCGTCTGTGCCGTCAACAGCGCGAGCAGGGACAGCACGGTGGTGACGCCGTAGAGGATCAGCACCGTGCGCCGGGGTGACCAGCCGAGCGCGAGCAGGCGATGGTGGATGTGCTGCCGATCCGGTTCAACCAGTTTTCGAAGGGTTGCCGAAATCGACGCTGGTCCAGTGGCGGGTTGCGCCAGACCTCGTCGCGCGATGGTGGTGACGAGGTCGCCAATCGGCAGTGCGAAGATCATCAGCGGGACGCCAGTGGCCAAGGCGGTCGCGCCCTTCTGCCAGCCGGCAATCGCGGTCGTGGCCAGCAGAAATCCAACCACCAGGCTGCCGCTGTCGCCAAGAAAGATCGAAGCCGGCGAGAAATTGAACCGCAGGAAACCAATCGACGCGCCCACCAGCGCGGCGAGCATCATGGCTTCGGCCGGGTGTCCGCGGACCACGAGAATGGCGCCGCAGGTGGCGCCGGCGAGCACGGCGATGCCGGTTGCGAGCCCATCGATGCCGTCGATGAGGTTGAAGGCATTGGTGAGACCGACGATCCATCCGGCTGTGATCAGCCAGGCCAGCCATCCCAGTTCCCATGACACGCCCAGCAGGGTGACGCGCTGGATCAACAAACCCGACATCATCACCACGGTCGCCGCGACTGCCTGCACGGCCAACTTCGGCACCGGCCCCACGCCGCGCACATCGTCCAACAGGCCAATGCCGAAAATCAGTGCGCCGGCCGCCGCAAACGGCTGTAACGAGGGCCAGATTGCAGGGTTCAAATCCCGCGGCCCCAACCAGCGGACGAGTATCATCGCCAGGATTGTGGCGGCGACGACTGCCACGCCCCCCAGCCGCGGCACCGATTGGGCGTGAACCTTCCGGCCCCCGGGGGCGTCTACCAGTCCGAGCCAGACCGAGCCCCGCGACACCAGCGGCGTAATCACCAGGGCAAGAGCCGCACCACAGAGGACGAGCAGCAAGTAGACCGTCAATGCGAACCGCCGTTATCGTACTCGGAGATCTTGGCCGCAGCCCGCGGATGCAGTATCACGCCGCCTCGCTGGCCGATGCCGGGCACGACGTGGATCTGGTGGGTCTTGAAGGCGCGCCACCCATGCCAGCAGTGGCGAATCACCCTCGCATCACCTGCCATCGCCTGTCCGATCGCACTTTCCAGGGCCGCGCCACCGGCGGCGTCAGGCGCTTTGTCGCCGGCTCGTTCTTGCGCGTGCTCGGCCAGGCCCGCCAGCTATTGGTGATGCTGATGCAATTGCCGAAGGCGGACGTCATCCTCGTTCAGAATCCGCCGTCGATTCCGGCGCTGGCCGTGTCGTGGCTGGTGACGAGGCTACGCGGCGGCCGGTTCGTGATCGACTGGCACAACTTGTCACACACCGTGGTGGCGATTCGGCTCGGCGAGTCACATCGCGCCGTCCGGGCGGTGGCACGGAGCGAGCGCCGGTGGGCGCGGCGTGCCGACGGGAATCTCGCTGTCTCGAAGGCGCTGGGTGCGTGGTTGGCGGGCAATTACGGCGTTACCGCATCCGTCGTTTACGATCGTCCGCCCGCCGCGTTCATCCGGACCGTTCCTTCGTCTGCGGTCACGCTGTGGACAAAGCTCGCGACCGAAGCCTCTCTCGGCGCCGAGCGCCTGCCACTGGTCGTTTGTCCCACCAGTTGGACGCCGGATGAGGATTTCGATCTCCTGCTCGAGGCACTTGAACGCGCCGAGCGCCAGCTCGCGCGTGCCGCCGGGGCTCCTTGTCTTGCGGTCATTCTCACCGGCCGCGGCGCGCTGCGCGAAGGGTTCGAAGCGCGGGCGGCGCGCCGTTCGTTCAAGGCAATTGCGCTGCGGACGCATTGGCTCGAGCCGACCGCCTATCCGGTATTGATTGGCATGGCCGACCTGGGTCTCTGCCTGCACCAGTCTTCGTCCGGCCTCGACCTGCCGATGAAGGTTGCCGATTTCCGAGGTGCCGGCGTGCCGGTTGCCGCGTTTGACTACGCGCCAGTCTTGGGCGAAGTACTGACCAACGGCCACGAGGGCGTCACGTTTCGCGATCCCGGAGACCTTGCGGGCATCTTGGTGGCGGTGGCGTCGAAGGCGATTGAGCCGGGCTCGATACTGGGCAAATCAAAGACGTGGCTCTTCGAGAATCCCGCCGAACGATGGGACGCGCAGTGGCAGGCCGCAGCGCTGCCGGTGCTGCGGGGCTGAGCCACCACTCGGGGTGGCCGGGCCCTGGCCCTTGCAGTCCCGGTAAGATAGAGCCGCCCTTATGCAGCCCATCACAGAGATTGCCTCGCGCCTCGGCTTATCGGAGGACCTGCTCGAACCGTATGGCCGCGCCATTGCCAAGATTCGCCTCGAAGTGCTTGAGCGTTTCCCGGCGCCCAAGGGCAAGATGATTCTCGTCACCGCCATGACGCCGACCACGAGCGGCGAGGGCAAGACGGTGAACACCATCGGCCTCACACAAGGACTCGTCAAGCTGGGATACAACGCGGTCGCCGCGCTGCGCGAGCCTTCGCTCGGACCAGTGTTCGGCATGAAAGGCGGCGCCACCGGCGGCGGCAAGGCGTCGCTCGAGCCGATTGACAAGATCAACCTGCACTTCACCGGCGACTTCCACGCCATCACCGCGGCCCACAACCTGCTTGCGGCGCTGCTCGATTCGCACCTGCACTTTGGCAACGAGTTGCGGATCAATCCACAGGAAATCTTGTGGCCGCGCTGCATGGACATGAACGATCGCGCGTTGCGACGCATTGCCACGGGACTGGGCGGACGCGAGAACGGCCCGGCCCGCGAGACCGGGTTCGTGATCACGGCCGCGTCGGAGATCATGGCGATTCTCGCGCTGTCGGAAGGCCGCGCCGATCTTCGCGAGCGCCTCGGTCGCATCGTCGTCGGCTTTAACTACGACGGCGCCCCGGTGACCGCGGCGGACCTTAAGGCCGTTGGTCCGATGATGGTGTTGTTGAGCGAGGCGGTACTGCCCAATCTGGTGCAGACCACTGAGGGAGCGCCCGCCATCGTGCATTGCGGGCCGTTCGCCAATATCGCCCATGGCACCAGCAGCGTGCTGGCGCAGCGCATTGGTCTCCATCTCGCCGACTACGTCGTCAACGAAACCGGGTTCGCCGCCGATCTGGGCGCCGAGAAGTTCTTCGACCTGGTGATGCCGATGTGCGGTCACGTGCCGGCGGCGGCGGCCGTGATCGTCACGCTCAAGGCGCTGCGAGCACAGGGCGGCGCACCTGATAGTCCGGTCGCGGCCGGCTTTCCGAACTTGTTACGTCACCTCGATAACTTGAAGCGCTGGGGGGTGCCCGCCGTGATCGCGCTGAACCGCTTCCCCGGTGATACCAACGCCGATCTTGATGAAGTGATGAGCTACTGCCGCTCGATTGGCGCCGACGCAGCGCTTGCTGACGGCTATGCGAACGGGGGCGACGGCATGACCGAACTGGCAGGCAAACTCGTGACTGCGGCGGCAGCCTCCAACCCGGCGGTCGTCCAGCCGATCTACACGTCGGTGCAGTCGCTCGAGCAGAAGATCACGGCGGTGGCGACCAAGGTCTACGGCGCGGTCGGCGTCTCGTTCAAGCCGGCGGCGAAGGCGCGTCTCGCGAAACTCGAAGCGCTGGGCTATGGCAGGTTGCCTGTCTGTATCGCGAAGACGCAGTACTCATTTACCGACGACCCGAAGCAAATGGGCGCGCCATCGGGATGGACGCTGACCGTGAGTGAGGTGTCACTTTCTGCCGGCGCAGGCTTCGTCGTGGCGATTGCCGGCAGCATGATGCTGATGCCCGGTCTCGGCAAAGTCCCGCAGGCCCAGAAGCTGGATGTCGACGAGCACGGCGCCGTGATCGGGATGGACTATTGACGGGTCGCGCCGACGCGGCCCGCGACGGCGATGTCGATTCTCAGGCCCGCCATTCGTCAGTAGGCAGGAGGAGCGAGTCGAGGGGACCGGTCTCCGGTTAACTGCGCTCGACAGCTTGCCGACCGCCTGCGACCGAGCGGCGCTGACTCTGGCCCGCTCAGACCCCGAGCAACGCTGGTTGAACTCCCGGCGGGCGCATCTCGTATAATCGTCCGGCCAACGATTAGGCCCCGATTAGACACAGACAAAAAACAGAATCCCGTGGAATATCTGATCAAGCAATACGCGCTCGAACCGGGCGCGCTGGAAATCCAGTATATCGAGGAGTACTTCGGCGAGTTTCCTCGCCGCAAGACGGCGGCCGAGATCATCGAGCGGCTGCACGAACGCGAGTCGCTGATCCTGATGGCCGAAGCACCCCTTCCAGATGATCCCTCGGGTGCCCTGGTGCCCGTCTCTTACAAGATCGTCCATGAGATTCGCCACGACGAATCGGTGCCCAAGCTTCGCGACCTGGTGAATCGCTTGACGGGTGCAGTGACCTTCGACGGCCGCCGCATCCTGTACTCGTGGATTGGCGGCACGCGCCGCGACTGGCGCGGCCAGGGCCACTTCCGCGCGCTGACCGAAGAATCGGAAGTATGGGCGCACGCTGCCGGTTTCGAGGAAGTGGTCGTCAAGACCAAGAACCGCTACTACGACATGCGGGCGGTGCTCGCGCAGCTGCACTTCAACGTCGTTAAGCACGAGCCAAATCAGGCGGACAGCGCCGAGTCGAAGGTCTACCTGAGCAAGCCGCTGCCGGCGGAACTGGCGCGGCGCCACCGCCGCGTTCGCACCGTCGTCTACTCCGAGTAGGGGCACTCGCCCCTACTTATTCCGCCTTCAACGTGACAACCGGATCAACGCGCGTGCCGCGGCGCGCAGGCACGTACGACGCGATCATCGCCACCAGCGCCAAGGTCACGCCAATTGCGGCGAACGTCGCCGGGTCGTTGGGGCCGACCTGAAACAACAGGCCGCGCAGGAGGCGGGTCGCGGGAACCGCGCACGCCAGGCCGAGTATCAGCCCGAATGCCACGATGCGGAGGTTCTGGCCGGCCACCATTCGGATGATTTGCGCCGGCTTTGCGCCAAGGGCGACGCGAATGCCGAACTCGCGTGTCTGCTGCGACACCGAGTAGGCGACGATGCCGTAGACGCCGAGGGCAGCCAAAAGCAGCGCCGCCGCCGCGAAGACGCTCATCGCCATGGCCGTGATGCGGGGGCGGGCGATTGATTCCGAGAACACCTCATCGAGTGGCCGCACCGCCGAGACTGGCAGTTGCGAATCAACCTCGCGAACGACACGAACCGCCGCCGGGCCCATCCGAGCCGGATCGGCCGTCGTCCGCATCACGTAGGTCATCATCCCGAACGCGTACTGGCGCGATGACAGGTATGCGGTCGGCCGAATCTCGCCTTCGAGCGACGCCAGTTTCACATCGCCGACGACGCCGACGATTTCGTGGGGCTTTTCGTTGCCGAGATTGAGAATGAAGCGGCGGCCGATCGGGTTGTCGCCTGGATAGATCTGCCGCGCGAAAGTCTCGTTGATCACCGCAATCGGATCGCGCTCGCCGGTGTCGGTACCGTTCACGTCACGACCGGCGAGCAAGCGGATGCTCATCGCCTCGAAGTAGCCGGCGGTGACCGGGCGCGCGTCGACGACCGGACGTTCGGCAGGAGGCGGTTGCGGCGCATCGGCCCGCCAGAACGACGTGGCGGGTCCAACCCCAGCAAGGGGCAGGAACGACGTGCCGCCGACTGCGGTGGTTTCGGGCAATGCCCGTAACCCCTCGATCACGCGAGTATGAAAGACATGCTGCGCATCGGAGTTGGGGTACGAGCGCTGCGGTAACGACACGCGCAGTGACAGCGCGGAGTCGGCCGAGAAGCCCGGGTTCACGCGCTGAAGCTCCAGCAGGCTGCGGCCGAGCAATCCCGCGGCGCATAACACCGTTACGGCCAGCGCGATTTCGCCCATCACGAATGCTTGCCTGACGATCCGGCCGCGCGCGGTCCCCGTCACGCTCGGCGCGCCGTCACGAAGGGCGGTCACCAGCGAGCCCCCGGTAACCCCAAGGGCCGGCGCAAGGCCGCATAGAACAGTCGTGAAGATCGTGACGACGGCCGCGAACACGAGCACGCTCGGATCGACGGCAACCTGTGAGAGGAGGGGGATTGGCAACCGCGTCGCGGCCCACGACGACAGGCCGCTGAGGATCCATCCGGTCAGCATCACGCCCAGCACGCCGCCGGCGGTCGAGAGCATGAGCGCCTCGCACACCAGTTGCGTGAGCAAGCGGCCTGTTCCGGCTCCGACCGCAGCTCGAATCGCCAGTTCGCGCCGGCGTCCCGCCGCGCGCGTGAGCATCAGGCTGCCGATATTGCCGCACGCAATCAGCAGCACCGCGCCAACCGCACCAAACAAAACGAGCACTGCCAGGCGGACGTCGCCCACCAGTTGCTCGCGCAGCGGCACCACGTTGGCGGTCCACCCGGTGTTGAAATCAGGTTGCTCGCGCCGCAGCCCGTCCATCACACTTTCCATCTCGGCCTGTGCCTGACCCCGGGTCACACCCGGCTTGAGGCGGGCCATGGTGATGATGCTGCGTCCGGAGAATCGCCGCGCCGCGGGCCCGAGCCGGAACGGGACATACACATCGGCCGGCAAGCCGAACACCTCGAAGCTGCGCGGCATGATGCCGATCACGGTGGCAGGTTCGCCATTGATCGTGACCGCGCGACCGACGAGGCTGGCATCGCCGCCGAACTGCCGTAGCCACGTCGCATGCGACAGGACAATCGTGGGTGTGGCACCTTCTTGGTCTTCACCGGCAGCGAAACCGCGCCCGAGCATCGGCCGGATGCCCAGCAGGTCCATCAGGTCGGCGGTCACGACAATGGTCGTCAGCTCTTGCGGGTCGCCCTTGCCGGTCATCGTGACGCGGTTCTGGGTGAACGCGGCCATCCGCTCGAACGACCGGTTGCGTTCCTTCCACGCGAGATAGTTGGCTGGGCTGACGACGTTGCGCGCACGGTCGCGCGGCAGGTTGTGCTCCCACACCACGACCAGTCGCTCTGCGTCGGCGTAGGGAAGGGGCTTGACCAACAGCGCGTGGACCACGCTGAACAGCGCCGTGGTCGAGCCGATGCCGATGGCGAGTGCGGCGATCGTGCAGAAGGTGAACAGCGGCGTCCGCAGCAGCACGCGGAGGCCATGTCGAAGGTCCGAAATCACACTGCTCATTTTCCTGGTCCGGAAACGACGAATGGCCGCGCCGTAATGGCTGCCGCGCATGATCGATCAAGTCCCGTGCCCGAGCCCCTCTCAAGGAAGGCCGCAAACATGGCGCCGACACAGGCTTCGGCGTTGCCAATCGGATGCCCGTTATTGAGGATGATCACGTGCGTGCCGTTCGACAGTGTGCGGAGCACTTCGTCGCCGCCGGACGGCGGCGTCACGGGATCCAGTACACCTGACAGCATTAATGTTGGTATGGCGGAGCGAGTCGGCTGCCGGTGGGCGTTCGAGACCCTTCCTCGCGGCCACACAGCGCACGCGGCGGTCTGTTGCTGTAAGCGGTAATCGCCACCGAATGTGCCGGCGGCCAGCGCGCTTGAGTTCTTGGCTAGGTACGGGACGTCCTCGGCGCAAGTCACCGACAGGAAGAACCCGGCGGGCAAGCGCTCGCCGCCGAGCACGGTGCGGCCGGTGAGGGCTGTTTCGGTGAGGGCCTTGTCGTCGCCGTCGAGCAACTGCCGGATGAGTTTCGGCGCTTGCGCCGCATTCTCGGGTGTGTAGAGCATGTTGCGGAACGCCTCGGCGAACAAACCGCGCGTGATCTTTACCGTGGTCGCCGGGCGGCTCGAGCCGGCGGGCAGCGTTAGTACCGGTGAGGTCTCCTCGAGACGAGCCAGCAGCGCGTGAAAGTCGGCATCGAGCGTCGGAAAGGCGCGCCGGCAGTTGTCGTCGTTGTCGCAGCGCGCCACCAGTGCCCTCCAGGCGTCGTCTCCGGCACGCGCGTGGGTTTCGGGCATTGCCATCGACGGCGGAACGATCCCCTTCATGGTGACCGCCCGCAGGCTGCCCGGGTGACGGCGCATGTAGACCTGGGCGACCCGGCTGCCGTACGATGTGCCATAAAGATTGATAGGCCCATAGCCGAGAGCCCGCCGCACCTCTTCAAGATCGTCGACCGCGATCTCCGTGGTGTAGCGAGTGAGGTCGGCGGTTCGCTCGAGTCGAGCGCGGCATGCCGTCACCGCCGGCACGCTCAGCAGGTCAGCATCAAAGGTTCCCGATACACCTGGCCTTGCCAGTTCGGGACAGGTGAGCGGGCCCGACTTTCCGGTGCCACGCAAGTCAATGAACACGAGGTCACGATTCTTGCGAATCTCGCTGAACGCGCGGCTGAAGAAACGCGCGTTGAACGAGGGGGCATCGCCGGGACCGCCCGACAGGGCGAACAACGGATCGGGCCGGCGATCGGGCGAGGTCGCGGTAAGGACGATGATCGAGAGATCGATCTGCCGCCCTTGTTTGCTGTCACGGTTTTCCCACACGCGATGACTGCCGCAGCGGGCTTCGCCGGGGACGCCTTCAACCACGCAGGGCGCGAGGACAATCTGCACCGCCATCGCAAGGGCCGGCAGGATCATTTCCGCAGCCCCAGCAGCACCAGTCCAGCGACCGCCTTCTCGCGCACCTGTGGGTCCGGATCGCCGGTTGCTGTTTTCAAGGCATTGATGGCGCGCGCGTCGCCGCTGGCGCCAAGGGCAATCGCCGCCTTCTCACGAACCTGGCCGTCCCGATCCGTCATCGCCGTGAGCAGGGGTTCGATGATTCGCGGATCGCGGCGGAAGGCGAGGCCGATGGCCGCCTTTTCTCGCACCTGCGAATCGCTGTCCTTCAAGGCCGCCAACAGCGGACCGATCACCGCATCACCCGGCGTCAGCGCGAGTCCAAGCGTAGCCCGCTCTCGCACCGGTCCGCTGGCGTCGCCCAAGGCACGGACCAGCAGGTCGGTGAGCCCGGTGGCTGTCTGCACGTCGTCCAACTGCATCACGGCCTGCGACTTCACGACGGGGGTGGGCCCCGGCGCCGGCGACGCAGGCTCGCGTACCGGTTGCGCGCCGAGAATAGCGGTCGTGAACGCCGCTACCGCGCCGCACACCAGCCATCGTGTCGAACGCCGTGGCGTGCGAACCACGTCGGCGAGGATCATCAGCAGCCGTCCCTCAATCGCCCCTCGACGCGCCATGCTGAGGGCCGTGGCCGGCGTCCACGCAGCGGGACGCCGCGCGATGTCGAGCAGTAATGCAGCGTAGGCCGAGGGCTTCACGCCCACGCGCAGCACTTCGTCATCACACGCGCGCTCGCGCTCTCGCGCCAGGCCGACGGCCGCGTACCACACCAGGGGATTGAACCAGTAGATCGCGCAGGCCAGCTGCGCCACCGCCTGCGTGCTGCGGTCGCGGCGTCGCAGGTGAGTCAGCTCGTGAACAAACGCCGCTTGCCGCTCTTCCGTCGTCCATTGCGCGGCCGACGGCGGCATCATCACGACCGAACGGAACAATCCTGCGACATGCGGACTGCCGTCGGTCAGGGTGGCGCGAACGTTGACGGAGACTTTATAGCCAAGTCGTGCTGCCACGTTGCGGGCTTCCGAAACCCATTCACCAGGCGCCGGCCGCGACCCGCGCGTCACCGACAGTCCGCTTGCGAGCCAACAGAAAAGGAACCAGGAAGCTACAAGCAAGGTGCCTAGGGTGCCTACGGTGCCTGGGGTATCTAAGGGGTTGTTACCCAGGGTGCCAGGGGTGCCGCTATCGGAATCCGTGGGTGTAGTTGCCACTTGCACTTCAGGCACGTTAGGCACCATAGGCACACTAAACCTGGGCGCGAACGGAGCGAGGACCGGCGCCAGCACGGCAAACACCATCGCGAGTTGCCAGACCAGGTGACGTGTGGACGGAGCCGCGCGATACAGCAGCCGCGTCATCAGGGCGGCCACGGCCAGCAGGGCCGACGTACGGAGAATGAGTTCGACATTCATCAGCGTCCTTCTTTCCGCGCCTGCTCGATCAGCGACGACAGCTTCGCCAGCTCGTCATCGGACAGCGAGCCGGAATCGACCAGAGCCGTGGCGGCTTGGGCCGCCGAGCCATCGAAAAAAGTTTTGACGATGCGGCTGAGCGCAGAGTTGCGCGCCTTCTCGCGTGGCACCATCGGCAGGTAAACGTAGCGCGTGCCCTGCGCTTCGTGCCGAGCGTGTCCCTTCTCCTCAAGGATGCGCAGCAGTGCGCGAACCGCAGAGTAGCTGGGCGGATCGGGCAACGCTTCCTGCACTTCAGCCGCACTGGCCGTGCCCTTGGCGTAAAGGATGTCGAGGATCTGCCGTTCGCGCCGTGAAAGGGGATCGTTCGTCGTCATGCTAAAAATACCGCACCTGCTGATTATTTAGCACATTGGCCATTTTGGATGCAACTGTTGCCGCCGACCAGTGGGGTCGTATATGCTCAATTCCAGACTTGAGATTGAGTCTCAGGATGACGGTCTTATGCTTCAAGCGTTTGTGATTACTCTCCGGGAAGGCCTCGAGGCCTTCCTCATCATTGCCATCAGCCTGGCCTACCTTCGCAAGAGCGGCCGTCGGGAACTGATTCCCGCGGTCCATTGGGGGATCGGCTTGTCGGTGCTCTTCAGCGTCGGGGCGGCGTATCTGTTTCAGCAGGCGTCGAACCAGGCGCTCTGGGAAGGCGTGCTGGCCCTGGCCGCCGCCGTGTCGGTGGCCTCGCTGACGGTGCACATGTGGAGAACCGCCAAGAAGATCAAGGGCGAGATTGAAGGCCAGTTACGCACGTCGGCCGACAAGACCGGCATGGCTGCGTGGATCGGCGTGTTCTTCTTCACCCTGCTCATGATCTCGCGCGAGGGGATGGAGACCGCGCTGCTGATGGGCACGTTGCTCACGCAGGTGCAGACCATGTCGATACTGGCGGGCGCGGTGGCCGGCACGCTCAGCGCCGCGGCGGTCGCGGCCATGTGGTCGCGCTACGGCCATCGCGTGAACCTCGCCCTGTTCTTCCAGGTCACCGCGATCTTCTTGATGGTGTTCGTGGTGCAGTTGCTGATCTATGGCTTCCACGAACTGACCGAGGCCAACGTGTTCCCGGGTAGCGAGGCGTTGCACTGGGCCACAGAACCGTATGGTCCTGACGGTGCGTACGGGCAGTACCTCACTTACTTGCTGGTCGCCGTGCCGCTGGGCTGGTTGCTGTTCGCCATGATGACCGGCCGTGGCCGTCCGCCGGCTCGCCCCCTGACCTCTGAGCGAGCGGCGTAAATCTACCTATACTGTTGGCGTGAAACCGCCAATCACCGCCACCCTGACCTGGCAGGGCGGTCTGCGCTTTGCCGCCCGCACCGGCACTACCGAGATCGTCCTCGATAGCGAGAGCAGCGCCGGGCCATCGCCGCCACAGGCGGTCGCTATCGCCCTGGCCGGCTGCATGGTCATCGACGTCGCTGACATCGTGACCAAGGGCCGGCATGCCTTCAGTGCGCTCGAGGCCACGATCGTTGGCGAGCGGAAAGCCGACCCGCCGAGCCACTTCGTGCGCTTTACTCTCCACGTCATCATCACCGGCAACGTGCCCGCCTTGGCCGTCGAGCGCGCCATCCTGTTGTCGCGAGAGAAATACTGCTCGGTGTGGCACTCGCTGAGGCAGGACATCCAGTTCGATACCTCGTTCGAGGTCCGCCCCTGAGCGCAGCCGATCGCAAGGTCTATCTCGACTGGCTGCGTGGTGTCGCCGTGATCGTGATGGTCGGTGCTCACGTCAACGACGCGTGGACGCGCGACGCCGATCGCCAGAGCGGCCTCTACATGGTGACGGTGTTCATTGCCGGCTTGGCCTCGCCCCTGTTCTTGTTCCTGGCCGGTCTCTCGTTGTCGATGGCAGCCTCGCTGCGGGCGGCCTCCATTGGTCACGCCGCGGCCGCGCGGAAGGCACTCAAACGGGGCGCGCAGGTGCTGGCCCTCGCGTTCCTCTTCCGGTTGCAGTCACAGCTGCTCGGCTGGGGCGCCCTGGTCAACTTCCTGAAGGTCGACATCCTCAACGTGATGGGCCTGGCGATGATGGCCGCCGCGCTGTTGTGGAGAGTGTCGGAATCCCGCGCGGTCCGGATCGCGCTGTTCGCGCTCGCCACGCTGGGAGTGGCCATGACCACACCGTTGGTGCGTGAAGCCGGCGCGCTGGCGGGATTGCCGGATCCGATCGAGGCCTACATTCGGCCAGTTCCCGGCCGGACGACGTTCGCGCTGTTCCCGTGGGCGGGATTCCTGCTGGCGGGCGGCATCGCCGGTGATCTGATTCAGGCTGCCCGGTCGCGAACGCACGAAGTGCAGCTGCAGGCAGGACTGCTCGTGTGCGGCCTCGCCGGCATTGGCTTGGGCTACGCCGCGTCCTTCCAGCCGTCGATCTATCCCGTCGCCAATTTCTGGACGAGCTCGCCGACGTTCTTTTTCATTCGGCTGGGGATTTGCGCGGCCCTCGTGCCGGTCGCTCGCGCCATCGACCTGTTCCACGTCGTCATGCGCACGAGGTTCGCGAACATCTTCTCGTTTGATACCCCCGGCCGGGTGACCGCCACGCTGGGACGGGCGTCGCTATTCGTGTATTGGATCCACGTCGAGATGGTCTACGGCGTGCTGGGCCGGCCGTTTCGCCGCAGCCTGCCGCTCGAGGCATCGCTGGTCGCGATGATGGTGCTCTGCCTGGTCCTCTACGCGATCGTGCTGTGGAAGGACCGGCTGATGGCCGGCGTGAAGCTGACCGGCCCGTTCCGGGTGTTCGCGCCGGTCCTCAAGTAGCGTTTAGAAGGCCAGCAGATAGGTCATCTTCGCGATCACTGCGCGGCTGATCAGGGCGCCCCCCCGCGAGTCGTGCCGTTCGTTGTAGACCAGGTAAATGTCGCTGAGCGGCCGGTGGATGACGTCCAGCCGCACGTTCGAACTCCACTGGTTGGTATCGGTGTTGTACTGCACCAGCGCGTTCACGAACACCTTGGTGCTGAAGTAGTAGTTGACACGGGCCGTCACCAGGTTCGTCACGAACGAGCCCGACGACAGGTCGATATCATTGATTGAATCGCTGAGCGATACGTTGAGGTGCTGGTTCATGCGGAAGGTGCCGCCGATGGTGTAGCTGCGCTTGTAGCCATCGTAGAAATCGCCTAGACCATAGCGGATATTGAAGGACAGGGGAGCGGCGCTATTGGTGTTGGCGAGCAGAAAGTGCTCCTTGAATTCGTAGCGGCCAGGCTCGACGAAGATGCCGCGGCGGCTGTTAATGGCGAAACGATCGTCGATCACCTCGACGTTGGGATTGGTTCCGATCTCGACAAACGTGCTGTTCTGCAGCGTGATCGGCCAATGCCAGTCCATGTATCTCGACTCCAGGCCGCCGCCGTTACGTCTCGTGAAGTTCTCAATCTGGAAGTGCGGGAACGTCTCGCGTAACCAGCTCTGGAAGCGTCTGGGCCGAATGTGGGTGCCCAGGTAGAACTCGCCGTTGTCGACACCAAGGCGGGGAACGAATCCCATCTCGTCGTTGAAGCGCGAACCAATGGTTTGGTAGGCGCCGCGGGTCTCCCAGAAGCTGTCGCGATAGCCGAAGCTGCTTTTCGAGTACCAGTCGTCGCCACTGCCAGCTACCCTCAGCTGCGGTGAGCTGCTACGCGCGGCCGCGAAATTCATTGTCAGATCACGGAAGAAGCGGAGGTTCGCGTCAGCCCCAAACGCCCGGTTATGGCTGGAGCCCTTGGGCTCCTTGTTCAACAGCATCACGCCAACGTCGGAGTTGGCGAGAATGTTCCGGCGCAGCCGTAGGGCCGTGAAATTGGTCGATGGGCTGTTGTTCTTCTCGCGTTGCTGAATATTCAGCGCTCCAAGCGACCAGTCACCCACACGCCCGGTAAGCCGACTGCCGGCCAATAGGGGAATGGCGTCGCCAGTCGGCGACAAGCCGATCTGCCTGCTGAAGAAGAAGACCATGTCTTGCGACTGGTTCTGCCGGCCGCCCCCGCCGCCCCCGCCACCCCCGCCACCACCACGGTCGGCGCCGGCGCCGAACTGGAACACGCCGGAGTTCTCGAGGAAGAAGTCCCGCTTTTCGGGGAAGAACAGGCTGAAGCGAGTCAGGTTCACCTGTTGCTCGTCGGCTTCCACCTGCGAGAAGTCGGTGTTGACGGTAAAGTCCCAGGTCAGCCCGGACGTCACGCCGTATTTCACGTCGAAGCCGCCGTCGTAATCCTTGTCAACGGCGAAGCCGGCGAGCTTGTTGAAATTGGCCAGCGCGTACGGCTTGACGCGAATGTTTGAGCCTGGCTTCAGCCCTTGCAGGCCCTCGACCGTGCCGGCCATCGACACGCGCGACAACTGGTGGATGCGGCGCAAGGGCGACCAGTAGCTGTTCTCGTTGCGCCGACGCAGCCGGCGCTGGAAGTTGATGCCCCAGGTCTGCATGGCTTCGGGGCCGAACTTCAGCGTCTTGAACGGAATCTCGATCTCCGCGTACCAGCCGTCTTCGCCGATGCGGGTGCCCACGTCCCAGATGCCATCCCAGTTCGCGTTATTGTCGCGACCTTCGTTCGACATCTGGGCGTCCCATTTCGCGCCCATCGGGTTGATGGCGAATTGGTAGCCGTTGCGCTCGTCATGGAAGGTGTCGATCACCACCTGGAAGCCGTCCGCCGATGCGGTATTGAAGTCCTTGCGCAGCTCGTTGACGATGATCTGGCCGGGTTCGGCATCCCTGGCGAACACGCCGATATACAAGGCGCGTTCGTCGTAGAGCAGCTTCACTTCGGTGTCGTAAGTCGCCGGCTCGCCTTCGCGCGGATCGTTCTGCACGAACCCCTTGGCCACCGGCGCCGCGGCCCACGACGCCTCGTCTAGCCGGCCGTCGAGTGCAATCGGCCCCTGCGACAGCGTCGCCTGCATGCGGCGGTCTCGCCGCGCCGTGTCGTAATCAAACCCGCCGTTCTGCGAAGTCTGAGCGGCTGCGGTCACGGCCGAAGCCAGCAACAGCGCGCAAGCGAACGGGCGAACCAGTAGCGTCATCAAAGTCATGAGCAGTAGTCTGTGTGGCAAAGAAGTGAACCGACGGGGTCCGTATATGGTGTCCCGGAACCGCGGCTCGGAATGTAACTAGTTGTAAAGGTGCCAGGCACCGACCCAGGGGATTGTGATGAAGAGTCTGCTCACCACCGTGCTGCTGATGTTGCTTTCGCTGCCGGCCTTTGCCCAGGAAGCCCGCCGGCGATGGGAAATGGAACGCCAGATCCGGCTCGACAAGTTCGAGCAGGTCTTGCCGCGCGCGATGCGCGACAACGGCATCGACATGTGGATCGTCGCTGCCAAAGAGAACCACTACGACCCCCTCTGGAAGGATCTTGGCCGCGGTTACATCACGGGTATCGGCTACTACGTGTTTACCGATCGCGGTGCCGATCGCATCGAGCGCGCAGCCCTTGGGCCGAGCGGCTATCTGCTTGCTGAATCTGGCGCCTACGACACCATGGCGCCGGCAGCCACTCTCGCCGAATACGTCAAGACCCGCGACCCCAAGCGCATCGGCGTTAACATGTCCGAGCAGATTGGCCCCGCCGACGGCCTGTCAGTGACCATGATGGCGCACCTGAAAAACACGCTGGGCGAGCCGTACGCATCGCGCTTCGTGACAGCGGAGAAACTGGTCGCCGATTTCCGTTCGCATCGCGTCGCGGCCGAGATTGTCGCCTTCGGCGAAGCCGCCGGCATCGCGATTCAACTGACCGAACGCGCTCTGTCGAACGAGGTGATCACACCCGGCAAGACGACGCTCGAAGAAGTGGCGTGGTGGATGCAGGACCGCCTGCTCGATCGCGCGCTGGGCTCCGAGTTCGACATGCCGTCGGTGTACGTCACCGGGCCGAACGGCATCGTGGCGACCTCGTCCAGCCGCATCATTCAGCCGGGCGACGTGATGATGATCGACTGGGGCGTCCAGTTGATGAACTTCGGCACCGACGTGAAGCGCGTCGCGTATGTCCTCAAACCCGGGGAAACGGCGCCGCCCAGGAGCATCCAGTCAGCATTCGACAAGGCGATCTCGGTGCGCGATGTCGTTAAGAAGGCGATCAAGGTGGGTGTGCGGGCCGACGAGACCATGAAGCGGATGGATGCCGCGCTGCAAGCCGCGGGCTTCGGCGTGATCGAGTTCAACCGGCCGAACAAGGATGACAAGACCGACGTCACGTACGGCTTTCACCCAGTCGGCAACACCGGGCACG
Organism: Acidobacteriota bacterium; assembly: GCA_031364805.1. Lineage (GTDB taxonomy): Bacteria > Acidobacteriota > Vicinamibacteria > Vicinamibacterales > UBA2999 > 12-FULL-67-14b. Next base: position 159,925 of record JANLWW010000007.1, read on the forward strand.
ACATCGGCCCCTCGCTGACCACCTGGCAGCCGTTCCAGAGCACCTTCGTGATGCATGCGCAGCACATGTTCTCGTTCGAATACTTCGCCTACACGCCGATCGCGGAATGGGGCGGCGCAAAGTTGCGGATCCCCATCGAAGACGACGCGATCTTGACCGATGCGGGCATCCAGTTTCTGCACCCCGCGAACTATCGGCTGCTGGTCATTAAGTGACCTATCAGTTCGCCCGTCTTGGTGACCTCGTTGTGTTTTCATTCGCCAGTGATGGTGACGGCCAGGAGTGAGTGACGCATAATCGAGCGAGATGCTCGAACTGTTGTTGTGGTGGCTGCTGGCGGCGTTTGTGTTTGTGCTTGCCGTCGGGGCGGTCGGTTACATCGTCGCGCGATGGCTGTTTGTCCGCAGCGCCGAGCGGATGGCGCGCGAGGTCGATCGCCGTGTGGGCGCAGCTGCTGCCCGCACCTTCACCCACCTCGCCAACTATGCCCAGGCGACCGGGATTCCGCTCGACGAAGCTAATCGCTTCTTCGGCGCGCATGTCGATCGGCTGGCCAAGCTCATGGACAGCGCGATCACGCTGCCCATTATCGGCAAGGTCGGGTTGGATGCGGTGTTCGGTCTCGTGCCGGTCGTGGGCGACCTCGCCGGCACGGCAGTCTCGTTAACTCTCGTCGCTCGCACGCTTCGCTACGGACCGCCGGCGGCGTTGGTCTCGAAAATGTTGTCAAATGTCGCGGTCGACCTCGTCCTCGGTTCAATTCCCTTCATCGGTTTCTTCGCCGACATCTGGTTCAAGTCCAACGATCGCAACGCGGCCTTGATGAAAGAGTTCCTCGACGCCCGCAGTTGAGAGTTGGCAAGAATTGCGATCTGTTAAATCTCGTTCTTGGGCGACCTTCCCCGTTGACGCCGTCCTCGGACGATGAGACCGTCGTCGCAGAGCAAAGGAAAGGTGGAGCCTATGTATGGGAGGAGCGTGGGAGCGCTGAAGGGAATGACCGATACTGACAATGACGTGATCGTGATTGTGACCGAACGATTTGAGCGACGACTGACCGAGGAATCCAGCCAGATGCGTGTCGAGATGGCCACTGGTTTTGGCGACGTGCGGACTCAGATTGCGCAACTGCGCGTCGAGGTGATCGACCGCAACGCCGACCTGCTCAAGCGGGGCCTGGTGTTCGGGGTCACCCAGACCGCCGCCATTGCCGGCATCGTGGCGATGCTGCGGTGAGACAACCGGCGAGAGGTGCGGATGACTCCGCCCTCCCGCGTCGTGAAGTTATTGCTGCGCCGGCGCGGTCGCCGGCGGTTTTACGCCAGCTCCAGCTGCTGGCATGTCGTTCCAGAACAACAGCCCGTTGAACACCAGGCCGTGTTCGCCGAAGGTCTGCCAGCGGTAGATCGGGTTGTTGGCGAACATGATCACGCGACCCTTGCCTGACGCCGCATCCACGATCATGGGCCGGTTCCGTGTCTGCTCCGGACTACGCATCAGCCCGCTAAGAACGCCCGCTTCGCCGCCCGTGAAGCGCGCGATCACCTGTGGCCGATCGGGTGACGATCCCGCGAACTGTTCAAAGCCTGCCGGCGGCCCCGCCTGCAACAACGGACCACCCGCGTAGCGAACCGGCAACGTCTTCTGCTCGTAACCGAACATCACCGGATGGTTTGGCAGCAGGATCTCGCTGCTGACGTACGGGCCCGGCGCGTAAAAACCGGTCGCGGGACTCTGCGCATCGACGCCCTTGGCCAGCCCGAACTCAGCCGGGAAATAGCTGGACACGCCGAGCGTCATCAGCACCCCGCCCTCGTCGACGAATTTCTGGAACTCGGCCGCCCCGGCGAGGCCCATGCCACCACGGACGTCGTCGGTTTCGGCGTAGAAGCCCATCGACTTGAACTTGTCGTTTTTCTTGTAGGGCAGCGGCTTCGACAGTTTCGGCTGCTCGTAAACGATCGACTTACCGTTGTTGGTCTGGTGCGGCATCACAATCACGTCGTACTTCGCGCGCAAGTTGGCGCCGGCCTGCACGTGATCCTTGTGGATCAAGTCGAACGGAATTTCCCATCGGTCGAATGCCAGGCGGACCCAGCCGACCTTCTCGGTGTTCGCCCAGGTGGTGTACATCGCAATGCGAGGCAGGTCGACGTTGGTTGTATCGACTGCCGGCGCTGAGGCGACCGCCGTCGCCACCAGGCCGAGCGACTGCACTTCCTTCTTCACGCGATCACTCGACGATTCGATAATGAACGAACCGGCCGGATATTCAGTCTCGCCAATCTTGAAGGACGCTTTCGCGCCCTTGACCGCAACGTCCTTCAACCGGTAACGCAGCGTGATCAGGTTGAGCGAGCCGTTGTGCTTTACCACGGTGACGCCACCCGTGCCGGTGACTGCGCCGGCCGTCGTGACATCCGCGCTCAGCAGGGCCGCAGGCACGTCGAGAATCGACTTGTCCTCGATGGTCTTTACGTCGATGTTGTTCGCCATCCCCATGGTCCACGCGCTGTCGTCGTAGGTAGTGAGCGAGGGATCCGGGTAGTTCTGCTTCTCGAGCAAGGTCTTCGCCAGCGGACCATACGGCTGATTGAGTTTGACGATGTACGAACCGGCGGGAAAAGTGCCGTCCTTGACCTTGATCTCGGCGGACGCTCGGTGTACTTCGATGCCCTGCCGGCGAATGAGGTTCGCCACGCGATCGACCTGTGACTGGTCGCGCTGTCCGGCGGACAGGACGAACGCATGCGGCGGCTTGTCGGCGCCGCGCTTCATCGCGTTGAACGACTTCTTGTAATAGTTCTCGACCACCATCGTTGGAAACTTCGAGGTCAGCTCGAGGGCGGTCAGCACGCCGGTCTGCGCGTAGTTGATGGAGTTGCGGATTGACCAGTCGACTTCGCCGGCCGGTGCCGGCATCGGCCGGTACCACTGCCGCGTCGTCTGTCCGCCAGAGAGCCGCGCCTTCTTCGTGTTGGCGCCGCCCTGGTTGAAGATCTCGTACATCCGGAGCATGCCGTTGTGGTTGGCGGCCGCGAAGCCCAGGTATCCGGGCGACCACATGTCGACAAACCCAAAGTGCCAGACGCCAGGCATGCCATAGCCGGTCATCTTGTTCACTTCGTAGTTCGCGAAGAACGGCAACTCCGTATAGAGAATCGGATCGAGGTTGGCGTTCTGGGGGGGCTGGCCACTGAAGGTGTAGAGCAGCGTCTGGGCTTCATGCAGGTCGTGCCAGATCGGCGGCAACCAGTTCAAGTACCAGGTCAAATGCGCGCGCAACGAATCGACGCCGTAGTTGATGTCGCGGTTGTTGTCGTGGAACACGTACTTGCCCCAGTAGGGAGGGCCGCCGTAGTTCTCGCCGCCATCGTAGAGTTCGTCCACCTTGTAGGCGTAGTACCAGTCGACGTATCGATCGCGGCCGTCGACGTCTGTCGCGCCGGTGATGCTGACGATCACATTGTCGCGAATTTGCTGGATGTAGGGCTCGTCACTGACGGCGAGGCGATAGGCGAGCTCCATCACGGCTTCAGGAGGGTTGGTCTCGCCACTGTGAAGCCCTGCGCTGATGTGGTAGTGGGGCTTGGTGGTGGCAATCAGTTGCTGGACCTGGACATCAGTCAAGCCGCGCGGGTCGGCCAGCTTCCGCGTGTTCTGGCGGTTGGCCTCGAGGTTCTTAATGTTCGCCTCTGACGAGACATACACCACCATGATGTCGCGACCTTCTTCGGTCTTGGCGACCACCTCGGTCTTGAAGCGCCCGGGCAAAGCCTTCTCGAGCGCCTTGAAGTAGCGCTGCTGATCGGCAACGTAGGTCAGCTTCTTCTCGCTACCGATGTGGTAACCGAGGATGTCCTTCGGCGTGGGTACGCCGACCTTCTTGGGCAGATGATCGACCAAGGGCGAGAGGAATTCGGGCTTGGTCGTAGCCTTCTTCACAAACTCGGCGAAATCCGCGTCGTTCGCCGGCGGAGCAGCCGGCTTAGCCTGCCGGCTCTGAGCGGAGTCGAGAGGCCGGGTTTGGGCCGCGGCGAGGGTCCCAACCCCTGAAAAGGCGCCAAAAGCGAGGATCAGGAGGATGAGACCGCCGAAAACCGCATTTCGACTCGGGAGGGCGATCATTTTTATAAATCCTTTACATTCAGCTACTTACGTGAAATTACGGGGTCGTTACAGGGCCGGATCGGCCATGAAATGGGGCAAAAGCCATTGAGCGGGCGCGAGTGCGATTATAGAATCTGACCTCTTTGGACGGACTTATATGATCAGCGTAGCCGCTATCCGGATGCAGCAGTTCGGCGTGCAATTCTATCAGGCCTCCCTCACGGCCAGTGATATCGACAAGCTCGTGCGTTTCGAGGTGTTGAGCTACCAGGACCAGGGACAGGCGGGCGTGCGCGGGAAGAAGAAGGTCGCCCAGTCCAAGATCAACTGGGATCTGCTCGAGCGGCGTATCGCCTCGAACGAGAAGGCGTACCAGCGGCAGATCATCCGGAAGAAAATTGATGAACTGGTGCAGTACTACGAACAGTGTCGACAGGCCCGCGACCTGCCGTCAATTCCGGGCGCCGTGATCATCTCCTGCGACGAGAAGCTGAGCTTCGAGGCGGTCGAGAGCGGCTCATCCGTCGGGCGCTTGAAGGTGCCCGAGCGCGAAGGCATCTTGCGCGCCATCGACGGCCAGCACCGGCTGCTCGCCCTGCACGCCGACATCGATCGGTTTGGCGACGAGCCCTTCACGGTGCCCGCGATCATTTTCGACCGCGTGCCCGAAGATCACATCGTCCAGATGTTCGTGACCATCAACGCGAAGCACACGCGCCTGAACGCGTCGCACCTGGTCTCGCTGTCGGGACGCCAGCTCTATCGCGACGAATCGCTGGCAGCAGCGCACGACGTGGTGCGCGCGTTGAACGACCGTGATGAATCGCCGCTGTTTGGCGAGATCAAGCTGCTGGGCGTCGGCAAGGGTCGCGTCGGTCAGGCGCCGCTGGCGCAGGAACTCAAGAAGCTGTTCTCAGACGAGGCGGCACTCGGTGGCGCCCGCAAGAGCGCAGAGTTCCGTGAGGAGTCGAAGAAGTTCTTCGTCAACTACCTCAAGCAGATCGCCAGTATCTTCGAATCGGCATGGAACGGCCGCAAGTACAGCATCAAGTCGGCCACCGCCCTGCGCGCATTCATCCGCGTGGCTCCCGATGTGATTCAGAAGATCGACCAGCAGCACGCGGATCGCACCGACTTCCGCGCCATCGGCCGCGTCATCTCGCCGTGGGGCCGCCGCATTGGCGCCCTCCGCTTCGAAACCGACGGTGCCTGGAAGCGCCAGGGGACGACGGTCGACAATCTCACCAAGGAACTGCGCCTGGCGCTGCAGTACCCCGAAGGAGCGGCCGGCTAGAAAGGCACGGAAAAATCTGTGATCGCGCCTACAGATTTGGAGGCGCCCTTCGAGGGCAGTCGCGCAAAATCTCGGGAAAAGGCCAGAAAACGAGCGGCACAGACTTTGGATTACTTATCGCTGTCGCCAGTCTGTTTACTACGGCATTAGTGCAGTAGTAGCTGGGGGGAGCCAGGTTGGCGGCAACTTTCGGGCGGCGGTTTCAGTAATGGAATCGCCGCCCTTCGTCATTTTTACAGGCTTTCCGCACCGCCGCTAGGCAAGACTCTCGACAGTAATGCCGGCTTCTTCCAGGCCCTTTCGAATTGACCGTGCCAGGTCGGCCGCGCCCTTGGTGTCGCCGTGCAGGCAGATCGTATCTGCCTCGAGCGAAATCATCGAGCCATCGATTGCCACGACCTGGCGCTCGCGCACCATGCGAATCGCGCGCTCGAGCACCGCGGCCTCGTCGTGGATCACGCTGCCGGCTTTCTGCCGCGAGGCGAGCGAGCCATCGGGCTCATACGCGCGATCGGCGAAAACCTCGGCGGCCACTCGCAAGCCGGCGCGGTCGCCGGCCCTCACCAGCTCCGAGTTAGGAAGCCCAAACAGGATCAGGCCCCTGTCGAAGGCAGCCACCGCGCGGGCGATGGCGTCGGCGACGCTGCGGTCGCGCGCCGCCATGTTGTAGAGCGCCCCGTGCGCCTTCACATGTTGCAGGCGCACACCGTAGGTGCCGGCGATACCGGCCAACGCGGCGACTTGGTAGAGCACAAGGTCTTCCACTTCCTGCGGCGTCGCCCTGATCTCGCGGCGGCCGAAGCCGACGAGATCCTGAAATCCAGGGTGAGCGCCGATCGCGACTCCGCGGGCCTTCGCGAGCGCGATGGTGGTGCGCATTGCGCCCGGGTCGCCCGCGTGAAAGCCGCACGCAATGTTCGCCGATGAAATGCTGGCCATCAGGGCAGCGTCGTCGCCCATGGGCCAGGGGCCAAAGGACTCGCCGAGGTCCGAATTGAGGTCAATTCTCATGCTTGTTCTGACGATCATTTTAAGCGGTATCATTTGCCGCATGAAATCGAGATCGGTGTCATGTGGGTTCTTCGCAACCCTGATGGTTTTGTGGGCCACCTCGTCGGTGTTTGCACAGGCGCCTCAGCGCCAGACCCAGGAAGACGACTACACCCGCTACGAACTACTCGGTCCCGAGACGGCTCAGTTCCGAATCCTCTATGAGGTGACCGCCACCACCGCCGGCGCGCCCTTCTTCTTTAACGCCATTCGCCGCGGCAGCATCGCGACCGACGAGCGCGTCACTGACTTGATGACGGGGCAGCTGCTCAAATGGGAAGTGGTGACCGGCAAGCAGGCGCGGAGCGAGGGACACCCCACCGCCGATCTCGAAACCGAATGGCTGAAGGTGCACCTGGCGCGGCCCGTACCCAAGGGCGGCGAAGCGCGTGTGCTGATCGACAAGACCTACAAGGACGCCAAGAGCTACTTTCGCGATGGCGACACTATCGTCTTTGACCGCTCGCTCGGTATTCGCCGCAATGCGGTCGTCCTTCCCGCGGGCTACCGGTTGCTCAGCTGCAACGTGCCATCGCAGGTGATGGCCACGGACGACGGTAGGGTGATGATTACGTTCATGAACACCAGCGCGGCCGCAGCGCCGTTGGTGATTCGCGCAAGACCGGGACTGAGCGCGTTCACGCCGAAGCTGCCGACCACCCGTGGCGCAGCCGTAACGGTGAATCTGGCATCACAAGCAAACCGCCTCTCCGATCGCGCGCACCAGGACCGCGAGATTGTGTATTTCCCCAATGACCCGGCCACCCATTCTTTCAGCCTGTATCACGACTACACCGAGTCACGACCCGGCGTCGCCCATTATTTCAACGTCGTGCGGGCCGGCAGCTCAGTGTCTAACCCATCGGCCGTGTTGCTGGATACCGGAGAGGTGTTGAAGGTCGAAACCATCAGTGGTGCCGAGCTCAAGAAGCGGGGGCTCGACGCAGGAGAGCCGGTTGCCGACACCACGCAGGTGGTCGTGATTTCATTTCCGGCTGTGAAGGCCGGACAGTCAGCGCGGCTGCGGATTACCGAGACCTACACCGATCCGAATCGCTACCTGCTCGACGGCGATGAGTTGGTATGGGATCGCGCCTTTGGGCGGCCTCGAAACTCGGTTGTGTTACCGGCGGGGTGGACCGTGGTTGCCAGCTCGATTCCCGCGGTTATCTCGCAGGATCCCGATGGCCGACAGCGGCTCTATTTCGAGAATGGCCGTAACGACGACATCCAGGCGCTGATTCGCGCCCGGCGGGCGTCGAACTAGACCAGCATCTTCAGCAGGAGCGCCTTCTGCGCGTGCAGGCGGTTCTCCGCCTGGTCGAACACCACGGAGATCGGCGACTCAATCACTTCATCGGTCACCTCTTCGCCGCGATGGGCGGGGAGGCAGTGCATGAACAGGGCGCCCGGCTTGGCCAGCGCCATCAACGCTTCGTTTACCTGATAGCGCTGGAAGGTCCTCTTGCGGTCGGCGTATTCGACTTCCTGCCCCATCGAGGTCCAGACGTCGGTGTAGACCGCGTCAACATCGCGCACCGCAGCCTTGGCGTCGGTGAACTCGGTGAGGCCTGCTTGATGTTGAGACACCGCGGCGGCCTGATCGGCCACCTCGTCTGGCAACTCGTAGCCCTTCGGGGTCGCCACGTTGACGGCTATCCCCAGCATCATGGCGACGTGCACGAGCGACGCGCACACGTTGTTGCCATCCCCAACGAACGCGATGCGCCGGTTCTCGAACGAGCTCCACTTTTCCACCAGTGTCTGCATGTCGGCAAGCGCCTGGCACGGGTGTTCTTCGTTACTGAGTGCGTTGATGACATGCAGCTTCGGCGTAATTTCGGCAATCTGGGAGAGCCGCTCCTGTGCGAACGTGCGGATGACGACGGCATCTACCCAGCGTTCCAGGTTGCGGGCCACGTCCTGAATCGGCTCGCGATCCGCGTGCATGACGTCAGCGGGGATCTCGACGATGTCACCGCCCAGTTCGCGGACGCCGATGGTGAAGGTGACCCGGGTGCGCAGCGACGGCTTCTCGAACAGCAGGCCGACGTGCTTGCCATTGAGGGCGGCGGCGGTCGGTGCCTTCATCCCCTTGACGCGTTCGCGCTTCAGCTTCGCGGCCAGCTCGAGGACCTGCGCTAATCGGTCGGGATCGAGATCGAGAATGGACAGGAAGTTCTGCACGGTTACGTCCGGTACTCGGCGTTGATCTTGACGTACTCAGCCGACAGGTCACAGGTCCACACGGTCGCCGTGTGCCGTCCACCGGTGCCGAGGTTAACTTCGATCGACAGGTTCTTGCCGGCCAGATAATCAGCAGCCTGTGGCGCCAGTTCGTCGAACGGCCGGCCGTTCTCGAAGAGCACCAGCGACCCAATCTGCACGCGCGCGCTGTCGAGCACGAAGGCGGCGCCCGAGCGTCCGGCGGCCGCGACCAGGCGGCCCCAGTTCGGGTCGCCGCCATGGACGGCCGTCTTCACGAGCGGTGAGTTGGCAATCGCGCGCGCGGCCATCCAGGCATCGGCGTCGGTTGCCGCACCGGTGGTGGTAATTGCGATCAGCTTGGTGGCGCCCTCGCCGCCGCGGACCACGCCCAGCGCAAGCTCGTGGGCTACCATCCGAAACGCCTCGAATAGGACAGGGAACAGGTCCTCCGTGATCTCCACTCCGCTCGCGCCGTTGGCCAGCGCCAGCACACAGTCGTTGGTCGAGGGTTCGCCGTCGACGGTGATCGCATTGAACGTGAAGCGGCACGCGTCTGACAGCGCGCGCGACAGCATCACAGGGTCGACCGTCGCATCCGTGGTCAGGTACCCCAGCATCGTCGCCATCCGCGGCTCGATCATGCCCGAGCCCTTGGCCATACCGCCGACGCGGAACGAGCCGATGTCGGTGCGCACTTCGACGGCATACTCCTTCGGAAACGGGTCGGTCGTCATGATGCCGCGAGCGGCGGCAGCGCCGCCCTCCTCGCTCAGTTCCGCCACCGCCTGCGGAATGCCTGAGCGGAGCTTGTCCATTTTCAGGTTGACGCCGATCACGCCGGTTGAGAGAACCAGCACCTGCTGCACATCGCAGCCGACCGCGGCCGCAGTGAGTGCTGCCATTTCACGCGCATCGGTCATGCCTTGCGGTCCGGTGCAGGCGTTGGCGCAGCCGCTGTTGGTGATGATGGCGCGTGCGCGTCCGCCCGTGGCGGCCAGGTGGTCCTCGCACACCAGCAGCGGCGCGGCTTTGGCGAGGTTGAGCGTGAACACACCGGCGGCCTGCGCCGCGGCGTCGCTCACCACCAGCGACAGGTCCGGCTTGCCGCTGACCTTGATGCCACAGTGCAAGCCGCTGGCGCGAAAGCCAGCGGGAGCGGTGATGCCGCCTGGAACGGCGCGGATGTCAGCCACGGCGATTCACGGCGGAGGTGCGCGCACCGGCTCCGGTGAGGGCAAGCGCGCGAGCCAAATCGAGCACGACCGCGTACTGGCCGCAGTTGCGAAACAACGGGCACGAATGACAGTCGTGCGCGATTTTCTCTGGCACCCACGTGTGCGGCACAATCGAGAATCCCAGCCTCACGAAGAAGCGCGGATCGTGCGCGAACGCGCACAGGCTCGTGAAACCCTCGCGGCGCCCGCGCCGGCCGAGCTCGTCGACCATGCGCTGGCCGAGTCCCGACTGCCTGGCATCGGCGCTCACCACCAGCGAACGCACTTCGGCGACCGTTGCCGACAGCGGCGCCAGTTCGGCGCAGCCGACGATGCGCTCGCCCTGGACAGCGACGACGAAACGATGCGCGTGGTTAGCCAGCTCGGCGAGCGGGCGGGGCAACAGCCGGCCCTCTTCGAGGTGCGCAGCGATCAGCGCGTGCAGAGCCGGCGCATCCGCCGCGGTCGCGGCACGCAGCGCCGTCGCGGGGTTGGCCTCGCGCAAACGCCTGGCGGCCGTCGCGCGGCGCGTGTTCCCGGGCCCGTTATCAACTACAACACGCATCGTCACGCTTTCACCTCGACCGTCGATCGCTCGACCTGCACTGACGCCAACGCACCATCAAGAATCGTGATGGCTTCTTCAATGTCCGTCTTCGAGACGGTGAGCGGCGGCAACATCCGGACCACGCGCTCGGCCGTTCGGTTCACGAGCAGGCCGGCTTTGCGTGCCGCCTCGATCACCGGCTGCGCGTCCACGGTCAGCTCCAGCCCGCGCATCAGGCCGGCCCCGCGCACTCCTGACACGACCGCGTGCGCCTTCTGCAGGTCGAGTAAACGCCGCTCGAACAGCGCGCCCGTTTCCGCAATGTGGGGGGCAAGCGCGTCCAGTTCGTCGAGTACATACAAGGCCGCTCGAGTCGATAGCAGGTTGCCGCCGTAAGTCGTGCCGTGGTCGCCGGAAAAGATCTGGGCGGCGACATGCTCGGCAACCAGCGCGGCCCCAATCGGGATGCCCGAACCAATCGCCTTGCCGACCGTGACCAGATCAGGCGTCCAGCCCAAGGACTGGTAGTGAAACGGCCAGCCGGTGCGGCCAAGGCCGCACTGGATCTCGTCGGCGATCAGCAGCGTGCCGGTCTGCTTGGTCACGCGGGCGATGGCGGCCGCAAACTCCGGCGACAATGGCCGCACGCCGCCTTCGCCTTGAATGGGCTCGGCAATGATTGCCGCCGTCGATTCAGTGACCGCCGCTTCGAGGGCGGCGATGTCGCCGGGCGCCACGAACGTGACGCCCGGAATCAGCGGACCGAACGGGTCGCGATACTGCGCGTTGGCGGTGACCGAGAGGGCGCCCATCGTCCGGCCCGAGAACCCGTGCTCGAGGGCAACATAGCCCGTGCGGTTCTTTACGCCCTGCGAGTACCAGAAGCGGCGCGCGAATTTGAGGCACGCCTCGACCGCTTCGGTGCCGCTGTTGCAGAAGAAGGCGCGCTGCAGTCCCGAAAGCGCCGACAGCCTGGCCGCCAGCTGCCCCTGCAGTGGGTGGTAATAGAGGTTCGACGTATGCACCAGGGTCTTCGCCTGGTCGGCAATCACCGCTGCCAGCCCGGGATGCGCATGACCGAGCACGACCACGCCAATGCCCGAGATGAAGTCCAGGTAAGCGCGGCCCTGGGTGTCGAACAGACGCGTACCCTCGCCGCGTACGAACACGACGGGCTGCCGTTTGTAAGTCTGAAGCACGTGTTGTGCTTCGAGCGCGGTCACGGACTCAATATTCATCGTCACGGCTATTTCACTACCCTCGATGTGGCGGTGGTCTTCACCAGCGCGACGGCCTTGGCAATTCGCCGGGCGTCGCGCCCGTCAATGATCACCACGCTGCTGGCGCCGGCCAGGGCCGCCTCACAGGCGGTGAGCTTGGCCACCATTCCCGCGTTCGCGGTGCCCGATGTCACGAGCTTCGCGATGTGGGTCTTGTTGAGGCGCGGGATCGTCTGCCCGCGCTTGTCGAGCACGCCCGCGGTCGCGCCGGCAATCACCAGCCGCTTGGCCTTCACGCGCGCGGCCAGACTACCGGCGAGCGTATCGGCGTTGACGTTGAACAACTGCCCTTCCTTCGAAGAGCTGACACAGGCAATCACCGGCACATAGCCGGCATTGCAGAGAAGCGTGAGCAGTTCAGGCGCCACGGCGGTCGTCACCGGGGTTCCCACCATGCCGAGATCGACGGTGTCACCGCTGGTCGCCTTATGCGGCGCCGCTTTTTTCACTGGCGCCACTCCGGCGTCCGCACCGGTCAGGCCAATCGCGCGCCCACCCGCGGCGTTAATGGCGGCGACAAACCGCGTGTTAATCGATCCCGCCAGCACCGAGACGACAATCTCGAGCGTCTCGGGGTCGGTCACGCGCAGGCCATCGACCTGACGCTTGGGAATGCCGACCTGCGCCAGCGACGCATCGATTTCGCGGCCGCCGCCGTGCACCACAATTAATGGCCGGGCCTTCGATGCCTGCTTGATGACCTTGCCGATGGCCTTCAACCGCTCCGCGCCTTCGAGCAGCTCGCCACCGAGCTTCAATACGACCGGCCGTCTCACAGCAACCCTGCCGTCTGGTCGAGGCCAAACATCACGTTGAAGTTCTGGATGGCTTGTCCCGCCGCGCCCTTCACCAGGTTGTCGATCACGCTCACGACGAACACGCGACCAGTCGCGTCATCGACCTTCCAGCCGATGTCGCAGAAGTTGGTGTGGGCGACGTGCTTGATCTCTGGCAACGCGTCGCCGGTCAACCGCACAAACGGCGCATTGGGGTAAGCGGTCTCGAACGCCGCGACCACCGCCGCGGTCGTCGTACCGGGCACGAGCCGCGTGTAGAGACTCGACAGGATCCCGCGGTCGAGCGGCACCAGGTGCGGCACGAACGTCACGTTGCGGCCGAGCGCCTGCTCCATCTCGGGCGCGTGCCGGTGACCGAACGGGTTGTAGGCCGCGACACTGCCATGATTCTCCGAAAAGTGTGTGCGGTCCGACGGCGCCTTGCCGGCACCCGAAATGCCCGACTTCGCGTCGATCACGATGTCGGCGCCCGGCAGCAACAACCCGGCACGCTGCAGCGGCAGCAGACCAAGCAGCGACGCGGTGGGGTAACAGCCGGGATTCGACACCAGCTTGGCCGTGCGAATGGCCTCGAACTCGAATTCGGTGAGGCCGTAGGCGACGCCTTCCGGCAGCGACTTCGTAGCCGGATACCACCGCGACCGCGCCGAGTGGTCGCGCAAACGGAAGGCTCCGGATAAGTCGATGACACGGACGCCCGCGGCGAGCAGCACTGGCGCGATTTCAGCCGATGCTGCTTCGGGCAGGCCGAGGAACACGGCATCGGCCTGGCCGGCAATCGCCGCCGGGTCGAGTGGCACGACGGTGCCGTCCCAGATCCGCGCGAGCGCAGGCAACCGACGCGGGGTGCTGGTCGCTTGCGAGCCGGTGGCGGCAGTGATGGTGACCTGCGGATGGCGTGCGAGCAGGCGGATGAGTTCCTGGCCGGCAAAGCCGGTGGCACCCGCCACGGCCACGCGGATGGGCTTCTGTGGGCCCCGCTGGTCCCCTTCCGTTTCGTTCACCACCTGTGCGTTCATCTCTCGAATCTTCCCCGGCTCTCTAAATGTCACCGTAAATTTATGCGAACAGAAGAATAGTTATACATACAGTATTCGGAGCTGTCAATACGGAATTGGCCTTGTTTCGTGAGTGTTTGTGTATACTGACTCATCTAAACGCATAAATATGAAAGCGCAGCGCCTCTCCGCCATCCTCGACGTTGTCGAGCACGAAGCCGTGCGTAGCCAGGAACAGCTGCGCCAGCGGTTGGCCGGCCGCGGGTTCGTCGTCACCCAGGCGACGCTCTCTCGCGATATCAAGGAACTGGGATTATTGAAGCGTTCGGCGGACGGCGCCTACCAGCCGTCGTCGCTCGACCAGACGCCGCAGACCACCGCACTGGGTACGTTGGGTAAGGCGCTCGCTGATTACCTGATCAACATCGAACCGGTGCAACAACTGATCGTGCTGCGGACCGGTGCCGGACAGGCGCAGTTGCTCGGCCTGGCGATCGATCGCGCGCGGATGCCGGAGGTGGTCGGCACCCTTGCTGGTGACGACACGATTCTGATCATCGCCCGCGACGCCAGGAATGCGCTCGTCGTGGTCAAGATTCTGAAGGACCTCGCACGGTGAAGAAACCCATCGTGATGGCCTGCTCCGGCGGGTTGCGCTCGTCGGTCGCCATTCCATGGCTGGCCGACACGCATGCGGCGGACGTCGTGGCAGTGACGCTCGACCTCGGACAAGCCACAGATCTCGCCGAGATCCGCCACCGCGCTCTGGCGGCCGGCGCCGTGCGCGCTCACGTCATTGATGCGCGCGACGAATTCGCCCGCGAGATCGTGTGGCCGTCGCTTCGTGCCGATGCGCTGTCCCACGGACAGTATCCGATGGCGACCGCCATGGCGCGCCCGCTGATTGCCAAGAAGCTGGTCGAGATTGCGGGCATCGAGGGGGCGGCCATGGTGGCGCACGGGTCGGCGGGTCGCGATGGCGCGCGAATCGATCAGGCGCTTCGGGCGCTCGCTCCCGTGATGCCGTCGGTGGCGTGCGCCGACTCGATGACGTCCGCGCAGATCAGCGAATACGCCAATCGCCTGGGCATCGCGGTGCCCGCGCCGGGCGGCAACCGCGTGGACGACAACATGTGGGGCCGGACAATCGGCCGTCCGGCCGATGACCTCGCGCAAGAAGCGCCGGAGTCGGCATTCAACCTGACGCGCAGTTTGTCGCAAGCGCCCGGCAGCCCTGCCGTCGTCGAACTGTCCTTTGAACGCGGCACGCCTTCGGGGATCAACGGCGTCACCATGACCCCTGCCGAACTGATCGAGAGTTTGACAACGATCGCCGGCGAGCACGGCATTGGCCGGTTCGACCGCATCAAGAATCGCGCGAATGGCTCACGCTCGCGCGTGCTCTACGAGGCCCCCGCTGCGGCGGTCTTGCATCACGCCCGCCGCGAACTGGAGCGCCTCGCCGCGGCTGAGAGCCTGGTCCGCTTTTCGCCGACCGTCGCCGCCGCGTATGCCGGCGTTCTCGCCCGAGGCGAGTGGTTCGGTGCGCTGCGCCTCGGCCTGGACGCCTACGTCGTGTCCACCCAGCTAGGCGTCACGGGCACCGTTCGTGTGAAACTATTTAAGGGCGACACTCACATCGTCGGCCGCACGTTGAACCTCTCTGAACCTTTCTGAACCTTTCCTATGTCCCAGCACCTCTGGTCCGGCCGCTTCGACTCCGCTCCCGATCCTGCGGCATTCGATTTCGGCGTGTCCTTCCCGTTCGATCGCCGGCTCTTCGAAGACGACGTAACCGGGAGCCTGGCGTGGGCGGAGGCGCTGACGCGCGCCGGCGTGCTCGAGGCCGCCGACGCGACAGCGATCGCCGAGGCGCTCACGGCGATTCTTGAACAGGGCCGCAAGGATCCGGCATGGGTCGCCGGAGACGACGAAGATGTGCACAGCTTCGTGGAGCGCCAGCTGGTCGCGCGCGTTGGCGACGCCGGCCGCCGCCTGCACACCGGCCGTTCGCGTAACGAGCAGGTGTCCCTGGACCTGCGGCTCTATTTGCGCCGTCGCATTCCGTTGCTGCAGCACAAGCTGCGCGCCGCGATCACCGCGTTTGCCGACCAGGCCGAGCGGGCCGGCGACGCGCTGATGCCGTCGTATACGCACATGCGCCGCGCCATGCCGGTGTTGGTCTCGCATTTTTTCCTGAGCCACGCCGCCGCCTTGCGCCGCGATCATCATCGCCTTGAGATTGCGCGTGAAGAAGCCAACGCCCTGCCGCTCGGTTCCGGCGCGATCGCCGGCACCGGCTATGCTGTTGACACCGCAGCGCTTGCCGCACGTCTCGGGTTCGCGCGCGTCGTGACCAACAGCATGGATGCGTCCTCCGATCGCGATTTCGCGGTCAGCTTCCTGCACGCCATCTCGCTGTCGATGGTGCACCTGTCGCGGATCGCCGAAGATTTCATCCTGATGACCGGCGAGGAATTCGGGTTCTTCGAGCTGGCCGATTCGTCGGCGACCGGCAGCAGCATGATGCCGCAGAAGAAGAACCCCGATCCGCTGGAGCTCGTTCGCGGCAAGTCGGGCCGCGTCATCGGCCACCTGACCGGCTTTCTCATCACGATGAAGGGCTTGCCGACCGGCTACAACAAGGATCTGCAGGAGGACAAAGAGCCGCTGTTTGATTCCGAAGACACGCTCGCCGTATCGCTCGACGCGACCGCCGCGGTGATCAGCAAGCTCGGACTCCACCCCGAGCGGACTGGACGCGCGGCCTCGGGCTTGCTGCTCGCCACCGATGTTGCCGACTATCTGGTGTCGCGCGGCATGCCGTTCCGCCAGTCGCACGAAGTCGTCGGCGCCATGGTTCGGCAACTGTTGTCGGAAGGGCGCGACTTCGAGGCGCTTTCGCTGACCGAATGGCGGCAGTCGAGCAGCCTGTTTGGCGACGATGTGAAGGAGCGGGTGACGGCGGCCGCCTCGGTTCGCGCGCGCAAGACGCCCCAATCAACCCACCCGGACGCCGTTGCCGCCTGCCTGGCCGACCTGCGTTCGTGGCTTGCCGGGGGCTCAGGGCTCTGATATATTCTGGATGCCCTGCGCCATAAGGTCTACCGACCGAACAGGCGCTTCCCGCACTCAACACGACCCTCGGCCGCCTCTCTCGTGTTCGCGGCCCGTGGACCAAACGGTTCGAAGCAGTAGAAGACCAGTACACCGATAAGGCTTGGCGGGAAGCCGATCGGTTTTTCGGGGGAGTTGCATGCAAGACCGCCGGTTTCGGCCCGGCGACGTGCTGGACGATTATTGTCCTCGCGAGCGCCGCATTACGGACCACGCCATCGTGGCCATGGTTGACGAAGACATCCAGCGCACGCGTTGCGGAAGTTGCGACGCTGAGCACGAGTACAAGCAGGGCAAAGTCCCGGCGCCGCGCCGTAAGACCCAGCCCCCCGCGCTTTTTGCGCAAGTGCTGGATGGACCGCAGGGATCGACCCCGCGTCCCCAATCATCCTCACCGTTAACGCCCCCGACTCTCGCTGAGGCTGCCCGCCCGCCCGTTGCAGCTCCGGCCGCCGAACCGGCACCGCCGATTGTCGCGGTCGCGGCCGACGCAGACACCCCGCCAGCGAACGAAACCGACCAAGATCGCGAAGGCGGTTTCAGACGGTCGTTGATACGGGCCACTTTTCCCAAGCTTGAAGGTGCGATTCCCGCCCCCCGCGCCCTTCCTGAATTCACCATCCAATCCCTGAACAACCGAGGCCGCAACAACAACGGCGGCGCACAGCGCCACGCTGGCGGTGGCGGCGCCGGTGCTGGCAAGTTCCGC
The DNA here is from genome assembly GCA_031364805.1 of Acidobacteriota bacterium. Lineage (GTDB taxonomy): Bacteria > Acidobacteriota > Vicinamibacteria > Vicinamibacterales > UBA2999 > 12-FULL-67-14b. The sequence continues at coordinate 177,249 of JANLWW010000007.1, forward strand.
GGCCGGCGACGACCGGCCGGAGGTGGCAGCCAGGACAACCTCGGTCCTATGCGCTTCCGTGAACACGGCAGCGGCCAGGGTGGTCAGGGCGATGGGCGTCAAGGTCAAGGCCAAGGCGGCGGACGCCGTCGGCGTGGCGGGAAAAAGAATCGCTGATGGCAGACCTCACAGGCAGGGTTGGATTAATCGTCGGCGTCGCGAACCACCGTTCGCTGGCCTGGGCCATCGCGCAGGCCACCGCGAACGCGGGTGCGAAACTCATCCTCACCTATCAAGGCCGATTCGAAGAACACGTCACGGAACTTGCAGCGACGCTTGACCCGCGGCCCCTCGTGTTGCCCTGTGACGTTCAGAGCGACGACGAGATCGCAGCGGTCTACGCAAAGATTCAGCAGGAGCACGGCGGGCTCGACTTCCTGGTACACGGCGCTGCCTTCGCCTCGCGCGACGAAATCACCGGCGGGTTCTTGAAGACTTCGCGCGAGGGTTTCAAGCAGGCGCTCGACATCAGCGCCTACTCTTTGATTGCACTGGCCCGGGGCGCGCAACCGCTAATGGCCGCCCGCGGCGGCGGCAGCGTGCTCACGCTGACGTTCCTCGGCAGCGACCGGGTGTTCCCGAACTATAACGTGATGGGTGTCGCAAAGGCCGCGCTCGAATCCTCCGTGCGCTACCTGGCGGCCGACCTGGGGCCGGAGAACATTCGTGTGAACGCCATTTCGGCAGGGCCGGTCAAGACGCTGGCGGCCGCCGGCATTGGCGGGTTCTCATCCATTCTTGGCGTGGTGCGCGAGAAGGCGCCGTTGCGGCGCGCGATCGAGACCTCGGAAGTGGGCGACACGGCCGCATTCCTGTTAAGCAACGCTGGCCGCGGCATCACCGGCGAAGTGATCATGGTCGACGCCGGGTACCACATCATCGGGATGTAGATAGCTAGTACTCTTCGGTCAGGACCCGGGCGGGCCTCACCCCAATTCCTACCAGCAGGGCCTTGGTGTCGCGCACCAATTGCGGCGGCCCGCAAATCAAGCACAACGTATCCGCCGACGGCAGGGCCGAACACAGCAGATCCTGATCGATTCTCCCTCGGCGTCCTGGCCACGGCCCGCCTTCGTCGCGCGTCACGGTGAAGTGCACCTTCACGCGCCCTGCATTCTGCAGCGCATCCAGCTCGGGCCGAAACGCAAACGCTTCGGGCGATCGCGCACTGTAGACGATGCTGATCGCGGTCTTGGTTGCGCTCGACAGGCGCTCCATCAGCATTGAGCGTAGCGGTGCAATGCCGGTTCCGCCGGCGATCAGCAACACCGGGTAATCAGTCGCCTCGGGCGGCAGGCCGAACGTGCCGAACGGCCCCTCGACGTCCAGCATGGTGCCCGGCGCCGCCAGTTCCAGGTGCGGATCGAGCGCGCCGCTGTCGTCGATTTGCAGCAGCAACTGCATGACGCCGGTGCGGGCGACCTCCCATGGCGCTGAGGCAATGGAGTACGGCTTGCGAAGGGGAGAGTCGTGCAGCCCGACCATGACAGCCTGTCCCGCCGTGAATGCGAACGGCAGGGTGCTGGCGTCGAGCCTGATGATGCGGGTGCGGGGCGTTGCGTGAACGACCTCGCGAACCGTGAATGCGGTCGGGGGCACCGCCTCTACAGTACTCCGAAGCCCGCCCGTTGGATGTCGATCTCGGAAATCTCAGTGGTCGTCGTCTGCAGCGGCACGTTGACCGCGGGGAGGCCGTCGGTGCCCGTGGCGGCCGGTTGCACCTGGACGCGCTGCTTGCGGCGCGCCTTGTCGCGATACATGCGGCTGTCGGCCGTGGCCAGCAGCGCTTCATAACTCTCGCCGTCCTGCGGATAGATGGCAGCGCCTATGCTGATGGCGAGCGGCAGCCGCCGGCCGGGCCGCGCCTCGAACAGCACATCGTCGACCGTGCGCTGCAGTTCCAGTCGCTTGAGGTCGGCTTCTTCAGCACCGCAGCCTGACAGCACGACGATGAATTCGTCGCCGGCGTAGCGCACACAGATGTCGTAGGGGCGGATGGCCGAGCGCAGCACCATGGCGACTTCGCGCAAGGCGCGGTCGCCGACATGGTGGCCGTGGCTGTCGTTGATTTCCTTGAAGCTGTCGAGGTCCATGACGAGTAGCGCCACTTCGGCCTTGAGCCGCTGCGCGCGCGAGAGCTCGCGCGTGAGGTGCATGAACATGAAGCGCGTGTTCGGCAGGCCGGTGAGTGGATCGGTGAGCGAATCTTCCTGCGTCTGTTCGAACACGATCGAGTTGTGAATCACGGCTGAGGCCTGCTCGCTGACGCGGTCCAGCAGGCGGCGATGATCGTCGGTGTAGAAGTCGCTCTGGGTCGTATAGACCGCGAGCGTGCCGATGAAGCGATCGCCGAACACCAGTGGCGCGACCAGCGCCGACTGCAGCGTCGTGGCGACCGAGGTGAGGCCGGCGGCCTCGAATTCCGCGCTGGGCCGCGCATTGACGAGCGGCCGGCGGTTGCGCGCCACCCAGCCGGTGAGGCCCTGCCCGGCGCGTACCGACATGGTGCCGATCGCGTCGGCTTCGACGCCGGTCGCAAAGCGACAGCGCAACATGTCGGCTTCTTCGTCGAACAGGAACAGCGCGCACGACGAGAACGGCACCAGGTTCGAGAGTTTCGACGAAATCAGCGCCATCGTGTCTGAGACGCCGAGGCTGGTGCCCATGGTCTGCGCGATCTCGTAGAGTGCGTAGATTTCGCGGTGGGCGAGCGCGATGTCTTCGAACACAGTGCTGCTCTTGGGCGATTCCGGCTGGAACCCCACGGCCGGACGCCCGCGCTCGTTGGTGGATTCGAGGGACAACCGCCGCGGTGTGGCAGTGTCGATCGTGCTTGCCGCCGCCGCCATTTCTGCCTCCATCGTGATGAACATGGCGACCACGGCCGGGTCGAGGGCACGGCCGGCTTCCTGCTGCAGGAGGGCGAGCGCGGCGTCGTGCGTCATCGCCTTGTGATAGGGCCGATCCGACGTGAGCGCATCGAAGTAATCGACCACCGACAGAATGCGCGCGCCGAGCGGAATCTCCTCGGCCTTCAGGCCCTGGGGATAGCCCTTGCCATCCCATCGCTCGTGGTGGCTCAGGATCAGGGGGGCGACCGGATACGGGAACGGCACCGCGCTGATGATCTCGGCCCCGACCTGCGGGTGGACGCGAATTTTCTGGAACTCTTCCTGCGTGAGCGGGCCCGGCTTCGAGAGGATATGCTCGGGCACCGCGAGCTTGCCGATGTCGTGGAGGAGCGCGGCCGTCTTGACGCCCTGGATCTCGTTGTCCGACATGCCCAGGCCGCGGGCAAGGCCGGTAGCGTAGACCTGCACGCGCCGAATGTGCGATTGCGCGGTCTGGTCTTTGGCGTCAATGGCCAGTGCCAGCGCCTCGATCGTCGCCAGGTGCAGGTCGGCCATCTCTTCTACGTGGCGGCGCTCATCGTCGATGCGCCCAAGGTAGACCTTGTAGGTGCGATAGGTGAGATAGAGGATTGGCGCGACCAGAATCGAGAGCCAGATGCCCGCCGAGGTCACGGCCCAGGTGCCAAAGGCCGCCGCGCCCGCCCCGACAAAGTAACTGGGCGCACTCCACAGGAAGTTCTGGTTCCATACGCCGAAAAACGGCTGTCGCGTGGCGAGTGCCACGGCAATCGCAATCAGGCACGTGTTGAACATGAAGTACATCGTCGCGGCGGCGATCAGCGGCTTGGCGATCCCGGAGACGTCGCGGGCGAGCGTGCCGGGCACGCCGCCCAGCGCGGAGTAAGCGACTCCGGCGGCCTGCACGGTAATGGCGAGGCACGCCATGCTGAACAAGGTGCGGTAGATCGGATTCTTCACCTTCATCCGGAAGGTGCACTGGCTCCACGCGCTGATGACCGCCACGATCATCGTCTCGTTGGGACCGAGCAGCATCAGCGCGGCAAAGTCGACGGCGTACGACACCGACATGGTCGAACCGCTCTTGGCGAGCGGCAGGCTGACCTTGAAGGCAGAAGTGAGTGCTGAGGCTAGGAGAAGGACAGCAAAGAGGAACGGACTGGCAAACGTTGCATTTGGGCCGAGCAACACCACCAGCGAGGCGCCGATTGCGACAATGGCGCCGATGTAGATCCGGGCTGAGAGCGGTAAGGAGCGCATGTGCGCTGTTTCTTCTTATGAACCCCAAACCGCCTTGACACGAGTGGCTTCCGCAGCCGACCACGTCGAGCCTCGAGACGAATTAAAAGGGCGCTGGGGGGCGCGTAACTTGTTCACGACTGTCGGAGAATACATGACTATAAAGTCATATGGCAACAGGAAACCTCGACCTTAGCACACTCTGGGTTGTCTGCAGAGACATAAATGCTTTGTTTGTTGATGTTTAGAGCATCTTAATCGAGGTTATTTTCTGTGCAAATATGCGGATTCGGCCCCATTTGATATGACAATAGATGACTGTATGTAATAGCAATCGTCGCTGGTCTAATTCCGGCCCCGTTTACGGCCAGAGCCGGCCGCGGGTTCAAGACCGTATTCGTCAATCTTGCGGTAAAGGGTGCCGCGGCTGATCTCGAGCACCTTTGCGGCTTCGAGCTTGTTCCACTCCGTGGCCTCGAGCACGCGGATGATGTGCGCCCGCTCCGAGTCACGCAGCGACGGCAGGCGACTCGACGTTTCGTCGGCGCGCGGCATCGCATGGCCATGCAGGAACTCGATGTCCGCCGCGCGAATCGAGCGTCCCGGCGCGGACAGCGCCGCGCGCGACACCGTGCTCTCGAGCTCGCGAATATTGCCGGGCCAGTGGTACGACGCGAGCAGTTCCTGCGCTTCAGCAGAAAACTGCTTGGCGTCGAGCGGCAACCCGTTCGCCGCACAATAGCGGGCCAGGAAGCGGTTGCCGAGCACCGGAATGTCCACCGCGCGCTCGCGCAGCGACGGCAGCCGAATCGCGAACGCGTTGATGCGGTAGTAGAGGTCCTCGCGGAAGCGGCTCTCGCGCACGAACATGTCGAGCGGACGGTTGGTGGCCGAGATCAATCGGAAGTCGACGTGAATTGACTTGTTGCCGCCGAGGCGTTCGAACCGGCGCTCTTCGAGTACGCGCAGCAGCTTAGCCTGAGCCATCAGCGACATGTCGCCGACCTCATCCAGGAACAACGTCCCGCCGTTGGAGAGTTCGAGGCGGCCGGGCTTGCGATCGTGCGCGCCGGTGAAGGCGCCCTTTTCGTAGCCGAAGAGTTCCGACTCGAACAGGCTGTCAGGCAGCGCCGCGCAGTTGACCGCCTGGAAGTTCTCGGGTCCGCGCCTCGACAACTCGTGGATCATTCGCGCCACGACTTCCTTGCCCGAACCGGTGGGGCCCAGGATTAGTACCGAGATGTCGGACTTGGCGGCGGTGCGAATCCACTCGAAGATGGCGAGCATCTTCTCGTCGCGGCCGATCATCTCGCGAAAGCGCTGCACCGATGGCGATGCTTCCTCGATACCGAGATAGGCCCGGCCTTCAAGAAATACGTCGAGCAGTTTCGCGGCCGGCTCGGCGTCGGGCCGCATGCTGCCATAGGTGGCCGGGTCGCCGGCGTGCTTGCGGACCACCCCGAATTCAACGAGTTCGTGAATGCAGTTGTCGACGTCGAGCCGCATGCGCCCGAATGTCTGCATGATTAATTCGGTGTCGAACGTCTCGTCGGGGCGCGCCGACAGGAAGCGCAGAATCCCCGCGCGCAGCGGCGACTGCACCAGTGTCTTGAAGCGGGTTTCGAGGTCGGGCGGTTCATTCCGCTCCCGGCTCCCGGAGCTGTGCCGGCGTGCGGCGAAAGTCAGATCATCCATGGGACACCTCGGCGGTGGCCGAACCGGTGGTTCGGTAGTAGTGCGTCTGGTGCTGTTCGATGAGCTGCTTCATGCGGACGGCGTCGGCCTTGCGGTGCCCATGGCACGCGACCGGGGTGGTGCCGCCGGTCGTTTCGATGAGCACATTCGAGAAGAAAAGGTTGGTATCAATGCCGACCGACGCCACGTGCGCCATGTGAATGGAGTGTTCTTTGCGGCCGACCAATTCCGGCGTGTAGTGCACCACCGCAGTGGGCGTGATCAACACCTGCGTCGGGAACAGCCGGTTGCCGCCCGACCAGCGGCTGGCGCGAAACACCTCGCCGTCGGCGAACGGCCGTCCCTTGAACCAGAAGAACAGGACCAGGGCGACCACGACGGCGGCCAGCACGCCGGCCATTGGGATCCAGACACCCTCATTCACAGTCAGATGCTACTCCAAAGCCCGCAGCGGTGCGTGAAACGGGTCGGCCAGCCTCGAAGTTTTGGCATACGCTAAGGGCAATGCCATACCGTTCCCCTGGCGCTCCCAAAGGTCCGAAATCGTTTCTTAAAGGCAAGCCTATTCGCTACTACCGCCCGAAGGGTAGCGCGGCGATTCGCACGCTCATCGACGAGGGCTTCCAGGCATTCAACGCGGCGCGGCTGGGCGAGGCATGCCGGATCTATGGCGACAAGATGCTCGCCAAGCAAAACAACACCACGATCGCCCTGACCATCGCCGGCGCCATGACCCCAGCCGGTCTGGGGGGCTGCGTCATCGAGTTGATGGAGCGCGGCCTGATCGACTTCATCATCAGCACCGGTGCCAACCTCTACCACGACCTGCACTACGCGCTGAATTTCACGCTGCGGCGTGGCTCGCCGTTCGTGGACGACCGCGTGCTCTACGAGGAAGGCGTGATCCGCATCTACGACGTGCTGTTCCCGGCCCAGGTGCTACTCGATACCGACAGCTTCATCCGTGACTTCCTGGTCTCGAGCGGCCTCGAGGGGCCCATGTCGTCGGCCCAGATGCATGAAGCGCTCGGCAAACACCTGCTGAAGGTTCGGCCCGGCTGCGCCAAGTACTCGGTGGTGGCGTCGGCGGCTAAGTACGGCGTGCCGATTTACACGTCGTCGCCGGGTGACAGCTCGATCGGCATGAACGTCGCGTATCACGAGTTGATCAACCGCAGCACGCTGCAGGTGGATCCCAACAAGGACGTCAACGAGGTGTGCGCGATCATCCGCGCGGCCGAGAAGAACGGCTGCGTGATCCTCGGCGGCGGCTCACCCAAGAATTTTTACCTCCAGGGCCAGCCCACGTTGTGGGAGGTCTACGGCATTCTCAAGGGCGGCAACGACTACTTCATCCAGATCACGACCGACTCGGTGGTGTGGGGGGGGCTGTCCGGGGCGACGCCTGCCGAAGCGGTGAGCTGGGGCAAGGTTAATCCCAGCGTGCTGCCCGATACCGCCGTGGTCTACGCCGACTCGACGATCGCCTTCCCATTGTTCTGTGAGTATGCCGTCGGCCACAAGAACGGCCGGCGCCAGCGCAAGTCGCTGCTCAGCAAGCGCGCGGAACTCGTCAACCAGCTCGAGCGCGAGGCACGCAAGCAGATCACGAAACGCAAGAAGTAGGCAACGGCCATGGCGAATAGCGAATAGCGAATGAGTCCGCTGTGGTCAGAACTGGGGCCGGTGGCCGAGACGGTGGCCGAACGCCCGCGCGTGTATGCCGATGCCAACGTCCCGTCGGGCCTCGTGCGATTCATGCGCGAACAGTTGCACTGGGACGTACTGTTCGTAATGGAGCAGCCCGACCTGCGCCGCGCCCGTGATGCCGAGCATTACCGACTGGCCCGCCAGCTGCGCCGCACGCTGATCACGCTCGATCGCGACTACCTGGATGACCGGCGGTTTCCGCCCGCGCTCGGCGCAGGCGTGCTGGTGATGGCCGCCCCTGACGAGCACGGACTCGCGGCGCTGCTGACGCGCATCGACGAACGACTTTTCAACGGTGGCGCGTTGCCGCTTGACGGACGCAAGCTGCACGCGCACTCTGATTGGCAACCCGACCATGCCTGAACTGACGCTCGGCCTCGATCTCTCCGACCTGGTTGCGCGCCTGGTCGTCGTCAACGACGGCGGGCAGGTGCTGTCGCGCGGACAGGTGCCGCTGGCGCCGGCCAACCTCGCCAACGCCGTGCGCGACGCCGCGCGGCGCGCCATTGCTGGTGCCGGCTCGAAAGTCTCGGCACTCGCGGTGGCGCTGCCGCAAGCCGGTGATCCAATCCCGGCGGAGATTGCCGCCACGTTGTCCGAGGTGGCGCCCGGCGAGCGCGAAGCCATTCCAATTGCCGCCGGTACGGCCGCGGCGATCGCCGAGCAGTGGTGCGGCGCCGCTCGCGGTCTGAAGCAGGTGATCACTTGCGCTATCGGCGAACACGTCACCGCCGGCGTCCTCATTAACGGCGAGCCGTGGTTCGGCGCGCACGGCCTGGCCGGCTCGGTCGGCTGGCTCGCCCTCAACCCGGTGGAGCGCGAAGATTACCGGCGATACGGCAGCCTCCAGGCTGAAGTCGGCGCTGCCGGCCTCGTCCGCCGCATGGTCTGGCGCATCAAGTCTGGCGATCGATCCGCGGTGGCCGACAACCTGGGCGGCGACCTCACGCGCATCACCGCGGACGATGTGTTCCAGGGCGCGCGCGCCGGTGATGGCGTGTGCATTTCTGTGGTGCGCGACACGGCGAAGTATCTCGGCATGGCGGTCGCCAACCTGGCGACCATGCTGGACCCCGAAGTCGTCGTGCTGGGTGGCACGCTCGCCTCGTCAGGCGACTTGATGCTCGAGCCGATTCGCATGGAATGCAGCCGCCGGCTGCGGCCGGCACAGAGCGAGCGCGTGCGTATTGTCCTGTCGACGCTCGGCGCCGACGCTGTCGCCATTGGCGCCGCGCGCGCGGCCGCGCGTCCCCCGGCATGATGGTGCTCGCCGGCGCCGACCTGGTCCTGCCGGATCGTGTCGTCGAGCGCGGCACCCTGATTATTCACGACGGCCGGATCGAGGCGGTCGAGCCCCGCGTCATTGACGGACCGGCCGGAGCGGCCCGCATCGACTATTCCGGACACACGATCGTTCCCGGCTTCATCGACGTCCACGTCCACGGTGTCGAGGGCATCGACGTGCTCGACGGCGGTGGCGCCGTGGCTGACGTCGCGCGCCGGCTGCCGAAGTTCGGGGTCACCGCCTTTTGTCCGACCTCGGTCGCGTGCGAGCCGGCGACGCTTGCGGTCCTGCTGGCGTCGGTCACCGCTGCGAGGTCATCGCGAGCGCCGCGGTCGGCTCGTGTGTTGCCGGCGCATCTCGAGAGCAATTTCATCAACCCCGAGTGGAATGGTGCGCAGCCCCGGCGGTGCCTCAGGCTGCCACCACTGCAGTCACCGGCGCGCAGTGAAACGTTCGACGGGTTTGGTGGCGCGGAAATTCTTCGGGTGATCGCAGCGCATCGCGCGGCCGCCGGCATCATTACGCTGGCGCCCGAGCTACCCGGCGGCCTCGACCTGGTTCGCGCCCTTGTCGCCGCCGGGCACCGCGTGTCAATCGGCCACACGGGAGCCTCCTACGATGAAGCGCGAGCGGCGATTGATGCGGGAGTCCGCCACGCGACGCACCTGTTCAACCGCATGTCGTCGAGCACGTCCCGTTCGCCCGGCGTGGTCGGTGCGGTGCTCGAATCCGATCAGGTCGCGGCGGAAATCATCTGCGACGGTTTCCATGTGCATCCCGCGCTCGTCGCGCTCGCAATCCGCCTGAAGGGGGCGCGCAGGATGATGGCGATTACCGACGGCACCGCTGGTTCCGGACTGCCAGTTGGCGCACGGACGCGCCTTGGTGACCAGGCCATAATCGTCACGGAGCGAACGGCCGAGCTCGAGGACGGCACGCTCGCTGGCAGTATTCTGACCATGGATGCGGCGTTCAGAAACCTGGTCGAGCGGATGAGCCTGCCGCTCACCGACGCCGTGCAACTGTGTTCGACCACGCCCGCGTTCGAGCTGGGACTGTCTGAGGTCGGCTCGATTGCCGCTGGAATGACCGCCGACCTCGTCGTCTTGGGCCCGGCCCTCGCGGTTCGGCAGACCTACCTGGGCGGTCTCGCCGCCTGGGAACACTGACGGCAACCTGTCCGTCTATGTGCCTGAGGTGCTCATGAGGTTCACGACCCATCGCTCACTGCCCGTTGCGGGCGCGTTTCTTATCGCGTCGACGTTGCTGGCGGGTTGCGAAGTCAACCTCAACACCGAAGGGCTCTCAGCCCGGGAGACCAAGTCATTCAAGGTCGCCGGCGTGCCCGAGATCGATGTCGACACCTTTGACGGCGCCATCGAAATCCACTCATGGGACAAGCCCGAGGTCGAGGTCGAGATCGAAAAGCGCGCCATGGAGCAATCGCTGATCGATCAGATCAAGGTCGAGGCGACCCAGCAGGGCGACAAGATCGTGTTGAAGGTTACCGGACCGTCGCGCACGGACTTTGGCGGCGTGACCATCGGCGTGCACATTTCACCGACCGCGCGCTTGCGCATCGTGGTGCCGCGCTCCACCAACATCGTGGCTCGTAGCGGCGACGGTTCGATTCGGGCCGAGGCGATTGACGGCAAGATCGTGCTGAACACCGCGGATGGCAGTGTGACTGCGACGCGGCTCTCGGGCGACATCCAGGTGCGGTCTGGAGACGGCTCCATCCGCTTCGACAAGGTCACCGGCAAACTCGACCTGGAAACCGACGATGGCAGCATTGGGTTTGAGGGGAAGCCGTCGATCCTGCATATCAAGACCGGTGATGGATCGGTGCGCGCACAAATCGATGCCGACACCGTGATGACCGAGAACTGGGACCTCACGACCGGCGATGGCAGTGTCACCGTGACGCTGCCGTCGGTTTTCAATACCGAGCTGGACGCCGAGACCAGCGACGGCACGGTGCGGTCATCGCATCCGTTGGTGGACGACAACGCAGAGCGCCGCGAGAACGAGGATGGCGACCAGCGCCGCGAGCGCCGGCGTGTCATGCGCACCAAGATGGGCGATGGCGGCAAGACCCTTCGGGTTCGGACCGGCGACGGCACCATCCGCATCGATCGTTGACTCCCGCTTGACATCAGAACAAGCGGCGTGTGAGCATCAAGCCATCGTGATCGTCATGTTGACCCGCGCGTGTTGTTGTCGTGGAGCTTCAGCTTCCGCGCCGCGGTCTGTACACATGAGCGTGATTTCCTAGTCTTCACGTCCACGAACCTGAGTCCAGAACGGCCCGGAAGGCAACGCGCTTTCCGGGCCGTTTTGCGTTTGCAGACCGCCCGGCCGGCGCAATCGGTTCAGTCACGGTGCGGTGGCGAAGTGGCAAACGCGGCGGCCTGCAAAGCCGCTATTCGAGGGTTCGAATCCCTCCCGCACCTTACAACTTGGCAGGAGGTATCGAATGGCGCTGCGACCCATCGGCATTTATCATGAACATCAGGACTGGTTCCGTCCGTTATTCAACGAACTTGACCGGCGCGGAACGCGCTACGAGCGCATCGATGCCCGCCGCCACCACTACGACGCCGATGGCAGCGACGAGGCGGCGTACTCGGTGGTGCTCAATCGCATGAGCCCATCGGCCTACCTGCGCGGACACGCGCACTCCATTCTCTACACGCAGAACTACCTCGCACACCTGGAGCAGTTGGGGGTGCGCGTGATCAATGGTACCCAGGCGTTCAGAGTCGAAACCTCGAAGGCGCAGCAGTTGACGCTGCTGCGATCGCTCGGATTGCCCTACCCGGCCGCACGGGTGATCAACCACGGCAGCCAGGCGCCTGCGGCTGCTGAGGGCCTGCGGTTTCCGGTCGTGGTCAAGGCCAACATCGGCGGCAGTGGCGCCGGCATCATTCGGTTTGACTCGCCGCAGGACCTCGAGCGCGCGGCGTCGGAAGGCCGTCTGGAGTTAGGGCTCGATCAGACCGCGCTGGTGCAGGAATACATTCCCGCCCGCGGTGGCCACATCACGCGCGTCGAAGTACTGGACGGCCGCTTCCTGTACGCCATCAACGTTCACACCACGGGCGAGACGTTCAACCTCTGCCCGGCCGATATTTGCCACACCAGCGACGGCGTCGCGCTCGACCGCGGCGCATGCCCGGCCGATGCGCCGAAAAACAGCTTGCGGGTGGAAGCGTTCACGCCGCCGAAGGAAGTCATTGCCGATGTCGAGCAAATCACTGCCGCGGCGGGCATCGAGATCGGCGGCGTCGAGTACATCGTCGATGACCGTGATGGCCAGCGGTATTACTACGACATCAACGCGTTATCGAACTTCGTCGCTGATGCTGTGCGCGTGCTTGGGTTCGATCCGTTCGCCCGCCTGGCCGACTGGCTGGAGCGCGAGCAGCAGCGCGCAGAAGCGCCGCCGGTGTTGATGCCGCTAGGCCTCGCCGAGGGTGCCACGCGCGGCCGGTCGATTTTGGTCACGCTCCCGCAATGACGTGCGGAGACCAGGTTCAGCAGAGGTGTCGCCGTGTCGGTCTGAATACCAGCGGGTGTGTAACATTTGCCGTTCATGAAAAGGAACGTGAAACTTGTACAGACCTTGTGCTTAAAAGTCTGCCTCCGGGGCGACTTAGCGCCCTCCGTGCGTCAAAACTCTCTTATGGGTTACGGCTCACGTTTTGCTTAATTCTTCAGCAACACCATGACCCGAGTCCTGATGCTGGAAGACGATGTGGCGGTTGCCAAGGTTTACGCGAGGGCCCTGAGATTGGCCGAATGCGAGGTGGTGGCGTGCACCGACTTCAGGCAGGCGCGAATGCAGCTCACCGAACAGCCGGATGCCCTTCTCACTGACGTTCGCGTCGGCGAGTTCAATGGCGTTCAGCTTGCGTTGCTGTTTCGATCACAGAACCCGGAGGGTGCGCTGGTCGTGGTGTCGGGCCACGATGACATCGTGATCCGCAGAGAGATTGAAAAGCTAGGCGGAGTCATGTTGTTGAAACCCACTGACTTAAAGGAACTTACCCGCCTTCTTCTCGCGACTGCTCAAACCCAATCGATCGGGCAGCGCGCGCCTTCCTGATAGATCTTCCTCACTGAACTCGCCGACGAGGACCAAAAGGAAGAGCTCGTCGAGCTGCTCGATGGAACCGCGCTGCCTTGTCCTAGCCGTGACCTCACTCAAAAAATTCTCGTCCACCGACGGAATGAGGGGCGACCAACGAGTTCGGCGATCACCGTATTGGTTGGGCTGCGGGCGCTTGCCACTCCCGACTAGCGAGGTGATCGGTTCGCGTAGGCACTAGGGTCGTGGACGCCCGCTTCGGCGAACCCGTCCCGGCGTTCGCGGCACTTGCTGCACAGTCCGCAATGCCGCGGTCTAGCACTTGACTCGCCTGCTGCACCCGATGCACCCGCCGGATTCAAGCAGGACAACGTAAATTCCAGCGGCACCCTCAACTCGAGACCGCGCAAAATAACCTGCCGCTTCTCCCAGCCCAGGAACGGCGTGGCGATCTCGATCGACTGGTCCAGGCCGAGCGAGAGCGCGGTTGCCATGGCCGCGAAGAACTCTGGACGCGCGTCTGGAAATGGATTGCCGGCAAGCGGCCCGAGGGCGATGCGGTAGGTGTTGGAGCGGGCTGCCACGACCGCAGCTTTGGTCAGCAGCACGAGGTTTCGTCCGGTCAGGAAGACCTCTTCATCGGGCGTGTCGTAGGCCGGCGGAACACCGCGAATTGCCCAGTGGGTCGGCGGGTAGACGTCGCGCATCGTGAAGTCGACGCGCGACAGCGGCAAGACGTTTCCGGCGAACACTGGTGCGGCCAGCAGTCGGTCGATCATCGCGAGTTCACCGGCTTCCCAGGCCAGGCCCACGCTCACGTAGACCGGCAGCACCGGCGTGCGCTGGGCTTCGTGCGCGGCCAGTACCGCACTATCGAGCCCGCCCGAGAGTAGGACCAGCGTATTCATGCGGCTATGATCGAATGCGTGATCATAGCCTTTGATCTGGACGGCACGCTGATCGATTCCGCGCGCGACCTGGGGGAGGCAGCGAGCGAGATGGTCCAGGGCTTTGGCGCGCCGCCGTTGACAGTTGCCCAGGTCGTCAACATGGTGGGCGAGGGTGCGCCGATACTGGTGCGCCGCGCGCTCTCGCAGTCGGGTCTCGACGCCGATACGCCGGGCGCGCTCGACCGCTTCCTGCGCATCTACGATCGGCGGCTGATGGACCACACGGTCGCCTATCCTGGCATTCCCGAAGAACTGGCGCGCGCCATCAGACGAGGCCCGCTGGCGGTGCTGACCAACAAGCCCTTGGGGCCTGCGATTGGCTTGCTCGAAGCGCTCGGCTTGCGCGGCTTCTTCACCCGCATCATCGGTGGTGATGGCGAGTATGGTCGCAAGCCCGACCCCGCCGGCCTCAACGCGCTGCAGGCGCTTTCTCCCGGTGATCAGATTGTGTTGATTGGGGATTCGCCTGCCGACGCCCAGGCGGCCGTTGCCGCCGCGTGCCCGTTCGTCTTTGCGCGCTATGGGTTTGGCGCCGTGAAGTTTGCAGCGGCGCCGCCAGTGACGAGGTTGGTGGTCGATCACCCGCGAGAGCTGACCGCGGTGCTCGACCTTATCCGGTGACGAGGAGTTTTGAGGCGGCGCGCGCCCCAATGGTCATGCGCGCGTCGTTGGCGCCTTTCAGCCGCACGCTATCGGACACCTCATCGCGTGCTTCGACTTCAATCGTCTGGCCAGGCTTCAGGTTGTGGCTCTCGATGAAGCGGAGGAACGCGGCATCCTGGTCGGTCACCCGTGCCACGGTCACCGGCGTGTGAAGCGGGCACGTCAATAACGACTCGAGCGTGCGATGGGGAAGCTGACCGTCGGCGGTGGGAATGGGGTCACCGTGCGGATCGACTTCGGGCTGGCCGAGCATTTCGTCGATCCTTTCAATCAGCCGGTCCGACACCACATGCTCCATCTGCTCCGCATCGTCGTGAACCTCGTCCCACTTCATGCCGACGACCTGGACCAGGAACGACTCGATCAAGCGGTGGCGTCGCAGCACGCGCGCCGCGAGTTTCTGGCCGGCCGCGGTCAGCCGCACTCCGTTATATGGCTCGTAGAAGACGAGGTCTGACTCGGCGAGCGCCTTGACCATGGTCGTCGCGGTGCCCGGGGCGACGCCCAATGCGCCCGCCAGCTGGCCCATCGGCACGAGCTTCTGCTCTGCCGTCAAGTGGGTCTCGCCGACATAGATCGCCTTGAGGTAGTTTTCGACCGTACTCGACGGAAGCATCTTTGTTGCAACATCTTAGCAAAGGTTGGCCACTACGCTGTTGATTGTTAGGTCGATAGTAGATTATTATTTTGATTATTCAAAATTGTATGAACACTCCTGAGGCTGAACAAACGGTCCCGTCGCTCCCAGAGGTCTATCGTTCCATTGCTGTGCCGGTTGGCGGAACGTCGTGGCGCCGTTTTCTCGCTTTCCTCGGCCCTGGCTATCTCGTGTCGGTCGGTTACATGGACCCGGGGAACTGGGCCACCGACATCGCCGGCGGTTCGAAGTTCGGCTACGCGCTCCTCAGCGTGATCCTGATCTCAAACCTGATGGCCATCCTGCTGCAGGCACTCTGCGTCCGGCTGGGTGTGGCCACCGGGCGGGATCTGGCGCAGGCGTGCCGCGACTATTACTCGCGGCCGGTCGCGATGGTGTTGTGGGTTCTCTGCGAGATCGCAATCGTGGCGTGCGACTTGGCGGAACTCCTCGGCAGCGCGCTGGCGCTCAACCTGCTGTTCGGCCTCCCCATGGCGGCGGGCGTCTGCTTGACCACGCTCGACGTGTTGCTGCTGCTGATGCTGCAGAGCAAGGGTTTCCGCTATACCGAGGCCATTGTGATCACGTTGGTCGCCACCATCGCGGTCTGCTTTGGCGCCCAGGTCTGGATGTCGAGTCCCGATTGGGCGGGTGTCGCGGGGGGACTAGTCCCGACCACGGAGATTCTCACGAATCCCTCGATGCTCTACATCGCCATGGGCATTCTCGGTGCCACCGTGATGCCCCACAATCTATATCTGCACTCCTCGATCGTGCAGACCCGTGCCTGGTTGTCGTCGGACGCCGACAAGCGGCAGGCCATTAAGTACGCGACGATCGATTCGTCGGTCGCCCTGTCGTTGGCCTTCTTCGTCAACGCGGCAATTCTGGTCGTGGCGGCCGCCACCTTCCATCGCGTGGGGCGGTACGACGTCGCCGACATTCGCGATGCCTACCTGTTGCTGTCGCCGCTGCTCGGCATCGCTGGTGCGAGCACCCTCTTCGCGCTGGCGCTGCTCGCGTCCGGCACGGCCTCGACGCTGACCGCCACGCTGGCCGGGCAAATCGTGATGGAGGGCTTCCTCCACATCCGCTTGCCGGCGTGGCTGCGCCGCCTGGTGACCCGCCTGCTCGCCCTGATCCCCGCCCTGTTTACCATCGTCTGGTTCGGCGAAGGCAGCATCGGCCAATTGCTGGTGCTCAGCCAGGTGGTGCTTAGTCTTCAGTTGTCGTTCGCCGTCATTCCGTTGGTGCTGTTCACGAGCGATGCGAAACGGATGGGGGTCTTTGTCAACCCCAGGTGGCTCACCGCCGTGGCGTGGGTCGTCGGCATCGTGATTGCCGCCCTCAACGGCTGGCTGCTCGTGCAAACCTTTGGCGGCTGGCTGGCCCCCTAGTTCCTCAGGTTGCTGGCCATTTCGGCAACCTGCCAAGCGATACTGGGACGTGCCGCTGCGCGACGCCTTCTCCACACCAGACGCCAAGCGTCGCCACGTGCGGCAGCTCTTCTCGACCATTGCCGATCGGTACGATTTGATCACTGCCGTGCTGTCGTACGGCCAGGACGCGCGCTGGAAGCGGACGCTGATCGCTCGTGCGCAGGTACAGCGCGGCGAACGCGCCCTCGATCTGGCCTGCGGCACCGGCGACCTCGCGTTCGCGGCCGCGGCGCAAGGCGCGCGCGTTGTCGGCCTGGACATCACCCATCGCATGCTGCAACTCGCCGCGCAGAAATCCGGGGCCGTGAGCTTCCTCGCCGGCGACATGACCAGCCTGCCGTTCCGATCGCAGGCCTTCGACCTGGTTACCACCGGCTACGGCTTGCGAAACGTGCCTGATCTCACCGCCGCGATCGACGAGATCGCGCGCGTGCTCCGCCCCGAAGGCCGGCTGCTTTCGCTCGATTTCAATCGTCCCGAGCCGGCAGCGATTCGCGCGGCATACCTGTCGTACCTCACCGTGGTTGGGTCGGCTCTTGGCTGGCTTCTGCATCGCGACCCTGATACCTATCGCTATATTCCCGAGTCGATTCGCCGCTACCCTGGCGCGGCTGGCGTCGCGGCGCTGCTCACCGCGCGTGGTTTTACCAGCGTCCGTGCGGTGCCGCTGCTGTTTGGCTTGATGACCCTGCACCTGGCCGAGCGGTCTGGCTAACGTCGGCTCGGTCCGCTGCCGATGTAGTAAGTAATCTCGGCACCGGACCGTGCACTGACGTGTAGTGGTATGCACTTCGGCACCTTGGCACTGTGGCACCCTAGGGACGACTGCCCTGGAGACCCATTAGGCATCGTAGTCACCTTGAGTACTTGAGTGTTTTTGTGAACCTAGTCGAATCCCTCCTCACCGCAATGGTTCGCGCCGATGGCGACGCGCTGGTGATGCACGTCGGCGAGCGTCCCTACGTCGTGGTGAGCAGCGGGACACTCGATCTCTCCACGCAGATTCTGCACCTCGATGCGATGACCGGCATGCTGCAACAGTTGTTGCCATCGACCGCTCAAGACTCGCTCGAAGAGTTCGGCGCCGTTGAACACCGCCTGCCATCGCACAACACCGACACCTTCACGATGGTGGCGGCACGCGGCGGCGACGACATCTGGATTGAGATTCGCCGCCGGCGCAGTGCGCCTGCGGCTGCTGAGGCGGTGGTCGCGCCGCCTCCGCCGACGGTAGTCGAGCCCATCCCGCCGACAGTCGTCGAACCCGCGCCAGAGTTGGTCGTTGAAGACGTCGAGCTGGCGTTGCCGGCCGAGATGATTCTTGCCGGAGACGAGGCGGCAGTATCCGAATTGCCAGTCAACGAAGCAATCGTCGAAGAGCCGATCGTCGAAGAGCCGATCAGCGAAGAGCCTCAGCCGGTCGTTGAGGAAATGGTCGCGATGGTTGAAGAGCCGCAGGAGGTTGCCGAGGTTTCGCAGCCGGCGATCGAAGAACCAACGCCGGTTGTGCAAGAACCGATTCAGGTTGTCGAAGAGCCGATCAGCGAAGAGCCTCAGCCGGTCGTTGAGGAAATGGTCGCGATGGTTGAAGAGCCGCAGGAGGTTGCCGAGGTTCCGCAGCCGGCGATCGAAGAACCGGCGCCGGTTTCCTATGAGCCACCGCGGGTCGTTGCGGAGTTGCCGCAGGTGGTCGAGCCACGCATCGAGTTGACTCAAGAACTGCTTCGGCCACTGCAGGCGCCGGC
The DNA here is from genome assembly GCA_031364805.1 of Acidobacteriota bacterium. GTDB lineage: Bacteria > Acidobacteriota > Vicinamibacteria > Vicinamibacterales > UBA2999 > 12-FULL-67-14b. The sequence goes on from JANLWW010000007.1 coordinate 195,611, forward strand.
CGCCCCCGCACCGGTGGCAGAAGTTCCCGTCGAGCCGCCCGTGGCGCTTGAGACCGTCAAGGCACTCGCGGTCTCCGAGGTCGTTGAGGTGCCAAAGGTCCTCAACGAAATACCAGAAGTATTCGAGGCCCCTAACGTGTTCGTGCCAACTGGAGTGATCGCTGCACCGGCTGCACCTCAAGCACTCGACGCACCCGACGCACCGGGACTAGCGGCCGTCTTGCAGATGACCCACTCGGTGCGCCTCGAGGTGCCGCCGCGCGTGACGACCGTTCGCGCTTCAGGTGTCGAGCGCTTGCTGCGTCTTGCCGCCGCCCGCACGGCGTCAGCCCTGTTCGTGACGTGCGACAGTCGTCCGTCGATTCGCGTCGAAGGCGACATTCGTCCCCTCGACGGCGAGCCGCCGTTGACGCGCGCTGAAGTCGATGCTGCGGTGATGGAAATCGTGCCCCAGGCGGAACAGGAAGCCGTCGGTCGCGGCGAATCCACCGAGTGGATTACCGAGTTTGCCGACCTGGGCCGGGTCCGCTGCATCACGTTCACGGACCATCGCGGTCCGGGCGTGGTCATCCACATGATCGCGACCCGCGCGGCCACTGCCGAACAGTTGGGGCTGTCGCGCGAAGTCCAGGCGCTGGCGACCGAACCGCAAGGGCTCGTGCTGGTTGCCGGTGCGCCCGGTACGGGCAAGTCGACCCTCGTCTCGGCGCTCGTCGACCTGGTTAATCGCCAGCGCGCTGAATATGTGGTGACGCTCGAGCGGCAGATTCGACTGGTTCACGACAACCGGACCGCCATTGTCAGCCAGCGCGAAATTCGCGGTGGCGCCGACGAGGCGCTGAGTGCTGCGCGCGCGGCCTTGCGCGAGGATCCCGACGTGCTGGTGGTCGACGACCTGGCCTCGGCGCAAATGGTCCCACTGCTGCTGCACGCGGCGTCCGAAGGCCTCGTCTTCGTCTCGATCACGGCACCTTCCACGACCGAGGCGGTTGAGCGATTCGTCGAGCTCGCGCCGGCCGACGCGCGCGCCAGCGTCCAAGCCGCGCTCGCGGAAACCTTCCGCGGCGCCGTCTCGCAAGTGTTGCTGAAAAAAACCGGTGGCGGCCGCGTCGCCGCACGCGAGGTGCTGCTGGCGACGGCGGCAGTCGCGCGCGTAATCAGCGACGGCGTGCCCGGCCAGCTTCAGGTTGCGCTTGAGGGCGGGCGCAAGCACGGCATGGTGCCACTGGCGGACGCCATCGTCGGGCTGGTGCAGGCGGGTGTGGTTGATGTGCGCGAAGCGTTCCGCAAATCGCCGGATCGTGACCGCCTGCTGTCAGGCCTCAAGCGCGAGGGCATCGACACCAGCGTGGTCGAACGGCTCGCCTGATCGCTAGCGCTCGCCCGGTGGTCTCCGATCCAATCCCTGCAGCGTTAACTCAAAGCTGATCGGCACGCGCGACGGGTTGTAGCAGACCTTGTCGTCGCAGGCCTGGTACTCCAGCGCCCCCGCGATGGTGACTGAGGTCATCGCCGCTAACAGCTTCTGCGCGGCCGGCGTCGCCATCAGCGTCACGTCCTGAGTTAATTGGAACGGCTTCGTGTACACCTCGACCCGCTCGTCTAGCGGCTTGAAGTGGTAGATCTCCGATGCAGGATATGTGGTTGGGTGCGTCCGCAGCCACGGCTGAGGATCCAGGGTCAACTGCACCACCCGGTAGGTGTGCTTGCCGGGAGCATAGAGATGCATGCCGCGCCGTGGCGTCACCGCCAGGCTGATCGACATTCGCTTGCCCGGTGCGGCCGTCGTGTCACTGATCGAGGCCGTCACCGTCAGGTGCGGGGTCGACGCCGGCACGCCGCCGCCGCCAACTGCGGCACCGAGGGTCTTGAGAATGGTCGCCGCCGTGTAGCGCTCCTGATACGCGTCCTCGAAGAACCGCGACACTACCACTCCCTTGCGATCGAGAATAAACGTGCCGGGATGGGGAATGCCATAGGTGGTCGACTTCGGGTCGACGCCCTGATTGAGCAGTCCATACTCCTTGATGACCGTCGACCCGGCGTCGGCGATCAGCGGGAAGGTAATTGACCGTGACGCCGCGAACTTCTTGAGCGTTTCGGGGCTGTCATAGCTGATCGCGATCAGGCCAAGGCCTTGCTTGGTGATGTCGGCGTAGCGGCTTTGCAGCTCCACGAGCTGCGTTTTGCAGTACGGTCACCAATCGGCAGAACGGAAGAACACCAGCATCGCGCCCTTGGGCCCCATGGATGAGGCGAGGGTGTGCGACTTGCCGAACTGGTCGACTCCAGAAAACGACGGCACGGTGGCCCCGAGCTGGGGTCCCAGTTTCGAAGTGTCGACGACCGACGGCGCTTGAGCAGCCGCCAAGGTAACGGCGGTGGCCGCCAGCGCCGCTGCGAGGAAGGGTCGGATCGTCATGTGCCTTCGATGCTCCAGAAATGCCAAGGATACACGCTGCTAGCGGGTCTGTCCCAACAACATGGTTTCCGGATACTGCGCATACCAGCCGAACCAGAACGCCCGCTGCGCCACGAAACGGGGCAGCCGGGCGGCGCCGTCGACCTGCGCCAAGTGGTCTTCACCGATGGTCCACTTGCGGCCATTGGTATCCGTCAGTTGGCCCATCGCCGCCTGGGATGCAAAGGTCACGGGTTCCTGGCCGAGGGCGTACACTCGGTTCGCGCCTTGTCGCGACGTCACTGCCAGCAAGCGCCGTCCCGCCACCTCGAAGTGGAAGACCGGCGTCTTCTTGAGGAACTCCGCGACGATCGCTACCGGCGTCGCCTCGCCACCGATCGCCGGTCTGACCTGCATCACGAGTACTTCGGCCTTGTTCTTCAGGCGTCGATCGGTCTTCGACACTTCGAAGTACAGATCGTCCTTCGAGAAATAGTCACGATAGGCGACGCCTTCGCCGTAGTCGCGCTTGTGCCCCGTGTCCAGCGATAGCACCGTGGTGTCCGGGTGCTCAGTCCGCCATTCACGCCAGGTCGTCGTCACCGCGGCATGCGATGTCATCTGCAACCCGCTCTCGACCAGCGCACCCACCACCGGCTTGCCCTCGAGCGTGGACCACAGGCTCATGGTCTCTTCATCGAACATCAGCTTGTTGGACCGGTAGAGCAGACCGCTCGTGCCGAAGCCACGGCGGCGCCCGCCGACGACGCTGTCATAGGGAATCACGGTGCCGCATAGCGTGCAATAGACCACCGTGAGTTCGACACCGCCGACGGTGTCGATCGCCATTTCGTGCCACGCCAACACGCGTTTGGGGTACGCCCGCGCTTCGCCGTTGACGACGATGCCAAACACGATGTTGCCGTCTTGGAGGTAGCGGGCCTCGGCGGCCTTCAGTACTTTGGGGTAATACAGCGGCGGAATCCCGTTGACGACCACGCCGCCCCAGTCGATCTCGTCGAGACGGATCAGGGACCTGGCGCCGGCGGGGAAGAAGCGCTGCATGCGGATGTCGACGCCGCCGCCGTAGACCATGCCCTTGAACCGTGCGTAGTCGGGATGCGGCTCGTACGGCAGGCGCCACATCCACTCGCGCCAGCCACGCAGATACAGGTCGAAGCGCTTGCCGGTTTGCTTCTCAAGAAAGGAGATCAGGCGCGCGCGGATCAACGACTCCTTCGACACCCGGCCGAGATCGAGGCTCGCCAGTTCCGAGTCAAGTCCCCTGGTCTCTGGCTCACCGCCCTCATCCGGGGAAAGCGGCGCGCCGGCGAAATCTGCACCTGCGCCGCGGCCCGCAACTTGAGCGACGGGACGGGGCGCCGGGCGCAGCAGCCGGGCCATGTCGATAATCATCGGCGTGTACGAATCGCGCCACTGCTTGGCAAGGGTGTCGAGGGCCGGGCGGGCCACGTGGTCGTCGGGTGACATCGCGGCGAAGAACAGGTCGAGGGGCGGGGCCGAGGAGCGGTCCTGCATGGTCGCCGTGACGGCCGCGCCAACGACGAGTACCGCGCACAGGCCGCGACGAATGCTGCGGTTCACGGCCTCGCCGCTTCGCGCCGGCGCATCCACAACACGAACAGCGGAGCGCCCGCGACCGCGGCCACCACGGGCAGGGCCACCATCGGTCCAGCGTGCCAGATCAGCAGATGCATGGCATCGGTATTGGGACACGTGATCTCCACACCGAGCGCGCCGACGCCGGCCGACGCCAGCGCCGCGAACGTCAGGGCGCGACGGACCTCGACCGATGCGCCACGTCTCATCATCAGCAACAACGCCACGCCCGGCACCGCCGCGATCGTCATCGCCTTGGCGACGCATCCCCAGCCGAAGTCGATCGTCCACTCCGCGGGCGAGCGACCGACGGCGGCCGCGAGTTCCGCCAGCAGCCACGCGAGCCAGCAGCCAGCGGCCGCCATCGGGAAAAACTGACGCGCGCGCGAGAGCCGTTCTCCCGGAATGGCCAGCAGCAACGCCGCACCGCCTGCGAAGGCGGTCGTCAACACCAGCGAAGTGGTGTGCGCCTGGAAATTGAGGGTGGTGGCGGCGTGAGCCAAGTCCGGTCGCAGGCCGAACACTGCGGCTGCCGCGCCGCCGGCGACGGCGACAATCGCTCCCCATGTCCAGGCGCGAACATTCGGCGCGGGCAGTGGCGAGACGGGCTTGAGATCGCGGATCAATGTAGAGACGACTTCGTCAGTTGTCATACCCGGCTCCTGCCAGCAGGCGTTTCAGCGCCGCGTAGCCGCGATGCGCGATCACCTTCACGTTCGACTCGCTCAATCCGGTTTCCTTGGCCACTTGCTTCACCGTTAACTCCGCCAGCTTGAGGCGTTCGATCACCAGGCGCTGTGCGGGTGCCAACTGCCGCATCGCTTGTGCGAGGTCGGCCTGCGCGATCGTGTCGGCTTCTGGCGACTGCGACCACACCACCGGGGGAACGACATCCATCGGTTCCTCCCACGCGCCGATCCGCTTGTGCACCCGAATGGCGTCAACGAGGCGGCTCTGCATCACCGCGTAGAACCAGGGCGCAAATGGGCGGGCAGGGTTCCAGGTATGCCGCGCGCGATGAATCGAGAACAACACGTCCTGCACCACATCTTCTGCCCAAGGCACCGAGCCGACCCGCCGGCGAACGTAGAGCGACACGACCGCCTGCAGCCCGCGCAACAGCGCGTCGTAAGCAGCGCAATCTCCTTGCTGGCTCGCCACCATCAGGAGCGTCAGCTCATGTTCCTGCGCTGGGGTCATTCCCCTCATTGGACTCCTACGGAACGCAGACCGATGCGGTTACACCCGGACGACTGTAACCGCATTAGCCCCTGGTCCGTAGAACCTTACGATGAGGTTCTTGTTGATGTCTCCGTGCGCCGGTGGCCGGTCCCTGGTGGCCCTGTCGGTGCTTGCCGTGTCGATCGCGGCCGGTTTGTCTTGCGGTGGTGCGGGCAACGCGGCCAGCGGTACGCCGACGGCCCCTTCGTCGATGACGGCCCCGTCGTCGCCGACCGCCATTCGAACCGATGCGGCCCTGTTCGCGCTCGTGACGCAGACCGACGCCTTCGGGCGGTACACGGTGTTCCCCAATGCCGACGAGTTTACGACCGGGCGGCTGAATGGCTCCGAAGCCCATCGCCCGGTGATTCGTGTCAGCTTGAACGCCACCGCGGCCGGCGCCCTTCAGAACGGGCGCCTGCCGTCGGGCGGGCGGTTCCCGGATGGATCGATCGTGTTCAAGGAGATCAAACCGACGGCCACCGCGTCGCCGACTCTATATGCCGTGATGGTGAAAGACAGCGCCAACTCCCTGGCGGGAAACGGCTGGCTGTGGGCCGAGTACGGCCCGACCGGTTCGGTCACCTTTTCCCTCTCAAACCGCGGCAGCGCCTGCACCAGCTGCCACTTGCGGGAGCAGGGGCCCGGCAACGACCTCGTGCGGACATTTGAGAGGCAACGATGAAAGCGTTCAACGCGATCTTGGCGATGTCGGTGGCGTTCGCTGGCGCGACCGCCGTTTCGGCGATTACCAGCCGTGAGGCCGGAGCGCGGCGCGAGGCGCCCAGGGTGGCGGTGCTGGCCGAGCTGTTCACATCGGAAGGGTGCTCGAGCTGTCCACCAGCGGATGACCTGCTTCGGCAACTGCTTCGCGAGCAGCCCGTCGCCGGCGTCGAAGTGATCGCCATCAGCGAGCACGTCGACTATTGGAACCGCCTGGGGTGGCGCGATCCGTTTGCGTCATCGCAGTTCAGCGACCGCCAGAGCGAGTATGCCCGCGCGTTCGGTGACGGCCAGATCTTCACCCCGCAGCTGGTGATCGATGGCAGCGCCGGCGTCGTCGGCAACGATGCCGCCGCCGTTCGTCGGGCCCTGGCGCAGGCGGCGAAGGCGCCGAGGGCCAGGTTGTCAGTCTCGTCGCAACGTGTCGAGCCCGGCAAGCTGGAGGTCAGTGTGATCGTCGCCGACCTGCCGCCGACAGTGGCACATGGCGCGACGCTCGAGGTGGTCGTGGCGCTTGTGGAGGACGGCTTGGAGACAGCCGTCACTCGTGGTGAAAACGCACGCAAACACCTGCATCACGACGCGGTGGCGCGGGTCCTCGGCCCGATCGGCAGCCTGTTGCCGGGCCGCAGTGGCGGTGAGTTCAGACGGACGCTCGCGTTGACCGGGTTCGCCGATCTCGGTAGTGCCCGCATCGTTGCCTTCCTGCAGGACCGCCAGTCGCGCCGGGTTGTCGGCGTCGCCACCGCGTCGGTGCCATGACCCGGCGGCGGGCCGGCCTGGTCGCGGTTGAAGTGCGCGGCGGCCCTGCTCCTTGGCTGACGTGGACGGGGTGGTCACGATCGTTTGTTCGCTCGCCAGACGACCCCGAATTAATGGCGAGTGTCGTCGCCGCCGAGCGCCGCTACCTGTCCGTCGACTCGACGCTTGGCTACCGCGTCGATCCGGAACTGACCGTGCGCGTAGCTCATGCCGCGATCCGCAGGTTCGGGAAGATGCGGATCGATCATCAGCTGGGTGCGTCGGTCATCTGGACCCGACGGTGGTGGTGATCGCGTCAGATCGATCACCCGGAGGCCCGCGAGCTACTGCTCGAGGCCGACGCCGAGGCCATCGGCGATGCGGTTCACGAACGCAAAGTAGCCGATGATGGCGCAGGCGTCATGAATGGCGCGGTCGGTGTATCCGACCGCGCGCAAGGCGTCGATGTGAGCGAAGGTCACGGCCTGCGGAGTGCGCGTGAGGACATCGGCATAGGCGAGCAGCGCCTGCTCGCTGACGCTCAACTGCGGTGCAGTGCCGGTCGCCGATTGCAGGCCCGCCAGCAGCGCCTCCTGGTCGTCGCTGCTGACGCCGTCTTTCGTGAGAATGGCACGGAGTCCCGCCCCGTGATGGTGCAGTCAATAGTGGCAGTGGTTCAAGGCCGAGACGCGAACGCCGAGCAGTTCGCGTTCCCGGCGCGACAGCGGACCCGCACGATGCATCAACTGCTTGTACAGCTCGTAATGCTGGCGCATCACGGCGGGATGAACGGCGTGGATCTGGATGATGTTGTCGGGGTCCGCCACCCGGTCCTCGGGCGCCAGTGTTTCGGGGGCTACGTAAGGGATGAAGGCCATCAGTCTCTCCGGGCCGGCGCACGCCGCCCACTCGACATCAACGCGCCGGCAATCGCGCACAGCAGCGCGACCGTCGTCAGGCCACCCCTCAATCGCTCCGCTTGGCCGTGGCTGCGATCTCTTCAGCGCGCTCGCGTTCGAGCCGCGCCCATGTGTCCTGCTCCCAGGCCACTGGATCCATCCCTCAACAGGCGTGAGGGGCGCTCAGGTAACCGCTCCAGAGCTCTCGACAGGCGTTGGCGAACTCACCCCACGCAGATCGCAAACGATCGACCGACAGGGCGGTGTTGGTATTGAGCATGAGATCAGTATAGCCATGGGCGCAGTTCTTCCAGCAGCATCTCGATCACATCGTCTTCGGTCAGCTGTACCAGCAGGTTGCTGCCCTTGATCGAGCGATCCGACTGGACGATGCGGCTGCCGCGGACGCGGGTGATGGTGACCAGAGGCTGTGGTGGATCGGCCGTCGTATCGAGTTCCATCTCGATGCTGTCGTCACGCTGGCGCTCCGACTGCAAGCGCACGCCGCCGGCGGGCGTCATCACCTCGAAGTGCAAGCCCTCGGACTTGAGGATGTTGGCGAACATCTTGAAGACCGGAATGGCCGCGCCTTCCAGGAAGGTCTCGTAGGCTTTGGTCGCTTCCGCGACCCGGCCGCGGCGTTCCGCCTGGTCCCTTCGGGCCTGCTCGATCGCAGTCTTCACACGCTTCCGGACGACAGCAACATCAGCCATTAGCCCCGATCTTACTGCCTTCGGGCCGTCACGCCGCAAAGCCTCACCCGCATCAGATGACGCGCGTGTCGCGAAGGCCCGTGATGTCGGCAGCCGAGTAGCCGAGTTCGCCCAGCACAGTGTCCGTATGCTGCCCGAGCACGGGAGGCGCCGTCCGCAGGCTGGCAGGAGTCGCCGAGAGCTTGATCGGCGCGCCGATCACGCGGGTGGCGCCGATGGTGGGGTGCATCAGCGTCTGCACCATCTCGCGTGCCGCCAGTTGCGGGTCATTCAGCATCTGGCCAATGTCACGCACTTCGCCGTTCGCCACGCCGGCGGCGTTTAGCCGGTCGATCCACTCGGCATTGGTTGCCGTGCGGAAGACGCGGTCGATCGGTGGGCGCATGTCGTGGTAATTCTCCATGCGGTCCTTGTTGGTCGCGAACCGTGGGTCGTCCGCGAGCTCGGGCAGGCCGGCGGCCGGGCAGAACCGTTTCCAGATCTCATCGTTGCCAACCGCGATCACGATTTCACCATCGGCGGTCGTGAACGTTTCGTACGGCGCGATGGTGGCGTGCCGATTGCCCTGCCGTTGCGGCGTCTTGCCGGTCGTGAACCAGTTCGCGGCCTGGTAGGTGAGCAGGGCAGCGGTGGTGTCGAGCATGCCGATGTCCACCCGCTGGCCTTCGCCAGAGCGCTCGCGCGCCAGCAACGCCGCCGTGATTCCTTGTGCGCAGTACAGGCCCGCCACCATGTCGGTGATGGCGACCCCCAGTCGATAACCGGGGCGATCGGCATCGCCGGTCACGCTCATCAAGCCACCCTCGGCTTGCATGACGGCGTCGTAGCCCGCTTCATCGCGCCGCGGCCCGGTTTGACCGTAGCCGGAGATCGAGGCATAGACCAGGCGCGGAAAGCGCGCGTGAACCGCTTCCCAACCAAACCCGACTCGCTCGAGCGTGCCGGGCCGGTAGTTCTCAACCAGCACATCGGCCCGGGCGATCAGCTTCTCGAGCACCTCACGTCCGGCGGCCGGTTTATAGTCGAGCGTCACGCTTTCCTTGTTGCGGTTGATGCTCAGGAAGTAGGCGCTTTCGGCCCCCACAAACGGCGGTCCCCAGGCGCGCGTATCGTCGCCCTTGCGCGGCTGTTCAACCTTGATGATGCGCGCGCCGAGGTCGCCCAGGACCATCGTGCAATAGGGACCCGACAACACGCGCGTCAGATCCAGAACCGTGAAACCAGTGAGCGGACCTGCCATCTAGATCTCTCGAAGACGCTGGGAAATGCGCGCCAGATCACTGAGCAGCGCATAGGCGGTTTGTGTCAGGCCGCCGGAACGTTGGACGATCCCGACCTCGCCGAGGAGGTCGGTGTTGAGGTAAAGCGCGTTCTGCAAGTCCTCGAGGTTGGCGAGCGGGTCGCTGCGGTCGAGCACTTCGGGTTCAACGCGCGCGCGCACCTTGCCACCCTGCCGCGTCGCTGACGCGACCAGCCGGATGCGCCTGTTCCGGGACATCGCATCGCGCACGTCGAGACCGGTGACGTCGCGAATGCCCGTGCGCGCGACGTGATGAGGCGTCATGGCGCTGCCCATCAGCACGTTCACCAGCGCCGCTGTCTTCGCGGCGGCATCCCAGCCGTCGATATCGAGGGAGGGATCCGCTTCGGCAATGCCGAGCGCCTGCATCTCTGCCACCGCAAGGTCAAACTCCTTGCCGCGTTCGAGCTCTGACAGAATGAAGTTGCAGGTGCTGTTGATGACGCCGCGGAAGCCGTCGATCGCAATCGCCGGCATGGTCTCGCGCACCAGGTTGAAGACCGGTACGCCGTCCATGACCGCACCCTCGAAGAAGAAGATGCGGTCCACCGATTCCGCGAGTGCTTCGAGCTCGTGGTACGCGAACGCTGCCGGTCCCTTGTTGGCCGTCACCACGTGGGCTTGGCCTTCAAGTGCGGCCCGCACGTGCGACACGGCGGGCTCCCCGCGATCGATGTCGAGCACCGTTGTCTCGATGCACACCAACCGGCCTTCGGCCGCCTCGTCGGCCATGGCGTCGGCGACCTGGCGAATGACGTCGATGCCGCTGCGTTCGCGCGGCGACGGGTCGAGCCGGTCGAGCGACTGGCGTCCCTCGACGTACGCGGTCGCGCGCGCGCCATCGATGCCGCCAACGTCGATCACCGATCCGTGGTGCTTGGTCGCGATGCCGACCACTTTCCAGGTGAAGTCGAGCCGGTCGGCGCTTTCGTCGAGCAGGCGGAGAAACCGCCGCGCGACGTTGCCGAACCCAACCAGGACAAGCGCAATCTCGGGCTGGCTCATGCGAACGAGGGCGCGCGCGGCGAGGTCGAGCCGGCGGGTAATGACGCCAGCACCTCGCGCAGCCGATCGAGGCCCGTGCGGTTGTACTCGGGCGGCTCCCCGAAGCCCAGCCGCAGGTAGCCATCCATGCCGAAATGGTCGCCGGGGACGATCAACACGCTCTTCTCTTCACGCACCCGGTTGGCCAATGCCGTCGAGTTGATGTCGTGCCCGTAGCGCACGTAGACGATCGCACCGGCCTCCGGCTTGATCCACTCGAAGCCGCCTGCGTCACGGAGCCACGCCTCGATCAATGGCAGGTTGGTGCGCAGAATGCTGCGCGTCCGCTCAAACAGCCGCGTGCGGCGCGCGGGCGCCAGCGCCACCCGCGCCAGGCGATCGTTCAGCGCACCCGGGGCAATGGTCACGTAGTCGTGGTACGACCAGAAGGCGGCGACGAGCGGCGGCGGTGCGACAATCCAGCCAATGCGTAGGCCCGGCAGCCCGTAGGCCTTCGACAGGCCGCTGGTGATGATCGCGCGATCCGATCGGCCCCACATCGACGCTGTTTCATCGCCGTCGATTTCGGCGCCGCGGTAGACCTCGTCCGACAGGATCCACGCGCCATGACGATCGGCAATGCGTGCGATGCCATCCAAATCCGAGGCCGTGAGGCGAGCCCCGGTCGGGTTGTTCGGGTTGCAGATGACGATCATCCGGGTCTTGGCGTTGACCAGGCCTTCGAGCGCATCCAGGTCAACGCGCCAGCGGCCCGCGCCGCGGTCTTCCAGCAGCCGCCAGTCACGGATCGTGGCGCCGAAGGCGCGCGCCAGGCCCCACGTCTGCATGTAGTTGGGCACCAGCATCACCACTTCGTCCCCCGGTTCAATCAGCCGGAACGTGGTGATGAAATTGGCCTCGGACCCGCCGTTGGTCACCTCGACGTGGTCGATACCGGCGCCAGGGTAGAGGGCGGCAATGGCCGTCCGCAGTTCGATGGTGCCGTTGGACTGGGAGTAGACCAGGGGCTGGTCGAGCAGGCCCTCCAGCCCGGCGGTATCCTCAATCAGCTCTCGGGCAGTCAGCGGACGAACGCCACTTTCAGACAGGTTGTATTCAACCAGGTTCTCGAAAGTGGACTGCATCCGTTCCATCGCGAATTGTTCGAGCTTCATGCCCGGCAGTTTATACTTTCTACGGCTCACGGATGCGCGACGACCCTATCCCGCGCTTCGTTCGCGTCCCCGCAGGCGAGTTCGCCATGGGATCGGACGAGGGCGCCGACGACGAACGGCCCCTGCATCCGGTCCACGTGGACGCGTTCTACGCGTCGATCCACCCGGTTACGGTTGAAGAATACGCGGCGTTCACGCGCGAGTCGGGCTACGGCGTGCCGGCGATTCGCGATCTGCCGATGGTCGTCACCCCCGCTCAAGAGTCGACCTTCCGGGAGCTTGCCGCGCCGTACGTGTGGCGCGGCAGCGCCCCCCCACCCGAGCGGGGGCGTCACCCGGTCACCCTGATCACTCATTCCGACGCCACGTCCTATTGCCGCTGGTTAAGCGGCCGCGTCGGCCGCCTGGTGCGGCTACCGACCGAAGCGGAATGGGAACGCGCGGCGCGCGGCGGTCGCGACGGCAGCCGTTACCCCTGGGGCAACGATGTCGATGCCTCGCGCGCCAACTTTCTGCCCGATCCGGCGTTGAAACGGCATCGCGGCACGCGCCCGGTGGGCTGTTATCCGCCCAACGAGCTGCAGCTCTACGACATGGCTGGCAACGTCTGGCAATGGATCGCGGACTGGTATCGCGCCGACGCCTATCGTAATGGTGAGCACCGCAATCCGCGCGGACCTGGCAGCGGCACCCTGCGGGTCGTACGAGGCGGCTCGTGGGTCACGCACGACGTTGACCAACTGCGCTGCGCGCACCGCCACAAAGTGCCGCCCGACACCTATGCCTACAGCATCGGTTTCCGCGTCGTGTATTCGGACGATGGATCAAGCTAGTCTGATGAGCTTTTGTCGCACACGGGCGCCGTGGCACACTGGCACCATGGCATCCCTGAGAATCGTTGTCGCCGCATTCTTTCTTTCCGGTGCAATTGCCTCCGCCCAGGTCGCGCCGCCGGAACCGCCGTCGGTGGTGGTCTCCGGTGAAGGCGTGGTAACCGCCGTGCCCGACCAGGCGTGGGTCCGTATTGGCGCGGAAAGCCGAGCGAAGGTGTCGAGAGACGCGCAGGCCCGCAACGCCGAGGCCATGACGGCCGTGCAGCGGAAGATGACGTCACTCGGCATTCCCAAGGATGCCGTCCGCACCCTCGCGATTGACCTGCAGATGGAGTACGACTACGCCAACGGCCGCCAGACGCCGCGCGGCTACGTTGCGCGTAACACGATTGAAGTGCGGGTCGACGATTTCGCAAAACTCGGCGACGTGCTCGATGCCGCTGTCGGATCCGGCGCTACCAACCTCCACGGCCTGCGGTTCGACGTCAAGCGCCGCGAGGCCCTCGAGCGCGAGGCCATGCAACTGGCGGTGGCGAATGCAATGGGCCGCGCCGAAGCGCTGGCCTCAGGCGCCAAGCGGTCGATCGACCGAGTAATTCGCATCGAAGAGTCTTCGGTCAGCCGCGGCGGCGAAATGCCGATGCAGGCCATGCGCATGAAGGCAGAGGACCCGGGCACGCCGGTGGCGGCAGGTGAGCTCGAAATTCGCGCGCAGGTACGGTTAACTGCGTCCCTCAAGTAAGTCAACCTGCTTCACTTACGCTTCACTCTTACGGTTTCCGTAAAAGTGAAGCAGGTTCACTTTTTCGCCAAACTTGCCCACAAATACCAGGCGGCGACCGATCGATACGGCCGCCACGGCTCGGCTTTCTTTCTCAACTGTTCGGGCGTCGGCCGCTTGCGCATGCGGTAAAGACGATGCGCGGCGTTCATCAATCCCAGGTCGTCGGCCGGGAGGATGTCGGGACGCCCCAGCCGAAACATCAGGTAGATTTCCGCCGTCCATCGTCCGATGCCCTTGACCGCGACGAGTTGGCGCATCACTTCCTCGTCT
>JANLWW010000008.1:0-14426 GCA_031364805.1 Acidobacteriota bacterium
ACGCCCTTGGCCTTGAACGCGCGCAGGTCGAAAATCATCTCGTGCGCGACACGGCCGTTCTCGCGCGTGTAGAGCACGTCGTAGTGCTTCTCAAGCCGCGACTTGATGTAGTTGGCGTTGAGAATGGCAAAGCGGGTCGCATCCGTCACACCAGCCGCACCCAGCATCCGGATGTAGGCGTATGAGATCAGCAGGATGCTGGCGCTGCCCCACGGCGCGGCCGAGACGGGCGGAATGGCTTGATCGTTCGACTCGCCGGCGACGGCTGAAGCCGTCGCCCTCCGGACGTCTACTAACGGATGGCCCGGCAGGAATGGCGCGAGGTGCTTCGCGACACCGATCGGACCCATGCCGGGGCCGCCGCCACCGTGCGGAATGGCAAACGTCTTGTGCAGGTTCAGGTGACAGACGTCCGCGCCGATGGTCGCCGGGCTGGTGAGCCCGACCTGCGCGTTCATGTTGGCGCCGTCCATGTAGACCTGGCCGCCGTACTGGTGAATGGTGGCGCAGATGTCGCGAATCGCATCCTCGAACACGCCGTGCGTCGAGGGATACGTGATCATCAGGCCGGCGAGGTCTTTCGCGTGTGCCTCGGCCTTGTTCTTGAGATCGGCCACGTCCACGTTGCCGTTGGCGTCGGTGGCCGTCACCACGACCTTGAATCCGGCCATCACCGCGCTGGCGGGGTTGGTGCCGTGCGCGGAAGACGGGATCAGCATCACGTCGCGCGCGTCGTCGCCACGCGACTGGTGGTAGGCGCGCATGACGGCCAGGCCAGCGAACTCGCCCTGGGCGCCGGAGTTGGGCTGCAGCGACACGGCCGCGAAGCCGGTAATCGTGCACAACGCCGCCTCAAGTTCCTCGCAGATCTGGCGATAGCCTTCGGTCTGATCCGCCGGCGCGAACGGATGCATGCGCGAGAACTCTTCCCACGAGACGGGATACATCTCGGTTGCGGCGTTGAGTTTCATGGTGCACGAGCCGAGCGGGATCATCGAGGTATCGAGCCCCACGTCCTTGCGCTCGAGACTGCGGATGTAGCGCATCATCTCGGATTCCGAGCGATGCGTGTTGAAGACCGGGTGCGTCAGGTAGGGGCTGGTCCGCTGCAGTGCGCCTGGCCAGGACGGCTTCTGGGCACCCTTCACGTCGACCGCAACCGAGGTGCGGGGCTTACCGGCGGCCTCGGCGAAGACCTCGAGAATCGCCGCCAGATCAGTCGCCGTCACCGTTTCGTCGAGCGCGATACCCACTTCGGTGTCGCCGACGTAACGGAAATTCAGTTCACGTTGGAGCGCGCCTTTGCGGATTGCGGCAACGCGGGCGGCCTCGGTCTGAATGCGAAGGGTGTCGAAGTACTGCAGGTTCGACTGTTGATAACCGAGCGACGCGAGTGCGCCTTCGAGGGAACGCGCAAAGGTATGGACGCGCGAGGCGATCGCCCTGATGCCTTCGGGGCCGTGGTAGACCGCGTACATCGCCGCCATGTTGGCCAGCAGCGCCTGTGCAGTGCAGATATTCGAGGTCGCCTTCTCGCGGCGAATGTGCTGCTCGCGCGTTTGCAGCGCCATGCGGTAGGCACGGTGGCCATGCACGTCAACGGACACGCCAATCACGCGGCCCGGCATGTGGCGCACGTATTCCTGGCTGGTGGCGAAGAAGGCGGCGTGCGGGCCGCCAAAGCCGAGCGGCACGCCGAAGCGCTGCGAGTTGCCAAACACGACGTCTGCGCCCATCTCACCGGGAGAGGTCGCCAGCGCGAGGGCTAACAGGTCGGTGGCGACGGCGACGCGCACGCTGGCGGCGTGGGCCCTGTCGATGAACGGCTTCAGATCCTCGAGGCGTCCGGCTTCGTCCGGATACTGGACCAGCGCGGCGAACACCAGCGGCTCATCCAGGTTCATCTGGTCGGCCGGACCAATCTTCAGCTCGATGCCGAGCGGTTCCGCGCGGCTGCGCAGCACCGCAATGGTCTGCGGAAAGCAGCGGTCCGACACGAGGAAAATGCCGTTGGCGTCGCCGAGTTTCTTGCCCTGCACGCGATGCATCAGTGCCATGGCTTCGCCCGCCGCGGTTCCCTCGTCTAGCAGCGACGCGTTCGCCACGGCCATTCCGGTCAGGTCGGTCACCATGGTCTGGAAATTCAGGAGCGACTCGAGCCGGCCTTGCGCGATCTCGGCCTGGTACGGTGTATAGGGCGTGTACCAGCCGGTGTTTTCGAACACGTTGCGGCGGATGACGCTGGGAATCAACGTGTCGGAGTAGCCGAGGCCAATGAAGCTGCGAAACACCTTGTTCTTCTTCGCGATGCCCTTCAGGCGCGCGAGGTAGGCAGATTCGCTTTCCGCGGCCGGAAGGTCAAGCGGCGCCGTGAGCCGGATGCTGGCGGGAATCGCTTCATCGATGAGTTGATCGAGAGACGCGGCGCCCACTTCCTTGAGCATCGCGGCAACTTCGTCGCCGCGCGGGCCGATGTGACGAGGGGCAAAAGTGTCGAGAGGGTCGAGAAACGGAACCTGCTTCATATTTTAGGGGTCTGACCCCTTTTGCAAGGGGCCGTTCGAAAACGAGGGGTCTGACCGCTACTTCGCGATCAGGGCTTCGTATGCGGCGGTATCCATCAGTCCCGCGGCTTCGCCAGGATTGGCCAATTTCACCTTCACCATCCAGGCGTCGTGCGGCTTGCTGTTCACCTGGTCGGGGCGGTCTTTGAGCTCGCCGTTGGTCGCAACGACTTCGCCGGTCACCGGCGCGAACAGCTCGGACACGGCCTTCACCGACTCGATAGTGCCGAATACCTGGCCGGCGGTGATGGTCGATCCGACGTCCGGCAATTCGACGTAGACCACGTCGCCAAGCTGCTGCTGGGCGAAGTCAGTGATGCCAATGGCGCCGGTGTCGCCGTCAACGCGGATCCACTCGTGCTCTTTGGTGTACTTGAGGTCTGCTGGATAGGCCATGGGTCAGCTCTTCTTGGAACGTTTGTAAAAAGGCATGGGAACAACCACCGCCTTGGCGCGGCGGCCGCGAATGTCGATCTCAATCTCGGTCCCCGCCGCCTTCAGCGCGGTTGGGAGGTAGGCCATGCCAATGGCCTTCTTCAAGAATGGCGTCTGCGTGCCGCTGGTCACGACGCCCACCTGCTGTCCGTCATGAAACACGGGGTGGCCGTGGCGGCCAATGGCGCGCTCGGTCATCTCGAAGCCAACCAGTGTGCGGGCGGTGCCGGCGGCCTTCTGCGCGTGCAGCACGTCTCGGCCGAGGAACTCGGTCTTATTCCAGCCGACAATCCAGTTCAGGTCGGCTTCGACGACGGTGGTGGTTTCGTCGATGTCGTTGCCATGCAGGCGCATGGCGGCTTCCAGGCGCAGCGTATCGCGCGCCCCCAGGCCGGCGGGAATCAAGCCGTGCAGTTTCCCTGCCGCCAGCAGCGCATCCCACACCCTTGGGGCCATGGCGGGCGGCACCATCACTTCAAAGCCGTCTTCGCCGGTGTAGCCCGTTCGCGACACCGTGCCGCGCACGCCAGCAATCTCGCCGTGGGCGAACCAGTAGTACTTGATGGCGGGCAGGTCGATGGCGGTCAGCGTCTGCAGGATCTCCTGCGCCTTCGGCCCTTGCACCGCGATCAGCGCATAGCGCTCGCTCGAATTCACGATGGCAACGTCGGGCACGACATCCTTGGCCTTGGCCAAAATCCAGGCCCAATCCTTGTCGATGTTACCGGCGTTGATCACCAGCAGGAAGTGCGAGGGCCCGAAGCGGTAGACCAGCAGGTCGTCCACGAACGTGCCCGCTGGCGAAGTAAGGCCCGAATACTGGATCTGGCCAATCTGCAGCTTCGACGCGTCGTTGCTGGTGATGTGCTGCACCGCTTCGAGGGCGCCCTTGCCGGCAATTTCGACCTCGCCCATGTGCGACACGTCGAACAGGCCGGCGGCGGTCCGTACGGCGTTGTGTTCGGCGGTGATGCCGGAGTACTCCACGGGCATGTCCCACCCGCCGAAGGGGACCATGCGGGCACCGAGCGCAACGTGTGAAGCGTGTAATGGGGTCTTCTTGAGCTTAGCGGTGACGGAATCAGTCATTTAAATGAGGGGGCCCACCCGAATAAGGTGGACCCCCAAAAGGTACTATGCCGCTCCGTCTCGGTCAAGACGACTCGCGGGCCTTGCGACGGCCGTGCACGCGTTCGCCACCGACGATGCAAACGGCTATCGAGATGCCGGTGATGACCACGGCGAGCCAGGGGCCGGCGGCGTAGCCAGCTTGCATGACTGCCGGCACGACAAAACCCGTCACGAGACCTGCGACTAACAGACCAACGACGACCTCACCGAGGATCCGGAACAGCATTGAAGGCCTCCTTAGAGTTGACTAGAGTCTAGACTGGCATCCCGCCCGAGCAGCTGATCAACCAGAAGAACGCGAGTTCTCCTTGCAGGGAGAACTGGAACGCACAGGCGGCGTTCCATCCGGGAATCCACCAGTAGCTGTCGGTGCAGGAGTTGAACTCGACCAGGTACTGATCCATCGTGGTGGCGAATTCAGCCCAGCACGCCGCGGGCCCCTCCTCCCGGGTGGTGGCCATGGCGCGGACGACCCGGCTCGACGACACAGGCGTGACGGCGCCGGCCATGGTCCGCGACGGACCAGCACTTCCGCGCAGGGCATGAAGCAGGGCATACGAGGTCATGACCGACCGCGCTTCCTGTCGATCTTGCCGCTCGAGGAATGCGGCCAACCCCTCAAGGCCGGCCAGAGCGGCCGATCCGGCGGTCAGCTTCTGGACCTTCGCGATGTTGGCCCCGAACTGATCCTGCATCGAGAGCTGAAGAAACTTGCCGTTCCGGCCGACCCGGACCGAGCCCTTGTTGTCGGCCTCCACCTCGACTCGATCCCCGGTCACCTCAACCCGAATCGACACCCGCTCACGGCCTACCCGCTTGAAGAACTTCACGCCTCGGGCTTCGGCCCGCAGCGTCGGTTCCCCGTTGACCCACCCCGAGGTAAAGGTGGTTTCGGCGCGCGCCGTGCGCGGCTCGCTCGACCTGATTGTCGCCGCTTCGGGCCACGCACTTGGCGTGACGATGCCCATGACCAACGTAATTCCCAACAGCAGTCTTCGACCCATGACTTCCTCCGACGATCTCGAATCCGGCGTATGACCGCACGGCACACCCGCCCTGCCTCGCCGACTTCAATGTGCCGGAGGCTTCCGGCGAACCAGTGAGCGCTTCAGAAACCGGGGCAGCCGGCTGCGTCAGCGTGGCGACGCCCCCTTGCCCGCCGATTCAATGAATGGCGCGGCAGGGGCAGGCTGATACCTCAGGTACGCATTGAGCGTGTGATAACTGATGTCGAGCATCCGGCACGCCTGTCTCTTGTTGCCCGCGTTCTTCTCGAGCACCAGCCGGGCGTAGCGACTGCCCCATGCGCGCATGGTGTCGCCGAGACGAAACGCCGGCACCAGCACATCGCCGTAGGTGCCGCGCAGGCTGACCGGCAGGTCGTCCACGCTGATCTGTCTAGACTCGGCGGTGGCAATCGCCCCCTCGAGCATGCGCTCGAGTTCGCGGACATTTCCCGGCCAGTCGTAGGCGATTAAGGCGTCGACCGCAGCGGGCGTCATGCTGAGCCGGCCCCGGCCGTCGTGACGCGCGAGAAAATACTGCGCCAGTTCCAGGATGTCGCTCTTCCGCTTGCGCAGAGGCGGCACGCAAATTTCCACACCGCTCAGCCGGTAGAACAGGTCGGTGCGGAACAACCCTTGCTCCACCAAACTCGCCAGCGGACGATTGGTGGCCGCGACAATCCGCGTGTTGATGTGGCGCGCGCCGTTGCCGCCGACCCGCTCGACGGTAAAGTCTTGGATGGCGCGCAGCAGCTTGGCTTGAGCGGCCATCGACAGGTCTGACACTTCATCCAGGAACAGCGTGCCGCCTTCAGCATGCTCGAACTTGCCGCGCCGGCCGCGAACGCCGGTGGCCGTGCGCTCTTCGATGCCGAACAGCTCGGCCTCAATCAGCGTCTCAACCAAGGCAGCGCAGTTGATTGCGACAAACGGCCCCTGCCTGCGGCGGCCCAGTTCGTGAATCTGGCGGGCCACCAGTTCCTTGCCAACGCCGCTCTCACCTTCGATGAGGGCGGTGAAGTCGGTACTGGCCACGCGCTCGACGCGGTCCCGCAGCGCCTGCATCACTTCGCTCGAACCGATCAGCGGCGCGGCGCCGTCGCGCTCCGCGGCCGTGAGAGGCGCCGGCGAGTGCGCCAGCCGTTCTGCCTCCATCAACAACGACGCCAGGTTCGCCGCCGCCTCGATGACCTGGCAGGTCCAATCGTCAGGCCCTTGCTGCGGATCGAACACTGCCTCGAGCATCACCTGGCGTCCCGGCTCTTTCACAGGCACCAGGTAAGCGACGTAGTCGCGCGCCTTGATCGGTTGCAGCGAACGGGTCGGCATCGAAGCCGAGAGCTCGTTTAATCGGATGCTGCGAATACCCGGCAGCTGGATCAGCCGGTCGGTCAGCAGCACCGGGAGGTTGCGCCGCGAGTTGGTGCCGATCAAATCGGCGGCGATCTGCCGAATGAATGAAAAGATCCCGCTTCGGCGTTCCGCCGCTCGTGCCTGCGTGCTTGTGCTGTCTGTCGATGTCGTGACCTCGGTACCGGCCCTCATAGCAACTCCTCTCGTGACGAGTGCTGGAGCAGATACCAAAGTTGATGCCAAGTCGATTGACCATCGAAGCGAAGAATTCTGGCGCGATCCGTTCGACATGACTTCATCCTTTCCGGTCATTCGGGTATCCCGTGCCCACCACGGGGCGGTCAGGAGGGCACTGCAAAGGGAACTCGCTACTCGCTACCCTCGGCGCCAGGGTCAAGAACAACGCCCTCGTCGAACACGACGACACCGTGATACCGCATGGGATCGAGGCCGACGACGCGGCAACGCTCAAGACGGCCCTTAACCCTCGCGCGCGTGGTGCCACCGCACAGGTGCAGCTCGGTCTGTGCTCCCGGCCGTAGCCGAACGCTCGATTCGACCAGCGCTCCGCGGCTGCTGATGTTGACGAGAACCACGGCCTGGCCTGGGCGCAGCACGCCACCGACGCCAAACCGCGGTCCCCCGCCGGCGACCCGTCGGTCGTGCCGCCGTTCAGCCGTATCGACTGCTACGGACGCCATTGCCGCGCCTGCGCATCGAACATCAACACGCGCACGCGGCCGGTTGCCCCGTAAATACGAATCGCCATTTGCGGTCCCCGGTGAGCCGCGACGTACAACGTGCCGCTGCTCGAGCTGCCCAGTGGGCTGAACGACACCAGCGAGGTATTGCCAATTCGCAACGGGTCGTCGCCGGGGTGTAGTTCACCGGCACCGGTCGCATCCTGGACCATCTGGTTGATGCGCAGGGACACGTCACGGGCGTGCTCGTCCAACCACTCGATGCCGGTCAACGCGAGATCGACGCGCCGGTCGATGTCCGTCTGCAGCACGCCGTTGCCATTGCCGTCGGTAAACAGCTGGACGGCCGCCCGGCCGTCCAGCACTTCAAGTCGCACTGCCACCGCCGACGCCCGCTTGAGTGCTTCGAGCCGCGCCCGCTGCACGGTGGCCGCGAGGTAGTGGGTTCCAACCAGCACGTGCTCGCGAGCGAGCGTGCCCCCGATCACCGGCACGACCATCGCCGCCATGACCAGGCTGAGACCGACGGCGGCCAGCACGTCGATCAGGGCCGCGCCGCGTTGGCTAGTCCACACCGCTCGCCTTCTCGGTCTTACTCACGTTGACGAGCGGCTTGATCTTCAAGAAGCTCTTCTCGCCGATCCCCTTCACGTTCATTAACTCCTCGATTTTCTTGAAGCCACCGCTCTTGGTCCGGTGCTCGAGAATGCGTTCGGCGACCTTGCGGCCAATGCCCGGCAGCGTCTCCAGTTGGTCGAGCGTCGCGGTGTTGAGGTTGAGCGTGGCTTTCTCCGCGATCTGGGCAGGGTTCTGGATCGGTGCTGCGATGACAGGGGTGCCGATGAAAAGCAGCGTGCACAGCGCGAGGGCGCTCGACAGGGTCGTCTTCATGATGTCCTCCACTTCGTTTCTGGATCTGGTGATCCGGTGATTGGTGATTTGGTTCGTGACGGCGCGAGCAATTTCGATAACACCTTGCGGTCAGGCAGCCGCCAGCGAAACGCCGGCGCCGTCGCCCGCAAGAGAGCAAGGCGCGCACCGGTCCGGTGGTTTCGCCGTAAGTGGTTGATGGCATTGCCGCTTGGCGGCTTTGTCTACGCGCGGCGGTCGTCGGGAGACGGCTGACAGCGCCAACGCGGGTCACCAGCGGCTGCGACCACCCGCCGATCTCGGCCAGAATCTCGCGGATCTCACCGGCAACCGTGGTTGGCGCAAAAGCAACCAGGGTTTCGGGCCGCCCTGCTACAATCCCTGCGCATGAGCAGACCCCTTTTGCTTCCAATCGCCCTGCTGATCTTGCTGGTCACGGCGCCTCACGCGCGCGTTGTCGCGTCGGACCAGACCGTCGCCGCCGCGCCCAAGCCCGTGGCGTGCTCGCTGGTGTGGGCCGGCCACGAAGACGTGATTGAGAAGTTCCTCGCCGAAGGCAAGGTCGAGAAGATGGAGACCATCCCAATTGGCGTGACCAAGCCCCAGCGCGCCACCCTTGAGTCCGGCGGGCCCGCCGCGCGCTTTGCGTGGAAGCCACTGACGCCTGGCTACAGCAAGGGCTACATGGAAAGCTACAAAGCAGAGATCGCCGCCTACAAGTTCGACCGCATGCTCGACCTCCACATGGTCCCGCCGATCGTCGAACGCAACATCGCCGGTAAGAACGGCGCGGCCGTGTTGTGGGTCGAGAACACCAAGGGCTGGAGCGTTGAGCGCCCGCCGCAGGGCCCGGAACCGAAGTGGAGCATCCAGCTCACGAAGATGAAGATGTTCGACCTGTTGATCGCCAACATCGATCGCAACCAGGGCAACCTGATCTACGACGAAGACTGGCACCTCTTCCTGATCGACCACTCACGCGCCTTTACCGGTCGTAAAGACTTGAAGGGCATGGCGCCGCTCGGCCGGGTTGACCGCCAACTGTGGGCCAAAATGACGGCGTTGACGCTGACGGATCTCGACCAGGGCCTGGGCGAGTGGGTCGGCGCCAAGGAGAAGCAGGCGATACTGCAGAGGCGGGACAAGATGGCCGAGCAGATCAAACAAATGATTGCCAAGCGAGGCGAGTCAGTGTTCTACGATTAGGGATGCGAACCCTCGCCGCCCTGCTCTCGGGCGCGCTCCTGTGCGCGTCCGCACCACCACTTATCGCGCAGGGCTCCGCGCGCGTCGTCGCCATTGGCGACATTCACGGCAGTATCGACGGCATCACCCGCATCTTGAAAGCCGCGGGCCTTACCGGTCCGGACGGCAAGTGGGTCGGGGGCCGTGCTCAACTCATTCAGACCGGCGATTACATGGATCGCGGAGACGGCACACGCGCCGTGCTCGACCTGTTGATGGCGCTCGAGCAGCAGGCCAAGGGCGCTGGGGGCCGCGCACTGGCCCTGCTGGGGAATCACGAGGTGATGAACCTGATCGGCGACACGCGCGACGTGACGCCCGAAATCTTTGCGACGTTTGCGGATGCCAAGTCAGAGGCGCGTCGGCAGGATGCCTGGACACGGTACTCGGCGCTCGCCGCCGCGCGCTCGCCGAAAGGGGCGCCCGTGGCGGAGGTGTACGCGCAGACGAAGCAGGCCTGGCTCGCCACGCATCCTCCAGGCTACGTCGAGTACCGCGACGCCCTCGCCCCGCGAGGCAAGTACGGCGCCTGGCTCCGCGGCAAGCCGATCGTCACTGAGCACGCCGGATCGATCTTCATGCACGCTGGCTTTGCGCCGGTAAGCGCGCCGGCCACACTGGGTGAAGTGAATGAGCGCGTGCGCGATGAGATCCGGCGCCTGGACCGGTTCGTCCAGCGCCTGGTCGACGCGAAACTAGCGCTGCCCTTCTTCACCCTGCAAGAGATCCTGCAGGTGGCCTCGTATGAGATTGGCACTGCGAATGCGCTGATCGCTGCCGCGCAGGCGTCAGGGGAGCAACCCGATCGCTCGAAGTTGGACGTGGCGTTGCTGCTCGAAGCGCAGGAGATCCTGAAGATCGACAGTTGGACTGTGGTGGCCGGGGAGGGCGCCCTCTGGTATCGCGGCCTGTCTACGCTGCCCGACGATCCGAGCGGCGGCCCGTTTGCCGAGCTGTTGCAACGCTACGGCGCCAGGCGATTTGTGACGGGACACACGCCCCAACAGGACCGGCGAATCACCGTGCGCTTCGGCGGCCGCGCCGTGCTGATCGATACCGGCATGCTGAGCTACTACCAGGGCCGCGCTGCGGCCCTGGAAATCGAAGGGGACTCGCTCACCGCGATTTACGAAGACGGGCGCGTGCCGTTGGCGGTCTTGAACCAGGCGACCGTCTCGCGCAGCCCTTCTTCGAGCGTCGCGGTCGGCCG
This sequence comes from Acidobacteriota bacterium, assembly GCA_031364805.1. GTDB lineage: Bacteria > Acidobacteriota > Vicinamibacteria > Vicinamibacterales > UBA2999 > 12-FULL-67-14b. The sequence goes on from JANLWW010000008.1 coordinate 10,514, forward strand.
GTAACCAAGCAGGCGCTCCGCCTTGGCGATGTCGGCCTGCGAATCGCGCACGTCGCCCATGCGCGCCGCTTCGTAAATCGGCTCAATGTCCGAGCCGACAATCTTCTTCAACACCGCCAGCAGTTCATTCAATGACACCCGGCCGCCGGTGGCGAGGTTGAACACCTCGCCGCCCACCGACGGGGCGTCGGCGGCCCTTAACACGCCATCCACCACGTTGGTGACGAACGTGAAGTCGCGCGTCTGGCCGCCATCGCCGTAGATGACCGGGCGCGTGCCTGCGAGCAGGGCCTTGATGAATAGCGAGATGACGCCGGAGTAGGGCGAGCTTGGGTCCTGCCGGGGGCCGAACACATTGAAGTAGCGCGTGGTCACGACCTCGAGGCCGTACAGTTGCGTGAACATCTGGCCGTACTGCTCGCTCACCAGCTTCTGCAGTGCGTAGGGCGTCATCGGCTTGGTGTGCATGTCCTCGCGCTTGGGCAGCGTCGGCTGGTCGCCGTACACCGATGACGAGCCGGCAAACACCACCCGCTTGATCCCGGCGTCACGAGCGGCAATCAGGATGTTGAGCATGCCGTCGACGTTGGCGCGGTGCGACTCGGCGGGGTTCTTCACCGACCGTGGCACCGATGGAATCGCCGCCTGGTGCAGCACGTAGTCGATGCCGACGACCGCGGCCTTCGCCGCTTCTGGGTCTGCCATGTCAGCGGCCACGAACTCAACGCCGGTTTGCAGGTTGTGGCGGAAACCGGTGACCAGGTTGTCGACCACGCGAACCGTGTGTCCGCGCGTGAGGAGCCCTGCAGATAAGTGCGAACCGATGAAGCCTGCGCCTCCGGTGACGAGATAGTGAGCCATACGAGCGTTCGCGTTCCCTTCCCTGATCCGAAAAGTGCCGCAGTGAGCCTATAAGCCGAATTCTGTCCCACGACGCCCTTACGAGCGCCACGAGGGTAATCATTCCTCTAGTCCCGGCATTGCTGACGGGATCGAGCAACCTACCCGGAAGTCAGAGGCGGGCCGCCTCTTCCGGCGGGCCCCGGCGCAGCAGTTGCGCCGGGGTGCCGGGCGCTTCCCTATTTGGTCTTGCTCCGTGCGGGGTTTGGCCTGCCACTCTTGTCACCAAGAGCGCGGTGGGCTCTTACCCCACCATTTCACCCTTACCCGCCTTCGCTCTTGTGGCCTTGCGGCCACTCCAGCTTCGGCGCGGCTAGCCCCTTTCAGGGTTGACCACGCCGTAGCGCGCGTGAGCGCGCGAAGGCGGGCGGTATATTTTCTGTGCCACTGTCCGTCGGGTCGCCCCGCCCGGGGGTTACCCGGCGCACTGCCCTGTGGAGTTCGGACTTTCCTCTCCCGCCAGCACTTCCCACCTTGCGGCGGGGTTACTGGCGGCAGCGATTACCCGGCTCACTGCGGCGAGATCTAGTTGCCGTCCTTCTCTTGAGAAATCTGGTATTGCTCCAACTTCTTGTACAGATTACTGCGCGGCGTATCGATCACCTCGGCTGTCTTCGAGATGTTCCATCCATTCTCTCTCAGCTTGGCCACCAGGTACGCACGTTCCGATCCCGATTTAAATTCCTGCAGGGTGGTCGCCTGCATCCAGGCCGGGGTGTCGCGAACCGCCGCAACACCCTCGGCACCGCCCGCCAGCATCGGTGCGTCCCCACGAATGGCGCCACCTTCCGGAATGTCACCGGCGTCGATCGCTTCGCTACTGGTCATGATCATCAGGCGCTCGACGAAATTGCGCAGTTCCCGGATGTTGCCCCGCCAGTGTTGCTGCCGCAGCCGCTCCATGGCCGCCGCGGTCAACGTCTTGCGGTGAAAGTTGTTGTCGCGTGCGAACAGGTCGGCAAAATGGCGAACCAGCGCCGGAATGTCGTCGCGCCGTTCGCGCAGTGCCGGCACGTGGATCGGCACTACGTTCAGGCGATAGAACAAGTCCTCGCGAAAGGTGTGGCGGTCGATCTCTTCCTCGAGGTTCTTGTTGGTGGCGGCAATCACCCGCACGTCAACCTTGATGATGCGATTGCTGCCCAGTCGTTCAAGCTCCTGCTCCTGCAGCACGCGCAACACCTTGGCCTGCGTCTTCAGGCTCATGTCGCCGACTTCGTCGAGGAAGATCGTTCCCTTGTCGGCCTGCTCGAACTTGCCGATCTGCCGGTCGGTGGCGCCGGTGAACGAACCCTTCTCGTGGCCGAACAGCTCGGACTCGATCAGTTCATCGGGAATCGCGGCACAGTTGACCTGCACAAACGCGCCGTCGCGGCGCAGGCTGTCGCGGTGAATCGCGCGGGCAACCAGTTCCTTGCCGACCCCGCTCTCGCCCCAGATCAGCACGGTAGCGCTGGTTGGCGCCGCCTTCTGGATGGCACTGCGGACGACGGCCAGCGACGGGGAATCACCGACGATCTGATACTTCTTGTCGGCGTCGCGGCGATAACTCTTGTTCTCGGTCTTCAAGCGCCGCGTGTCGACGGCGTTGCGGACCGTCACCATCACCCGCTCGCGCTCGAGCGGCTTCTCGATGAAGTCGAACGCGCCCAGACGAGTCGCTTCCACGGCGGTGGTGATATCGGCGTGGCCGGAGATCACGACGATTGGGGTGATCTCGACCAGGTGACGCAGCTTATGCAGCACCTCGAGGCCGTCCATACCGGGCATCTTGATGTCGAGGAACACCAGGTCCGGTGCCTCGCGCTCGATCAGCTTGACGCCTTCTTCGCCGGTCGCCGCCTGCATCACTTCATAGCCCTCGTACTCGAGGACCATCTTCAGCGAGTCGCGAATGGCCGACTCGTCATCGATCACCAGAATGCGTGGCTTCACCGCTGCTCCGTGCGAATGGTGCGGATGGTGCGCGTGTCGGCATCGGGGTCGTACAGGAACACGGCGAGAATATCGCCGGTGCCGGCGGCGCCCACCACGCGGCGGAAGCCGGCGATCGAGTTCACCGGCTGGCGGTTGACCTCCAGAATGATCGCGCCGCGCTCGATGCCGGCGTCATAGGCCATCGACAGCGGTTCCACCCGCTGCACCAGCAACCCGGTCATGCCGGGCGGGATGTCGAAGCGGTGCGCGTTGCTATCGTCGATCTCGATCAGGCTTAACCCCAGTTCGCCCGGACCGGTGCGCTGCGTCGAGCGCACCGCCGGCGATGCCGCCGGGTCGGGCGTGCGCTGCGGGCGCTCCGCCAGCTTCAGCGACACTTCGCGGGACCGGCCATCGCGCAGGTACTCAAGGCGCGCGCTCGTCCCGGGCGGCCGCGAGGCAATCTCGCGAATCAATTGATCGTGAGTGCTCACCGTCTTGCCGTCGAGCGAGACGATCACATCGTACGGCCGCAGGCCGCCGCGAGCGGCCGGGGACCCGGCCGCAACGTCCTGCACCAACGCGCCGTCACCACGGGACAGCTTGAGCGACGCGCGCAGGTCGGGATCGACGTCACGTCCGGTCACGCCGATGAAGCCTCGCTCCACTCGGCCCAAGGTCTTCAACTGCGGCAGGACGGCTCGCGCCTGGTTGATGGGCACGGCGAAGCCGATGTTGTTGGCCTGGCGGCTGATGGCCGAGTTGATGCCGATCACCTGACCGCGGCCGTTGATCAACGGGCCGCCACTGTTGCCGAAGCTGATGGCGGCGTCAGTCTGGATGTAGTTGTCGAGGCTGGCATCGAACAGCTTGCGGCCAATAAAGCTGACGACGCCCACGGTGACGGTGTGCTCGTAGGCCAGCGGGTTGCCGATGGCGCAGACCCACTCACCCACCCGCAACGCGTTCGAATCGCCCAGCGTGGCATGGGGAAACGGTGTCGGGCCCGACACCTTGATCACGGCGATGTCGGTGTCGGGGTCAGAGCCGACCACCTCCGCCCGCAGGCTGCGGCCGTCAGCCAACTTCACGGTGA
>JANLWW010000020.1:0-7310 GCA_031364805.1 Acidobacteriota bacterium
CCCTGTGGGAGCGTTGAGGGGGCCGAGAATAGACCAATTACCGACTCGTTTGCTGGTGGACGACCGCCCACGCCTTGAGGCTTCGGGCGGTGGCTGGATCTCAGTCGGCGGGACGCTCGTCTGGCCGCCTGCCGGCTATTCGCGCCGGCAGTTTCAGTCGATAGTCACAAATATGCCTGACTGGGCCCCGGCGCGTAGGCGCACCGACAAAGATACAGGGAGGGTTCCCGTGTCTTTGGTTCAGCGTGAGTGTGTTTTAATGATACACAGCCATTCCGGCTGGCCATCAGCGACGTTTTTAGTATTTTTACTGAACAAATTAGCCATTTTCACGCCACGTCGTCTTTCGCCGCTCCGCGTTATGTGCAACAAGGGGACAACGGCGGTCCGAGCGGAACAGAAGGGCCTCGCCCGTAACATCCTTTCCATCAACATTTTAGCTGTTGATCTGGTTATGGCCGGTGCATTGCTCAGAGTGTAGGGTGACTCCCTCCGAATCAGTCGCGAGAGGCGCCAGCTAAATGTTGACGGCGTTTCGACGCGCGGACGTGCTGGCTGTAGCGGTCGTCGCGATCGCTGCTGGCGCATTTCTGGGTGTGGCGGGCTGGCCTCAGCCTGAGCGGATGGCCGAGTTCTCCGGCCTTGTCCTGGCGTCGATGCTGGTCTCAGCTCTCGTGGTGCAGCAGTCGACCGCCAGAGACTGGGCGATCATGCCGCCCTCCTTCATCGTCCATTTCACGGCGCTGCTGCTCCTTGGTCCGCACGGTGCATGCGTGAGTGCGACCGCCGGCGCCGTCACTGAGGCGCTGACCGATTCACAGCATCTCCACCGTATCCGCCGGGCGATCGTCAACGTCGTCACGATCGTCGCGGCACTGCAAGCCGGCGGCTGGCTGCATCACGTCGCGGGCGGTACGCCGGGCACGTTCCAATGGCCTCAACAAGGCGTCCCGATCGCGTTGGCGATCATCGGTTACTGCATCGTCATGAGCGCTTCGGCAGAAATCGTCGTGCCGTTCCTCACGAAACAGCCGCTGGATCGATCGTGGCCGAGAAGCTTGTTGCGCGGCGCTCCCTGCTATTTCATTGGCGCCGGCGTCGCCGTTCCGGTCGTGGCGATCGTCCAGCAGCAACGATGGGAAGTCGTGCCGGTGGCCGCGGTGCCGATCTACTTCGCGTTTCGCGCCTACGCCGCTCACATCATCCACCTTGACGAAGTGCATCGCCGCCGTGAGGTGATCGCATCGCTCGAGCAGGGCATGTCAGTCCTGGACACCAACGGCGTGGTCACGCTCTGGAACGACGGTGTCGAGCGGATTCTTGACTGTGCTCGCGACCGGGCCCTGGGTCAATCGCTGATGATGGCCGTGCCCGCACTGGGTAGGACGGAGCTGCCACGCTTGATCACGGACGTGGTGGCCACCGGCACTCCCCGGACGCTTGCGCAACTGGTGTTCCCGGCCGCCGCAGGCGGGCGCACGCTCCAGGTCAAACTGCTGCCCGTGGCTGGCGGTGTGACGATCTTATGGCATGACATCACCGAGCGCTCGCGCGCGGAGCTGGCGCTCAAACGAAGTGAGGAGCGGCTGGCCCTCGCGGCGGAAGGCGCCACCGACGGCTTGTGGGAATGGGACCTTCGCACCCAGGAATTGTATGGCTCGACCCGCTGGCGCGCGATGCTTGGCCTGCCGGCACCCGCGGGTACGGGCCCCGTGTCGGACTGGATCGATCGCGTGCATGACGACGACCGCGTGGCGCTGAAGGCGGCGCTCGAAGCGCATCTCTCCGGCACGACCGCTCACTTTGAGCACATGCACCGGATCCGTCACGAGGACGGAACCTATCGGCGGGTGCTCTGCCGTGGCGTCGCGGTGGGCGGCGCCGGCCGTGGCCCAATTCGCATCGCCGGCTCCCTCACCGAGGCGGCGGAGCGCGAGCTGACGCAGCCGCGCTCGGACGGCACCGGGTCACTCGATCCGCTGACCGGGCTTGGCAACCGCGCGGTGTTCGTCGAGGGGCTCGGCCGCCGCCTTGAGGAATTCAAGCAGCGTCGCTCGAATAGTCTGTTCGCCGCGCTCTATCTCGATCTCGATCGCTTCAAGGTCGTCAACGACAGTCTGGGCCACCTGGTTGGCGATCAACTGCTGATCGCCGTGTCACGACGCCTGGAGTCGTGTCTGCGGCCGGGCGACGCGCTCGCCAGGCTCGGCGGTGATGAGTTTGCGATCCTGCTCAGTGAGCTCGGCGACGTCAACCAGGCCAACGCGATCGCGTTTCGCATTCAAGAGGCGCTGAGCACGCCATTCTCGATCGGCGGCCGCGAGGTGTTTACCTCCGCGAGCATCGGGATGGCGTGCGGCCAGGTCCAATACGACAATCCTGACGACATCCTGCGCGATGCCGACACCGCCATGTATCACGCGAAGTCCCGCGGCAAGGCGCGCCACGAGTTGTTCGACGCCGACATGCACGCCCGGGAACTCGATCGCGTCGGACTCGAGAACGACCTGCGCCACGCCGTCAACACCCATGACTTCGAGATCCACTATCAGCCGATCGTCCTGCTCAGTTCGGGGATGTGCGTCGGCTTCGAGTCGCTGGCTCGCTGGACCCGCAACGGCGAGCCGGTGTCGCCGGTCACGTTCATCCCGCTCGCTGAGGAACTGGGGATCATCGAGCCGCTCGGCACGTGGATGCTGCAACAGGCGTGCTCGACATTTGCCGACTGGAAGCGCCGCTATCCTTCCTCCGGGCTCGACTACATCACCGTCAACGTGTCGAGCCGGCAGCTGATGCAGAACAACTTCCTCTGGATGGTCGAGAGCGCGGTCGCCAAGGCCGGACTGGCACCACGCGATCTGCGGATCGAGATCACTGAGACGGCGTTGATGGACAGCCCCACGGAGGCGGCGAAGCTGCTGTGTCAATTGCGCGAATTTGGCGCCAAGGTTTACCTGGATGATTTCGGGTGCGGGTATTCCTCGCTGAGTCACCTCGCCACGCTGCCGGTCGACGCGTTGAAGATCGACCGCTCATTCGTCAAGAGCCTGCTGCTTCCCGATCGTCCGGCGATCGTCGAGAGCATCCTGGCGCTGGCGCGAACACTCAATACCAGTGTGGTCGCCGAAGGCGTCGAGCACGAAGCGCAAGGCCGCGAACTGGAGCGCCTCGGCTGCACCCACGCACAGGGGTTTCTGTTCTCGCGTCCGCTCACGCCCTCCGCAGCCGAGGCGCTGATCGCCGCCAATCAGCCGCTGGGTTCGAAGAACACGCCGCCGGTGGATTCGACTTCAGGCCGGAATGGAGCTTTTGAATTCGGCTACCCGCCGTCGCCGATTGAATGGCCCGAGGAAACCCTCGTGCGAGCGCCGGTCTAGAACGTACAGGACCGGATTGGCACGTGAGGCCGCGCCGGCAATAGCCGCAGGTCGGGGACGCCATGCGCGTTTGGTGTCGTGCTGAGAGTGCTTCCGCCGTTGACACCTGTGTTGGAGAAGTCGTCCATGCAGGTGTTGAGGGAACTCCCGTCGGTCGACTCGTGATCGAGGCCGAAGGTGTGGGCGACTTTCTCGCACACCACGTGCCTCCGGGCACGCGGCGTCGGGTCGAAAGCCTGCTCGTCGCCATTCCTGTTCAGGACCGCGATGACCGAAGGGTATCCTAGGCGCATGTCAACGTGGGCCTGCGCCGTCGACACGCTTGAGCGATGGCTCATACGGCTCGATCGTGCCCGTTCTGGGTGGGCGCTGTTTGCCGCGCTTCTCCCGTTGCTGCTGTTGATCCTGGCACCAACGGAGTGGACCAGCAACGAAGAGAACTATTTTCAGCTCGCGTACCGGCAGGTCGCCCCTGAGCAGTTCAGCGAGAATCACGCGATCTTTGACAGCGCCAAAGCGCGGGTCGTTGCAGAGACGTTTCTGGGCGCCACCGTCAGCTGGCTGGGCTATGAACAGGCGCATTTCGTCCTGCGCATTGTTCTCGCAGTCGTCTACGCCGGGAGTCTCGCGATATTTTTTTCAGGCGTCGAAATCGCCGCCATCGAATCGCTGCTGGTGATCGCCGTGTTCTCGGCAATGGGCGAACAGTTGATTGGCGGCGAGTGGCTATTCAAAGGCGTCGAGGCCAAGGCATTCGCGTACAGTTTGCTCTTCCTGGCGTTTGGCGTCGCCTCCAGAGGCCGATGGTTGACTGCCATTGTCCTTGCCGCTGCGGCAACTTATTTACATTTTCTGGTCGGCGGTTTCTGGACCTTGTTGCTGCTGTTCATGCAGCTGAGACAGCAGAACAATGTCAGGTCCGCCCTCCTGAGCGCGGCGTTGTTTGCCGGCCTCATGATGCCACTCGTCATCGTCGTGGTGCCGCACGACGTGGCGAGCCTTGTTGCCTCACAGCCGTCGCAAGGGCCCAGCTCCGATTTCATCTATGCCGACCGAGGCGAGGAACACGTGGCGCCCTTCAAGACGAGGTGGGTGTTTTGGACCTGGCTGCCGGGAATCGTGTTGACCGTCAGCCTGCTCGGCGTGCTGGCAGGGCTTCACCGCAGGAAATTCCTGCCGCCAATCGGCATGGTTGCGACCACGGCCCTGTGCTACCTGCTACTGGCGCTGGTCATCGCGTACCTGGATCGACACACCAACCTCCTGAGCAAGTTCTACCTCTTTCGACCGAGTTCCTTCGCCCTGTTCCTGACCATCACGGCCATTGTTCTGGCGGTCGGGCGTCAATGCCGCGATGATGCACGTTTTGCGTTGACGCTGGTTGCGACCGCCTTCGTCACCGTGTTTGTGTGGAACACCGTGACGACCCAGGTCGACACCATCCGGAGACCGCCGGCGATGGCGTTCGAACGGGAACTAGTCGGCGCGATCGAGAGCAATTCGGCGCCAGAAGACATCGTGCTGATCGAGCCAATCCACGAGATGCGCGCAGAATACGGGCGCCTGCACCGGGTCATTCCGAGACCGACACTCGTCTCGTGGAAATTCGCACCGACCAGCCCTGCGGATATCTTGCGCTGGTACGACCTGATTCAGCGGCGGGAGCGTTTCTTCATAGACGGTTGCGTCGCACTCATGCAGCCACCAGTCAGACTGCTGGTGGTGTTCAGCAGGGACACCGCTGCGAAGATGCGCGAATGCGCGGACGTCGTCTGGGAGCATGACGAGGCCTCGCTGCTGCGAATGCGAGAGGCCGGCGCCCAGGGCCGCTGACCGGGTGTTGCACCTGCGCGTAGCATCACGCTAGCCCCACCCGTCGTCGGCAGCCGCGGGTTCAGGTTGGCCGAGTTGGGCAGCGATTGCGGCAAGGAACTCGCGAATTCGAATCGGCTTGGCAATGTAGCCATCGCAGCCCGCAGCCAGAATGCGCTCTTTGTCGCCCTTCATTGCCAGCGCGGTCAATGCAAATATCGGGATCGCGCGCGTACGCATGTCCTGTTTGAGGAGCGCGGTGGCGGCAAGGCCGTCCATCCCCGGAAGATGAATGTCCATCAGGATGAGGTCGGGTTGCTCCTCTTGCGCGATTGTCATGCCCGTCTCCGCATCCACGGCGCACAGGACCGTGTAACTGGCGGACTTGAGAAGCAAGACCGTCAGTTCCATGTTGTCGACGTTGTCCTCGATGATCAGAATGCTCGGCACTTAGCCGACCGCCCGGCGTCCCGACATGGCCCGCCGGACTTCGCCGATGAACTGGTCGTTCCGAAAACTGGCTTTCTCCAAAATCGAGGTCACGTAGCCACTGAGCCTGGCTCGATCCTCGCCCGTGATCTGTTTTGCGGTGATTACCATAATTGGAATGCGGGCGGTCGCCGGGTCCTGGCTCAACTCGCTGACGACATCGAAGCCGTTGACCTCCGGCATCATCAGGTCAAGAATCATGAGGTCGGGCAGTTCGCGCCGCGCCACCGCGATCGCTTCGAGTCCGCCGTAGGCCCGCAGTACCGTGCTGGCCAGTTCCTCGATGCGCACCGCGGTCAGTTCAACGGCATTGGGATCGTCATCAACCACCAGCACCTTGAGGGTCTTGCCCGCGATCACCGGCAGCAGGCCAAGCTCCCGTAGCGAGTCCGAGAGTTCCTGCCGCGACATCGGCTTGTGCATCACCGCGGCCGCCCCGAGAGCCACGCCCTTGTTGCGTTCAGCCACGATGGAGATGATGACCACCGGAACCATCATCAGCGCCGGCAGCTGCTTGAGGCGGGCGAGGAATTCCCAGCCGTCCATGGCCGGCAACATGATGTCCAGTGTGATCAATGACGGCGTGTGCTGGGCCGCGAGTTCGAGGGCGGCCTCCCCCGAGGTCGCGTGCAATACCGAAAAGCCCTCTGCCTCGAGCTGCAGCCTGACCAACTCAGCGGAGTTAAGGTCGTCTTCAACCATCAGCGCAATCCGCGAACCCGCGACAGCATTAGCGACCGCCGGTGTCCGCCTCACCGGCTCGGCCCGAGGTGATGCCACCTGCCGGGCTGGCAGCCAGATCGAGAAGCGCGAGCCTTCGCCTGGCGCACTCGCAACCGCCAAAGTGCCGCCATGCAGCTCGGCCAGCACCTTGACCAGCGCCAGCCCCAATCCAGTGCCTTCGAACTTCCGCGCGAGGCCGCTGTCGATCTGACTGAACGGCTTGAACAAGGCGGTCATGCCGTCGGGCGAAATGCCCAAGCCATTGTCGGTGACACTGACATGGATGAAATCGGCGAACTCGCTGTCGGCCAGGGGGAACGTTCGCCCCGACCATCCCCCTGGCTCACGGCCAACGTCAGCGCGTGATACGCGGCGAGCCTGCAGCGTCACTTGGCCGCCGTCCTGCGTGAACTTGACCGCGTTGGACAGCAGGTTGTAGAGCATCTGCTTTAGCTTGCGCGCGTCCGCCTCGATCGCGCCCAGGTCGGCGCTGGCGTCGAGGGTCACCACAATCCGCCGGGCTGCGGCTTTTGCTCGGATGATCGACAGGCTGTTGGCAAACAACGTTGACAGCGGCACCGGCTCGAGGTCGAGCGACATCTTGCCCGCCTCTACTTTCGACAGGTCGAGAATGTCGTTAATCACGGCCAGCAGATGTTCGCCGCTCCCAAAGATGCTCACGATCAGGCCGCGCTGTCGCTCGCTCAAGCCACCGACGAGGCCCTCCTTCAGCACCTCCGAGAAACACATGATGGCATTCAGGGGCGTCCGCAATTCGTGCGACATTTTTGCCAGGAACTCCGACTTCATGCGGCTGGCGTCTTCGAGCTCGTGGTTCTTCTGTTGCAGCGCGCGTTCGATCCGCTTCAGCTCGGTGACATCGCGCGCGGCCGCGAAGACGCCCTGAAG
>JANLWW010000037.1:0-24161 GCA_031364805.1 Acidobacteriota bacterium
GCCGACGAACGGGTCGGTCATGATCTTGAACGCCAGCGCCGAGAACGGCTCGCTGTCGTTGGCGCTGCGCTCGATCTTGTTCTCGTCCTTCGAGTCGGGATCGATGCCGGTGACCGGCGGAATGTCGAGCGGCGACGGCAGGTAGTCGACCACCGCGTCCAGCATCGGCTGCACGCCCTTGTTCTTGAACGCGGTGCCGCAAATCACGGGCACGAACGGCGCCTCTTCCTTTCGCACTGATTCGATGCAGCGCTTGCGGAGGGCGGCCTTCAGTTCGTCGGCGGTGATGGTTTCGCCACCGAGGTACTTCTCAAGCAGCTTGTCGTCGGCCTCGCTGGCCTTCTCCACCAGAATCTCGTGGGCGGCCACGGCGTCGGCCAGCAGGTCGGCGGGAATCTCTTCAACGTCGTAGTCGGCGCCCATCGTCTCGTCCTTGTAGACGAGCGCTTTCATCTGAATCAGGTCAACCACGCCGCGGAACTTGTCCTCGGCGCCGATCGGCAACTGGATCGCGACGGCATTGCCCTGCAGCTTGGAACCGATCTGCGAGAGCGTCTCCTTGAAGTCCGCGCCGATGCGGTCCATCTTGTTGACGAAGCAGATCCGCGGCACGCGGTACTTGTCGGCCTGGCGCCACACGGTTTCCGACTGGGGCTCGACACCGGAGACGGCGTCGAACACGGCAACGGCACCATCCAGCACGCGCAGCGAGCGTTCGACTTCAACCGTGAAGTCGACGTGGCCCGGCGTGTCGATGATGTTGATGCGGTGTTCCTTCCAGAAGCAGGTCGTCGCGGCCGAGGTAATCGTGATGCCGCGCTCCTGCTCCTGCTCCATCCAGTCCATGACGGCGGTGCCTTCGTGCACTTCGCCGATCTTGTACGTGATGCCGGTATAGAACAGAATCCGTTCAGTCGTGGTGGTCTTACCGGCATCAATGTGGGCCATGATGCCGATATTCCGCGTGCGTTCTAGTGGTGCCGATCTCGCCATTTCGCTATTCGCCGTTCGCTATTCGAAAGTCGCTGTTAGCCGTTTGCAATTCGCCGGAACTACCAACGGTAGTGCGCGAACGCCTTGTTGGCTTCCGCCATGCGGTGCGTGTCTTCGCGCTTCTTGACGGCGCCACCGCGCAGGTTGGCGGCGTCGAGCAACTCGTTGGCCAGCTTTTCCTGCATCGTCTTGCCGTCGCCGCGCGAGCGGGCGAAGCCCACCAGCCAGCGGATGCTCAGCGAGAGCCGGCGGTTGGGGTTGACCTCGATCGGCACCTGGTAGTTCGAGCCGCCGACGCGGCGCGATTTCACTTCGAGCGACGGCTTGACGTTGTCGACGGCCTTCTTGAAGATCTTGAGCGGATCGTCGCCCGACCGTTCCTTGATCAGGTCGAAGCTCTGGTAGAGGATGCGCTCGGCGGTCGAACGCTTGCCCTCGCTCATGATCGTGTTGATGAACTTGGTCACCAGCGGACTGCCATAAATGGCGTCCGGCAGCAGTTCACGTTTCGCGATTACTCGTCTGCGCGGCATAAATCTCTCTTAGGACTTCGGGCGCTTGGCGCCGTACTTCGAACGACCCTGCTTGCGGCCCTGCACGCCGACGGCGTCGAGGGTGCCGCGCACCACGTGGTAGCGAACGCCCGGCAGGTCCTTGACACGACCACCGCGGATGAGCACCAGCGAGTGCTCCTGCAGGTTGTGGCCCACACCCGGGATGTAGGTCGTGACTTCAATCTTGTTGGTCAGACGCACGCGCGCCACCTTGCGAAGCGCCGAGTTCGGCTTCTTCGGGGTTTGCGTGAAGACGCGCACACAGACGCCACGCTTCTGCGGACTGTTCTGCAGCGCCGGGCTCTTCGTCTTCCACTCGACCTTCTCGCGTCCCTTGCGGACCAGCTGACTAATCGTCGGCACGAGCACTCCACTTTTCTGGGCGAGCAAACCTTGCGGTTTGCCGCCATTGCACACGCGAACGCCTAAACACGGCGCAACTAGCGAAACAAAAACATTCCACACCGCTCAGCCTTCTGAACGGCAAACTTTGCAGTTTGCCGGGCCGCGCGGTTGTGGTGCTCGAGGCCTGAAAGCCCATCGCCCCAGCAGGAGACGGTGGTGCTTGGCACCTCAAACGGGAAAAACCCTACTTCATGGTGTTCGGTATCGGCGGACGCTGTTTCGCTTAGGGCGAATTCGCCTGGGATATTAACTCCCAGACTCCTTGCGGTTCCCCGTCGCCGGGGTGCCACGCAGACGCGTCACGATACGGTTGAGACTAGATAGGGTGTCCTAGTCTCACGAGAACCTGACGAATATAGCACGACCAGTAAAAATCTCGCAAGCTAACCTGCAGAAAGTGGTCTGACCCCGACGGCGCTTTTCTCCGAATCGCGAGATCAACTACCGTAGAGGTCACATCCTATGCGCAACCATGCGACCCTGCTCATCATTGCACTAATCGTCACGGGCGGCGGACTGTCATTGTCCCTGGTTTCCGCCCAGGCCCCTACCCCGACCCTCGTCGACAGCCCGACCGTGAAAGTGCTGACCGGCCTGCTGGCTCCAGAATTCCAGGAAGAAATGAACCACATGGTCCAGGCGCTCGGCGTCACTTGCGGCGCTTGCCACGTCCGCGGCAACTTCGCAAGTGATGACAACCCCAAGAAGATCACCGCGCGACGAATGCTCGAGATGACCAAGGCCATCAACCAGCAATTCTTCCCCAATCACAAGCCCAAGTCTGGCGAGTCGGTGCTTGGCCGCGTCACCTGCTACACGTGCCACCAGGGTGAATCCACACCCAAGCTACCGCCGGGACTCTAGATACTTCACGAGCGCCCTGATTTGCTCCGGCGTCAGGCGGTCCCCGAACCGCGGCATCGCCGTCTCGCCGTACATCTCGGGTGCATCTTCGATGACGGCCTTGATCCCGGCGGCGTTACGGCGCGCGCCGACGCGGGTCAGATCGGGTCCCAGTGTGCCGCCCTCCCCAGAAATCCGGTGACAGACCACGCACGTCTCTGCGTAGGTGAGGGCGGCGAGCCGCTCGCTGGCATCCACGTCGGGCGCCGGGTTGCCTGCGTGCTCCCGTCGCAGATAGGCGACCACGGCCTGCGCCTTGAAGCGCGACATCACCGGAGCAGGCGCGGGATCGGTATCCGACCGGACCCCAGGGGCGATGGCCACCGGATCAGCCATGTGTGACAGCAGCCATTCCTCATCCTTCGCCAGCCGCGTGATGGCCAGGGGCGCGGCCGGGCCGCCCGGCTCGTGACAGCGGGCGCAACTGTTACCAGCGCCGGTCGCGATCTCGTGCCCGGCAATCGGCAACAAGCCCCAGTCGTTCGGGTCCTTGCCGGCCGGCAGGTCCGCGACGCCCAGTCCCGTGAGGACGGCCACGCCGATCCCGATCGCCGCCAGCGCCGCCGTCAGCATCCGTCGCGGCGATTGGAACGGATGTCGCCCGTCTCCGCGATCAACGAACGGCAGCAGAACCAGGAAACCGACCACCACCCCGGGTATCACCATGGTGGCCATCGGTTCGAGCGGACCAGGGAAGTACTTGAGCAGCTGGAACAGCGACAGGAAGTACCACTCGGGGCGCGGAATGTAGTTCGCGTCGGCCGGGTTGGCGATTTCGTCGAGGGGCGCGGCCACGAGCACGGCGACCGTGATCAGCGACGCGAAGACCGCCGCCATCATCACCGTGTCTTTCACCACATGCCACGGGAAGAAGGCCACGCCGGCCCCTGGCGCAGGCTTTAGTGGACCCGAGATCCCATGCTTTCGCATCAGCGCGACATGCGCGACGATCAGCGCCGTCAACGCCGCCGGCAGCAGGAACACGTGCGCGGAGAACCATCGTCCCAGTGTCAGCGCTCCCAGATCCGGTCCGCCGCGCATGACGCTGGAGAGGTACTCGCCGACCAGCGGCGAGCTGCGCGCGATGTTGATCGTCACCGTCGTGGCCCAATAGGCTTTCTGATCCCACGGCAGCAGGTAGCCGGTCAGCGCGAAGGCGAGGATGACGAGCAGCATCAGGATGCCGCTCAGCCACGTCACCTCGCGCGGCGCCTTGTAAGAGCCCAGCAGGAACACCCGCAGCAAGTGCATCACCGCCGCCACGACCAGAAAGCTCGCGCCCCAGTAGTGCAGGCCGCGCAGCAGCCAGCCGAGCGTGAGGTCCTGCATGATGAAGCGCACGCTGTCGTAGGCCAGCGACGGCGCCGGCACGTAGTACATGGCAAGCCCTAGGCCGGTGACGAACTGGCACCCGACCAGCAGGGTCACCACGCTGCCGGTCGTAAACGTCCAGCCGGTTCCACTTGGCAGTTCCTCGTCCAGCGCCAGTCTGACCAGCGCGCGATAACCGGTACGCGAGTCGAGCCAGGCGAGCAGGTGGTCGACCATCGCTACACCTGCACCATGATTCTGCCGTTCTCAATGCGGGTCGACATTGAGACCAGCGGTGCCGGCGGCGGCCCGCCGATCACCCGGCCGGCAACGTCGTAGACACCGCCATGGCACGGACACTCGATCTGCATCGTCTCGGCATTGAACTTCGTCCGACAGCCCAGGTGGGTGCAGGTCGAGTCAAACGCACGCACGCTGTCGCCTGATCTGACGAGATAGACCACCCGGCGGTCGACGACTTCGCTGGCGCCATCGGGGCGGGCGATTCGCAGGGTCACCGGCAACGGGATGTCCTCGGCCAGGTGCGTGAGGTCGCCGGCGTGAAGCCAGAGCGTCTCGCGCCGCCCGAAGCTCGGCGCGACCACCGCGCCGCCGACAATGAAGGCGAGCGTCGCGCCGATCGCGGCGTGCGTCGCCTGGACGATGCGAACGAGAAACCCACGGCGATCGTGGGAGCTGACCGACGACTCTGGCTGGGACATTGATGGCTCCTTCGTGAAAAGGAGCGCAGCCTCGCTGGCGCGGGCAGGGTAACGCTCGACTACCTGCGGTGGAGTATACGCGGGCAGCACCCAGCGGTCGTCAAGAATTGTCTCGGCCCTGCGGCTTCTTGTCCGTCGCGCGGGCCTCGCCCTTACAATGACTCGTGCCTCACGCGCCCCTCGCGATCGCCGACTCACCCAGTGCGGCAGCGGAATGGATCGAGTCGTGGCAATCGGACCACCAAGGTGGGCGGGTGATCGCGGCGCCGTCACCGGCGGAGTGGCCGTTCCGCTATCCGCTCGCGCCCGTCCTGCCCGATGGACCCGTGGTCGTTCGCGCGAACGCCTTTGACGAGGCGTTCGTCAATCAGCAAACGGGCGGCACGCGGCTCGTCACGACGCAGCAGGCCTATCTCGAGCAGGAATGGTCGACCGCGCTGGCGACTCACCCGGGCGGCGCATGGCTCCTGCTCGTCAACACTCCAGCACCTCAGCACCACAGCACCACCGCCCTTTTGCCGCGCGCATTTCGCGTCGCTGATGCGGCCGAGCGTCTCGCGCTGTGCGTCGAGGCCCTCGGCGCCGGACGCACGGCGCCGGCGCTGGTTGCCACGGCCAGCGTCTGCATGGAGGTGAACGACCTGGAGGCGGCGGCGCGCGACCTGGACGAGGCGACCGCCCTCGCGCCCACGTGGGCGGCGGCCCACTACGAACGCGGCAAGCTCTGGCTGCGGCGCGACGACATGGCCCGCGCTGCCGAGGCGTTTCAGTCAGCTGCCGAGCTGCTGCCGGGCTTCACGCCGGCCTGGTCGAACCTCGGCGCAACGCTCGGTGAACTGGGACGCCAGGCTGAAGCGCTGGCCGCCTTCGAGCGCGCGCTCACCCTAGACCCCCTCAGCGCCCAGACGCTGAACAACGTCGGCGTCGTCCGCCGTGAGCTTGGCCGCCTGCCGGAATCAGCGGCGGCTTTCCAGCAGGTCATCCAGCTCACTCCGGCCCTGGGCTTTGGCCATTACAATCTCGGGCATACACTGTTTTTACAGGGCCGGTTCCAGGCCGCGCTCTCGGCCTATGCTGAGGGCCAGGCGCGTGACCCGGAGAAAAACGCCGTGCAGGCCTCGCGACTGGCGCTCTGCATGGTGGCGACTGGCGATGGACACGGCGCGCTGCGTGAGTTGCGACGCGCCACCGAAGGATTGCCGCGCGAGTATCGCCAGCAGTTGCTGGCCGATACCAAGGCCATCCTGTGGGCGCTCGTAACACAGCAACCGGGGCTGGCCGGGTGGCAGCCGGTGTCCGCATGGATAGAGGGCGAGCTGAAGGGGTGACGACATGAACGACGCAACGCGTTCAAATCCTGTGTGGCGGTTGATGCACGACCGTGGGATACGGCTGGCAGTCGGACTCGCGATCGTCGTCGCCATCCCGATGGCAGTGCTGTTCTATTTCCAGTTCCGCTCACTCAACGACATCGAGAAGACCTCGGCGGTGGTGTTGCGGCAACTGAGCAGCGATACCGCCGAGTCGCTGACCAGGTCGGTCGAGGACTACCTGAAGCGGCCCCACATCAGCGTGCTGCTGCGCATTCCGCAGGCCAGGACCGAGCCGCTCGACCTGACGTGGATCGATCCGATCATGCACGACGCGCTGCAGGAGAGCCCCTTCATCACCTCGTTCTTCGTGTGGACCGAGCGCGGCCCGCTCGCCAACAAGTGGCTTGCGTACGATCACCAGTCGGACGCGCAACCCGCCGGCGCGCTCGATCGCCGCTTCCGGGAAGACCCGACGTTTGGCTCGAAGCTGCTGCCCCGCCTGCGCGAGCTCGAGAAGACCCGCATGGCCATCGTCGCGTTCAACGAAGTGATCAACGGCCGCCAGTATTACGTGCAGGCCCAGTTGCGGTTCGAGTCATTCGCGCGCGAACGCATGACCAGCGTGGTTGCCATGGCCGTGGACGCCGAGCGACTGCGCACCGAGTTCATTCCCGCGCTGCTGCGCGATCGACTGGCCAACGTGCAGCAACCGGTCGGCTTCCCCTCGCTCGAAGCAGCGGTGCTGGCCGAAGACGGCGCCCGCATCTTCCAGTCCAATCACTTGCGCTCGGACGACGTGCCGGTGGATGAGCGGAGTTTTTCGATCATTTTCTTCGACAAGGAGCTGCTGGAGTTTGCGGCGCCGTACGAGCAGCAACGCGAAATCTGGGGGATGCGCACGGGTTATGGCCCGCACTCGATTCCCGAGATCGTCAGCGCCAGCACGCGGCCGCAGATGGCCCTGATGTTGGTGCTCGCGGTGGCGATGGCGCTCGGCGTGTTCCTGGTCGCCGGCGCCGCGGCGCGCGAAGTGCGGGTCGCCGAGTTGAAGTCGAATTTCGTGGCGTCGGTCTCGCACGACCTCAAGACTCCGCTCGCGCTGATCCAGCTATTCGCCGAGACGCTCGAACTCGGGCGGGTCCGCACCCCGGAGCGCGCGCAGGAGTATTACCGCATCATCAACGGCGAAGCGAAGAAGCTGACCCGGTTGATCGAGAACATTCTCGACTTCTCGCGAATGGAAGCCGGGCTGCGGCCCTATCGGATGGAGCCGGCCGACCTGGGCGAGGTCGTCACCCGCGTGCTCGCGCGCATGGAAACGCAGTTCTCGCAGGGCAACTTCGTGGTCAACAGGCAGATTGCCTCGTCGCTGCCGCGGGTGCTAGCCGATGAAGGCGCCACCGAGCAGGCGATCGAGAACCTGCTCGCCAATGCGATCAAGTATTCCGGCGACGCCAGGCAGATTGACGTGCAGGCGCGGCGGGCGGGCGACCATGTCGAGGTCAGCGTCACCGACCACGGCATTGGCATTTCGCGGCGCGAACAGTCGCGCATTTTCCGCAAGTTCTACCGCGTGCAACGCGAACTCGGCGGCGGCCCGCAGGGCACCGGCCTCGGCCTGGCGATTGTCGATCACACCATGCGCGGCCACGGCGGCTACGTGCGCGTCAGCAGCGAACCGCAGATCGGCAGCACTTTCACCCTGCACTTCCCGATTCCCGGCGAGAACGCCTTCGAGCCCACCCTGGCAGAGTCCTTACGATGAAATGGCCACAGATGGATCACCGATTGGGAACCGCGCCGCGCCAATGACACGGCCACAGATTAACCACCGATTGGGGACAGAGCCGACGCGATGAAACGAATACTGGTGATTGAAGATGAGCCGCAGATGCGGCTCGGTCTGCGCGACAACCTCGAGCTTGAGGGTTACGAGGTAGAGACCGCCGTTGACGGCGATGACGGATTGCAGAAAGCCGGCAGCTTCTCACCAGACCTGGTGATTCTCGACGTCATGCTGCCGAAGAAAAACGGCTTTGACGTGTGCCGCGATCTGCGCGCGCGATCGATCTCGACGCCGATCGTGATGCTCACCGCCCGCTCGGCCGAGACCGACAAGGTGCTCGGCCTGGAACTGGGCGCCGACGACTACGTCACCAAGCCCTTCTCGATCACCGAGCTGCTGGCGCGCGTGCGCGCAGTGCTGCGGCGGACCGGGACCGGCGCGCCCAAGCCGACCGCCGACGTCATGCGGATCGGCGACATCGAGATCGATTTCAAGTTGCACCAGGCCCGCCGCGGCAAGGTGCGCATTGAATTCACGGCCCGCGAATTCGACCTGCTACGATACTTCGTCCAGCACACCGGCCAGGTGGTGACGCGCGAACAGATCCTGAACGAAGTCTGGGGCTACGAGGAATTCCCGACCACGCGCACCATCGACAATTTCGTCGCCAAACTGCGGCAGAAAATCGAGCGGTCGCCCCACGCGCCGGAACACATCCTCACAATTCACGGCTCGGGTTACAAGTTCGTCGGGTAGAATCCCTCGCAATGGAACCCAAGACGATCCTCCTGGCGGGCATGATCCTGACCGGGCTCGTGTACCTCGTGTTCTGGTTCACCACCGTGCAACGGCAGCGGGCGGCCAGGGCCGACGCGACAGCATTGACGCCCGTGCCGGCGACACTCGGGATTTCGTTCGTGGCGAATTTCTTCGACACGCTCGGCATCGGTTCGTATGCAACCACCACCTCGATGTTCCGCTTCTGGAAGGTGGTGCGCGACGAGAAGATTCCGGGCACGCTGAACGTCGGCTACGTGCTGCCGACCGTCGTGCAGGCGGTCATCTACATCACCATCGTCGAGGTCGAGTTCGTGACGCTGGTCGCCATCATCGCCGCCGCTGCTGCGGGCGCGTGGCTGGGCGCGGGCATTGTCGCCGGCCTGCCCCGCCGGCAGGTGCAGATCGGAATGGGCTTCGCGCTGCTCGGGGCGGCCAGCCTGATGCTGCTGTCGCTCACCGGGATTGGTCCCGAACCTGGCCTCGCACTTGGTGTTTCCGGCGTGAAGCTCGGCATTGCGATCGTGATCTCTGCATTCCTGGGCGCCCTGATGATGCTCGGCATCGGCTACTACGCGCCGTGCCTGATCATGATTAGCCTGCTCGGCATGAATCCGACGGCCGCTTTCCCGATCATGATGGGCGCCTGTGCCTTCCTGATGCCGGTCGGAAGCCTGCAGTTCATCCGCAAGGAACGCTACGACCTGCGCGCCGCGATTGGCCTGATGCTGGGTGGCCCGCTCGCGGTGTTGATCGCCGCCTTCATCGTCAAGTCGCTGCCGCTCGACTACGTCCGGTGGGGTGTGGTGGTGGTGGTGATTTACACCGCCGTCGGTATGCTACAGAGCGCCGCGAAAGAGCGCGCCAGTAAACAATCCGCGTAAAGGTGGCCGCCATGACACGCCACGCCGTTCTCGTCTTGGTCTTGTTCCTGGGATGGTCCGGCGCCGCCGCCAACCCGAACGCGCGGATCTTCTTCCTCGACCTGCGCGGCAAGATCGTGTCGGTCAACCCTGATGGCACGGGCCGTGAGATCCTGGTCGAAGGGCTGCAGGGCCAACCCGACGGCATTGCGGTAGACGTGGAGGGCGGTCACATCTACTGGACCAACATGGGCGACTACGCTGCCGACGATGGGTCGATTGAGCGGTCAAATCTGGACGGCTCGAACGTCACGACCATCGTGAAGACCGGCGGCACGTGGACGGGCAAGCAGCTCTTCCTCGACAAGAAGAACGGCAAACTCTACTGGTCCGATCGCGAAGGGCTGCGCGTGATGCGCGCCAACCTCGATGGCTCGGGCCTCGAGACGTTGATCGAAACGGGCCGCGGAGACGAGGCGCGGAAGGATCAGCGCAACTGGTGTGTCGGCATGGCCGTCGACGTCGCCGGCGGCAAGATCTATTGGACCCAGAAGGGCGGCGACAATGCCAACGTGGGCACCATCCGCCGCGCCAACCTCAACATTCCACGCGGGCAGACCGCGCTGAATCGAACGGACATCGAGGTGCTCTTCGACGGCCTACCGGAGCCGATCGATCTCGAGCTCGATCTCGCGAAGCGTCATCTTTACTGGACCGATCGCGGCAATCCGCCCGAAGGCAACACCGTCAACCGCGCGTCGATTGATGGCCCGCGCCAGCGCACGATTCTCGCAGGTGGCTTCAACGAAACGATTGGGATTGCCCTCGACCTCGCAGGCGGACGGATGTTCCTGACCGACTTGCGCGGCAACGTCTACAGCCTGAAGCTTGACGGCACGGATCGCAAGACGCTGCTCACGGGCCAGGGCGTGCTGACCGGCATTGCCCACGCCGACCTTACGCGCGCCACGACGACCCGCGCGCAAAAGCAGGACTGACGCGGCCGGGCGGCCGCGCCAGCCTGTGTGTCTCTCGGTCAGCCCGCGATGTTCACCGTGGCGGTTGCCGTCGCCGGCGCACCAAGGTCGTAAGTAACGCCGTCGGTCAGCGTCACGATCACCGTCTCGACACCTTCGACGATGCCATCCGTCGTCGGAATCACAAAGACATCCGCCGTCGCCTGTCCCGCCAGGAACGTCACCGTGAGCGGGATCGCCTGATAGTCCGTGCCATTTACTGCCGTGCCCGTCACGACATATGTCACCGCCAGCGAGGAGGTCAGACTGCCCGTGCGGGTGAAGCGGAACGTACCGAGGTCGGGTCCGGTCTCTGACGCCGAGGCATCGAATGCCACTACGGACACGACGGGCACCAATGCTGCATCGGCGATCGTCACCGTGCCAGACGTCGACGATCCCAGCGCATACGGCGCCACCGAGGTCAGCGTCAGGATCACCGACTCCGTGCCTTCGGCCAGCGCGTCGGCGAGCGGCGCGACAGTCACGTCAACGGCCGACTGGCCGGCCAGGAACGTCGCCGACAACGGCACGGTGGTGTAGTCGGTGCCATTGGTCGCCGTGCCGGTCAGCGTGAACGTGACCGTCAGCGGCGCGGTCAGGGGCAACGCCGCGTTCGCCACGCGCGTCAAGCGGAAGGCGCCGGTGTCCACGCCGGTTTCCGAAGCGGACGCATCGACGAGCGAGACCGACACGCTGCCGCCCCCCGCCTCATCATCGTCATCGCCATCATCATCACCGCCGCCAGGGTTCTGCAGCTTCACTTCGGTGGCTTCGAGCACGGTGCCCTGCAGGCGCGCCTTGACGTGGACGCGATCACCGATGCCGAGTTGCGACAACGCCAACGCGCGCGAACCGTGGCGGATTACGGTGCCAGCCGGCACGGTCACGGTTTGTCCGTTGACGGTGATCGAGGTGCCGGCAATCGCGGTGATCAGGCCTTCAATCTCGAGTTTGCCGGTAATCGGATTGGCTGGCGAAGTCGGCGCACCTGGCGAGGTGTTAGTGGGAGGCACCGGGGTCGATGGCGCCGGTGTGGATGGGCTCTTGCCCTTGTCGTCCTTACCTTTGTCGTCGCTGTTGCCATTCCCATTGCCGGGATTCTCCGGCTTGCCCGGATTACCCTTGCCAGCAGTTGCACCCGATTCGGCGTTCGCGTCACTCGTCTCGGCTGGTGCCGTGGCGGCCACAACGGCCGACGGCGCGGTCGGGTTCAGGGATTTTGTGGAATCGCCACACGCTGCGGTCACCAGCAGCGCGAGGGCCGCACCGATCGACCAGGTCGTCTTCACACTCGACATGCCATCTCTCCTACAGGTAACGGCCGGGGTACGGCCTGATCATGAGAAAACACTGCAAGCGGGGGGCCTTTTCCGAAAAATTGGAGTGATGTCGCTTAATTGCCGCAGCCTCAGCCATTTACAGGGCACCAAACAAGCGCCGCAACCTGAGTTCCATCGGGCGGCCGAGCAAGAATTGCAGGCCGAATGTCAGATTCGTGTACAGCTCAAGGCGTGGTGACGCGCAAAGGGCGGCGAACGTGCGCAGCAGGATCGACGCCCTTGATCGAGGTCACGCGCCGCTCGCCGCGAAATAGGGTGGTCACCTCGACGTCGACGCGGCCTTTCCAGGCGTCGGGAACGCCGAGGTGCATCGGCATGGCGTTCTGCGAACAGTAGCCGCTACCGGCATCGACCAGCGAGGCCGCCAGTAGTTGCCTGGTCCGCGGCTGGAAGACGCGGACCTCGCTTCCGGCTAGTGTTTGCCGCCCCGCCGTGTCGGTGACTTCCACGAAGAAGCCACGTCCGCGAGTCGGGGCGATGTTGCGTAACAGCGGGTGCCCACCGCCGTCGGCATCGTTGTTGGTCAGCGAGAGATCGAGGCGGCCATCGCCATCGAAGTCCACAAACTGCACGCCGTGAGTGGCGTCATGCTTCAAGACCACATCCGGAAGTGATTCGGTGAAACGCCAGCTCGCATTGTTGGCGCCGCGGTTGACGAACAGCGCATCGCGATACCGCGGCTGGCCGGCGATGAAGTTGCCGACGTAGAGGTCGGATAGCCCATCGTTGTCGAGATCGCCCCACGCCGACGTCACGCCGTGGCCGTTCAAGTTGATACCGCTCGCGGTCGCGACATCCACGAACGACTTCCCTGCTTCGTTGCGATACAGCGCGCTCGCTCCGTAGTTGGCAACGAACAGGTCGAAGTCGCCGTCGAGATCGAAATCCGCCACACTCGGGCCGACGCCGCCGTCGGCGGCAGGGCGCGGAGTGCCGGCCACGCCCATCGCCACGGCCACGTCTTCGAAGCGGCCGCGATCCTGGCGATACAATCCGTTCGCCTCGCCCTCCTGGTTGGCGACGAACAGATCGAGGTCACCATCGCGATCGAAATCCCACCACACCGCGCTGACCGTCTTGCGGGTATCGCCGATCCCTGACGCCGCGGTGACATCGACAAAATGCCCGTTGTCATTGCGCAGCAGCTGGTTGGCAACATCCCGGAACGCCGCGAACAGGTCGAGGTCGCCGTCGCCGTCGTAGTCAACCCACGCCGGCTGTCGGGCGACACCGCGAAGGTTCACGCCAATGGCCGCGGCGACGTTCGTGAACCGACTGCCCTGTTGATCGTTGCGATAGACCTTCGCCGGCACGGTGGGGTCAGCGAAACCGATGAATAGATCGGGGTCGCCGTCGGCATCGAAGTCTCCCCATGCAACCGCCCGGGTTTCCTGGTGGTCGGCGAGGCCAACGACGGCGGCGACATCACGGAACGTGCCGTGGTCGTTGCGGTATAAGCGATTGGGCCGGCCGCGAAAGGCGACGAACTGATCGAGGTCACCGTCGCCATCAGCATCTGCCCACGCATTGGCCTGACCGCCCGATGCAGCAAACATGTCCGGCTGGACGCGTTCGAACTGCGGCTGCCACGGAGCTGCGGTCTGGGCGGCGCCGGTGACCACGACGGCCAGCAGCAGGATGCGTATCACTGGTACGCCGCCGGAGCCGCGTGGCATGGTGACATGACCGAGCAGTGTAACGCCTGACTCGAGCCACGGGAAACCGGCGTGAATGGGACGCTGGCGGCGGCATCCCAATCGAGAGTTATCGTCAATCGCTATAATCATCAGTTCCGCATGATGCGCACACCCTGTCTTGTAACCATTTGTCTTTGCCTGCTTGCCGGCGCAGCGGCGGCCCAGCCGGCGACCAAGGGCGGGGGGCCGGTCAACGGCCCGCTAGCGCCCGTGGCGCCAGAGACCATTACGCGTGACGACCAGGGGCAAGCCACGGTGCGTACCATGCCCCTGCCGGCGCCCCTGGTGTTGGACGGCCGGCTGGACGAGGCGTTCTACCGCGACGTCAAGCCCTTCGGCGATTTTATTCAGCAGGATCCCATCGAGGGAGCGACGGCCACCGACAAGACCGAAGTCTGGGTGTTCTTCGATGAGGTCAACCTCTACGTCGGCGCGCGGTTGTGGGAGAGCGAACCCGGCCGGCGCGTCGCCAACGAGATGCGGCGCGACTCGTTCAACCTGTATAACAACGACCACTTCGCCGTCGCGCTGGACACGTTCCACGACCGCCGCAACGGCTACGGTTTCTTCGCAAACTCGCTGGGCGGCCTGTCCGATTCGCAGGTCATCAACGAACAGCCCAATCCCAACTGGAACACGCTGTGGGATGCGCGGACGGCGAACTTCGACGGTGGCTGGAGCGTCGAGATCCGGATTCCGTTTCGTTCGATCCGGTTCAAGGAGGGCAGCGACACCTGGGGGATCAATTTTCGCAGGCTCGTCCGGTGGAATAACGAAAGCACGTTCCTGACGGCGGTGCCGCGGTCATGGGGTCGCCGCGGCATGGCCAAGGTGTCTTCAAACGGCACCCTGGTGGGCCTGGAGACACCCTCGAAGCAGCGCAACCTTGATGTCAAGCCCTACGCGCTGGGGTCGGTGGCGACCAATCACTTGGCTACCCCGCCCGTGGTGAACGACGGCAACGCGGAGTTCGGCGTTGACGCCAAGTGGGCGATCTCGCAGTCACTGGTCGCCGACCTCACTTACAACACCGACTTCGCGCAGGTGGAAGATGACGAGGCGCAGGTCAACCTGACGCGGTTCAGCCTGTTCTTTCCCGAGAAGCGCGAGTTCTTTCTCGAGGGGGCCGACTACTTTGCGTTCGGAGCCTCGAACACCGGGCCCGGCGGCGGTGGTGCGCCCGGGGGCGGTGCCGGCGGCGGCGGTAACAGTCCCGCGCCCCTCCTCTTCTACAGCCGTCGCATCGGCCTCTCGAATGGTCGGGCCGTACCCATTCTTGGCGGCGGCCGCTTGCTCGGACGAGGTGCCGGGTTTCAGTTTGGCGCGTTGCAGATGCGGTCGGAGGACGATCCCGTCGCTGGAGCCGTCGCCAGCGACTTCTCGGTATTGAGGGTGAATCGCGACGTCTTTCGCCGCAGCCGCATTGGCGCGATCGCGACGCGGCGCGCTCCGGGTGTGGCGACTGGTGTGACCGACAACTATGCGTATGGCGCTGATGCAGCGTTCAATTTTTTCTCCGACCTCTCAATCACCGGCTATTGGTCGAAGACCGACACGCCAGGCACCAGCGCACTTGACACGAGCTATCGCGGCGCCATCAACTGGAACGCCGACCGCACCGGTTTTCAGCTCGAACACTTGTACGTGGGCGACCACTTCAACCCCGAGATCGGCTTTGTCCGTCGGTCGGCGTTCCGTCGCTCTTATGGCCAGGGCCGGTTCAGTCCAAGACCCACCAGCCTCCGGGGCGTTCGCCGGCTGACCTTCGAAGGCAGCGCGGACTATTTCGAGAACACCGCCGGCGCGGTCGAGTCGCGTGAACTGCAGGGCACGTTTCGCGCTGAACTGAACACCAGCGACCAGGTCGGCATCGAATACTCCGATTCGTTCGAGGCTCTCACCGCGCCGTTTGTCATTGCTCCGGGTGTGACTATTCCCGTGGGCGAGTACCAGTTCCGCCAGGCCAAGGCGACCTGGTTCATGTCGGCCTCGCGCCGGGTCTCGGGCTTTGCGAGCGTGAGCGTCGGTGAGTTCTACGGCGGCACGTTACGGGAACTGTCGTGGCGCGGCCGGCTAGAGGTGTCACCGCAGTTGTCGTTCGAGCCGCAGGTCTCGCTCAACCATGTCGACACCCCGTATGGCGTGGGTAACACCAACGTGATCGGATCGCGCGCCACCTACACACTGACGCCGCGCATGTTCGTGGGCGCGCTGCTGCAGTATCAATCGGCCACCAAGGCCGTGAGCGCCAACGTGCGGTTCCGCTGGGAGTATCAGCCGGGCAGCGAGTTGTTCGTGGTCTACAGCGATGCGCGCGACACCGACGATACGGGCTTTCCGCCGCCCGTCCTCAATCGCAGTTTCGTGGTCAAGCTGACCAAGCTGCTGCGCTTCTGACCAGGCCGGCGTCGATTAACGCGAACCGGGCTTCCTGACGCCGCGGGCCTTCGCTTCTTCGGCACGGGCTCCGGCGAGAATGCCTTCCATGGCGTAGTTGCCCTCGTGGCACGCGTACTCATAAATCAGGCCGGGCGCTTTCTTGAGCCGGATCATGAAGGTGTACGGCTTGACCCAGGTGGCCGGGTCCTCCACCGTGGTTTCCCAATTGATGTAGTCGGGGCTGACGCGGGTGTAGCGCTCGGTGAGTTTGACGTCCGGGGTCGAACCCTGGAATCCGTTGATGTAGTTGGTTGTCTCGACTACCAGGCTGTCGCCCTCCCATCGCCCTCGCGAATCGCCGTGAAGTTGGCGGAGGCGCGCGGGCAGGGGCGGGACCGGCGTCATGGGCACCACGCGTGCGTCGTGAATCATTTCCTGCAGCAGCACCGTGGTGCTGGGCGACTGGATGACCTGGATATAACTGTTGTAGTTGGCCTGGGTGCGAGGCGCGCCGTACGAGATGCAGCGTTCAGACAACGGGCGGTCTTCCGGCCCGTCAGACGGACCGCGCCCCCTGGCGGCGCGAACGCGGGCCGCTTCAGCACGGCGGGCCGTCGCGTCTGGGGTCAGGGCCGGGAACTGCCCGTCGGGCGGGTCGGTAATCAGCGACGTGCGGTTGTCCCACTCGCGATCAGCCATCCAGAACTGGTTGTAGTTGCCGGTGCTTGGATCGTAGGACACCTGCTTGAACGCGCCCTGGTCTTTCGCGTTGAGCATCAACTGGACGAAGTTGCCGAAGATCGCATCGCCCCCCTGATCCACGTACTGCGTGGCGGTCTTCTTCAGGTCTTCGAGTTCGGCGTCGGTGAGCGACGTCTTGTCTTTCCACTGCGTCGGGCGGGTCATGGGGGTGACGCTGTTGTTGCCCCACACCCCCTGCAGATCGGGGCGCCCATCCGGCGTCCTCGGCACCTTCCAGCCAGCCGGTGCCGCGCCGGGCGACGCGGTGCCTGACTGGGCCGCCAGAGAACCCACGAGGACAGAACCGGCCACCAGGGTGGCCGCGACGAGTACCGGCTGGAGGTATCGCATGCGGCGTAGTTTCTACTAATGCGAACCACGGCACAAGCTGGGTTATGCTCCCTCGACCGGGAGGATCAGAAAATGCCACAGAAACTTGGGATGGCGGTCGTTACACTCGCTTTGTTCGCTGCCAGCAGCCAGTTGCTGGCTCACCATGCGTTTTCGGCCGAGTTCGATGCCAAGGCCCCGGTGAACCTGAAAGGTCCGGTCACCAAGGTTGAGTGGATCAACCCGCACGCGTGGATCCATATGGAGATCACCAAGCCCGACGGCAAGAAAGAAACCTGGATGGTGGAGGGCGGCACGCCCAACACCCTGCAGCGCGGCGGCATCTCCCGCGACTCCATCAAGATCGGCACCGAGATCGTCGTGGCCGGCTTCCGCGCGAAGGACGGCAGGCTGCGCGCCAACGGCCGCGACATTACGTTCCCTGACGGCCGCACGCTGTTCATGGGATCGTCTGGCACCGGCGCACCGAAAGACGGCCGCGACCCGAACGACAAGACCAAGCCGAAAGGACCGTCGAGGTGATCCGGATGGTCAACCACGCGCGCGGCGCCGCCGCAATTCTCAGCATGTGCGTCCTGGCCGCGACCCTCGCTGCGTGCGCACCGTCTGCACCGGCCGTGCCACAGGCCTATCGCGCGCCGCGCACGCCGGAAGGCACGCCTGACCTGAACGGCATCTGGCAGGCCAACAACACCGCGAACTGGAACATCGAAGCGCATCCCGCCAAGCAAGGCCCGGTGATTGCACTGGCCGCCGCCTTCAGCGTGCCGCCCGGCATGGGCGTCGTCGAAGGTGATGCCATCCCGTATCTGCCTGCGGCGCTCGAAAAGCGAAACGCGAACAGCGAGAAGTGGCTGACGCTCGATCCCGAGATCAAGTGCTTCATGCCGGGCATTCCGCGCGCCACTTACATGCCGTACCCGTTCCAAATCGTGCAGTCAGCCGACAACATCCTGATGACCTACGAGTTCGCCAGCACCAGCCGCATCGTCCGGATGAACAGCCAGGAGAAGAGCCCCGCGCCGGCGTGGATGGGCTGGTCGCTTGGCCGCTGGGACGGCGAGACCCTCGTGATCGATGTGACCGATCACATGGAAGAAACCTGGTTCGATCGCGCCGGCAATTATCACAGTGACGCGCTGAAGGTCACCGAGCGCTACACCGCCATCGATGCCAACACGCTGCAGTACGAGGCCACGATCGAAGATCCGAAAGTCTTCTCGAAGCCGTGGCAGATGAGCATGCCGCTTTATCGCCGCCGGGAACCGAACGCGCGCCTGATGGAGTACAAGTGCGTCGAGTTTGCTGAAGAGCTGATGTACGGACACTTGCGGAAACGCTAGCCGCCGAGAACGCAGAGAACAGAGAGGCCAGCGTGCAGGCAATTCTTGCGGTCGCGCTGGCTATCACGCTGAGCAGCTGTTCGCTCGCGACGCGCGCCGGGGTCGCGTTGCTCTATCGCAAGGCAGATCTGCCCGCTTCCCAGATCGTCCGCGACCTCTGCTACATCGCGGCCTCGCCGTGCGACACACCGCGCCATACGCTGGACTTGTATCAGCCCACCGCCAAGGCCTGGCCGGTCATGGTCTTTGTTCACGGCGGCAATTGGGACAGCGGCGACAAGACCTACCGCGCTGGAGGCGCCGACGTCTACGCCAACATTGGGCGCTTCTACGCCACGCGCGGCATCGGCGTGGCCGTCATCAATTACCGGCTGCAGCCGGGTGTCGCCTGGCCCGCGCAAGTGGACGATGTGCGAGCAGCGGTCGCATGGGTGCGCGGCAACATCGCGCGCTACGGGGGGCTGCCGGACCAGGTTTTCCTGATGGGCCACTCCGGCGGCGCCCACCTGGCGTCGCTGGCCGCTCTCACGACGGCCGACTCCAGCATTCGTGGCGTCATCGCCGTCAGCGGCGCGGCGCTCGACCTCACCGACGAGCAGACCTATCAGCTGGGCGCGGATCGCGAGTACTACCGGCGGCGATTTCAGGGCGGTGACTCGGGCGACGAGTGGAAGCGCCGCGCCTCACCGGCTCTTTTCGCGAAGCCGAAGGCGCCGCCGTTCCTGATCCTCTACGCGACCGGCGAATCCAAAGCCCTGCAACGGCAATCGCAGGTGCTGCATGACGCGCTGAGCAGAAGTGGCGCCTCGAGCCGGCTCGTGCCGGTGCCCGGCGAAAGCCACACGCGAATGGTTCTCGCGCTGACTCATCCAGAGAAGCTTCCGGCCAAGCTGATCCTCGATTTCGTTCGCGCCGCGAAGTAGCATGACCGCCATG
The DNA here is from genome assembly GCA_031364805.1 of Acidobacteriota bacterium. GTDB lineage: Bacteria > Acidobacteriota > Vicinamibacteria > Vicinamibacterales > UBA2999 > 12-FULL-67-14b. The sequence continues at coordinate 19,434 of JANLWW010000037.1, forward strand.
AAGTTCCTTCGCCTCTTGTTTGTCACCTCGACCCTGGTTACCGCCGTGGCCGTTACCGCGGCGCAAGTTCCGACGCCTGTTGTCCCCGGTATCGATGTGGGAGGCATGGACCTGTCGGTTCGCCCGCAGGACGACTTCTTTCGTTACGTGAACGGCCGCTGGGCCGACAACACGCCCATCCCTGCCGACCTGTCCTCCTATGGGACGTTCGCCATCCTCCGCGACCGGGCCCAGGAAGCAGTGCGGACCATCATCGAGACGGAAGGGCGCGCGCAGGCTGCGCCCGGCACCAACCGCCAGAAGGTGGGCGACCTCTACAAGAGCTTCATGGACGAGGCGCGCCTCGAGTCGCTCGGCATCACGCCGCTGAAGGACGAGCTGAGCGCCATTGCCCGTATCAGCGACAGTCGCGAGCTGCCGGCGGCCTTCGCTCGAGCCGCGCGGCTCGGTGTGCGACTGCCCTTTTCTGTCAGCGTTGGCGCCGACGCTCGCAACTCCGAACAATACGCCGTGCAAGTGGGACAGTCGGGGCTCGGCATGCCCGACCGCGACTACTACCTCCGCAACGACGAAAAGTTTGCGGCCACGCGCAAGGCCTACAACACCTACATCGCGCGGCTGTTCGCGCTGGGCAACCAGCCCGAGCCCGAAGCCGCAGCGGCGCGCATTGTCTCGCTGGAAACCAAGCTCGCCGAGCTGCAGTGGGATCGCGCTCGCAATCGCGACCGCAACGCGACCTACAACAGGACGGCCGTGCCCGCGCTGCAGACGGCAACGCCGCACTTCGACTGGCAGGCTTACCTGACCGCAGCCGGTGCCAAGGCAGCGGTCACCGACATCATTGTCCGCCAGCCCGACTACCTGAGGGCCGTGGATGGCCTGCTGGCGAGCGTCCCGCTCACGACGTGGAAGGAATACCTGACCTTCGGGTTGATCAGCCAGTATGCTGACGGCCTGTCGGCGCCGTTTGTAGACTCGCAGTTTGAATTCAACGGCAAGGTGCTCAGCGGACGCCAGGTGCCGCCACCGCGGTGGAAGCGCGGTGTCACTGAGGTTGAGCAGGCCCTTGGCGAGCCGGTCGGCCGCCTCTACATCGAGCAGCACTTCAAGCCGGAAGCCAAGGCGCGCATGGATGCGCTGATCCGCAACCTGCTCGCCGCCTTCAAGGTGGGCATCGACGAGCTCGAGTGGATGTCGCCAGCCACCAAGCGCGAAGCACAAGTGAAGCTGTCCAAGTATCGCCTGAAGATTGCCTACCCCGATCAGTGGCGCGACTACTCCGCGCTGGAGATCACGCCCGGCGATCACGTCGGCAACCAGATGCGCTTCCGCGCGTTTCAGGCCGCTGAATCGTGGGCGCGCCTGGGCACACCGATGCAACGCTGGCGCTGGGGCTTCAATCCGCAAACCGTCAACGCTTCGTACAGCTCGACCAACAACGAGATCACCTTTCCGGCCGGCATTCTGCAGCCGCCGTTCTTCGGCCTGGATGCGGACGATGCGATCAACTACGGCGCGATCGGTTCGGTCATTGGCCACGAGATCAGCCATGGCTTCGACGACCAGGGCCGCAAGTCGGATGGCGACGGCAACCTGCGCGACTGGTGGACGGCCGAGGACACGAAGCATTTTGACGAGCGGGCGACCAAGCTCGGTGCCCAGTTCGAATCCTACGTCCCGATGCCGGGCATGAAGATCAACGGCCGCCTGACGATGGGCGAGAACATCGGCGACTTGAGCGGGATTGCGGTCGCCTATCGCGCTTACAAAATCTCGCTGAACGGCACGCCGGCGCCGGTGATTGGCGGCTATACCGGCGACCAGCGCTTCTTTCTCGGTTACGCCCAGGTCTGGCGCTCCAAGGCGCGCGACGAGTCGCTCAGGAACCAGTTGCTCACCGACCCGCACTCGCCCGGCCAGTATCGCGCCTTCGTCCCGCTCACCAACATCGACGCGTTCTATGCAGCGTTCAACCTGAAGCCCGGCGACAAGCTGTATCGCGAGCCGGCGGAGCGCGTGAAGATCTGGTAGGAAGGCATTGGCCCGAGCGGGCACCGAGGCCACCCGTGGCAGCGCCGTGATTCGTTATGGTAGTATTACCTCGTTATGGCACGAGCGACGTTTTCTCTCGACGAGGCCACGATCGCCGAGATCCGGCGAACCGCTGAGCGTTTGCGGAAACCCCAGAGCCACATCATCCGCGAGGCGGTCGCAGACTTTGCCGCGCGAACCGATCGCTTGAGTGAGCGTGAGCAGAAACGGCTTCTGGATGTGATGACCGCCGTCCGGAAGAAGAAGCCCGACCGGACCGCGCGTCAAGTCGATGCTGAAATTCAGTCCGTTCGCGAGGCGCGGCGGTCGGGCGGCCGGGGGCGCGACCGCTCATGACGGTCCATATCGACACCTCGGCGCTGATCGACTCGCTCACCGGGCCACGGCGTTCGCTCGACAAGCTGATTCAGCTGACCGCCGAGGGACACCGCTTGGCAATTTCCACACTGGTGCTGTACGAATGGCTGCGGGGACCGCGCACCAAGGATGACCTGGAGGCGCAGGAAGCGCTGCTCCCGGCTGAGAGTGCAGTGGCCTTGGGCGCGGCGGAAGCGGCCATGGCAGCCAGGCTCTACAAACTGCTGCCACGGCCGCGCGGACGTGAAATCAATCTGGCGATCGCTGCCTCGGCGATCGTCCACAACGCGGCGATCCTGACGTTGAATCCAGGCGACTTCGCGGACGTGCCCGGAGTCCGATTGGTGTGATCTGACAGCGGCGCGCTAGCGTCTGGCGCTGGCGTCGCCGTCGAACTCGAATCCTGGCAACGCCTGCTCGAGGCCCACTTGTCCGACCACGATGGTGGCGCGTGCGTAGCTTTCGGGACGCACCGGCGCGCCGGCCATTCCTCGCAGCATCGAAAGCTGCCCGACGTGTGTCAGCGCATCGGCGAACGGCCCCTGGATCAGCTTGTCGATCGACCCGGCAAACGGCCCATCCGCCGCGATCGCAGCGTCGAGCGCGGCGAGGCCAGCGAAGAACCGCTCGACTTCCACCGCCCAGTCGTCGCTGCCTCCAGCCTTCCATTCCTTGCCGCCCGTGGCCATCGCGACGCCCCACGTCATTAAGTCTGCCAGGTGCGCCACGATGCGAACCGGCTGACGCGTTGAACTGCCAAACGTGAATTGAGCGAACCCGGGCGGCGCGTCGCGAAGGACCTTCGCGGCCCGATACGCCAGCGTGGCGGCCAACTGGCGAAGAACGATGCGGCTGGGGTCAGTGGTCGTCATGTGCTCAGTCTCCCTGGACCAACTCGATTCGGGCCCGGCCGCCGGGCGCACGCGCCAGCCGACCGTCGCAAGTCAGGAGCCTGGCGTCGAGTGCTTCGGCCAGGGCCACATACACGGCGTCGTAGGCGCTCATGTTATCGCGCAGTTCCCATACCCGATCAAGAAGTGGTTCGTGTGAATGGCGCTGAAGATCCAGGGCATGCAGGACACGGATGGCGGCCGCGGCTTCGGCGGCGTCCAGCGCGCGTTCTCGAACATACCGGCGCAGCGCGTGTGTCACTTCGACATCGGCGAGGTGCGGAATGTGCAGCCCGGTGGCAGCATCGGCGACGAGGCCGGCGACGTGATGCCCGGTTGACGTCTCCAGCAGCAGTTCGAGCAGGGCGGACGCATCGAGAACGATCAACGCTCTTCGCGTCCGATGCGAATCACATCGGCCGCACTCTGCGGCAGTTTTCGCACCGGCCCGGCCGTCAGCCGCTCCAACATTTCCTGCCGAGTGGGCCGCTCAAGTGCCTTCCCAACCTCGCGGATGATGAAATCGGACATCGACATGCCCTCCATAGCGGCGCGGGCCTTCAGGCGTCGATGGAAGGCCGACGGCACATTGCGAACCTGGACCATCGTCTTGGACATGTTCTTATGATGTTTTCATCGCTTTATCATGTCAAGACACGCCCGGAGCGGGCCTGACCGCGTGTCTCCTTCAGACCGGGCATCACCGGAAAGGCGCCGAACGGCCAAGTAAAAAGGGCACAGAGTAAATACTCTGTGCCCTCTTTGATTGCCCACGCGGGACTAATCCCGCCGCTCCGACAACGCTTGTTATTCGACTCCGGTCGTGCCGCGCACGTCGACTTCGTCCGGCTCCACGAGATATTCCAGCTCGCGGTCCAGTTCCAGTTCGTCGTCGCTCGGCTGCTGCACCGGCGGCGGCGGTGGCGGCTCGTCCGCCGGAATCTGCACGTGCCGATACCACCAGAAGCCCGTGCCGGCGGGAATCAGACGTCCCATCGTCACGTTTTCCTTCAGGCCGCGCAGGTAGTCGATCTTCCCGGAGATCGCGGCCTCGGTGAGGACGCGCGTGGTCTCCTGGAACGAGGCCGCCGAGATGAACGACTCGGTTGACAGCGACGCCTTGGTGATGCCGAGCAGCAGCGGCTGGGCCTTGGCCGGGTGGCCGCCATTGCCGATCACGCGCTCGTTCTCTTCCATGAACCGGAACTTGTCGACCTGCTCGTCGATCAGGAATTCCGTATCACCCACGTCTTCGACGCGGACCCAGCGCATCATCTGGCGCGTGATCACCTCGATGTGCTTGTCGTTGATGTTGACGCCCTGCAGGCGATAGACCTCCTGGATTTCGTTGACCAGGTATTTCTGCAGTTCCTTCTCGCCCAGCACGTGGAGAATGTCGTGCGGGTTCGACGGACCGTCCATCAGCGGG
>JANLWW010000076.1:0-2323 GCA_031364805.1 Acidobacteriota bacterium
ATCGACGCGACGGCATGCTCGACGATCAGCCGGTGCGCAATCTGCTTGTCGGTCTCGTTCGAGATCGCCGAGAAATCCATCAACTGGAAGTAGGTGCCGGCGCACGGCAGGGGCTTGAAGCGCGAGCCGGCGGTCAGTTCCAGGAACAGATCCCGCTTCCGCTGATAGAAGCCAGACAGCTCTTGGGCGCCCGGGTCGCGCCGCACGAACTCCGCGAAAGCCATCTGCGATGGCGTGTGCACGGTGAAGGTGACGAACTGGTGGATGCGGGTCACTTCGGCGATCAGCGCCTGCGGGCCAACACAGTAGCCCACCTTCCAGCCCGTGGTGTGGAAGGTCTTGCCGAACGAACTGATCACCACCGAACGCGCCCGCAGGTCCTGGTAGCGCAGCAGGCTCTCGTGGCGCCGGCCGTCGAAGATGATGTGCTCGTAGACCTCGTCGCCAATCAGCAGGATGTCGGTGCCGTCGACGATCGACTGCAACTGCTTCATGTCGTCGGCTGACCACATCATGCCGGTCGGGTTGTGCGGCGTGTTCACCAGGATGATTCGGGTCTTCGGCGTGACCGCGCGCCGCACTTCGTCCCAGTTCACCGTGTAGTCGGGGTAGCGCAAGCCGACAAACACCGGCACGCCGCCGCTTAACTTGATCACCGGCACGTACGAGTCGTAGCACGGCTCGAACAGCAGGACCTCGTCGCCCGGCTGGACGAAGGTGGTCAGCGTCGCATACAGCCCGGCGGTGGCGCCCGACGTCACGATCACTTCGGTGACCGGGTCGTAGCGCGGCCCGTACAGCTGCTCCACCTTGGCCGCAATGCCTTCGCGCAAGGACAGCACACCCGGCATCGGCGCGTACTGATTGTGGCCCTCGCGCATGGCCCTGGCCACCGCCTCCACCAGCGCGGGGTCGCAATCGAAGTCTGGAAACCCTTGCGACAGGTTGATGGCCTTGTGCTCGTTGGCCAGCCGGGTCATCACCGCGAAGATGCTGACGCCAATGTCGGGGAGCTTGGAGGTAACGGAAACGGCCGATGTCATGACGGTCCCGCCATTCTGACACGCCCGGCGCACGGCTGCCGGCCGACGAGGATACAATCGCTGGCATGGCCTTTGTCCTCGCCCTGATCCTCGCCGCGCAGTCCAGCAACACTTACGCGCGGCCCGAGCTGCTGGTTGACACCGCGTGGCTGGCGCAGCACCTGAACGACGCTAACGTCCGCATTGTTGACATCCGCAATCGCGGCTATGCCGATGGGCATATTCCCGAGGCGGTGTTCGTTGACAGCAACTGGATTCGCAATCCCAAGGCCGGACCGACGTTCCTGCCGACGCCGCAGGAGTTTGAGGCGCTGATGTCGCGTCTGGGCATCTCGAACAACACGCGGGTGATCGCGTACGACGAACGGGGTGGCATCTACGCCGCGCGCCTGTGGTGGATTCTCAACTACTACGGGCACTCGAATGTCGCCCTGCTCGACGGCGGCTGGGTGAAATGGGCCGCCGAACAGCGCGTCACCAACACCGCGGTCCCGACGCCGGCCGCGGCCACGTTCAAGGTGAAGCCCGGCACGGTGAAAGTGGCGACGGCCGATGAGGTGAAGGCCGCCATCAACAAGCCGGGCGTCAAGCTGCTCGACGCGCGCACACAGGGCGAGATCGACGGCAAGGACCTTCGCAACATCAAGCGCGGCGGGTTCATCGAGTCCTCTGTGCCCGTGTATTGGGAAGACACTCTCGACCCGACGACCAAGACCTTCAAGTCCGCCACCGACATCGCCAAGCTCTATCGCGACAAGGGCGTCGTGCCGTCGGACGATGTGACGGTGTATTGCCAGGTGGGAATGCGGGCGTCCCACGACATCTTCACCCTGGCCCTGATCGGTCACGACCTGACCAGGCTGCGGAATTACTACGGCGCCTGGGAGGAGTGGGGAAACCGGGACGATACGCCGATTCTGAAGAAATAGCGGCCCTCGCTATTCGCCGTTCGCCATTCGGCGCCTCAGCAACCAAGCACCGTACGCCCTTATAATCCGCTCGGAGGCTTTACCATGATTCGCCGCGCATTTTTCGTTGTGATCGCCGCGTTGGCCCTGTCGTCGATGACGATTCAGGCCGGCTCAACCCCGGCGCGCGCCAAGCTGGGAATGGTGATCACCCAAAGCGACATCGCGTCCGAGATTGGCTTTGCCGTCATCAAGAGTGGCGGCAACGCGATTGACGCGGCCGTGGCCACCGGCCTTGCGCTGGCGGTGACGCATCCCACGGCCGGCAACATCGGCGGCGGCGGCTTCATCGTCTATCGCCCGGCCAGCGGC
>JANLWW010000139.1:0-22422 GCA_031364805.1 Acidobacteriota bacterium
TGAGGCGCGCCGATGGCAACGCATCGGTGGCGAGCGCCTTCATGTGGGCGCCCATCCACGGCACGAACGCGAACGAGTAGGCGGCTACCCGATCGGGCTTCAGGGTGAGGGTTTGCTCCAGGGTCTGCGCAAACGAATCGACCGTCTGAAATGGCAGGCCGTAGATCAGATCGATATTGATCGACACGAAGCCCGCCGCTCGCGCCTCGGCCATCAGTGCCGCGGTCAACTCGTAGCTTTGCTCACGGTTGATTGCGAGTTGCACCTGTGGGGAGAAATCTTGCACTCCCATCGACAGCCGGTTGAACCCCAGCCCTCGCAACCGGCGCAACTGGGCGGCGCTCGTCACCCGCGGATCGATTTCGATGCCCAGTTCAGCATCGGGCGTGAACGTGAAGTCCCGATGCAGGCGCGCGAAGACGCGCTCCAGCTGATCGGCGTCGTAGTAGGTGGGCGTGCCGCCTCCCCAGTGCATCTGCGCAATGCGCCGGCGATTGGGCAACGCTGCCGTCAGCAGCTCGATCTCCTGATCGAGCGCATCCAGGTAGCGGGCGGCAACATCGCGATGCCTCGTGATGACGACGTTACAGCCGCAGAAGGCGCAGCGTTCTTCGCAAAACGGCAGGTGGACGTAGGCCGACAGCGGTTGACCGGCATCGGCGTTGACGTGGGCCAGCCGCTGCCGGTACTGCAGGTCGCCAACTCCGTCATGGAACTCAACAGCGGTCGGGTACGACGTGTAGCGCGGTCCCGGGCGATCGTAGCGCTCCAGCAGCGCGATCGTCGACGGAATGTCGATCAGATCGCGCATGGCACGGCGCCGGTGAAAGTGTGCACGGCCTCGATCAACGCGGTGACCGATGCGATCGGCGTCTCTGGCAAGATGCCGTGCCCGAGGTTCATGATGTGCCCTGGACGTCCGGCCATGCGGTCCATCACATCGCGTGTGCGCTCGCGGACCACTTCCGGTGAGGCGAACAGCACGTGCGGATCGAGGTTGCCTTGCAGCGCAATCGCGGGACCAACGCGACGAGCCACTTCGTCCAGCGGCGTCCGCCAGCACACGCCGAGGACATCTGGCCCGGCGCCTGCCGCGTCTTCCAGCAGGTGCGGCGCGCCGTTGACAAAGTAGATGATGGGCACGCCGAGGTCGCGCACCCCCTTCACCATGAAGTGGATGTACGGCAGCGCGAAGCGACGGTAGTCGACGGCGCTGAGAATGCCGGCCCACGAATCGAAGATCTGCACCGCTTGGACACCCGCGTGCACTTGCAACCGAAGGTAGTCGACCATCGCGGCGGCGAGCTTTTCGAGCAACGCTTCGAGGGTGGCTGGCTCGCTGAACATCAACCGCTTGACGGCGCCGAAGCCTTCCTTGCCTTCGCCTTGCACCAGATACGCGGCCAGGGTGAAAGGCGCGCCACAGAAGCCGATCAGCGGCGTGCGGCCAGCGAGTTCCCGTCGCAGCAAACGCACCGCTTCGGCCACAAAGGGTACGGCCTCACCCGCCGGCCGCGCCTCCAGGGCATTCACCTGGGCGCGTGATCGAATCGGCTGTGCGATCTTCGGACCGGGATTGAAGGTCATCTCGATGCCGAACGCGTCGAGCGGCAGCATGATGTCCGAGAACAGGATGGCGGCATCGAGCGGGAACCGTCGCAGCGGCTGCAGCGTGACCTCGGCCGCCAGGTCAGGGGTACGACACAACTCGAGGAAGCCGACGCGGCTGCGCAGTTCGCGATACTCGGGCAGGTAGCGGCCGGCCTGGCGCATGATCCAGAGAGGTGTGCGGTCAACGGGCTGCCGCCGGCAGGCGCGCAGAAAGCGGTCGTTCATCGCGTCATGTCCTTGAAGGTCGCCTGGGCGGCCTCGACGGTTTGGGTAATGATTCCCTGGTCGTGCGCGGTTGACAGGAAGGCGGACTCGAACGGCGAGGGCGGCAGCAAGATGCCCCGGGACAGCATGCCCGTGAAGAACGCCACGTACGCGTCGCGGTTGACGGCCGCTGCGTCCTCCCAGCAGCCGACCGGTCCCGCGGAAAAGAACATCGTCCACATGCCCCCCACGCGCTGGACCACCGCCGCAACACCGGCAGCGGCGATGCCATCCTGCAGGGACCGTTCGAGCGACTCGCCCGCTCGTTCCAGGGCCTCGTATAGGTCCGGCGTCGCGTCGATGGCGGCGAAGGTGGCTAAGCCGGCTGCCACGGCGAGCGGATGTGCAGCATAAGTGCCGGCCTGATAGACCGGACCGGAAGGCGCGACTAGCTCCATCAGATCCCGCCGGCCACCGAACGCCGCCAGCGGCAGGCCACCGCCGGCGACCTTGCCCAGCGTGATCAGGTCAGGCGTCACGTCGTAACGCTCCGCCGCACCGCCGCGGGCGACCCGAAAACCCGTCATCACCTCATCGAAGATCAGGACCGCACCATGACGCGTGCAGCGCTCGCGCAAGGCCTGCAGGAAGCCGGCTGATGGCGGCACGCATCCCATGTTGCCCATCACGGGCTCGACGATCAGCGCGGCGACGCCACCAGGCGACTCACTGAAACAGCGATCGACGCTGGCGAGGTTGTTGAACTGGGCAACCGCCGTATCGGCTGCAGTACCGGCGGTGACTCCGGGCGAGTCGGGCACCCCCATGGTGGCGGCGCCCGAACCGGCGCTGACGAGGAACATGTCGGCGTGTCCGTGGTAACCGCCAGCAAACTTGATGATGCGTGAGCGTCCGGTTGCCGCCCTCGCCACCCGGACGGCACTCATCGTTGCCTCCGTGCCAGTGACAACCAGCCGCACCATCTCGCAGCCCGGCACGCGATCCGTGATCCGCTCAGCAAGTTCGACTTCGGCCGTGGTCGATAGGCCAAAGACCACGCCGCGGGCGACTGCATCGACAATCGCCTTGGCAATCAACGGATGGCCATGCCCGAGCAAGGCAGGGCCCCACGCCCCAATCCAGTCGATGAATCGGCGGCCGTCGAGATCGATGACATGCGCGCCATTGGCCCGGGCAATCGCCAGCGGCGGCATCCGCATGGCCTTGAACGCCCGCACCGGCGAGTGCACACCGCCGGGCGATACGCGAAGGGCGCGTGCCGCCCAACTGGTCGAGGACTGAGACTGCCCGATCACGATGCCGCCTGTCGCGCGAGCGCGAGTGCCAGCGGTTTGGCAAAATAAGTAATCAGGATGTCCGCTCCAGCTCGCCGCAAGCTGACGGCGGTTTCGAGCATGGCGCGGTCGAGGTCGAGCCAGCCGCGGGCCGCGGCGGCATGCAGCATGGCGAATTCGCCAGAGACCTGGTAAGCGACGACCGGGACATCGACCACCTCGCGCACGGCGCGAATCACGTCGAGATACGGCAGGCCCGGCTTCACCATGATCATGTCGGCGCCCTCGGTCACATCCGCGCGCGCCTCGCGCAAGGCCTCGCGCAGGTTGGGCGGGTCCATCTGGTAGCCACGCCGGTCGCCGTGTTGCGGCGTCGAGCCCGCGGCTTCGCGGAACGGACCATAGAAGGCCGATGCGTACTTGACCGCGTACGAGACGATCGCCCGATCGACATGGCCGGCCTCGTCCAGCGCGGCGCGAAGGTGACGAATGCGGCCATCCATCATGTCAGACGGCGCGATGACATCGGCTCCGGCCCGGGCGTACGCCAGCGCCGCCTGGGCCAGCAGCGGCAACGTCGCATCGTTGTCGACCTCATCGCCGTCCAGCACGCCACAGTGTCCGTGGTCCGTGTACTCGCACAGACACACGTCGGCCCACACGCTGATCGAAGGCACCGCGGATTTGATCAGGCGAATGGCCGCCGGCACGGCTCCGTCTGCACTCCACGCGCCAGTGCCCTGTGCGTCCTTTTGCGATGGCACGCCAAACAACAGCACCGCACGAATGCCAAGGGCGGCCAAGGCAGCCGCTTCTTTCGCGGCCAAGTCTGGCGAGAGGCGCGCCTGGCCCGGCATCGAGGCAATCGGATCGCGAACGTTCTCGCCCTCGCACACGAACAACGGCGCGACGAGTTGATCAACGTTCAGCCGCGTCTCGACGGTGAGCGCGCGGATGGCTGCGGTCCGCCTTAGGCGACGGCCGCGATGCAGCGGGGTCATCAGTGCCCGCCTGCCGCAGCAAACGCATCCAGAATCGCGCCGGCACCTTGCTCCACCAACCGGTCAGCGGTCATGCGTCCCAGGGTCGCCGGGTCCTGACCGATAGCCGACACCCGAATGGCAATGGTGCCGTTCACGTCGAACACGGCCGCCGTGAGCCCGATGTCGCGGCCGGAGACCACCGCGAGGGCCCCCACCGGGACGGAACAGCCCCCGCCGAGCGCATGCAGCAGCGTCCGTTCGGCCTCGACGGTTCTCCTCGTCTCGACATCCTCCAGCGCAAACAACCGGCGGCCGATCGCCTCGTCTGACGCGCGACACTGGACCGCCAGCGCCCCCTGCGCCGGCGCCGGCAGCATCCGTTCAATCGAAAAGGTCTCGGTGATCGCATGCTCGAGCCCCAGCCGAACCAGCCCGGCGCGCGCGAGAACAATGGCGTCGAGGTCGCCGCCCACGCGGGCGACGCGGGTCGGCACATTGCCGCGCAGGGGAACCAGCTCGAGGTCCTGACGCATCAACCGAACTTGTGCGGCGCGCCGGGTGCTGCAGGTGCCGACACGGGCACCGGCCGGCAAGCCGGCCAGGGTCAACCCATCACGAGCGCACAGCACATCCTCGACCGGTCCGCGCACGGGCACGGTCGCCACCATTAGGCTCGCGGTCGACTCGACCGGCAGATCCTTGTAACTGTGAACGGCGACGTCGATCTCGCCCGACACCAGCGCCTCCTCCAACGCCGCGGTGAAGAATCCGGTGCCTTCGACGTGCGAGAGCGGCAGGTCGGTGACGCGGTCGCCCGCAGACGTGATCTCCACAAGCTCCACGTCGAGTTCGCGATGTTCCGCCCACAGCCGGGCCGCGACATGGCGGCTCTGCCATAACGCCAGGGCGCTGCCGCGGGTGCCAATTCTCAACTTCATGACTCGACCCGGTGCGCCATCACCGAGCCGTCCGAGCGTGAGCCCTGGCACCGAAGGGCTTCGCGCGCCGTCCACTTCTGCAACCACGCCATCTCGCGTGCGAGCACGGCCTCGACACGCGGCAGCTCGGCCGATCGCTGCTCGCGCCTGGCGCACGTCAGCTGTTCGATCACACCGAGGTCAAGGCGCGTGATGCCGCAGCACTCGGTCGGCTCCACGCTCGGCGGCATCGCCAGGTCAACAACGAAAAGCGGCCGATCAGGTCGGTCGCTACGGTGGCGCAACTGCTCGCGCGTAATCACCCACTGGCTGACGTTGACCGCCGAGACGATCGCGTCGGCGCGCAGAATCTCGTCTGGCAGCGAATCCAGGCCAACCGCCTCGGCGCCCAGTGCCCGGGCCAGGTCCTGCGCACGCGCCAAGCTCCGGTTCGCCACGACCAGGTCGCGCAAACCCACGGCTTTGAGGTGACGTGCGACTTTTCGCGCGGTGTCGCCCGCACCGACAATGAGGACGCGGGAGGTGTCGAGCGCGGCGCGGGCAGACAACCACTGGATCGCCGTCGAGGCCACCGACGCGGCCCCCTTGCCAATCCCGGTCTCGGCGCGAGCGGCGCGGCCGGCTCGAATCGCAGCGCGGAAGACCCCGGCGACGAACCGCCCTGCCCCCGGCGAGGCCTCGAGCGCGGCGCGAGTCTGCCCCAGTACTTCGGCTTCGCCGATGACGACCGATTCCAGGCCGGCACACACCCGAAACAGGTGGCCGGCTGCACGCTCGCCCGCGAGCCAGGCCGAAGCCCCGAGCAGTTGTTCAGCGCCCGTACCGATTGCCGCCGCCAGCGTACCGGTCGCGACGACGTCGTCCTGCGGCGTGCGTGATCGCCAGAACAGCTCGACGCGGTTGCAGGTCATCAGGATCACCGACTCGATGCCGTGACCCGTGAGCGAGGCATGCATGGCGGCCGTCTTCGCGGGCGTCGCGGCCACCGACGCCAGGCCCGCCATCCCGTGTGTCCGATGGCTAATCGAAAGCATGCGCAGAGCCGCCAGGCCGTCGATCGCAGTTGGTGTGGTGAGAGTTGCGGGGACAATCACGAGCACGCTCAGACTAACGAGCGGGTCCAGCCACGGCAATTCGCAAGAGTGCGGAGTGACGCTCCGTAGAACTACGGAGTTGGCAGATCGATGATGCCTTCGCGGATTGCCACCTGGGTAAGCAGCGCCACCGATCGGACACCCAGCTTGCGCATCAGGTTCGCGCGGTGGGTCTCCACCGTACGACTGCCGATCTCCAGGCTGGTGGCAATTTCCTTGGTCGACTTTCCTCGCGCCAGAAGGATTAAGACCTCCCGTTCCCGATCGGTCAGGGCGCGGAGGTCGTGAACCGCGGGAGCGCCACCTTTCAGCATTTCTGCCATCTGCTGCTGAATGGCAGGACTGAAGTACGTGCGGCCGGCCTGGACGGCATCGATCGCCGCCGCGAGGTCCTGCACGGCCGAGTCCTTAAGCAGATAGCCGTTGGCACCTTCCTGCATCGCGCGCGCAACATATTCGCGGCCGGCGTGCATCGTCAGCACGATCACTTTCAGCGAGGGTCGTTCCGCCTTGGCGACGCGGAGTACATCGATGCCGTCGCGGCCATCCATCGTCAGGTCGAGGACGAGCACATCGGCATCGACACGCCGGAGGGACTCGACCGCCTGGGTGCCATCGACCGCCTCGTCTACCACGACGCAGTCCGGCAAGGATTCAAGGATACGGCGAATGCCGGCCCGGACGAGGGTGTGGTCGTCGGCCAGAATCACGCGCACTGGGGCGTCAGTCACCGGGTGGCCACCAGGGGAATCGATGCAGTCAACCGCACACCAGGCGCGCCGTGGCCGGCAATCGTGAGCGTGCCCCCCGCGGCCGTCACGCGTTCCTGCATGCCAAGCCAGCCGAGATTGGGGCTCACATCTGGCAACAACCCGCGGCCATCGTCTTCGACGGTCAGTACGACGGACGATTGGGCGACCGCGAGGGACGCGCGAACGCGCGTGGCGCCGGCGTGGCGAACGGTATTGGTCAGCGCCTCTTGCATGACGCGGTAGATCACCACTTCGAGGTCGGGAGGAAGCGCGGTCGCACCGTCGATCGCCAGTTCAATCTGTAGTCGTGAACGCTCCGAGGTGTCGTCGGCGAGTGCACGCAGGGCCGCGGCCAGGCCCAGGTCGTCGAGCGCTGATGGCCGCAACAGGTTGCTGAGGTCGCGAACCTGCGCCAGCGCCCGGCCGACGCGCGCACCCGCGTCAACGTGCCCATCGAGATCGAGTTCGATCTTCACGGCGGTCAACACCTGCCCAGCTTCGTCGTGCAACTCGCGGGCGATGCGCCGGCGCTCGTCTTCCTGCGCGCGCAGGAGGAGCCTAGTCAGCTGCTCGAGTTCGGCGGTCCGGGCGGCCAATCGCGCGCGCTCATCGCCAAGCACCAGGAACAGCATGCCGAGACCAATCGCGAACAGGAACAGCACGTCAACGAAGGCGCCGTACAACACCGCGGCACCAAATCCCCGGAGCAACGGGTAGTCGAGATGATGAATGCCCCACAATACGAAGGCCCAGGTCAGCACCGTGATGGCCCCGCTCGATGCCCGGCGCCGGTCACGCCAGAACACCAAGCCGGTCCAGATAGTCACCGACGAAAGCAGGATGGTCGAGGTGATGCCGGCCACCATCATGCTGTGCATCCCGAAGATCGTCAGCCAGGCCCAGCCGACCATTACCGGCACCGCGACGAGGTGCCATGGCCGCCAGGTAAACCCGCGCGACAGTTGCCAGGCGGCCGCCAGCAGCAGCAAGGCGCTGAGCCCCGTCATCACCTGATGGATAAAAAGCCAGAACATGTTGCGCCGGACCAGGAAGGCCGACATCGCCGACAGCCGCAGGACATAGAGGAACCACGCCGCGGACCAGGTCAGGAAATAGTCGCGCCGCTGGCGCCGCCAGAGGACGTAGCACGTAATCGCGAGCGCGGTGGTCAGCACCGACTGGAAGCCCAGCACGCTGCACTCGACGAATGTGCGATCGAGGGTCACGACTCGAAACTTACCACGCGGGCGGTGATGCCATGTCGCGCAGCGCCGCCAACGTGCTCGCGGCCGAGTCGAAGTCGGCCCGCGTCGCCAGGCGAGACGGCACTAGGTCAACCGCCAGCGCTGCCGCGGTGGTCGGCCCGATCACGACGATGGCCTTCAGGGCGACCAGTGCGTCATGGCCCACTGCCTCAATCAGTGCCGATGCGGTCGAAGGACTCGCGATGACCGCGGCGTCGGGAGCGGCCGAGAGCCAATCGGCGCGAATATGTTCCACCGGGCGTGGCGCCATTCGATAGGCCTCGATCTCAGTAACGAGCGCGCCAGCCTCACGTAAACCATCGAGGAGCACGCGACGGCCACCCCGCACCGTGGGCACGAGGACACGACGATTGGTCCACTCCAACTGCGCCAACACCGCCCACAGCGCATCGGCGCCCTCGGCCCTGGCGATCACAGGCGGAGGATCCGCGCCAACCGCCACCAAAGCCTCGGCGGTGGCGGCGCCCACCGCGGCCGTCCGTACCGCACGCGGCCAACTCGATGTGCGTAGGTCCGACAGCGCCGACACGGCGCGCCGGCTCGAGCAGATGATCCAGTCAAACGTGTCGAGCGATGCGGCGGCAAATTCAAGCGCTGCGGCTTGCTCCGATGGCAGTTGTTCCATCACCGTGCATGGCACCGGCTGGAAGCCTTCGCGGTGCAGAGCCGAGCTCAACGGTCCGCGCGCATCCTCCTCGCGCGTGACAGCCACACGCCACGCGCCGTCCGCCCTGCTAGCCGGCCGCGAAGGCACCATGGCAATCAGCTTATACTCTCGACGGGAGAAGAACATGCGTGCACGTATCGTGATTGCCCTGGTGTCGGCGGTTGCTGCTGGAACGCTGGCCATGGGCCAGGCACCGAAGCGACTGAACCCGATGATTGAATTGATGTCGCAGAAGAAGCCGGTATTCGGCCTCTATGCGCCCGCCAACCGGCGGATGGGCGGCGGCGGTCCGGGTGGCACAGTGCCCGGCGGCGCGCCTCGTCCGGCCGCGCCACCAGCCGACGCTCCGCCGCCGAAGACCGCGGATCAACTCGCGGCTGAAGCGCTGGCGAACAAGAACACCGACTTCATCTTCGACGGCACGATGGAGGGCGGCATGGAGCGCGGCCTGCCGCCGTTCATGGCGTTCGTAAAGGGCATGTCCGGCTCCGGCGCATTCCTCAAGTCGCCGAACGGGATGCTCACGCACCCGCTCGTCGTGAAGATGCACGAGATCGCTCCCGACCCCAAGGCCGCCGCGGTCAGCATTGGCCAGCAGCTCAACCTCGGCGTGAGCGGCATCATGTTCGTGTCGGTGGAAAGCGCCGCTGAAGCCAAGGCCGGCATCGACGCCATGCGCTTCAAGGCCAACGGCGGCACGCGCGCCGAAGACGTCGGCCAGGCGCCGGCGCTGTGGGGCATGAGCGAAAAGGAATACAAGACCAAGGCCGACCTGTGGCCGCTCAACCCGAATGGCGAGCTCGTCAACTGGACGATCGTCGAGAGTAAAGAAGGCCTCGACAAGGTCCGGGAAATCGCCGCGGTCAAGGGCATCGGCGTGTTGTGGCCTGGCGCCGGCACCCTGCGCGGCCTGTTCAGCACCGTGCAACCCGACGGCACCCGCAAGCTTGACGAAGCGGCGTGGGAAGCGTCGATTCAGAAAGTGCTGGCTGCGTGCAAGGAATTCAACGTGCCGTGCGGCTACCCCGCCAACGCCACCGACATCGAGATGCGCATGAAGCAGGGCTTCAGCGTGTTCGTGATGAACTGGGGCGACCCGGGCTTCAAGGCGATTGAAGTCGGCAGGAAGGCGACCGGCCGCTAACCCGGGCGGGTCTAAAGACCCGCCCCTACTTCGCGGCCAGCAGCGGCTTCACGGTCCGGTCGATGTCCTTGAACTCGATCGGACCGTCGATCCGCTGCACGATCTTGCCCTGGCGATCGATGATGAACGTCGCCGGCAGGGCTTCGATCTCTCCGAAGGCGGTAGACACCTGCGGCGTGCCGAGCAGGATCGGGAAGTTCATCGGAATCTGCTTTCCTTCGACCATAAACTTGGTCTTCTGCAGCCAGGGCGAAATCACCTTGGCGCCTTCTTCGTCCATCGACACCCCGAGCACGGTCAGGCCGGCGGGGCCATGTACCTTCTGCAGCTGCATCAGGATCGGCATCTCCGCCTTGCAGGGCCCGCACCATGTGGCCCAGAAGTTGACCAGCAGCACCTTGCCGCGCTGTTGCGCCAAGGTGACGTCGGCGCCTTTCAGGTCTTTCAGCGAGAACTGCGGCGCGGCGCTGCCGACGGCCTGTTCGCCACGCACCGACACCACGGCCAACAACACCACGGCCAACACGGTTGCTTTCATCATCATCGGAACTGGCTCCACCACACACTGAGATACCCGGAGGGGCGGGAATTATTCCCTGACTAGCAGGACACGCACTTGTGGTTGTTCTTGGCGCCCAGGCTCTCGAGCAGCTTGATGGTCTCGGGGTACGGCTGAGTGCGCTGCACCGGTCCATTGGCCATGTCCACCGTCGTCTGGCCACGGCGATTGATGATCTTGACGTCGGCGCCTTTCGAGACCAGGTAGAGAATCATCTCGTTGTCGCCCCGTGACGCCGCGTTGTGCACGGCGGTGCTGCCGTCTTCGTCTTCGGCGTTGACGTCGACGCCAACTTCCTCGACCAGATACTTCACCGCTGCCATCATGCCGGTGGGCGCGAAGCGGTGGGCGTTACCAGCGAAGCCTTCGCTGTAGCCCGCTCCCGCGGCCGCCACGAGCGGCGGCGTGCCCGGGCCGCCAACCGGCAGGGCCGCGCGCTGCGGCGCGGCGTTGGCATCGCCGCTACGCGTGCCACCCTGGAAGTCGCGGCCGCTCGCCGGCTTCATGGTTGGGATGTTCGGATCGGCGCCCCGCGCGATCAACAGCTTCATCGCCGCAATGTCGCTGGCGTAGGCGGCGCGCCAGAACGGGCTGGCGCCTGAGTCGTCTGTGCGCAGCAGGTCGAAGTTGTACTGCGTAAACCAGGTGTTGCGATTGGTGCGGGCGTTCGGATCCGCTCCCTGATCGAGCAACTTGGCCACCAATTCGAGATAGCCCATTTTCTGCTGGAGATGGGCGCGCGGTTGCGGATAGAACGAACGCGGCTGCCATTGGACATTGATCACGGCGTAGAGCGGCGTCACGCCGCCCACGCTGGGAAGCGTGGGGTCGGCGCCGTTGTCGAGCAGGTAGCTGACGGTGTCGAAGTGACCGTTGATGGCGGCCACCAGGAGCGGCGTAGTCTGGTCGCCGGCGCCGCGCTGATTGATCTGCGCGCCGCCCGTGACGAGTGCGGCGACGGTACTCAGTGCGCCCTGTCGGGCGGCGAAATGCAGGGCGGCGAGGCCGCCGTGCTTGCCGATCAGCTCGTTGTAATTGAACCCGCGCGTGACCCCGGGGATGTTGGGGCCGGGCCCCTGGGCGGGCGCCGGACGCGGCACACCGTTCTGGTCAACTTCGGCGGTCATGGTGAGCGCCGAGAAGTCTTCGACCCGTGAGGTGATGCTGACATCAGCGCCGCGCGCCAGCAGCATCTTGACCACATCCACGCGGTCAGCGGCCGCGGCGAACATCATCGCCGTCTGGCCATTGGCGGTTTCCCTGGCGTTCAGCTCCGCGCCGTTCTCGACCAGCATGCGCACGGACTCGGTGCTACCGGCGTGCGACGCCTGCATCAACGCGGTTGCGCCGGTGGCCGTGGTCGCGGTCACTACCGAGCCCGCGGCGATCAGCGGGGCGATTACCGAGGCGTGGCCGATCTGGGCTGCGAGATGCAACGGGGTGTAGCCGCCAAGCCGCGTCTTGGCGCCGACATTGGCACCCGCGTAGAGCAGCATCGACGCCAGGTCGGCGTCGCCGTTGAGCGCGGCCCAGTGCAGAGCCGTCATGCCGTCGCCCTGGGCGGCGTTGACGTCAACACCCTCCTTCAGCAACTTCTTGACGGCGGCGGCGTCTTTCGCCATGGCGGCGTCGGCAATCGGTGCGGTGGAGGCCGCTTGCAAGCTGGCCACGAGGCCAATGATGGCGAACAGGACCAGAGCGCGGGTCAGTCTCTTCATAAGCATCTCATCCAACCACACTGTCACGAACGTCAACCACAGAGAACGCAGAGGACTCAGAGCTAGTCTTTCAAAAATGCCCATGCGCTGGTTAGCGGCACCGGCGTTTTGGAAAAAGCGTTTCTCTGTGTCCTCTGGGTCCTCTGTGGCCAACGTAATTAGGCAGTCGGCGCGGGCGCGGCGTTCAAGTCCATTGCGCTCGTGCTGTCGCCGAACGATTCCATCTCGACGCCAAGGCCGCGCATGGCCGACAACATGGCGTTGGCCATGGGCGTGCCGTCGGCGGCCTTGATGTGCAGGTTGCCCTTCAGCGCGCCACCGGCATGGCCGGCGAAGAACAGCGGACAGCGCTTGTGGTTGTGCACGTTCGAGTTGCCCATTGGCGATCCGTACACGATCAGCGAGTTCTCGAGCAGGTTGCTGTCGCCGTCCGGCGTGTCCTTAAGCTTCTTCAGGAAATACGGCACCAGGCTGACGTGGTACTTGTTGATCTTGGCCAGCTCCAGGATGCGATCGTCGCGGTCCTGGTGGTGCGAGGCAATGTGGAAGCCGGTGTTGACGCCGGTTTCGGGATAGACGCGGTTGGAGACATCGCGGCTCAACTTGAAGGCCACCACGCGGGTGACGTCCGACGCGAACGCGACGACCTGCATGTCGAACATCAGCTTGACGTGCTCATCGTAGGAATCTGGCACACCAATCGGCGCGCCCGGCAGCGTGCGCTGGTCACCGGAAATGTTCTGCGCTTCTACCTTCTGAATGCGGCGTTCGATCTCGCGAACGTCGTCCAGGTAATCGTTGAGCCGTGCCTTGTCGGCGGCGCCCAGCGTGCCCTTCAACTGGTTGGTTGACTGGGTCACCCAGTCGAGAATGCTGCGGTCGCGCCGCCGTCGGGCAGCGCGCGCTTCAGGCGTGGCGCCAATGCCGAACAGCTGATCGAACACCGCGCGCGGGTCGCGAATCATCGGCAGCGGTTCTTCCGGCGACGACCAGCTAATCGAGTCGGTGTACGCACACGAGTAACCGTAGAAGCAGCCGCCGGCCTGGTCGACATTCTCGACGCACAACTGCATCGACGGCATCGGCGTTTCCTGCCCGTACTTCTGCGCGAAGAGCTGGTCGAGCGAGGTGCCGGCCTTGAGGTCGGAGCCTTGCGTCTGGTGGGGATGCGACTGCGTCAGGAACACGGCCGCTGACCGGAAGTGGTCGCCGCCAATTTCCGGCGGCAAGAAGGCTTCGGCGTTGCGCACGTCGGTGTTGCTGACAATCGTGAGGTATTCACGCCACGGCTCGAGCGGCGCCATACTGGTGGGGCTGAGGTCGAACGCCGAACCCGTGGCCGACGGTGCCCACAGGTTCTTCTGGATGCCAAACGCCGTGCTGCCGGCCGAGCCGTGCACCATTTCCATGGCGACCAGGCGGACCTTGCGCGTTTGCGCCGCCGCGCGGGCGGGGATCATCGCGTCGAGCATGGGCAGCGCGATGGCCGCGCCAAGGCCCTTGAGAACGGTGCGGCGATCCAGGTGCTTTTGGGTGATGAAGTTCATAAACAATTCCTACGGTACTGCCACTGCGGTGGTCGACGGTTCCGCCGCGCGACCCATCGTGAACAACGGGCTCGTGGCCACGGCCTGCACAAACGCGGAAAGCTTGTAGTCGCGCCTGGCCACGTCGCGAACCAGGCGGCGAACGGCCGGCATGTCGGGCGCCTCGATGCGGCGGCCCAGGGCGTAGGTCATCAGATTCTCGGTGAAGCTCAAGAGGAACACGTCCTGGTGCTTCAGCAGGGCAGCCCGCAAGCCTGCCGCACCGCTCATCGGGGTGCCGTCATACAAGGTGCCGCTCGGATCGACCGGCATGCCGTTGTCCTTGATGCGCCACTTGCCGGTGACGTCGAAGTTCTCGAGCGCCAGGCCCAGCGGGTCGATCACGCGGTGGCACGACGTGCACTGCGGATTCTTGCGGTGCTCTTCCATGCGCTCGCGGACGGTCAGCACCTTTCCCGAGACCTCGCCCTTGGTTTCTTCGAGCGCCGGCACATTGGGGGGCGGAGGGGGCGGGGGCGATCCCATCATCACTTCCATCACCCACTTGCCGCGCATCACCGGCGAGGTGCGGTCGGCCACCGACGTCAGCACCAGCACGCTGCCGTGCGTCAAGATGCCGCGCCGCTCGGCGGGCAGGGTGACCCGGCGGAAGGCGTTGCCGGTGACGTTCGGAATGCCGTAGTGCCGCGCAATGCGCTCGTTCACGAACGAGTAGTCGGCGGTCAGCAGATCCATCACGCTGCGGTCTTCGCGGACGAGGCTGTCGAAAAAGAGTTCAGATTCCTTGACGAAGGCGTCGCCGAGCGTACGATCGAAGTAGGGATAGGCCACCGCGTCGGGCAGCACGCCCTCGACATCACCCAGGCGCAGCCACTGACGGGCGAAGCGCTTCGACAACGCTTCGGAACGCGGATCGGCGACCAGCCTCGCAATCTGCTTCTCGTAAACGCCGGGCGCGCCCAAACGGCCCTGGCTCGCCAGCTTCGCCAGTTCGGCGTCAGGCGCCGAGCCCCACACGAAATACGACAGCCGCGACGCCAGCTCGCCATCGCTCAGACGATAGCTCTGCCCGGCGCGCAGCGTCGTCGGCGTAGCCTCGAGGCGGAACAGGAACTGCGGACTCGCGAGAATCGCTTCGATCGCGCCGCCGATGGCGTATTCGAAGTCCCCTTCCTTGCGACCGTCGGCGTAGAACTTCATCAAGCTGGTGAAGTCGCGCTCGGCGAGATTGCCGCGGAAGGCCTGGCTCGCGAGCGAGCGGACGATCTTGCCGGCGCAGGCCGCCTCGTCTGCGGCGGCGGTCGGCCGGCACGAAAAAATCTTGCGGCGGCTCGCCGTGTCTGAGATTCCCGTCACGTTGTACGGACCAACGATGCTGAAGTCCTTGACGTGCGGCAACGTGGTGATGCCGAGCGCGACACCAATCTGGGTGTCGGCGAGGGTGTGATCGATCGGCGCGACCAGATCGTTGACCGGTCCTTCGAAGCGCTGGATGAACGCGGCGGTCACACGCTGCACCCCGGCCTTGATGGCCATCGGCGGCGTCTTCAGTGACAAGCCGGTGGTGGTCTCGGCCATGCGCGGATCGATCTTCATGATCGCCTTGCGCTCGCCATTGACTGACACTTCGACGGTTTCACCTTCGTTGGGGCCGCCGAACAGCACGCCGCAGGCGTTGCTGTGAAGTTCGACCTTGAACACGTAGTCGCCGTCAGCGGGGAACGTGTGGGGCACCGAGAGCCCGCCACGCGTGCCGAACGGCGCACCCTCCGCGCGCGCCAGCTGCGACGCGGTCTTCGGGACGCGGTAGTTGGTTTCAGTGGCCGCCGCGTTGGGATCACCGATCGCCAGCGCCGTGACGCGGGCCGCGGCGCGCAGGTAGCTTTCCATCAGCGTCGGCGAGAACGCCTGCGCGTCGGCGACGTTGTCGAAGCCGTTACTGATGGTGTCGGCGGGCAGCAGGCTCGCGACATCGATGTCGATCTCGAGCAGGTCCTTCACCGCGCGCGAATACTCCGCGCGGTTCAACCGCTGGAAGGGACGCGAGCCGGGATTGGGGTGCAACGCGGCCACCCGATCGATGCGCGATTCAAGCGCCGAGGCGAGCGCGAGAATCTGGTCGGTCTCGGGCCGGCGAGCGCCTGCCGGCGGCATCATCTGCGCGCGCAGCTTGCGGATCATTTTCTCGGTGAGCACGACGTGCTCGGCCGCCTTGGTCGCATCAAACGACGCCAGTGTCAGGCCACCGGCCTTGCCCCGATCGCTGTGGCAGCCGGCGCAGTACTGCTTGACCATGGCCGTCTGTTCGGCGGCGCCGAATGCCGGCGCCACGGCTGCGTGCGAGGCGACAGGTGAGGGAGCGGAAACAGAAGTCGGGCGCGTGGGTGGCTTGGCCGGCGCCGATGCCGTGGGCGCAGCTGGAGCCTGATCGCTCGTGGCAGCGAGATGAAGACTGGGAATCGCGGCGACAAGCACCGCGAGGATCAATCGCGTCATGGCCCTCGTTTTCTTGGGCCAGTATAGCCGACTAAGTGCTGTGGTTGCCGATACATCCGAAGACAGCGCCCAGTACATCCAGAGACAGTTTCTAGCGCTTCAGTAGCACCCACAAGCCAGGCAAATACGCCATCGACCACGCCACGAAATGTCGCAACATCGGGAACTCTACCGGCGGCCAGCCACGATAGAGCTGGAAGAGCACGACCGCGAAGCCCAGGCCTGCGGCGATCGAGGTCGCGAGACCGCGACCGATGGCTTTCGGCAGGTTGAGCCGGCCGTCGAGGTGGGTTTGCAGGGCGGCAAGCATGACCCACAGCAGCACCCATGACACCACCATCATCGAGTAGCCACCGACGGGCGCGAGCGCGTAGAACGATAGCGCGGCAAGCATGCCGCTCACCAACCCGCCGATGGCCCCGGCCACCGCCTTGCCCTTGCGCCAGCCAAGGTAGCCGCCGAGCGCGGCAAACAACACCGACCCGTGAATCATCCCGGACGAGACCTGGTGCTGGGGGATGTTCAGGAACCAGACGTAGTCGGCCACCGTGCTCAGCACGGCCAGCAGCATGGAGCCGATGAGGGCGGGGCCGATCAACGTCATGTGCCTAGCGTCCGGCCGCAGCGCGCCCGATCCTGATGGCTTCGTCGGCCTGCGCGCCCTGCATCAGGAGCGCGAGAAAACCCTCCTTGACGCGCGTCTCGACGTCTTTCGCGTTGGCGGTGAGCATGTTGGCAATCTTCACGCGCTTGGTTTCCACCAACACCTGTTGCGTCCCCGCCTCCGCACCGGCGCGCGCGGTTTCGCGGTCGCCGCCAATCGCCTGCGCGAGGCTGCCGATGCCGCACGCCAGCACGCTGATGCCCGGCAGATCCGCAATCTCCTTGCGCTGCGCGATGGCCTTCGGATCCTCGAGCATTAACATCGCCAGCTTGGTGCCCTTGGGATTGGCGGGCGACCAGATATCGGCCTTGAACGCCGCGAAGAAGCTGAGCGCGAGCTTGGCTTCCTCGATGTCGCGGATGTGCGGAATGGTGACGCCGTCGGCGCCGGCATCGAGAATCTCTTTCACGCGGGCCTTCGCCGCATCCGCCCCGTCGGCGCTGATGGGTGGAATGCGGACGAGCAGCGTCTTGCGGCTGGTGGCCTTCGAGCTGCGCAGGCCCTGCGACATGGCCTTGACGGCGTCGGGATCGTACGAACCCTCGAGGTTCAGGAAGACGTAGTCGTAGAGCGGGTTCATCGCCAGCCTCTCGGCGCCGGCAGCGGTGTAGAGCGGCTTGGGCCGCGGCGCGGCCGGGGCTCCCCCACCCGCGCCACCCGCCCGACCGGCCCCACCAGGCCCACCAGCCCCAGCCGGTGGCGCGTTCTCGTTAGGTGCATAGACGCCGAACGCGACCTTGCCCTGTGACCAGAGCGGGATGACCTGCGCGTACGCCGCAGAAGCCGAGACGATGGCCGCGGCCGTGATGATGGCGGTGCGAATGGCGGAATTCCTCATAAGTGGCTAGATGCTACCCGACCGCGCCGTCTTTGCAAATGCAGCCACCGATGACACAGATTACGCAGATTCGAACGAGCCGCGGCGGCCGTAGGCCGCCTCACGGGGCGAGCGCCAGCGGGTTGGCAAGACCGACAGCGAACAAACCGGTCTTACCACCCGCTGGCGCTCGCTCCAGGCCGCCGGTCTTGACCGGCGGCGGCTCGTTGCAGTCTGGTTTCGCGGTCGAATGCATGTCGAGAGTTGCCGGTTCAGAATCGGCGTAATCTGCTTAATCTGTGGCCGCATTTGATTTACTCTGCGTCAGCAACCCGGAGGCTCTGATGGCAGATGAGACGAAGTCGGGAGTATCGCGGCGCGATTTACTGAAGCGGGCGGGTATGGCTGGCGCGGCGTTCACGATTCCGCTCACGCCCATTACCGGTGATTCGGCCGCGGCGGCGGCCCGTGCGCCAGCGCCCGAGCCTGTCCAAGCCGCACCGCGGCGCGAGCCGATCGAGAACCTGACGGCGGCCGAGGCCGACTTGCTCGAGGTCATCTGCGCCCGCATCATCCCGTCGGACGAGAACGGCCCGGGTGCTCGCGAGGCGCGGGCGGCGCACTTCATCGATCGCGCTTTGGGCGGCGCACTCGCCTCTTCCAAGCCGGCCTACACCGCCGGCTTCGCGTCCTTCGACCGCTACTGCCGGTCATCGCGCGGCAAACCCTTCACGGAATTATCCGAGCGCGATCAGGACTCCGTGCTGATCGATGTCGAGACCGGCGCGGCCACCGGCTTCCAGGGCAGTTCCGCAGCGTTCTTTGGCATGGTCCGCACGCACACGCTCCAAGGCACGTTCGGTGATCCCTATTACGGCGGCAACGCCAACTTCGTCGGCTGGGACCTGATCGGTTATCCGGGCGTGCGGACCAACGTGTCGGCCGACGATCAACGGCTGGGCGCGAAGCTGACGCCGAATCACAAGTCGGCCTACGACACCGACATGTTCACCAAGGCGACCGCGCGCCTCAACACCGCCGGGGACAAGACCCATGGCCACTAGGCTCAAGCCGACCGACGTGGTCGTGATCGGGCTCGGCGCCTCGGGCGGCGTGGCCGTGTTGCCGCTCACGCAGGCGGGTCTCGATGTCGTGGGCCTCGAGGCCGGCACCTGGCTCACGCGGCGCGACTTCGCTCCCGACGAGATCCGCAACAACGTGCGCGATTGGCCGCAGTCGGTGCAGAAGGCGCAGCAGGAGGTGCCCACCCATCGTGCCAACGCGAAAGCCAACACCACGCGCGCCGGCAGCCATCCCATGATGAATGCGGTCGGCGGCACCACGTTGCACTACTGGGCGCAGTCGTGGCGCCTTAACCCCTGGGATTTCAAGGTGGTGAGCGACACCACCACACGTTACGGCGCGGCGCGCGTCCCCGCCGGATCCACCGTCGAAGACTGGCCGTTCGGCCTGGATGAACTTGAGGGGTACTACGACAAGGTTGAGTACGAGATGGGCGTCTCGGGCCAGGCCGGCAACATCAAAGGGGCCCTCGATCCGAGAGGCAACATCTTCGAGGGGCCGCGCGCGCGTCCGTATCCCATGCCGCCGCTGCGCAGCACCGGCTTCATCGACCTGATGGCCGCCGCGGCGCGCGGTCTCGGCTGGCATCCGTTCGCCGGGCCCGCGTCCATCAATTCGCGCAGCTATCAGGGCCGCTCGGCGTGCATGTATCACGGCTTCTGCAACAAAGGCGGCTGTCACGTCGACGCCAAGAACGGCACGCACCTCACGACCATTCCGCGCGCGCAGGAAACCGGCCGTCTCAAGGTGGTCACCCGCGCGCACGTGACCGCGATCGACACCAACGACAAGGGGCACGTCACCGGCGTGACCTATGTCACCGACGGCGAGGAGTTCGTCCAGCCCGCGAAGGTCGTGTTGCTCGCCAGCTATACCTACGAGAACAGCCGCTTGCTATTGCTGTCGAAGTCGAAGGCATTCCCGAACGGCCTGTCGAACAATCACGGCCAGGTCGGCCGTCACTACTTCAGCCACGCGCAAGGTGCGGGCGTCACCGCGCTGTTCCCGTTCGACCTCAACGCGTGGTACGGACTCCCAGCCCAGGGCGTGGCGGTCGATAACTTCGCCGACGACAACTACGACCACGGCGCGCTCGATTACATCGGCGGCGGGAACTTGTGGGTGATGTCGGACCGCCGGCCGATTTCAGCCGCCAGCATGGGCACGTTCGGCCGCACCCCCACATGGGGCAAGGAATGGAAAGCGTTCATCAAGGAGAACGCCGACCGCACCAACACCGCGTACATCCAGAAGACCACGCTGCCGTACGACGACAACTTCCTCGATCTCGATCCCACGGTGAAAGACCCGCTCGGCTTCCCCGTGTGCCGCATCACCGCCGACTACCAGGACAACGAGCGGCGGGTCACCGCCCACACGCAGGAAAAGATGGCCCAGTGGTACAAGGCCGCCGGCGCGGTGGCCACTCAAGCCAATCCGCTCGGCACCATGGGCCCGACGACGCACGCCTATGGCGGGACCAGAATGGGCAGGAACATCGAGACCAACGTGGTGAACGAGTGGGGCTTCTCGCACGAGGTGCCCAACCTGGGCGTGCTCGGCGCGTCGGTGATGGGCACCAGCGGTGCGCGGAACCCCACGCTAACGGTTCAGGCGTTAGCGTGGAGGACTGCGGAGTATCTCGCGAAAAACTGGAAGAGCGTGACGGTGTAGGGGTCGTCGCTTCGCGACTCCCTGGGGCTTGGCCCTTCGGGCCTCATAGGGCTCGACGGCTTCGCCGTCTCGTGTGGATTTCCCCACGACCGAAGGGCGCCCCACGAGTGCCGACGGCGCGAGCCCCACGAGGCGCGCGAGCGCCGAGCCCCAATGCCTACTTCGGCGGGAAGCGCTCGTAGATCGCGACGAGCGAGCCCTGGCCGATGATGTGGCCCTTGATCGCCTCCATCAACTGGTTGCGATTGAGGCCCGGCTCGAGCGGCAGCTCGGCGTCGAGCGCATATACCGAAAAGGTGTAGTGATGCGGCTTGCCGGGAGGCGGCGCCGGGCCGCGATAACCGGTCTGGCGAAAGCCCGAAGGCCCCTGGATCGCGCCGGCCAGTTCCTTTGGTTCGCTGAGCGTGATGCCCATTGGCAATTCCCCGGGCAGCCCCGTCGCGGTGCCGGGAATCTTGTAAATCACCCAGTGCACGAACGTCTGGCCGCCAAACATAACATCGGGGTCGTCGAAGACCAGTGCGAACTGCTTGGTGGCCGCGGGCGCCCCGGTCCAGGCCAACGCCGGCGACACGTTTCGGCCATCGGCCGTGTGATCTTTCGGAATGGTGTCGTTGGCCTTGAGCGTGGCGCTCGTGACCGTTATCGCGGCGGGCGTTTGCGCGAACGCGGCGCCCGAAAGGAGAGCCGTGACCAGAAAGGCAAGAAAACCCTGTCGAACTCGCATCAAACCTCCTGCAGTCCGCCTTCGCCAAGGCTTCGGCGAGACCGGCGGCCTTGAGTTATAGCCGCCTTAATTATACAGTTGCCGCCATGAATCGACTCTCTAGCCGCTTGCTCGTGGGCGCCGGCGCCCTGGTAACGATGATTGGACTGGCGACGGTCGCTCCGCGCGGTCAGGCTCCGGCCACCAAGATCGGCGAATGGCCGACTTACAGCGGCGATCTTGCCGCGACGCGCTACTCTCCGCTCGATCAGGTCAACGCCGCCAACTTCAACAAGCTGCAACTGGCCTTCCGGTTCAAGACCGAGAACCTCGGTCCGCGTCCCGAGTTCCAGTACCAGGCCACGCCGCTGATGGTCAATGGCCGGCTGTTCACCACCGCCGGCACGCGCCGCGCCGTGGTCAGTCTCGACGCCACCACCGGCGAGATGAAATGGATGCACAGCATCGAGGAAGGCAAGCGCGGTGAAGCCGCGCCACGGCAGCTGTCAGGCCGCGGCCTCTCCTACTGGACCGACGGCAAGGACGAGCGCATCATCTACGTCACGCCGGGCTATCAGATGGTCGCGCTCGACGCGAAGACCGGCCAGCCGGTCAAGAACTTCGGCACCGACGGCATCGTCGACTTGAAGACCGGTCTCGATCAGGAGGGCCTCGACCTGACGACCGCGGAGATCGGCCTGCACGCCGCGCCGATCATCTCGAAAGACATCATCGTCATCGGCGCCGCCCACCGTGAAGGGGGCGCGCCGCGCAGCAAGACCAACGTCAAGGGCTTCATCCGCGGCTTCGACGTCCGCACCGGCAAGCGCGTGTGGATCTTCCACACCATTCCGGTGAAGGGCGAGTTCGGCTACGACACGTGGGACCCGGATGCGGCGGCTTACACCGGCAACGCCGGTGTGTGGGCACAGATGAGCGCCGACGAGGAGCTTGGCATCGTCTATATGCCTGTGGAGTTGCCGACCGGCGACTATTACGGCGGCCATCGCGGCGGCAACAAGAAGGGATCACCCGACACGTCGTTGTTCTCGGAAACGCTGCTTGCGCTCGACATCAAGACCGGCCAGCGCAAGTGGCACTACCAGCTCGTGCACCACGGCATCTGGGATCACGACATCCCGTGCGCGCCGATCCTGATGGACCTGGTGGTTGACGGCAAGCCGGTCAAGGTCGTGGCGCAGCCG
>JANLWW010000158.1:0-6173 GCA_031364805.1 Acidobacteriota bacterium
GACGAAGGACGAGTTGGTCCAACGGTTCAACCTCGAAGGAATCAGCGGCGGCAACGCGGTGTTCAACACCGAGAAGCTCGACTGGTTCAATCATCAGTACTTGCTGAAGCTCGCGGATGAAGAACTGGTCGCTCGCGTCGGGGGCTTGGGGGCCTGGGGGCTTGGGGGCTTGAAGAACGATCCAGCGTGGACCACAAAGGTGCTCGCGCTGTTGCGGCCGCGTTGCAAGAGGCTGACGGACTTCGCTGACCAGCTGGTGCCGTTCTTCGTCGATCCTTCCGACTACGATGCCGCCGGCCTCGCAAAGCACCTGTCAGGACCGGATGCGTCCGGCCATTTGCAGGCGTTGCGAGACGTGTATGCGGCCGCGCCGGAGTGGACGGAAGCCGCGCTCGAGAAGAGCTTGCGCGATCTGGCCGAAGCGCGAAGCGTGAAGGCCGCGATGTTGATCCACGGTACACGGCTTGCCATGACCGGTCGGATGGTCAGTCCAGGACTGTTCGAAATATTGGTGCTGCTCGGCCGGGAACGGGTGGTGGCGCGGCTCGACGCCCTGGTCACCCAGCTCTAGCAGGCTGCTGAAAAACGAGTGTTTACGGACATGTTGAGACCGTGGGGACAGGCGCGATCGCGGGGGCGCGGCCGGGAGCGAAGCTCCCGACGAGGCGTTGGCCGATCATGCGGCCACCGTGTCGAGGGTGCGCAGGCGCACCAGGTTGTAGGCGGCGGCCACGAAGAGGAATTGCCATTCGACCCGCGCGGTGCCGCGATGGCGGAGTTTGCGCAGACCGCCGATGGTCTTCATCCAGCCAAACACCTCCTCGATGCGCTTGCGGATCCGTTGGCTGACGGCGTAGCCCAGCCGGCGGGTGGTGCGTGCGTCGATCGCACTGCGCGGGGCCTGCGCAACGTGCGGCGTGTGGCCGAGCGCGCGCGTGGTTTCCACCCACGCGCGGGTGTCATACGCTTTGTCGCCGCCGACCGTGACGCGTCGCCCGGGCCACGCCTGGAGCAGAGCCGTCGCGGCATCACGTTCGGCCGTGCCGCTCGCCGTCACCACGCAGGCATCGACGACCAAGCCGTGGCGATTCTCCATCAACACCTCGCCCACATACGCCAGCTTTGCTTCGCGACCGGGGCCCTTCTTGGCGAGCCGACTGTCGGGATCCGTCGTGGACTGGTGGGTGGTATTCGAGCGACGCTCGCCATGGAAATTCACCGTCGGATTACCGGGGTCGTCGTCGCTCGGCCCCGGACTCGTGCCATCGCGACGCGTGAAACTCTTCTGCCCGGCCCACGCCTCGAGCAGTGTGCCGTCGACGGTGAAGTGCTCATCGGAGAGCACGCGTCGGGCGCGCGCTTGGGTCAGCACCGCGTCAAAGAACTGCCGCGCGATGTCGCCGGCCAGCAGGCGATCCCGATTCTTCGTAAACGTGGTCGGCGTCCACACCGCGTCGTCCATCGCCAAGCCCACGAACCAGCGGAACAGCAGGTTGTACTCCAACTGCTCAACCAGCATCCGCTCGCTGCGCACGGTGTAGAGCGCCTGCAACAGCAACGCCCGGAGCAACTGCTCAGGCGGCACCGACGGCCGACCGGTCTTGGCGTAGATCGCCTCGAACTGCGGCGACAACTGGCGCAGCGCCTCCTCGGTCATCAGGCGGATCGCGCGCAGCGGATGGTCCGCCGGGACGCGTTGCTCCGGCGACAGATAACTAAACAGGTGCCCACTCTGCTGGTCGTCTCCGCGCAACTGGCCTCCAATGGCCGGCAGTGTAGTACGACCATTAGGGCCTTGGGTACCCCTTTTTCAGCAGCCTGCTAGAGCTCTACTTCATCAGCCGCGCCCACTGCTCAGTGTCCGTGTACTGCTGGAAGCTGACGGCCTTGCCGTCGCGGAACTGGTAGACGTGACAGAACGGCGCGTCGAGCCTGGCGTTGTCAGACTTCATCAACCCGCCGTAGCGGCCGAGCACGACGACATGGTCGCCGCCGTCGATGAACGTGCCGGGAATTGCCGTGAAGCTGTCGACCGCCCCCATCAATCGCGCGAATACACCTTCACCCACGGCCTGAGGGCCGATGTAGGGATTACGGTCAGCCAGCGGGTTGCCTTCGGCTTCATTCCACTTGATGCCTGGATCCATGGCCCCAAACAGCACCGAAGGATCGTTTCGACCGAACGCCGCGTACGCTGCCTTGATAGTTTCGAATGCCGACATGCTGCCTCCTGGTTGCTCGCGAGCGCCTGAACCCGCGGAATCCTATCACGCAGTATCAACGACACCAGGAACGATAGCCGCACTATAATCCCGCCGTTCACATGCCCGACGGCGCCGCACGCTGGCAACGCCTCCAGGATATTGTCCAGGCCGCACTAGACCGGCCGGCTGAGGAGCGTGGCGCGTTTATCGCAGCCGCCTGTGGCGGCGACGACGACCTGCGGCGCGAGGCGGCGTCACTGCTCGAACGTGAGAGCCGAGCCGACGGGTTTCTGGATAACCCCCTCGATGCGCTTGCCGCCGCTGAGCAGAGCCGGGCACCCGCCCTGGTGAGCGGCCAGACCATCGCTCATTACCGCATCGTCACGGCGATTGGCGCCGGGGGGATGGGCGAGATCTATTTGGCGCACGACACCCGGCTCGATCGGCAGGTCGCCCTCAAGATCCTGCCGACAGAGTTGGCCGTGGACGCCTCGCGGCGTAGCCGATTCGCACGGGAAGCCAAAGCCGTCGCGGCGCTCAATCACCCCAACATCGTGACGGTGCATGCCGTTGAAGAAGCCGACGGCCTGCACTTCATCACCATGGAGCTTGTGAAGGGACGCACACTCGCTGAGCGGCTACCGTCAACGGGCTTTGCGCTGAACGCGTTCTTCGACATCGCTATTCCACTCGCAGATGCGGTCGCCGCCGCGCACCAGCAGGGGATCACGCACCGCGATCTCAAACCGACCAATGTCATGTTGACCGACGAAGGCCGGGTCAAAGTCCTCGACTTCGGTCTGGCGAAGGTGCAGCCCGACGTCTGGAATCGCGACGCCCGGCTCGCGACGCGCTCGGTGACCGGCGACGGGCACATTGTCGGAACGCCGGCCTACATGTCGCCAGAGCAGGCCGAAGGCAAGACCGTCGACGCGCGTTCTGATATTTTTTCACTCGGCATCGTGTTCTACGAGATGTTGACGGGTGAACGGCCCTTCGGCGGTGACAGCGTGACGCTGGTCCTTTCGTCGATCGTCAAGGACACGCCACGTCCGCTCGGCGAGATCAAGCCGGCCATTCCTCGTCGCCTCGCCCGTCTGGTGCATCGCTGCCTCGCGAAGAATTCGGCGGATCGGTATCAATCGGCGATCGATCTCCGGCACGACCTCGAGGAGACCCAACGCGACGATGCCCGTGTCGCGGCGACGTCCGGCAGAGCGCCCGCCTCGGCAAGCCGTCGCGGGGCCGCGATCGCATGGGGCCTCGGCGTGCTCATCGTCGCAGCTGGAGCGGCCGGTCTCTGGTGGTCGGGGAGTCGCGACGCCGTCGGCTCAGAGACCGTTCCGCGTCTGCAGAATGCAATTCAATTGACCTCTGCCCTCGCCGTTGAAGGCTACCCGACGTGGTCACCCGATCGGCAACGACTGGCTTACGAGGCGACGGAATCCGGCTTCCAATCCTTCGTCAACGCCGACATCTGGGTCGCTCAACTCGGCGGTGGGGAGCCGGTGAACCTGACATCCGGCAATCTGACCAACAATCGCAGGCCAAGCTGGTCGCCCGACGGACGGCAGATCGTGTTCTTGTCTAACCGCGAGGGAAGTTGGAGTGTGTACAGCGTGCCCGCTATTGGCGGACCCGCGCGCAAGCTCCTCCCATTGCCGGGCTTCGACAGCACCAGCTGGAGCGCTCCGCAGTGGTCAAAGGATGGAGGCACCTTATACATCATGACGCGTGAGGCTAATCGCAACATCGTCGTCGCCCTGACGCTCGAATCGTTGCAAGCGACAAGCGTCATGCTCCCGGAACACAGTTCGCCGCGGACATGGGACTTGGCCGTGCGCGGCGATGATCGTCGGTTCGCGTATGTAGAAGCAGGCGGAGGAAACCCGGAGTTATCGCGACTATGGACGATTGACGCGTCGGGAGCCAATCCCATTCAGCTCACCGATGGCCGCACGCGAGTCTGGAGCCCCAGCTGGTCGGCAGATGGTCGCAAGGTGTTCTACGTTTCCAACCGTGGCGGAAGCATGGACCTATGGCAACAGGCAGTGGACAGCGAGGGTGCGCCCATCGGCGAACCACTGTCGGTCACGCAAGGTGGTCTGGGAATCACCTCCGCCGTGTTCACGGCGGACGGCACGAAACTGGCCTACGCCAGAGGCGGATTGATCTCTAACGTATGGAAGGTGCCGATCCCTGTCGATGACCGGCCCGCTCTGTGGAGCGACGCCGTGAGGCTGACCTCGGAGCACGCCTACATCGAGTTCGTCGACGTGTCGCCGGACGGTCAACAACTGGCCGTGAGTTCGGACCGTCGAGGCAACCAGGATCTCTGGCTGCTTTCGACCGCCGGAGGGGAGATGACGCCGCTGACGACAGACCCAACACCCGACTGGAATCCGAGGTGGTCGCCTAATGGAAGCGAGATTGCGTTTTACGCCTATCGCAGCGGTAACCGCGACCTCTGGGTGATGCCTTCCAGTGGCGGCGCGGCCCGACAACTTACTACCGGGACTGGGTTCCATTGGTACCCGAGCTGGTCACCCGATGGCAAGGAGATCACTTTCCAAACACAATCCCCGGCAACCATCGCCATCATGAACGCGGCCGGCGGTAAACCGAGGCCGTTGACGAGCGGCTCACAGCCCGCATGGTCGCCCAACGGACAGTGGATCGTCTTCACCGAAAATGGTCGCCTGTTTCGCGTCGCCAAGGACGGCCGGGAGCGTTCCCAGATGCCAACGCCGCACCGACCTAGCTCGCCTCAATTCTCGCGGGATGGGCAATCCGTCTATTTCGCTGTGAACGAGGGACCAAGCCAGCATCACGGCATCTGGAGACTATCGTTACGCAATGGCACGACCACGAGACTGACAAAGCTCGAGGGTCGTCGGGGATCTCTCGGATACAACTTCTCGTCAGACGCTCGCTATCTCTATGTCACTTGGCGTGAGCACGAGAGCGACATCTGGGTGACGGACGTGGCGACCGACGACCGCAAGTGACTCATAATCCTGCCAGCCATCATGAATGACGACAGAGAGCGCTGGCAACGACTCCAGGACATCGTCCAATCCGCCCTCGATCGCCCCGCTGACGAGCGCGCGGCGTTCCTGGCCGAGGCCTGCGGCGACGACGATCTGCGGCGGGAGGCCATGTCCCTCCTTGCCCAGGATGACCGCGCGAGCGACTTTCTCGCGATGCCAGTCGGCGAACTGGCGGCCAACGCGGTGACCTACTCCCCGGGCACAAGCCCGGCGGCCAGCGACTCGCGCAACCTGGTCGGCTCACGCCTCGGCGTCTACGAGATTCGCGCGCGCATCGGCGCGGGCGGCATGGGCGAGGTCTACCGCGCGCATGACCACTCCCTCCATCGGGACGTCGCCATCAAGGTGTTGCCGTCAGCGTTCGTGAACGATCCGGAGCGACTCGCGCGGTTCGAACGCGAGGCGCGCCTGCTGGCATCGCTTAACCATCCGCACATCGGCGCCGTCTACGGCCTCGAGGGGTCCGGTGATCTCCGCGGCATCGTCCTCGAGCTGATCGACGGCGAGACATTGGAGACACGACTCACGCGAGGGCCGATCCCGGTGACCCAATCCCTGACGCTCGCGGTGCAGATCGCCGGCGCGCTCGATCACGCCCACCAACACGGCGTGATGCACCGCGACCTGAAGCCCGCCAACATCATGCTCGTACGTAGGGGCGGACCTTCAGGTCCGCCCGAGTCGAAGCTGCTCGACTTCGGCCTCGCGAAGTGGGGCGACCAGCGGCGCGGCTACGTCTCGACCTCGGGCTCATCCGCCGCCAGGCCTGAAGGCGTCGAGAGCGTCACCAGTGAGGGCACTATTCTCGGCACGCTGCATTACATGGCG
Organism: Acidobacteriota bacterium; assembly: GCA_031364805.1. GTDB lineage: Bacteria > Acidobacteriota > Vicinamibacteria > Vicinamibacterales > UBA2999 > 12-FULL-67-14b. The sequence continues at coordinate 6,083 of JANLWW010000158.1, forward strand.
CCCGAGCAGCTCGAAGGCAAGAAGGTGGACGCGCGCGCCGATGTCTTTTCGTTTGGCGCCGTTCTCTACGAGATGCTGATCGGGAAAAGAG
>JANLWW010000171.1:0-46301 GCA_031364805.1 Acidobacteriota bacterium
CGCAGGCGGTCGCTCATCTGATCGAGCGCCTGGCCGACGCCGGCGACGTTACCGTGACCGAAGATGCCGAACACGCCGGCGAAGAACCGCTGCCGCTGCCGGTCGCGCTCACTGAACTGCACGCTCAGGAACCGCACCAACGCTTGCGCCATGGTCAGTCGCGTCATTGAGAGTCCGGGTTGGTCAGCATGATGTCGCGAACCAGTTGATTGAGGTCGGCGGTGGCGGCCAGAAACTGGCGCAACGTCCGGCGGGAGGGCGCGAAGCTGTCGAAGTCGTCGACCGCGAGGCCGCGTTCGTCGTAGGCGCGCCGAAAGTCGGCGAAGCGACCATGGAGGTCGGCGACAACCCGTGGCTCGACCGGCGTCTCGATTCGCGAGCACACCTCGATGTCGCTGGCGGCCAACCGCTGCTGCCAGGACGCGGGCGGAGAAATGACGACATCGCCGCCGATCAATTCGCTCCAATGCATGTGGTTACGGAAGGCGGCCGAGAGTAGCCGGAGGCGGTAGCCGCGCTCTCGAAACAGTTGGTATGTCTTCTTGAAGACGGCGACGCCGGCCCACTCGAGATGGGCAGGGTCAGTGACGATGCCCTGTTTCTCCATCACGAACTTGAGCCAGTCGTCCAGCCGGCCGACCATGATGGTGCAGACCGGTCCCATGCCCGAGACATCATGGCCCTCGCGTTCACGGCGCGTCAGGCCGCGTTCGACGGCCTCGGCGACGGCCACGCATTGCGACAGCGTGAACGACACGGTGGCGTTGATGCTGATGCCGAGCGCAGTGGCGGTTTCGATGGCCTGAATGCCGGCGCGGGTCGCCGGAATCTTGACGATCATGTTGGGCGCCAGCCGATCGAAGCGCTGTGCCTGCGCGACCATGGCATCGGCGTCGCGATAGAGTTTCGGGTCCGTCTGGATCGACAGGCGGCCATTGCGTCCCTGGTGCGCAGCGAACGCAGGCAGCAGCAGCGCCGCCGCGTCAACGGACAGTCGCTCGACGGCGGCCCAACCGATCTGCTCCTCAGTCGCCGCCGGCAGCTCCCGAATCAACGCCTCGATCCGGGGACGCCACTCCGGCATTCTGGCCTTGAGCACGGTATAGGCGATGACCGGATTGCAGGTGGCGCCGACGCCGCCGTGTTCGAGGGAGAACCGCAGTTCGTCGAGATCCGCAGAGTCGTTCCACAGGCACGTCGCCGTGGTCTCTGTCATCTGATGAAGCGGGCTCTTCCATGGCGCGCCGCTGGTCATGGCGGTGATCATAGGCCGAGGCTCCGCAGATACGCCCGGCTTCGCCTGGCGCTCTCCTTTGGTGTGCCGTATCCCGGGAAGACGTCCTGCTCGACCACGGCCCAACCGTCGTACTGCCGCTGTCGTAGCGCCGAGACGGTGGCCGGAAAGTCGACGGCGCCGGCGCCGAGCTCGCAGAACAGTTGCCGGCGGACGGCCGCGAGATAACCCAGGCGCTGGTCGCGCGCGTGGCGGGCGACCGCCAGGTCGCAATCCTTGAAGTGGACGTGCCACACCCGGTCGGCGTGCTGCTCGAGCACCAGGAGCGGATCGCCGCCGCCGTACATGATGTGCCCGCTATCGTGGACCATGCCAAGCACCGAACCATCCGTCCGTCGCATCAGTTCGTCGATCTCCCCTGGGGTTTCGACGTAGCCGCCGCAGTGGGGATGAAAGACCGTGCGCAGTCCCGCCCGGTCGCGCACCGCGCGGGCCACGGCTTCGGCGCCTGAAGCGAAGGTGGCCCAGGCACTCTCGGACAACCCGTGCTCGGCAGTGATGCGTCCGGCGTTCTGCTCGCGCGCCGGCACCGACCCGTTGTCATCGGACAGCACAACAAATGCGTCGGTCGCCCCGGCATCGCGCATCAAGCAGGCCGTCCGGACAGCGGTTTCCACACCGGCACCGTGTGCCTTCGGTTCGGCCAGCGCCACGGGAACAAACGCACCGACCAGCTGCAGGCCGCGGCCTGCCAACTCTTGACGGAGGCGTCCGGAGTCGGTCGGCATGAAGCCCCAGTCACCAAGCTCCGTACCGGCGTATCCAGTGTCCCGAATCTCGTCGAGCACGGTCGAATATGAGGCCGCTACGGTGTCACTGGCGAATTCCAGAATGCCCCACGAACAGGGCGCGTTGGCGATACGCATCATCGCGCGGATGATACTATCCCGGCGTTTGGCGTCCAGAGTGCTCTACCCATCGTCGCCGATTCAGTCACGTCGCACCGGCACCACGGTTGAGGTCACCCGTGCGCGGGCGGGCTGGCGGTTCGTGCACTTCGCGGTGCGTCAGGTCGTGCCAGGCAAACCATGGATCCACAACACGGGTACGGCGGAGTGCGGTTTGGTGCTGCTCGCTGGTTGTTGTCGCGTGACCTACACCAGCGGGAAGGCCCCGGCCGTCACCGTGACGCTCGGGCCACGACGCAGCGTCTTCGCCGATTACCCACACGCGCTGTATCTGCCGCCGCGCACCTCGTTTTCCGTGGCAGCCGACGTTCGCACCGAGCTTGCCGACGCCCGCGCACCGTCGCGCCAGCGTCTCGAGCCTCGCCTTGTTCGTCCCGAAGATTGCGGGTTTGAGATCCGAGGTGGTGGCAACGCCACTCGCCAGATTGTCGACATCATGCCCCCGGATTTTCCCGCCGACCGACTCCTCGTCTGTGAAGTCTTCACGCCCTCGGGCAACTGGTCCAGTTATCCTCCCCACAAGCACGACACGAATCGCCCTCCTGTTGAAGTCAAGCTGGAGGAGGTCTACTACTACCGTTTCGAGCACCCAGACGCCTATGGGTTGCAGCGGCTTTACGATCGCCATACCGATCGCACGGTGACAGTGCGTCACGGCGACGTCGTGCTGGTGCGGTCTGGTTATCACCCGTTCGTCACCGCGCACGGGTATAACGCGTACTACCTCAACGTGCTGGCGGGCACACGGCGATCGATGGCCGCCAGCGACGACCCTCGTTATGCCGCGTTTCGGGCCTGGCCGCGGCCCGATGCGAGAGTGCCGTTGGTGCCGCCGCCTGTCAATCGTGCCTCACGTGGGGCCCCGCGTCAGGCTGTTGATTAGACGGCGATGGGCGGTTCGGTTGCGAAATTGTAGAGGAGGAGAGCGAATGTCACGAGTCATTCAGCGTTCGACCGCGGTGGCGGTCCTGGTGTTGGCCTTTGCCGCAACCAGCTATGCGCAAGTCGACCGCGCGACCCTTACTGGCGTCGTGAAAGATTCCTCAGACGCTGTCCTGGCGAAGGCCAAAGTTACCGTCACGAGCCTGGCGACCGGCGCCGTGTCCACCGTCGCTACCACGGGAAACGGCATCTACCTCGTGGGCAACCTGGCGCCTGGCGAGTACCTCATTCAAGCCGAGGCCCCGGGCTTTCAGCGCTTCGAACAGACCGTGAGGGTCGAGACCGGCGCGCGTTCCCGCCTTGACATCTCACTGGCGGTCGGTTCGATTGGAGAAACAGTCAAAGTCGAGGGAATCACCCCGCTTCTCAGTACCGAATCGGCCGTGCTCGGCACCGTCGTGGACCGCAACGAGGTCGACAAGCTGCCACTCGCCATTCGCAACTGGGACGACCTGCTGGCAATGGTGCCTGGCGTTCAGAGCGATCGTTACACCGAACAGTCCGGCGGCACCGGGGCCGGTCGCACAGGTGGTGTCAGCGTGCACGGCAACCGCAGCCTGCAGAACAACTTTCTTCTCGACGGCGTCGCCAACAACAGCTTCTCCACCAATGTCCAGGAGCTGACGACGCAGATTTCGCGTCCCTCGGTGGACGCCATCGACGAGTTCAAAGTCGTGACCAGCCCGTACGCAGCGGAATACGGCTGGTCGCCGGGCGCGGCGATCATCGTCAACACCAAGTCGGGGGCGAACAATTTCCGCGCCACGGCCTACGACTTTTACCGTGACGATCGGTTCGACACCATCAACTACTTTGCGAAGGCGGCCAACCAGGCGAAGCCGGCCAACAAACAAAACCAGTTCGGCGGCAATCTGGGCGGCCCTTTGGTCAAGAGCCGCGCGTTCTTCTTTACCGATTACGAGGGCACCCGCATCAAGCAGGGCGTGCTGCGAACTGGCAACGTCATGTCAGCGGACCAACGGCGCGGCGTCTTCACGACGGCGATCCGGGATCCCTTGACCCAGCTGCCATTCCCCAACAACACCATCCCGACCGACCGCATCGATCCGGTGGCGGCGCGCGTCATGGCCCTGGTGCCGCTGCCCAACACCACCGGCGCGAACAACTTCATCCGTCAGCCGAACGTCGAAGACCAGTCCGATCGCTATCTCGCGCGCGTTGACCTCGCCCTCGGCGGCGGCGGCCACGTCTTCGCCCGGTATATCGGCAGCAACCGCTTCCGCTATGTTCCGGGCTTCTTCGGCGGAATCCTCGACGGCACGTCGACCTCGGCGTGGGGCAAGAACGACCTGGACTCGCACGCCGTCGTCGGCGGCTGGAACAAGGTGCTTGGCGCCAACCTGATCAACGAGGCGCGTATCTCGTACGCGCGCGGCACCAACGACGGCACGCAGGATCCGTTCGGCGAGGACGGCATGGCGCAAATCGGGTTTCGCGGTGTCCCCACCGATCCGCGCGTGGCCGGCGGCGTCGTCGGGATTGACATCGACGGGCACATCCGTATCGGCTCGCCGAACTTCATGCCGAAGTTCCAGCACACCAACCAGGTGCAGTGGCTCAACACGCTGACCTGGCTCCGCGGCCGGCACCAGTTGAAATTCGGCGTCGACATCATGACGCCCATGACCAATGAATACTTCGACGTGGCGCCGACACGCGGTAACTTGCGCTTCCAGGCAACCTTCACGGGCAACGCCTATTCCGACTTCCTGCTTGGTTACGCCAATCGTGCGGAACTGACCAACGTGTTTGTCGTTACACAGAAGCTGTATTCGACGTCCTTCTACGTGCAGGATGACTGGAAGCCCAGCGACCAGCTGACGCTCAATCTTGGCATCCGCTACGACTTCATGCCACCGGCCACGGAACAAGACAACCGGCTGGCGAACTTCGATCCCACCGCGGCGGGCGGTGCGGGCGGGCTGGTGTTCGCCAAGGACGGATCGCTGGCGGATCGTGCGCTGGTCAATCCCGACCGCAACAACTTCGCGCCGCGGCTCGGCGCCATCTATCGCTTCAACGACAAGACGTTGATTCGCGGCGGCTACGGCGTGTTCTACAACCAGTTCGATCGCATCGGCTCTGAAGACCAGTTGGCGCTGAATCCACCAGGCCTGCGGAACATCCAGGTCAACTCGGCGTCGGGTGCCACCGTGCCCATCCTGTTGCTCCGCGACGGGTTTCCGACCAACTATCTCGATCCGTCAAACCTCGTGCTCCGCAATCTGAAGCTGCGCGCGGCTTTTGAGGACTCGCCCCGGACCATGGTGCAGCAGTTCGGCGCCGGGATCGAACGTCAGATCGGCACGAACTTCGTAGCCTCGGCTGACGCAGTTGGTTCGTTCACGAAGCACCTCGCGGTGCTCCGCAACCTCAATCAACCGCTGGCCGGGACGCAGGCCGCCAACGGTGCAGTGCCGTTCCCGAATTTCGGCAACATCCAGGCGCGCGAGATGAACGGCGAGGCCAGCTACAGGGGCGTGGACCTCTCGTTCGAGAAGAGGCTCAGCCAGGGCTACAGCTATCGAGCGTCGTACACGCTCGGCAGCTCGCGCGATCAGGCGCCCGAGCATCTCAACGCCTCTTCGGGCCGCGCCCAGAACACGCGCGATCTCGAGTCATGGGAGGGGCCGAGCGATTTCGATGTGCGTCATCGCCTGGTCGCCAACTTCATCGTCGAGTTGCCCTTCGGACCCGGCAAGCCGATGCTGCAGGACGGCGTCGCTGGGCACATTCTCGGCGGCTGGTTGCTGAGCGGCATCTACAGTGCGCGCTCTGGCCGGGCCTTTACCGTAACGCAAGGAAACAACAACGTCGGCGCGGACCAGACCGGCATGCCGAACCTCACGGGTGACCCGGCGGGCGCCGGGACTGTGGCGCAATGGTTCAACCCGGCGGCGTTCACCGCCGTGCCGTCAGGTGCTTTCGGGAACGCGGGACGCAACATCCTGCGCGGGCCCGGGTGGACCACGTTCGATCTGAGCATTCAGCGCCGGTTCGGCATCAACAGCCGGGGGAACGCGACGATTCGCGCTGACATCTTCAATGTCTTCAACCGCGCGAACTTCGGACTGCCGGCGGCGAACATCTCGGGAGCCAATGCGGGTGTCATCTCGTCGCTCGCCGGTGACCCGCGTGTGATGCAGCTGTCGCTGAGGCTGGGGTTCTAAAGACGGTCCTGGCGGTCCGCCGCTGGAGATTCCGATGCCATGAACACCGCCGAGCCTCCCGTTCTCGAGATGCGCGGCATCCGGAAGGCATTTCCGGGTGTCGTCGCCCTCGACGGCGTGGACCTCACCCTGCACGCGGGCGAGGTGCACATGCTGCTTGGCGAAAACGGCGCCGGCAAGTCGACATTGATGAAAATTCTCAGCGGCGCCTACCGGAAGGACGCTGGTGACATTCGTGTTCTGGGCCGTGACGTGGCCATTCAAAGCCCTCGTGATGCGCTGGCGCTGGGCATCCGCGTCATTTATCAGGAGCTCAACCTCGTCCCGCATCTATCGGTGGCTGAGAACGTGTTTCTTGGTGCGGCACCGACTCGCGGACTGGGCATCATCGACTGGCGGCGTCTGTTCGGTGACACCGCTCGCCTGCTGAACGACCTCGGCATGGACATCGCGCCGGCCACGTCCCTCCATCGCCTCAGCCTGGCACAGCGGCAGATGGTGGAGATTGCGAAGGCCCTCAAGGATCAGCCGTCGATCCTGGTGATGGACGAGCCCACTTCCGCGCTTACGTCACGAGAGGTCGATCAGCTGTTTGCGCTGATCGCACGGCTGGTCGCCCGTGGGGTCGCCATTGTCTACATCACGCATCGGCTCGACGAGGTCTACCGAATCGGGCATCGCGTATCGGTACTGCGCGACGGCCGGCAGGTTGCGACCGAGCGTTTGTCGGAGGTGACCGTCGCCGAGCTGGTGCGCCTGATGGCCAATCGCGAAGTCGGCGATCACTTTCCCCGGCAGCGGACCGCGCCCGGCACTGAGCTGCTCCGTGTCGAGCAACTCGGCCGGCGCGGAGCGCTGAGCGACATCTCTTTCTCCCTGCGCGCCGGCGAAGTGGTCGGCATCGCCGGGCTGCTCGGCGCCGGCAGGAGCGAGTTGGCTCGCCTGCTGGCGGGCGCCGATCGATCAGACGCCGGCCGCATCGTGTGCAACGGACAGGTCGTGGCGTTGCGCACGCCGGCCGATGCCATCCGGGAAGGCATTGGCCTGCTGCCTGAGGATCGGAAAGCCGACGGGCTGGTCGCCGGCCTGACTGTTGCGCGTAACCTGGCGCTGCCGCACGGGCGGAAGTTGGCGCGCGCCGGTTTTCTTCCGGCAGGCTGCGAAGAGCGTTTCGCCGAGCCGATCGTAAAAGACCTGCGCGTAAAGGCCACGCCGACGCAGCAAGTCAGGCTCCTCAGCGGCGGCAACCAGCAGAAAGTGGTGCTCGGCAAGTGGCTGGCCGGCGACGCACGCATTTTCATCTTCGACGAGCCGACGCGCGGCGTCGACGTCGGCGCCAAGATCGAGATCTACAACCTGATCAATCGGCTGACCGCATCAGGCGCCGGCATCATCATGATCTCGTCTGAGCTACCGGAGTTGCTGGGCATGAGCGATCGAATTCTCGTGATGTGCCGGGGGCGCATTCAGGCCGAGTTCAGCGCCGCGGACGCCACGCAGGAGCGGGTGCTCGGCGCCGCTTTGGGACTGGCATGCTGAGAGCGCGACAGTTCGGCACCGTCATCGGCCTCGCTGTCTTGTGTGTGGTGCTGTGGGTGCTCACCCCGCACTTTCTGACGGTCTCGAATCTGCTGAACATCGCCCAACAGACCAGCATCAACGCCATTGTTGCCGCCGGGATGACCTTCGTAATCATTTCCGGCGGCATCGACCTGTCGGTCGGATCGATTGTCGCGCTGGCGGGGGTCGCACTCGGTGCGATGCTGCAGACCGGCTACCCGTTGCCGGTTGCGCTCGCCGCGGCCCTGGCGGCAGGAACCGCATGCGGGATGCTCAATGGTGCGCTCGTCAGCGTTGGCGGACTGCCGCCGTTCATCGCGACACTGGGGATGATGAGCGCGGCCCGCGGCACCGCGCTGATGTTTACGGAAGGCCGGCCGATCTCCGGCTTCGATGACGGCTTCCGTACACTCGCCACCGGCTCAATTGGCTTCGTCCCTGCGCCGGTAGTGGTGATGATCCTGGTCTACGTGGTGGCGCACCTCGTCCTGACGCGGACCACCTTTGGTCGCTACGTCTACGCGATCGGCGGCAACGAAGAGGCCACCCGGCTGTCCGGCGTGGCGGTGCGGTTTCACAAGACCCTGATTTATGGCACCTCGGGCCTGGTCAGCGCCGTCGCCGCGATCGTCCTGACGGCGAGGCTCAACTCAGCGCAGCCGATTGCCGGGACAATGTACGAGCTCGATGCGATTGCCGCGACGGTGATTGGCGGCACCAGCCTGATGGGTGGCCAGGGAACCCTGGCTGGTACGCTGGTCGGCGCGCTGATCATGGGGGTACTGCGAAACGGGCTGAACCTTCTTGGTGTATCGTCATTCCTCCAGCAGATCGTCATCGGCGTGGTCATCGTGAGCGCGGTGCTCGTGGACACCTTCCTTAAGCGTCACAAGGCTTGAACACCGATTCGTAAGACCAGGGCCGCAGATGACTCGGATTACTCAGATCTCGATATGCGGGCAACGGACGACATCATGCGAAAACTGATTCTGCTGTTCGTGTTTGCATTCGCCCTCGCGCCGCTTGCTTGTAACCGGGCGGCGCCGGCCGCAGGCGATCGGCCGACCGTGGCCCTGGTTCTAAAGACGCTCAATCACCCGTTCTTCGTCGAGATGAGGCGTGGTGCTCAAGAAGCGGCCGATCGGCTGGGGGTCAACCTGCAAGTCCAGGCCGCCGAGCGGGAGGTTGATGTCGACAAGCAGATGCAGATTGTCGAGAATCTCCTCCAGACCGGCATCAAGGTGCTGGTGATAACGCCGAGTGGTTCGCGCGAGATTGTCACGGCCCTGGTCAAGGCCCGTGACGCCGGCATCCCGATCATCATCGTCGACACCAGGCTTGATGCGAAGGCCGCGGCCGACGCTGGCGTGCACGCGCAAACCTTCATCGGCTCCGACAATTACGAAGGCGGCAGGCTGGCGGGTGAGTACACCGTGACTGCCACCGGCGCCAAGGCGCGCGTCGGTATCCTGGAAGGTATTCCCGGACACGAGACCGGCGACTCGCGCCTGCGTGGTTTTCGCGACGCCCTGGCCAAGGCGCCCGGGATGACGATCGTCGCGTCGCAGCCCGCCAACTGGGAGCGCGACCAGGGCTTTAACGTGTTCCAGAACATGCTGCAAGCGCACCCCGAGATTGACACGGTGTTCGCCGCCAGCGATCTCATGGCACTGGGCGCCGTCGAAGCGATTGCCGCCGCCCGCAAGACCGGCAAGATCCGCGTCATCGGGTTCGATGCACTCGACGATGCCAAGCAGGCGATCGAAGCGGGGACAATGGCGGCGTCAGTCGCGCAGTTCCCATACGAGATGGGTAAGACCGCCGTCGAGAGCGCCGTCAAGGTGTTGGCCGGCGAGAAGCTTCCGGCGGACATCATGGTTAGGTTGGAGATGGTCACAAAACGACGATGAAACGACTAAATATTGGAGTGATTGGCCTCGGCCGCCTGGGGCGCGTCTACGCGCGTGATTTGGCAGGCCGGATTCCTGAAACAAAACTGGTCGCGGTAGCCGACCCCATCGGCAACCTGGCGGCAGAGGTCGCCGCCGAGTTCGACGTGCCTCGTTGGTACTCGGATCCGCTCGCGATGATCGACGACCCCAACGTCGACGCGATCGTGATCGTGACGCCGACGCATATCCATCGCGAGCAGGTGATCGCGGCAGCGGCGCGAAAGAAGCCGACGTTCTGCGAGAAGCCGCCGGCGCTCTCGCTCGCGGCGGTCGCGGAGATGAAGGCCGCGATCGAGGCATCGGGTATTTTCTTTCAGATGGGCTTCATGCGCCGCTTCGACGCCGGCTACGCTGCCGCGAAGAAGCAGATCGATGCCGGCCGGATCGGACAACCGCTGGTCTTTAAGGCCACCTCGCGGGATCCGTTCCGTCCCAGTCTCGAATACGCGAATCCCGCCAGCAGCGGCGGAATGCTCATCGACATGGGCATCCACGATTTCGATCTGGCGCGCTGGTTCATGGGTGACGTCCGAACGGTGTCGGCGATCGGCGCCACCATTGCCTACCCGGAGTTGGCCACCGTCGGCGACATCGACAATGCGATTGCCAGCCTGACGTTTACCAGCGGCAAACTCGGGGTCGTCGATCTGACGCGGAGTGGAATTTACGGCTACGATATTTCAACGGAAATTCTGGGCCTCGAAGGCACCATCCGAATCGGCTATTTGCGCGAGACGCCGATCATGGTGATGACCAAGGCCAATGGCGTCTCGCATGACACAGTGCCGTACTTCATGGAGCGCTTCCGTGATGCGTACACCAACCAGCTGCAGAATTTCGCTCAAAACGTTCTCCACGATAGACCGGCGCCGATCACGATCGACGATGGCATGGAGGCACTGCGGCTCGGTGTGGCCGCAACGCGGGCGCGAGAATCGGGCGTGTCGGTCACCGTCGCCGAGGTGACGGAGTAAGGCGGTCCCTGGCCGTCATCGCCACAGCGAACAATTCAGATTCACAACCGGTCTATATCTGAGAGGCCGTCTGCAGCGAATTCATGGCCGCCGCTACAGGGCGGTCAGGGTCGGCAGGGACGGCATGAAGAAATACTCCCCGCCCTTCATCGTCACGACCTGAGGTAACGGCGCGACGACCTTGTGCTGAGCGGCCACCGCGAAATTGGCACCCCACTCCTTGGGCCCGTCGATGGTGGGTCGCGGTCCCTGGCCGATGACCATGTCCAGGCCCGGTGCGCCGCGACCGGGCGGCACCTTGGGAAAGCCGGCGCTGTTCGCCCAGCTCTTCTGCGCGAACTCGAATTGCTGGCCGATGTTGGCGTTGAACGCCATGAACAGCAGTCCGACACCTATCTCCGGCTTATTGTCGAACTGGCCATCATTGAGATCGTCGGTGCGCACGCCATAGGTCTGGCCGCGTCTGGCCATGATGTGCAGCCGCTCGCCAGCGGGTTGCTCAAAGCCGCCGCTCGAGCGCGGATTGACCTTGCGGATGTGGGCGAAAAAGGGGCATTTGCCACCGTCGCCGTCGCTGTCGTAATTGAAGTCGTTCTGGACGGGGGAATGGCTTCCGGCATCGGACTGGATCGCGACCGGCGTGCCGTCTTCGAACCGTCCGACGATCATCGCCCCGGCGCGCTCCATATCCTCGCCGGTGAGGCCGAGCCGCGTTGCCAGCTTTTCCTCTTCCTTCTTGAACTTGCGAACATTCTGTTCGAGCTTACGGTAGACGAAGTAGCTGCCGAACTGGCTGAGCGGGTCGGCGCCGGTGGGGTCTGGCACGATCGCGCGCCCGGGACCGAATCTCGGATCCCAAGTGGTCGCGCCGTCTTTCTGCAGGCGCTCGGCATCGACGTCCTCGCTGAGGAAGATGGGCTGGCTGCGGCCGTCGACATAGCCGAAATGCTCGATACCTTCGCCATGTTTGTTGTGCTGTCCGTGCCCTTCCTGCATGTGGACGGTGAATTTCGCTGCCGGGACCAGCAGGGCGCTTACCTTGGCCAGCATGGCGTCGCGCGGCGCCTGGAGCTGGTCGCCGACCAGGATGATGGCGTGAACGTCGGACTTGAACGCGGCCTCCCAGCCCGTCGAAGGGGGGTCGCCAAGTCCGGCGGTCTTCATTCCCTTTCGGAACGAGGGGTCGTTCGGTTTCTTCCCGGCCGGGATACCAAGCGCGTCATAGCCCTTGGCGGTCAGCCCGACGCCGACATATGAGGTTCCGGGCGTGCCGCTGGCGTGGAAGGCGTCGACCTCCTGAAGGTGCTTGAGCGCCGATTTCATCAGTGTCTGCGCGATCTTCTTGAGCGCCGTTCTTGCCGCCGCTGGATCGTTGAAGCGCACGAACAGCAGCGTCAGGAACTCGCGCGTGTGGGCCTTCAGGATGTTGGGCTGGAGCTTTTGCAGCATCGCGAGGTCGGCCGCGTTCGCCGACTTCCAGGAAAACGGCGTGTTCAGGGTGACAGGCATTAGGAAGGCTCCCCGCAAAAAGAGGAACAAGTGAAGATGTAACAGGAGAAGTTACGACTGCCCTACTAATTTTGTAGACGGCCATGCTTCGCAAAACTATCACCCTGCCAATTCAAGGTCATCTGGACATAATGGCGATTCACACAGGTGTGGCGGCGAATGTTGAGGTTGAAGGTTGGCTCCGATAAGCTCTCAAGACCTGAGCACATGACCCATTTGCCTTTTCTCGTTCCTCCGAAGCTGATCGCCATGTGTTGCCTGGCAATGCTCGCCATCGCCCCCCCTGTTATGGCCCAATCCTCGGACGCAGCGGGCCGCGTCAAGACTTCGATTGGCAGCGCGTCGATCGTGCGGGGCGGGCAATCCGCCCCGGCTGCGGTTGGCGCCTTGGTCTACGAATCCGATCTCCTGCGGACCGGCGCTGACGGACAACTGGCCGTCATGTTGAAGGACGACACCAGGATCTCGCTGGGCCCCCGATCGGAGGTCGCGCTGGCCGCCTTCGCCTATGCACCTGCGGACGGCCGTCTCGCCATGGTGCTGCGTGTCGCGCGAGGTGCCATGGCCTACGTGTCGGGCCGCATCGCCAAGCTGATGCCGGAGGCCGTGCGTCTCGAGACGCCGACGTCGGTGATCGGCGTGCGAGGCACGCATGCGCTCGTAAAGGTTGAAGCGCCATGACGCGCGCGATTGCCATGTGCGGTCTGCTTGCGGCCTCGGGGCTTGCCGGATGTGCCCCCACGCCGGCGCCCCAGCCCGCCGCGCCGCCTCAACGCGACCTCGTCGTCCTGGCCGCGCAGCCCGAATCCGGGGAGATCGGGCGCCTCGTCGTCACCACTTCATCTGGCACCGTGGAGTTAGCGCGAGCCGGCGAGAGTACCACCGTCACCGCCGGGGGGCCGCCCGGCGCGGTCGTCGTGCTCGATGACGCCGTGATTCGACGACACTTCGGCGCCGCCCTCGCGGTACAACCGCCAGCGGCACGACATTTCAATCTGTACTTCGAGGTCGGTGGCAACGGCCTGACCACGGAGTCGAGGGTGCTGGTCGCCGAGGTGGTCGTGACGGTGCAAGGGCGCGTCGCGCCAGACGTCAGCGTCACTGGTCACACCGACACGACCGGTTCGGCCGAATCCAACGTCACCCTGGGGCTGCGAAGAGCCGGCCTCATCCGGGACCTGCTCGTGCAGGCCGGCCTCAATCCGTCGGTGATCGACGTGGTGTCGCACGGTGAATCGGACCTGCTCTTCGCCACGCCTGACAACACCGCCGAAGCGCGCAATCGGCGCGTCGAAGTCACCGTCCGCTGACGCGTCAGGTGATGGGGCGGTCGCACATTGGCGTGGCACTCGGAGCCGCCACCTTGTCGGTGGTCTTCACGCTGTGGCGGCCGAGTATCCTCGCCGACGCCGATCTGCGCGTCTACGACGCCCTCGTTCAATCCGACGGCGCCGACTCGGACCGTTCCGTCCACTCGGCCATCGTCGCGATCGACGAGGCCAGCCTGGAGCGCCTCGGCCAGTGGCCGTGGCACCGCGACGTGCTGGCGAGGCTAGTGGATCGACTTCAGGGACTGGGGGCTGCGGCGATTGCCTTCGACGTGCTGTTTGCCGAGTCCGATCGCGCTGGCGCATCGTTTGATGGCGCGTTCGCGGAGGCGTTGGCTCGTGCACCGTCGGTCACCGGCTTCGCGTTCGTCTTCGACCAGCCGGATCAGTCTGGCGCGTGCACCCTGCAACCCCTCGAACCGGTAGAGCGGCAGCACGGAGATAGCCTGCCAACCGCCGGCCTTCTCGATGCCAGCGGCCGGCTGTGCAGCATCGACGCCCTGACGTTGGCGGCGGGCGCGTCGGGCTTCATCAACGCGGCCGCCGACCCGGATGGCTTGCTCCGCCGCGTGCCACTCATGCTGCGGTGGGACGGGCGGGTCTACCCTTCGCTCGCGCTCGCGGCCGTGCGTCGGGCGACGGGTGGGGGCACCGTCGTGCTCGACGCCAGGGACGATGGGTCGATCGGCCTGGCAGTGGGCACACGCACCGTGGGACTCGACGCGCGCGGCCGTTTGCTGGTCCGCCACGCGCACCCCGTTGCGGCGCGGGCGCCTATCTCGGCGGCCGACGTGCTGGAGGGCACCGTTGATGCCCAACGAATTCGAGGCCGCGTGGTGTTCGTCGGAGCCACGGCCATAGGCTTGCGCGACGTGGTGACCACGGCGCGAGACCGCGCGCTGCCGGGCGTGGAAGTCCACGCCGCCGTGGCCGACACCCTGATGGGCGGTGCCGCCTACGAGCGGCCTCCATCGGCCCCGCTGCTGGAGATCGCGGCCGCGCTGTTCTCGGTGCTGTTCGTGGCCGTGGTGGTCGCTCGGGCGGGCCTCATTGCGGGCGCGGTGGCGGGCCTGGGCCTCTCCGGGTTCGCGTGGTGGCTGGCCCGCACCGGGCTTGAATCACTGGGGTGGTTCGTGTCGCCCTTCTGGGCCGGAGTCAGCGTGGCGATCACGCTGTTGCTCGAAGGCGGCGCAGTGGCGGTCTGGGAACGCCGGCGCGCCGATCGGGAACGCCGAAGCCGCGCCGACGCTCAGCGGCTGATCGTCCAATCCTTGACCACGCTCACCGAGATACGTGACGCCGATACCGGCAGGCACGCCCGGCGCACGCAGGAGGGCACCCGCGTGCTAGCTACCGCGCTCGCCCGGCATGCCGCCTATCGACACCTGCTCACGCCGGACCGCATCACCCTCATCTCCACACTTGCCCCGCTGCACGACATCGGCAAGATCGGCATCTCCGACTCGGTGCTGCTTAAGCCAGGCGCGCTGACGCCAGTCGAACACGCCGAGATGAGGCGTCACCCCGAACTCGGGTACCAGACCTTGCTCAAGGCAGAGATGCTGGCCGGTGTGCACAACGACGACGTGATCGAATTGGCGAAGGAGATCGTCTACACCCACCACGAACGCTGGGATGGCACGGGATATCCACGTGGGCTGCGCGGCGATGCGATCCCGGTCTCCGGCCGCCTCGTCGCTTTGGTGGACGCCTATGACGCGCTCGTCGCCGACCGCGCATACCGGGAAGGCGTATCGCACGAGGCCGCGATCATGGCTATCCAGGCCGGGCGTGGGCAACACTTCGATCCCGACGTGGTGGACGCGTTCCTCTCGGTTCACGAACAGTTCCGATAGACCGGGTCAACAACACGCCGATCAACCGGTCGGCCCATACCGAGGCGATCTCAATGGAGCCACAGGTCACTCCAGTAGGCGGCGAGCCGCTCGACGCCCTGACTCGCGGCGAAGGGAGAGCCACCCGCGCCAAGAAGTCCTGAGCTGCCATATCGCCTCTCGTTGCTGGCCGAGCAGGACCTCGACGAGATCGCATTGAAGCAAATCTAGGGCTCTTTTTGCTTCGTCCGGAGGATCCGCCAAACGCTGCAATCGATTGGAAAGGTGATACTGGCCGCCGCCCACTCGCCAGCACCTTGCCCGCTGCAGTGCGTCGCACTACAATTGCAGTGCACGCACAGGAGGATCCATAGATGGACGATCAGATCACCGTACGTCTGCCCACACCGTTGGGTCGCTCGCTCAGGCGAACCTCTCGCCGCCTGGGACGCCGGCCTTCGCACGTCGTCCGTATGGCTCTCGAGGCGTTCCTTCAGGGAGCACCGTCAGCCGACGGTAAACGAGCCGAACGGGTGGAGCACCTCATTGGCTCGTTGTCGTCGGGAATCCCCGACTTGGCGGAGCGACATCGTGAGTATGTTCTCGCGTCATTGAAGCATGCGCGGTGAGCTGCTGCTCGACACCGGTGCGCTGGTCTCGCTGCTCGATCGCAGCCAGACGCACCACCTGAAGTGCCGTCGTGCCTTCGCGGACTGGACCGGACCTGTGGTGTCGACCGAGGCAGTGCTGACTGAAGCCACTCACCTCCTGGCCGGTGTTCATGGCGGCCGTGCCGCCTGCGTCGATTTCTTCCTCTCCGGCGGCGCGCTTCTCGTTCCTTCGAGCGCGACGTCATTGCAACGTGTCCGGAAGCTGCTCGACAAGTATGCCGATCTGCCGATGGACTTTGCGGATGCCACGCTTGTGGCGCTGGCCGAGGAGCTTGATTGCACCTCCGTGTTCACGACGGATCGTGCGGATTTTTCGGTCTACAGAATCAAGGGCCGGAAGCCCTTTCGTATCCTGCCGAGCGACTGAGTCGTCCACAACGATCAGCGAGTCGGATGGCCAGGTTTGTCGGACCGTCGGACGTCGTTCCTCACGAGCGCGGTCAGCTCTTCGTAGCGCCCCTCGGTTTGGCCCTCCTCGATTGACGCGCATTCGCCGCGGAGTCGAAGTCGGCGGCCAGGAAGTAGCACGACTCGGCCGAAGACTGCTGGTTGACGACGGGCGATGTTCCGTCCATGGGCATGGGACCAGGGATCAGTGTTCACGCAGGCGCGCTTAACCGCATGAGTATAGGTCCTAGTTGGAGCGACCTTGCCCGCATTAGAATGTAGGAGCCATGCAGGTCACGATCCTGTTGCCCGCGGATATTTTGGCCGCCCTCACGGAGCAGTGGGACAACGTGCCGCGACGCTCACTTGAGGCAATCGCGGTTGAGGGCTATCGCTCAGGCGCACTGACCGAGACCCAGGTCCGCCGGCTCCTGGAACTGGACACCCGCTTTCAAGTGCACGCGTTACTCAAGGAACATCAGGTGCCGCTGCGTTACGACACCGGAGATCTCGAGGACGACCTCGCCGCGCATCGCGATCTCGGCATCTTGCCAAGCCGATGATCGTCGTGGCCGACAGCGGGCCGCTGCACTATTTGATCCTGCTGGAACAAGTCGATCTCCTTCGACGGTTCTACGGTCAGGTCCTGGTGCCTCAGGCGGTTGCCAACGAGCTTTCTAGCTCTGGTGCTCCCACAGTCGTGCGTGACTGGATGACGGCGCCGCCCTCGTGGGTCGAGGTTCGCCCCGTGGCACCTGACGACGTCGAGGCGCACCGACGATTTGGATCTGGGCGAACGATCGGCCATCGCGCTCGCCGAGACTGTGCATGCCGACTTGCTCCTGATCGACGAGGCCGCGGGCCGTGCCGAAGCGAAGTGTCGACAGCTGCGAGTGACAGGCACCTTGGGCGTGCTCCGGGCGGGTGCCGAGCAAGGCCTGGTCAACGTGCCCGACTTGCTCGAACGACTCAGGACGACCAGTTTCTATCTGGACGAGACACTCTTGAACGCGGTCTTCGGTCCTTGGCTGAAGCCTTAGCAAGGGACCAGTGGCCCGACTCGCGGAATCAAATTCAAGCCATTTTTCGCTTCATTCGCAGGACCGCAACAGGCCTGTAAGCCATTGACCAGCTTGCTCTTGACAGGATTCGCGTCGCGGGAGGGGTTGGGTGTTCTCTCCCCGCGCCTTACGCATCACTTTGCGTAAGCGCTGGTGCGGCGCGCCCACATCGCATTCGAACGCGACTTTGTAGGTCTTCACCGGTCCTCGCCGCAGATCCTTGGCCGTCATCGACACAGTTTAGAAGTCAGATCGACAACCTGTCTAGCGACATAGACGGATGTCAGCATCGGGCCGCGAGCGAATCGAACGTGTTCCGAACCAAACCAAGTGGTGGGCACATTCCGGGCACAGCTGTCGACGTTCTCAAACTTCGGAACTTGTTCTCCATCATGGGCTTACAGGACACACAACGGTTTTCAAACCGGTGTCACTGCGAGATCACCTCGACGAGAAATATTTGGAGGATCTGCAAGTGCTTACGCCGCGTATACTTAGAGGTCCGCTGGTGAGGTGGCCGAGAGGCTTAAGGCGGCGGTTTGCTAAGGCCGCATGGAATCACGAAACGGGCCGAGATCTTCAATGAACTCGGCCCGTTTTTGTTTGTGAGTTTGGTTTGCGTTGGCTGCAGTGTGACGGGCCCTGGACCGGGTTCGGGCACACTGGTGGGCACACGCAAGTGCCGTGGCTGTTCCAAGCTCAACCTGTGATTCGCGCCTGTCGTTTGGTTCAAACAGTCCGCCCGATCAATGTTCTTGCGGATACAGTAAGGGATGTCGAGCTGCGTGCCATCGTAAATAGACCCGCTATTGACGGCGCTCTCACGATGGACGCGAGCCCTGATAGCCCGGACCATCAGGCACGCATTCTGATTGTGGATGACAAGCTCCCCAACCGACTGGTTCTGGAGGGGATGCTCCAGCCGGAGGGCTTTCTCCTCCAAAGCGCTGCCAGTGGCAAGGAAGCACTCGACATCGTCGCTCAGCAGCCGCCCGACCTCATCCTGCTCGACGTTGTGATGCCGGGAATGGACGGTTACCAGGTGGTGGGCGCGATCAAGGACAACCCCGCCACCAAGAACATTCCCATCATCCTCATCACCGCCCTCGACGATCGCAACGCCAGGATGCTCGGCCTGAGCGCCGGCGCCGAGGACTTTCTCGCCAAACCTGTTGACCGCGCAGAACTGTGCGTGCGGGTGAGGAACCTGTTGCGCTTGTCTCGCACGGCGGAGTTGATCGAGAGCGAGCGCCTGCTGCGTGCGTCCAGCGAGCAGCTGCGGCTGCTTGCCGCGCACTTGCTGTCGGTCCGCGAAGAGGAGCGGGCCCGGATCTCTCGAGAAGTCCACGACGAGCTGGGCCAGGCGTTGACGGCGTTGAAAATGGACCTGGCCTGGCTGGAAGCGCGGATGCCGAAGAACGGCGAGATGCTCGAGAGGATTCGCTCCACGCGGCAACTAGCCGACAGCATTATCCAATCCGTTCGCAGAATCTCGACCGAGCTCAGGCCCGCGGTCTTGGATCTGGGCCTGGCGGCCGCGGTGGAATGGCAGGTCCAGGAATTCCAGGCCCGATCAGGCATTCAGTGCACGGTCCGGCTGCTCACCAGGGAAGTCGTTGCGGCGAACGAATCGACCGCCATGTTCCGCATTTTTCAGGAGACGCTGACCAACATCGCGCGCCACGCCGAGGCCACGCGGGCCGAGGTGGTCCTGCAGAAGCAGCGGGACCGGCTGGTTCTGATGATTCGCGACAATGGGCGCGGGTTTGACCAGGCGCATCAGTCCCTGTCGAAGTCCCTCGGCCTGCTGGGGATGAGGGAACGCGCCGCGATCCTGGGCGGCCGCGTGGACATCTCCAGTGCTACGGGTAAGGGGACCACCGTCACCGCCTGGATTCCGATCCCATGATTCGAATCCTGATTGTCGATGACCACGCGATTGTCCGGCGCGGGCTGAGGTCGCTGCTTTCCGATGAGTTCCAGGGGGCCACATTTGGCGAAGCCGCCGATGCGCAGCAGGCGATGCAGCAGCTTCGCGACCACAAGTGGGATGTCGCCCTGCTCGACATCACCATGCCGGGCAAGAGTGGCTTGGAACTTCTGAAGGAAGTCGAGGTCGAATGGCCGAAGCTCCCGGTGCTGGTACTTAGTGGCCACGCGGAAGACCAGTTTGCCGTTCGTGTCCTCAAGGCCGGTGCGGGAGGCTACCTGACGAAAGAGAGCGCTCCCGAGGAGTTGGCCAAGGCCATCCACAAGATCCTTGCCGGTGGCCGATACGTCAGTCCCGCGCTGGCCGAAAAGCTGGCCTTGAGCGTCAACAAGGATGTCACGCGGACGCCGCACGAGACGCTTTCCGATCGTGAGTATGACGTCATGTCTCGGATCGCCGCTGGAAAGACCGTCACCGAGATCGCCGGCGAGCTGGCACTGAGCGTCAAGACCATCAGCACCTATCGGACCAGGGTGCTGGAGAAGCTCGGGGTCAAGAACAGCGCCGAGATCGTCCAGTACGCGATCCGAAACGACCTGGTGATCTGATCGGCGTTCAGGCTTCGTGTCAGACAAACACCGACAAGCCTCTCAGCCTGCTTCCTACGCCAATTTCAGTCTCCGGCTGATTCACAGCAGTGGCGCCGGGCTCTACTCTGCATTCGACATTGAGCAGCGCTGGGCTTCTCACGACGAACTTAATGCGGAACAGGGAGTTTAGAAACATGACCAAACCTCTTATCTGGTCGACGGCTTTATTGATCATGGCGGTATCGGGCAACGCCGGCGCGCGTAGTGAACGCGGCCTGGGCCCCGTGCCGGTCAACCTCGGCACGGCCAGCACCTTCGCCGTCCTCAGCAAGTCTGGAATCACCGACGTCTATGCCTCTGCCATTGTCGGCGACGTTGGCACGAGCCCCATCACCGGCGCAGCTCTGCTGCTGACGTGTGGAGAAGTGTCGGGGAAGCTGTACGTCGTCGACGCGGCTGGTCCTCTCCCCTGCGCGATCAATGACGCCAGCTTCCTAAGCACCGCAGTGCTCGACATGGGATTCGCCTACGACGACGCGGCCGGACGAGTCTCCCCGGATTTCACCGAACTGGGCGCCGGCGAAATCGGCGGCCTGACGCTCGAGCCTGGCCTTTATAAGTGGGGGACCGGCCTCTTGATTTCTACCGATGTCACGCTTGCGGGTGGCCCGGACGATGTCTGGATATTCCAGGTGGCGGGCACGTTGAATCAGGCCAACGGTACGCGTGTGACCCTGGCCGGCGGCGCACTGGCCAAGAACATCTTCTGGCAGGCCGCAGGCGCGGTGACGCTTGGAACCACCGCCCACTTCGAGGGTGTCGTGCTGGCAAAGACGATGATCGCCGCCAACACGGGAGCCTCGGTAAACGGCAGATTGCTGGCGCAGACCGCGGTGACGCTGCAGATGAATGCGGTGACCCAGCCCGCCAAGTAGAGCGGCCATGCGCTTGACGCAGCGGTCGCCCACCACGGTCGTCTCAAGGGGTTACAGACTTTTGGTCTGTGACCCTTTTCTCTCCAAGCCTTTTCTCTACGCCGACGCGGTTGCTGATACTGTGGTGCTCCGTTCGACCCATCTGCGCGCACCGAAGCAGACCTGCCGAAGGCGTACCTCGTGTCCGGCGGTTCCACACCTCGCGCACGTCCAAAGGACAGCTATGACCAGCCGGATCCTCCGCGAACCGATACCGCGCAAACGCGACCCGCGCGCTACGACGGCCAAGAGGGCGGCGCCGGCCGCAAAGCTCTCCCGTCGCTCGGCCACGCTCAAAAAACCACCAATTACCCCGCCTGGTAACCCCGCCGCTGGCACGGCGGAAGGCATCATCGAGGTGCGGCGCCAAGAGACCCTGCTGAAGACCGGCGCCTTGCAGAACGCGATTCTCAATAGCGCCAATTTTTCGAGTATCGCCACCGACGCCAAGGGCGTGATCCAGATTTTCAACGTCGGCGCCGAGCGCATGCTGGGCTACGCCGCCGCCGAGGTCATGAACAAGATCACGCCGGCGGACATTTCCGATCCGGACGAGGTGATTATTCGCGCCAAGGCGCTCAGCGTTGAACTCGGCACCCCGATTGCGCCGGGCTTCGAAGCCCTGGTCTTCAAGGCCTCGCGCGGCATCGAGGACATCTACGAACTGACCTATTTCCGCAAGGACGGCAGCCGCTTCCCGGCGGTGGTCTCGGTCACGGCGCTACGCGACGAGGAGGACGCCATCATCGGCGACCTGTTGATTGGCACCGACAACACGGCCCGCAAGCAGGCGGAAGAGGCGCTGCTCCAGGCCGGCGCCCTGCAGCGCGCGATCTTCAACAGCGCCAACTTCTCGAGCATCGCAACCGACGCCAAGGGTGTGATTCAGATCTTCAACGTCGGCGCCGAACGCATGCTCGGCTATGCGGCGGCGGACGTGATGAACAAGATCACGCCGGCCGATATTTCCGATCCCCAGGAAGTAATCGCCCGTGCCAAGGCGTTGAGCGTCGAGCTTTCGACGCCAATTACGCCGGGCTTCGAGGCGCTGGTGTTCAAGGCGTCACGCGGCATCGAGGACATCTACGAGCTGACCTATATCCGCAAGGACGGCAGCCGCTTTCCGGCCATCGTCTCGGTCACGGCGCTGCGCGATGCGCAAGGCGAGATCATCGGCTACCTGCTGATCGGCACCGACAACACCGTGCGCAAGCAGGTCGAAGAGGAACAGAAGAAACTGGACCAGCGCTTACGTGACCAGCAGTTCTACACTCGCTCGCTGATTGAATCCAACATCGACGCGATCATGACGACCGATCCGTCAGGCATCATCTCAGACGTCAACAAGCAGATGGAGGCGTTGACGGGGCGCACCCGCGACGAGTTGATCGGCGCACCGTTCAAGAACTACTTCACCGACCCGGAGCGGGCCGAGGCGGCGATCAAGCTGGTGTTGAGTGAAAAGAACGTCACCAACTACGAACTGACCGCGAGCGCCCTGGACGGCAAGGAAACCGTGGTGTCCTACAACGCGACGACCTTCTACGATCGGGATCGTCGGCTGCAAGGCGTGTTCGCGGCCGCGCGCGATGTCACCGAGCGAAAGCGTTTCGAGTTGGCGCTCCAGGAAACCAACGTCGAATTGGAGAGCGCCAAGTCCGCGGCGGAGAAAGCCAACCTCGCGAAGTCAGATTTCCTCTCGAACATGAGTCATGAGCTGCGCAGCCCGCTCAATGCCATCCTCGGCTTCGCCCAACTGCTCGACTCCGCATCACCTTTGCCAACGGCGTCGCAGAAGGAAAACATTGCCCAGATCCTCCAGGCGGGCTGGCACCTGCTGAAGTTGATCAACGAAGTCTTAGACCTCGCAGTGGTCGAATCGGGGATGCTCGCGCTCTCGCCGGAACCGGCGTCGTTAGCCGAGGTTCTGGCCGATTGCGAGGCGATGATGGAGCCGCAAGCGCAGCAGCGGCGTATCACCATGACGTTTCCGCAGTCGGCCGTTCCCTACTTTGTCCGCGCCGACCGTACCCGCGTGAAACAGGTGCTGATCAACCTGCTGTCTAACGCCATCAAGTACAACCGGGAGCAGGGTACGGTCGATGTGAAGTGTGCCGTCAGCACGCCCGGACGCGTTCGCATCAGCGTCCAGGACACCGGCGCGGGACTGCCTCCGGAGAAACTGTCGCAGCTGTTTCAGCCGTTCAACCGTCTCGGCCAGGAAAGCAGCACCGAGGAAGGCACTGGCATCGGTCTGGTGATGAGCAAGCGGGTGGTCGAATTGATGAAGGGCGTGATCGGCGTGGAAAGCACGGTCGGAGTGGGCAGCGTGTTCTGGTTCGAATTGCTGCTGACTCCCGCGCCACAACCGGCCGCGGCCAGCGCCGAATCGATCATCGTCGTGCCGGCGCGAGGGCCGTCCAGCGCACGGCTGCGCACCTTGCTCTACGTCGAGGACAACCCGGCGAACCTGGCGCTGGTCGAGAAGTTGATGGCGCGCCGGTCCGACATTCACCTGATTACCGCGGTGAACGGCGCCCTTGGCATCGAGTTGGCTCGGGCCTCGCGTCCAGAGGTGATCCTGATGGACATCAACCTGCCGGGCATCAGCGGAATCGAAGCCATGAAGATCCTGCGCGAAGACCCGGCCACCGCGCATATTCCGATCGTCGCTCTCAGCGCCAATGCCATGCCGCGCGACATCCAGAAGGGCCTGGAGGCAGGCTTCTTCCGCTATCTCACCAAACCGATCAAGGTCAACGAGTTTATGGAGACGCTCGATGTTGCGCTGGAATCTTCCGCACCACGGGGGCCAGCCAATAGCGCAGCGCGACGGGGATGATAAGTACATCGGACATTCTTCACGCCAAGGTCCTGATCGTCGATGATCGGCAGGTCAATATCCTGCTGCTCGAACGGATGCTGACGGGCGCCGGTTACGTTGCCATCACGTCGACCACCAATCCGGACGCGGTCTGCCGTTTTCACCGGGAGAACCACTACGACTTGATCCTGCTGGACCTCGTGATGCCCCGCCTGGATGGCTTCCAGGTCATGGAGGGGCTGAAGGATATTGAAGCGGATGGCTACCTGCCGGTGCTGGCCGTGACCGCCAATCCCGCCTACAAGTTGCGGGCGCTCGAGTGTGGTGCGAGGGATTTCATCAGCAAGCCATTTGACCTGACTGAAGTGTTGATGCGGGTTCGCAACATGCTCGAAGTGCGACTGGTCTACGAGGCCTCACGCAATCACGGCAAGACGCTCGAAGCCCTGGCCCTGAAGGACCCCCTGACGGGCTTGGTCAACCGCCGACTGCTGGCCGAAAGAATCTCCACCGCCCTGGTCCATGCGCGGCGGTACTCGAGTCCGATGGCCGTGATCTACCTGGATCTGGACGGCTTCAAGGAGATCAACAACACGCTCGGGCACAGTGCCGGGGACGCGCTGTTGAAACTGGTCGCGGCACGCCTGGTGGCCACGGTGCGCGAAGAGGATACGGTGGCGCGCCTTGGCGGTGACGAGTTCATCATCGTGCTGTCGCACCCCAGCAGTACGGACGGGGCCGCCAAGGTGGCGTCGAAAGTCATCAAGGCGTTGGCGAAACCGTATCGCCTCGAGGGTCAGGCCGTTAGCATCACATCGAGCGCAGGCATCGGCATGTATCCGGCGGATGGCGAGGACGCGGACACGCTGATAAAGAGCGCCGACGTGGCCTTGTACGGAGCCAAGCGCGCTGGCAAGAACGGTTATCGAGTCTCGCAGCCGACAGATTCATGACGGAAAGCCGTCCCCGCCGCGGGCAACAGCGCTCACTCGGGGCGAAGGGCGCACCTACGACAAGGCGTCCAGTCGACAACTCGCTGAACAGATCAAGTCGCGGGGCCGAGCAACCCGTCCGAAGAAATCCTGAGATGCCGTATCGGCTCTCGTCGCGCGCAGAACAGGACCTCGACGAGAAAAGAGCACTGGTCGTTCGAAGCAAGTTTAAGGCTGTTTTTGCTTCACAAGTAGGACCCAGAAGAGTCTGTAAATTATTGGAAAAGCGATACTTGCCTGCGTGACTGGATAACGGCGCCGCCCTCGTGGGTCGAAGTTCCCCCCGTTGCGCCTGACGTCGTCGCGGCGATCACCGACGATTTAGATCTGGGCGAACGATCGGCCATCGCGCTCGCGGAGACCGTTCATGCCGACCTGCTCCTGATCGACGAAGCCGCGGGCCGTGCCGAAGCGAAGCGTCGACAGCTGTGAGTGACAGGCACGTTGGGCGTGCTCCGGGCGGGTGCCGAGCAAGGCCTGGTGAAGGTGCCCGACTTGCTCGAACGACTCAGGACGACCAGTTTCTATCTGGACGAGAAACTCTTGAACGCGGTCTTCGGTCCGTGGCTGAAGCCATAGCAAGGGACGTCCAGTTGGCCCGACTCTCTGAAGCGAATTTAGGGCACTCTTCGCTTCATTCCCAGGACCTCAGCAAGCCTGTAAGCCATTGAACAGCCTGTTCTTGACAGGATTCACGTAGTGCGAGGGGGTGGCTGTTCCCTAACCCACGCTCGACCCAATCAGTCTACGTAAGCTGGTGCACGCGTTGGTGCGACAGCCCGAGCAGCCGTGCGGCATCACGAGCGCTCATCTTGAGCCGTCCTCCGCGCAACAGACGTACGGCGTGCCTGGCCGCCAGCGCCGCGCGGCGATCTTCGCGCTCCGCCTTTTTGCGAAGTGTCGCGTAGGCGCGGATCGCCTGCGCGGCCCCCGTCGGAAGCTTGACGTCGTCTACTATTTTGGCCGTACGTGCATCGTCGACAAACAACTCCATGGCTTCGACGATGCGCCGACGGGCTTCATCGACCGTGCGGCCCTGGGTGTGGCAGCCACGCAAACCGCGCACCGACGCGACCCACCAACCCGATGAATCTCGTTCGAATGCGACTTTGTAGGTCCTCACGGCTCGCCGCGGATCCTTGGCCGTCATCCACACAGTTTACAAGTCAGATCGGCAACCTGGCTAGAGACATAGACGGATGTCAGCATCGTGCCGCGGGGCGAGTCGAATGTGTTCCGAACGGAACTCACCGACGTGGGCACACTCTGGGGCGCAGCCGTCGTCGCGTGCATATGCGCGGCCATCGGGGGCACGCGATTTCAGGCGCATTTGACGAGTGTGCCCAGGAGTGTGCCCACGCGGGGCGGTCGATCGGCACGCACCAAAGGGCGGAACTTGTTGTGCCTCATTGGCTTACGGGAAAGGCGACGGTTTTTCAAACCGGTATCACTGTGAGATCGCCTCCACGAGAAATATTTGCAGGATCCGCAAGTGCTTGCGGGCCGTATACTTGGAGGTCCACGAGG
The DNA here is from genome assembly GCA_031364805.1 of Acidobacteriota bacterium. Classification (GTDB taxonomy): domain Bacteria; phylum Acidobacteriota; class Vicinamibacteria; order Vicinamibacterales; family UBA2999; genus 12-FULL-67-14b. The sequence continues at coordinate 26,450 of JANLWW010000171.1, forward strand.
GTGAGGTGGCCGAGTGGCTTAAGGCGGCGGTTTGCTAAACCGTTGTAGGGATTTAAACCCCTACCCAGGGTTCGAATCCCTGCCTCACCGCCATCATTCGGCTTTCAGCCTCATTCGGCGGTTCGGCAGGTCTTCGGGCTCAATGGGCCGTCGGCTGCGCCTTCCGGCCCACAGTGCGAATCCCTGCCTCACCGCCATCTAGCTCGTTCTATCTATTGACCTTTCTTCCGAGGTCAGTGCCCGTCTCCACCACGTCTCCAAAATCCTGCAAGGATCCGCCGCGCTGCGACGGTCCATTCGGCTGTTCGAGCAATCGGATCGCCGCGTCGAGTGCTGCCGGACTCAGATGCATGTAGCGCTGCGTCATCGACAGATCCTTGTGCCCGGCCAGCTCCTGAATCGCTCGTGCCGGCGCGCCACGCATCGCTAGATGCGAACAGAACGTGTGCCGCAGGATATGCACGCCGTCGTTCGTCAAACCGCCCTTACGAGGCCGCGCGTTTGGCCCGTGTGTGCACGATCTGCCCGCGTAGAAGGGACGACCGGCACTTCCTCGACCGGACCCGCAATGCAATGGCCTACCACTATCAGGGCGACCGTGAGCGCCTTGCGAACGGCTACCGGGCTGCGTTTCTCTCGGAGAAGAAACCATCTTCAACCAGTGGGGCTGGATGTCGACAGGGACACGCTCGGCAGCATCAACTTCTTCTTCGTTGACGCCGCTGTCGGGAAGGCGCTTGCAGCTCTCTCGGAATCAGAGGGCCCTTCAAACGAATGACGCGGCTTGCCACGACCGCCGCCTACGGCTCTACCATCTTCGTCGCGTCCTTCTTGGCGCTGCGGGAGGCAGAGCTCGCCGGCACGCGGATGCTGCCGGATGTTGGAAGTCTCAACACCGGACGGGTGACGAAGCGCCCTAAATCGGGTGAGAATATCGGCCGCCGTGTCCGTCTAATTGTTTGGACGTAGTCCTCAGCTAGGTGTCCTGATGACAAAGAAGAAGTCGAAACCTGTCTCCAAGAAGAAAACAACGAAGGCGAAGTCTGCTCGCTCGAAGGCAGACACGAAAAAGACCACGAAGACGAAGAAGCTGAAGGGCAAGCGCGGCACAAAGATGGTTACGCCGATCGCCGCGAAGGATGTGGGCGGCCTGGAAAGCATCCTGGAAAACCTGGAGGGAGGAGCCAGGTTTAGAGGCGAGCGCCGCTGCGTGCCTCCTTTGGAGGCGGGGCCTCTCGTCATGGGTTGCTCGCCTCAACCGTTCAACGTGGAAACAAAACTCGGAGTCGCCTTCCCGAGCGCCGAGCGGCGTGAGCAGTTCTGCCGGTGTGTCTCGGAGAGGTCTGGCGTGCCGAGGGCCAACATTCCGTGCGGCCCGAACAATACGTTCCGCGACGTCATCATCGCGATCTCATGCTGACAACAATGCTCACTCACCGTGCCGCATTGGTCGCACTGGTGGTCGTGGCGTGTTCAGCCACCGAAGCGGCCGCCGCCAACTACGCGCTCTTCGCGGTGCGCAAGGTTGCTCCGAACCAGGTCCTCGTCTACGTTGCGCAGCCCTTGCCGCCGCTCGCCAGTTTGACCTGCGCGAGCCCAGCTTCATGTCCATGGTCCGTCGAGATGATCGACAGCAAGTTGTCTCGACAGCTGATCGGCGTGACAGCAGCGGCCGAGCCGAGCGGTCAGAGTTTTGCGCAATTCCAGTTGATCGTCTTGACCCTCGCGAAAGAGCTGGAACCGGAAGCCATTCGCGTTTCCGTGACACTGCTGCTCAACAATGCGCCGACGCAGACGTTGAAAACCATGGAGGCCGAAGCCAGGTCGCGCTTCACTCCGGTCGATTCGTCCGACGATGCAACCGTGTATGTCAGCGGCATCATGGCACCGGCTGTGTCCAAGCACACCGCGTACACCATCGACGCGCGCGCGAAGTACTGGTTTTGGGAACGTGGCCTGTCATCCGCGTTCGTCACTGGTGAATACAAGGCGGATGCGAGGACCAACGCCGATCCCGATTCTACGAGCCTGTTCCTGACCTTCGATCGCTACAGCTCGCTGATCATGAAATGGGACGCGATCGGCATCGAGTCGAACCGCAAGGCGAGCGTCGTGAACATGATGTCGCGGCCGCGAGTCGGCTCGGCGCTCTCGCACGCGTTTCTTGCCACCCGTGCAGATGCGTCCGGCAACGAACTGTCGGTCGTCAAGGCCTCGATCGGCCTCGACCTCTGGTTCGGTATCGAAACCGGCCTCAACCTCAAGCACGACGATGGCATCAAGGCCGACGATTTCATTCTGCGGTTCGTGCCAGAGACGAAAGCCTACCTGGTAGTGCCGACCACCGGGCTGATCAACAAGATCGTGTTCAGTGCCGGCTACGCGGTGCGCTTGCCGGTCACGGACGAAACGTTCGTGGAGACGCGTGACCTGGCGGCGGGCGCGAGCGCCGTGCCCTCAGCCACTCAACGAGCGCGCCATCTCGCCAAGCTAGGTATCACGTTCAAGTTGACCGACTGGTTTGGAGTAGAGGGTCAATATTCGTACGGCAGCCTCCCGCCGGCGTTCCAGATCGTGAATCACAGCGGCAAGATCGGCATCGTTTTCCAGGCGAAGCAGATTCGGCGGTGAGAGCGATCGTTTAAGGACAGCGCTCAAGTCGCCGATGCTATGACGATCGACGAGCTCGCTGCATACTCCGCGAGGAGATGCGTCGCGAGCGGAGGACGACGCGGGTAGCCGCTCCCGCGAGTCCTGAACCAGCCCGCGTTCCAGTTCGCGACCACGCTTCGCACGAACGCATCTCGCGGATCGGGATAGCGGGCGAAGGCACGCCAGGCTGGCTACAGGACGGCTTCCAAGCCCTTGTCCGCGATCACGTTGAGCAGCTTCAAGGCAGGCCCGGCTGGCCGCGTGTCGCCTTGCTCCCACTTGCGCACCGTCGAGGCCGTCGTGTGCAGCAGGTGGGCGAACACGGGCTGGCTGAACTTCAGCCGCTCGCGCAGCCGCTTGATGTCCCTTGCGCTGAAATCCCGCACCGGCGGCGGACAGACCGCGTCGAACTGCCGCATGGTCACCTTGCTGATGGCGCCGACCTTCGCCAGCGCGGCGAGGTCGCCGCGGAGAGACTCAATGAGCTTGCTGGACACAATGCACCTCCACCAAAATGCCGACCTGCATCGCTTTGGTCAGCTCGGCAGGTGAGAGATCCAGGAACACCCTCCCCGCGAACTGCAGCGCCTTCTTCTCGTCCTGCGTGATATTGGCCTTGTCCTTCTTGGCGAACCCGTGCAGGAACACGTAGCGATCTCCGATCCGGGCCGACAGCACGGTCCGGTATCCAACGCTCTTGCCACCGCCCCGACGGGCCACGCGCTTCTTGTACAGGAAGCCGCCCAGGTCGGCATCAACCAAGCCGTTCTCCATCTCTCTGACCGCCTTGCACAAGGCAACATTGGGCAGCTTCTCACTGGCCTGCCAGCGGGCGAAGTCCTTGCGCTTCAAGACGCTGATCATCGAAGTCGACTCCAGAAGTATACCCGATACGGGTAGCTTTTTGCCGAGCCCAAAGTTGGGAGCCAAACGCTGAAACGTGCGGTATCAACACGCATCAATCGCGTCCTTGCGGAGTACGCAGCAAGGACGTGGCCTGACTGCCCGACGACCGTCTCCACCACGTCTCCAAAACCTCGGTGGAATCGTGCGGATTGCAGTGGACGCTAGAGAACTCGCAGAACGCTGTAAGCGGTTGGGATTCAAACTCTTAGAGCTAGAAGTCGCGCGCCATCACCAAGTTAGAAATGGACGCTCGTAGAGTTCGAATCTCTGGCTCACCGCCATCATTCGGCTTTCAGCCTCATTCGGCGGCTCGGCAGGTCTTCGCGTTCAATGGCCAGCGCTGCGCGCCGGCCACAGAGCGAATCCCACTCGCCTTCGGTCGGCCTTCGGCCTCCCTCGGCTCGTTGCACACTTCCTCGAGCCTCAAGCCTTCACCGTTGTCGCGAGAATCTTGCCTATGGGCCGTCTTCACAGGCTTGCGTGAGTGACACTCAGCCGTTACGCTTTGTCGCACGTGCCCGAGAGATCGACCCCAGACTTAGCCAGCGATTGGTTTGTTGCCACCGATCGCGTGAAAGTTGTAGTGCTTAACCTCGGGCTGGCTTTTCTGGCTTGGGGGTTGGCTGAACTGGTCGTGCTGCCCACCGCCGGTGGCCGTGCCGTGACCCCCCTGTGGCCGCCTGCCGGCCTCGCAGTGGCGAGCGTCTATCTTGGCGGCTACCGCTTACTCCCGGGCGTCATGCTCGGATCGTTCGCGTTCAACCTCTCCCGAAGTCCCATTCATTGGGCCGCCATCATCGGATTGCTTCAGATCATCCAACCCTGGATTGCCGCCCGCATGTTGCGGACGCTCAAGTTCGACCCCCGAATCGAGCGCACGCGCGACTCCGTGATCCTGTCGCTGGTGGTCGCACCCGCCTGCGCCTTGGTCGCGGCACTGGTTTCGGTGACCCTTCAATACCTCGGCGACGGCGTCGGTCCCGGCGGCTTCACCCACGGCGTGGTCCTGTGGTGGCTGCGCGACTGGCTCGGGGTGATGATCACCGCCACCTTGATCCTCGCCTGGGTCAAGGGCCGGCCCATTGCCTGGACGAGGCCACGCATCAGCGAAGCCCTTGCGCTGGTCGTCACGCTCTTTCTCGGCGCGCAACTGGTGTTCGGCTTGTGGGGAATGTTCGCCGACCGCGACGTCCCGATCGTCTTCATCTTCTTTCCAATCGTTGGCTGGGCAGGCCTCCGTTTCGGCCCTCGCGGCGCCGCCACCATCGTCGCCCTGATCGCCAGCTTCGCGCTGGCAATCGCCGGTCTTGGCATTGGTCCGTTCGCGTCGTTTCCGGTGGAGTTCACGCAGTTACTGTTGTTCTGCTTCCTGGCGCTGGGTTCGCTCAGTGGGCAGTTGCTCGCCGCCATTATTGCCGAGCGCGACGATGCACTCGAGCGGAGGTTGCTGCTGGAAGAACAGTTGCGGCACTCGCAGAAAATGGAGGCGGTCGGACGCCTCGTCGGCGGCATCGCCCACGACTTTAATAACCTGCTGACCGCGATCATCGGCTACACCGAGATCGTGATGACGTCGCTCGACCCCAAAGATGAGCGCCGTGCTGACGCCGAAGAGATTGCCCGCGCCGCCATGCGCGCCGCCGACCTCACGAAGCAGATGCTAGCGTTCAGCCGGCGGCAGGTGCTGCAGCCGAAGATCATCGATCTGAATACGGCCCTGCGCAAGGTCGAGCCGATGCTGCGCCGGGTGATCGGCGAAGACATCGTGATGACCGTCACCGGCAAGGCCGCCTCACCGCACGTGCGCGTCGATCCCGGGCAAGTCGAACAAGTGGTGATGAACCTCGTCGTGAACGCGCGCGACGCCATGCCCAAGGGCGGCCGCCTCACCGTCGAAACCGCCGATGCCGTGCTCGATGACGCCGCCGTGGCCGATCAGCCGGATGCCAGGCCGGGTCCGTATGTGATGTTGTCGGTCACCGATTCGGGCGTGGGCATGCCGCCCGAAGTGCGCGCGCGCATCTTCGAGCCGTACTTCACCACCAAGGAAGTCGGCAAGGGCACCGGCCTTGGTCTCTCTACTGCCTACGGCATTGTCCGGCAAAGCGACGGGCATATCTCAGTGTCGAGCGAGCTCGGGTTGGGCACCACGTTCCGCATCTACCTGCCCCGCTCCGAGGCGCCGCCGCAGGTTGCGGTCGATCCGGCGATCGAGAAGATGCCCAACGGCACCGAGCACATCCTGCTCGTCGAAGACGATCCATCGGTGCGGCGGCTGTCGAAGGAGCTGTTGGTGCGCCTGGGTTATTCAGTGACCGAAGCCGCATCGGGCAGGGCTGGATTGGCACTGGGCAGTGACGACACCCGCCTCTTCGACCTCGCCCTGTGCGACGTAATTCTGGGCGACATGAGCGGACCGGCGGTGGCCGAGGCGTTACGGGCGCTGCGGCCCTCGATTCGCGTACTGTATATGTCTGGCTACATGGATGAGGCAATTGTGAAAACCGGCGTACTGGACGAAGGCCAGCCCTTCCTGCAGAAGCCCTTCACGCCCATGCAGCTGGCGAAGAAGATCCGCGAATTGCTGGACGAGCCAGAGACGGGCCACCTGTGATCGGCGAAACCATTTCGCACTACCGCGTGTTGTCGCACTTGGGTGCCGGCGGCATGGGCGTGGTGTACGAGGCCGAAGACACACGCCTTGGCCGCCGGGTGGCCATCAAGTTCCTGCCCGACGATGCCAACACCGATGCCGAGGCGGTGCAGCGCTTCCTGCGTGAAGCGCGCGTCATTTCCAGCCTGAACCACCCGCACATCTGCACGCTCTACGACATCGGCGAACACGACAGCCGGCAGTTCATGGTGATGGAGCTGCTCGACGGCCAGTCGCTGAAAGACCGCGTGACCAAGGGAGCTATTCCGCCGGAAGAGGTCCTGGAACTTGGGGCGCAGATGGCGGATGCCCTGGATGCCGCTCACGCGCAGGGTGTCGTGCACCGCGATATCAAGCCCGCGAACTTGTTCATCACCCGTCGCGGCACGCTCAAGGTGCTCGACTTCGGCGTCGCGAAACTCAGCAAGTCGGTCCGCGGCCGCGAGCACCTCGACTCCACCCTTGGCGCCACCGATCAGCTGACGACCATGGGGACGACGATCGGGACGGTGTCATACATGTCACCGGAGCAGGCGCGAGGGCAGGAGATTGATGCCCGTTGCGACGTGTTCTCGGCCGGCGTCGTGCTGTTCGAGATGGCGACCGGCCAGTTGCCATTTCCGGGCATGACTGTCGCCACGATCTTTGAAGGCCTGCTGACGAAGAAGGCGCCCACGCCTTCGCAGTTGCAGGCCGGCCTGTCGCCAGAATTCGACCGCATTATCGACAAGGCGCTGGAGAAAGATCGCGAGACCCGCTATCAAAGCGCCGCTGAACTGCGTGCCGACCTCAAGCGGCTGAAGCGCGCCACCGAGTCCGGATCCACCTTCGCAGCCAGCCGCCAGGTTGCGGCAGCGCCGGCGGACAATTCGACGCCGGCGGCCGGCAGCCGACCGGCGACCAAGCGAGTTGTTGAACCGGCGCCGGCTGCGGTCGCCAGGTCGGGCTGGCGCAAGCCCATGCTGGTGGGCGCGCCACTGGTGATGGTCGCCTTGGTGGGCGGCTTTCTGTTGTATCGATCGATCTCGACGCCGGCGCTGACCGCCAAAGACACCGTGGTGCTGTCGTCGGTGGTGAATCGCACCGGCGACACGATGTTCGACGACACGCTGGGCGAGGCGCTCGCGTTACAGTTGCGGCAGTCGCCGTTCCTGAACGTGGTGCCCGAGCAGCAGGTGCAGGCGACGTTGCGGCTGATGGGCCGCGAATCAAGCGCGCCGATTACCGCCGAAGTCGGCCGCGAGGTGTGCCAGCGGGCGGGCGGCAAGGCGTTGCTCGGCGGCACCATCGCCATGCTCGGTTCGGCGTATGTGGTCACGCTCAACGCGCAGGACTGCGTGAATGGCGGCGTGCTTGCCGAAGAGCAGGTGCAGGCCAGCTCGAAGGAAACCGTGCTGGCGGCGCTCGGAAGCGCCGTGTCGGTGTTCCGCGAGAAGCTGGGTGAATCGCTCGGATCAATCCAGCGTTACGACGCGAAGATCGAAGAGGCGACCACCCCGTCGCTCGAGGCGCTTAAGGCGTACAGCCAGGGTTTGAAGACGCGCCGGACCACTGGCGATTTCGATTCGGTGCCGTTCTTTCGTCGCGCCGTCGAACTCGATCCGGAGTTTGGGTTGGCCTATGCGCGTTTGGGCACCGTGTATTCAAACCTGGGCCAGGCCGACGAAGCGCGCAAGATGACGGCGAAGGCGTACGAGTTCCGCGGCAAGGTCAGCGAAGTTGAGCGTTACTACATCGAGGCGCGCTACTACACCACCGTCGAGCCCGAAACGAGCAAGGCCCTCGACGTCTATCGCGTATGGCTCGCGGCCTATCCGAACGACTACACCGCGCTCGCCAACTCGGCCCTGCTGCTCAAGCAGCGCGGCGAGGTCGCCGAAGCGCTTCGCAACCAGGAGGCGGCGGTGCGCGTGGCGCCGGACCAGCCCATTGCGTGGGGCAACCTTGGCGACACCTACATGGGCCAGGGTAACTATCCGCAGGCGCGAGCGGCGTTTGAGACGGCCTTGAAGCTGCAGAACGGCGTCGGACCGCGCGCAAGCCTGTTTGCGCTCGGCCTGATCACCGGCGACGGGGCGCTGGCCGACGCGCAAGTGTCGGCGATGGCCGGCAGGCGCGAAGAAACCGAGTTTCTTGGTATCCGCATGCAGGGCGCAGCGTTTTTGGGCCGCCTGCAGGAAGCCGCGGCGATTGCCATCGATTGGCAGGCGCGCATGGAAGCGGCCAGCCGGCGCGCGCAAGTGGGCAGCGGCTTAATGCAGTTGGCGATCAACGAGGCCCTCGTCGGCCTCGCCGATGCCGCGAGGGCGCGCGTCAAGAAGGCCGAAGACGACGAGATCCTTGACTCGAACACGATCGACGACCGCCTGGTCGTGGCGGCCATTCTTCGCGACGCGGTCGAGACCCGCCGCCTGCTGCCGCTGGCCACCGAGCAGATTGGCAAAGCCGGCGAGGGCAGTTCCTCCCCAGGCGCAGGCGTTCGCGCCTTGCGGGCGCTTGGCATGATGGGCGAAGGCCGGCCCGCCGAGGCCGTCACCCTGCTCGAGCCGGTGACGTTTGACCTGGCCCATGCCGAGGCCGTCACCATCTGGACGATCGCGCAAGTTCAACTAAAGAACTGGGAGCCGGCATTGAAGGGCCTGAACCTGGTCATCGAAGACACCTGGCAGCGCGGGCTTGGCACGACCAAGGCGTTGGCGATGGTGGAGATCGCGCGCGCCCAGGTTGCCGTCGGCAACCGCGACGAAGCGCGCAAGCGGTACCAGGCGTTCTTCGAGTTCTGGAAGAACGCCGACGGCGACATCCCGCTGCTGGTGCAAGCCCGCGAAGAGTTCTCCAAGCTCGGATCCTAGCGAATCGTCTTCGGCGCCTTCTGTCCTTCGGGAATCAGCGTCACGTACTTCTGATCGGCCATCGTCTTTTTGAGATCCTCTCGCGCCCGCTGAATCAGATCGGGCCCGCGATACAGATCAATCGCCGATCCGGCGATCGTCTTCGCTGCGACCAGCATCCCCTTTTCGCCAATGCTCATGCCAGTGCAGGCGACGATCTGCCAGCTGTGCCCCGGAGCGCCGTATGCGTAGGTGGCCGCGGTGAACTGGCCGACCGGGAAGAACCACGTCAGGTCGCCGACGTCTGTCGAGTGTACGCCCTGGGTTGGTGGACCGCTCGACAGCGGCTCGACGCGATCGGCCAGTGCCTGCGCAGGCTGCGGCTTGAGATCCTTCTGCGTCGCGCGCGCAAAAGCCTTTTCGCGATCGTCGAACACCGGCGCGCCGACCAGTTCGAGGTTCTTCTGGATCACCTCCACCAGGGTCCGGTTCGGCAGCACTTCGTGAAGGTCGGCATCAACCCGTGTCTCGATCAGCTTGGTTCGGCTCATCGCCGCCGCGGCGCGAGCGATCTCGGTCAACCACACGAAGTACTCCTCGACGTCGGTGTGTTTATTGGCGCGCAAGTAGTACCAGACTTCCGCTGACGGCGGCACCACGTTGGGCTGACCGCCGCCGTTGGTGATCACGTAGTGAATGCGCGTGTCCTCCTTGACGTGCTCGCGCATGAAGTTCACGCCCACGCTCATCAGCTCCACCGCGTCAAGTGCGCTCTTGCCCTGATGCGGCGATACCGAGGCGTGTGACGGCAGGCCCTCGAACTTGAATTTCACCGAGACCATCGCCTTTGAGTAATCCCAGGTGGCCATGGTCTTGTCGAGGGCGTGCCACGACAGCAGGGTGTCGACGTCCTTGAAGCTGCCCTCGCGCAGCATGTAAGTCTTGCCGATGCCGGTTTCTTCTGCGGGCGTGCCGAACAGCTTGACAGTGCCCTTGATGGCGCCCGACGCGAGGGCTTGCTTGATCGCGATGGCGGCGCCACTGCTGGCGGTGCCGAACACGCTGTGCCCGCAGCCGTGGCCGGCGGTGGCACCGGCGCGATTGGTGCGTTCAGGCGAGGAGTCTTGCGACAGGCCGGGCAGCGCATCGAACTCCGCGAGAATGCCGATCACCGGCCGGTCGGTCCCGTAACTGGCAACGAAAGCCGTTGGCATGCCGGCGACGCCGGTTTCGACGGCGAAGCCGTTCGAGCGCAGCAGCGTCTGCAGCTCCGCGGACGACTTGGCTTCCTCGAGCCCGGTTTCGGCCCACGTCCAGATGTTGCGGTTGACGCGATTGAGGGTTGACACGTTGGCGTCGATCCAACCGAATGCCGCGGTCTTGGGATCGGACTGAGCCGCCGGTTGAATGCCCATCAATAGCAGTGCGAATGCCGCGAACAGCTTCTTCATGGTTGGATTCTAGCCCACCATGTTTTCCCGGTGTTCCCGGCGTCTTCGGTGGCCAATGTTCGTGGCATGCTAAGCGGAATGGTCAAACGCGTCTTCGCCGTCTTCATCTTGCTGTTCGTCGCCAGTGCCGCGTGGGCGCAGGCGCCGGTCGAATACAAGTTGTCGTTCCCGGCGCCGGAACACCGCTGGATGCAGGTCGAGGCCAGGTTCGCAGCCGTGCCTGCCGGCGTGCTGCAGGTGCGGATGGCGCGCACGTCCCCGGGCCGCTACGCCCTTCATGAGTTTGCCAAGAACGTGTTCGATGTCGTGGTGACGAATGGCAAAGGCCAGCCGCTGGCGGCGACCCGTCCCGATCCCCATCAGTGGGATGTTGCCGGCCATGACGGCACTGTCGTGGTCGCCTACAAGGTGTTCGGCGATCGCACCGACGGCACCTACCTCGGCATCGACTCGATGCACGCGCACATCAACATTCCCGCGGCCCTGATGTTCGCGCGCGGCTGGTTCGAACGGCCCGCCCGCGTCAGTTTCGTGCAGCCGCCAGGCAAGACCTGGAAAGTGGCGACGCAGCTGTTTCCCACTGCCGACCCCCTCGTCTACACGGCTCCCAACATCCATTACTTGATGGATAGCCCGACCGACTTCAGCGCCTACACCCTTCGCGAGTTCACGGTGGACGATGGGCAGAAGAGGACGGGCCCGGCGCCGACCTTCCGTATTGCGCTGACGCATGACGGCACCGATGCCGATGCGGACGCGTTCGCGAAGGATGTCGAACGAATCGTCCGCGAGACCATTCCCGTCTTCGGTGAGCTCCCCCAGTTCGAGACCAACACCTACACGTTTCTGAGTACCTACCTGCCGTGGGCCAGCGGCGATGGCATGGAGCATCGCAACAGCACGTCGCTGACCAGCTCCGGCGCCCTCCGCAATCCGCAGCAGCGCCAGGGCATTCTCGGCACCGTGTCCCACGAGTTCTTCCATGCCTGGAACATGGAGCGGTTGCGCTCTGCCGGGGTCGAGCCCTTCGACTTCGAGCAGGCCGACATGAGCGATGACTTGTGGCTGGGCGAAGGGTTCACGAGTTATTTCGACAGCTTGATCCTGCATCGCGCCGGCCTGCTGCCGCTCGACGGGCTGCTCGGTGAGTTGGCCGGGTCGATCAACGCCGTCACCCTCGGGCCTGGACGTCAGTTCCGCAGCGCGGTTGACATGAGCCGCATGGCGCCTTTCGTGGATGCCGCGGCGTCGATCGATCGCACGGCTTTTCCGAACGTCTTCATCTCTTACTACACGTACGGGTCGGTGATCGGCCTGGGCCTCGACCTGTCGTTGCGTGATCGCTCAAGCGCGCAGGCCTCCGGCGATCACTTCATGAAGGCTCTGTGGACCCAGTTCGGGCGGCCCGGCCAGAAGGCCCCTGGCAAGGTGAGCACGCCTTACACGATTGACGGATTGAAGGAATCGCTCGCCAAGGTTGCCGGCGATCGTGGCTTCGCCAACGACTTCTTCAGCAAGTACGTGGAGGGCCGCGAGGTGGTGGACTACGCGCGGCTGCTGAGCCGCGCCGGCCTGGTGCTGCGCAAGCGCGCGACCGGCAAGGCGTTCGCGGGACAGGTGCAGTTGCAGGCAGGCGGCAGTGCCCTGCGTGTCAACTCGCTGGTGCCATGGCAATCGCCGCTCTACAAGGCAGGCGTCGCCCAGGACGATCAGCTCTCGAACCTGGGTGGCGTGGACCTGACGTCGATGGCTGCTTTCGAAGATGCGCTGACGAAGCAGAAGCCCGGCGTTGCCGTGCCCTTGCGGTATATTCGCCGAAGTGGCGAAGTCGTGAACGGCACCATCACGCTCGACGAAGACCCGCGAGTCGAGATCGTGACCCTCGAGGCGACGGGCGGCACGCTGAGCGATGATCAGCGGAGGTTCAGGGCGTCATGGCTCAATTCGCAAAGACAGTAGCCGCCATTGTGCTGCTGGCCGGCATCACGGTGTCGGGGCAAGCGATTCGCGCGGTACCGCGCATCACCATCGACGAACTCAAGGTCTTGATGGACCAGAAGGCCGTGGTGGTGCTTGATGTCCGCGAGCTGGGCGCGTTCGCGAAGGGCCGCATTCCCGGAGCGATTAACATCGATTACACCGAGATTCTCGCCAAAGGCGCGCAGTTTGTCGGTGAGAAGCGAACGGTCGTCGCCTACTGCGCCTGCACGAACGAGATGACGGCTGCTCGCGCGGCCGTCGACCTGGCCGCGAAGGGCGTCCCCGGCGCCAAGGCGCTCAAGGGCGGCTGGGACGAGTGGATGTCGAGAGGCGAGAAAGTCGAACGCTAGTCGACCGCGCGATCGAGCATTCGTATTGTGCCCTTCGTCGCATCGACCTCTACGTCGGCGCCAATCGGCAACGTGAACTGCTTGTCGATGTGCCCGATCTGCGCGCCATGCCACGCCGGCACGCCCAGCGGCTTGACGTGTTCGACCAGCGCGTCTTCCACCGTCAGCGACCCAAAACCATTTCCGGGGTCGCAGTCGGTGCAGTTACCGAACACGACCGCGCTCGCCTTGGCGAGAATGCCGGCGAGCTTCAGCTGGGTCAGCATGCGGTCGATGCGGTACGGCGCCTCTTCGACATCTTCCAGGAACAACACGCACTTCGAGAAATCGGGCAAATAAGACGAGCCAACGATGGCCGAGAGCACGGTGAGGTTGCCGCCCAGCAGGCGGCCTCGCGCCACGCCTGGCGTCAGTGTGCGGATGCGATTCTGCCGCTGCACCAGCGTGTCATCACGGTCGAATGACTTGTCGTTCTCGAACGTGACAGCCTCGCCATCGAACAAGACTCGCTTCAACCAGCCGACGTTGAACGCGTTCCACTGCGAGATGCCGACCGGTCCGTGAAACGTCACCAGTCCCGTCCGCAGGTGAATGGCCGAGTGCAGCGCGGTGATGTCGCTGTAACCAAGCAGCACCTTGGGATTGCGCCGAATCATGTCGTAGTCGAGCCGCGGGATGATGCGGGCGCAGCCCCAGCCGCCGCGAATACAGACAATGCCGCGGACGTCTCGATCCGCAAACATCGCGTTGACGTCGGCGGCGCGGTCTTCGTCGCGGCCGGCGAGGTAGCCGTAACGATCGAGCACATGCCTGCCGACCTTGACCTTCAGGCCAAGCGTCTCGAACGTCTCGCGGACGATGTCGAGGTCGACGCCGTGGTAAGTAGCGCCGGCGGGATTGATCAGCCCGATGGTGTCGCCCGGCTTGAGCCGCGCAGGCTTGACAGGCGAACCCTGTGCAATGAGGCGCGTGGAAAGAGCGGCAGCGGCCATGCCGGCGACAGCGAGAAAATCTCTGCGGTTGGTCATCGTCTTAGTCGCTCCTGCTCGTCTGTGATCCACGCGTTCCAGCGGTCGGCGGTGACGACATGGAGTTCACCCCGCATGCGGTAGTGGCCGAGCCCGCATAGTTGCGAGCAGGCGATCTCCCAATTCCCGGTCTGGGTCGGCGTGAACCACGTTCGCGTAGTCATGCCGGGCACCGCGTCCTGCTTCACGCGCATCTCGTTCAGCGTGAAGCTGTGGACGACGTCGCGGCTGGCGAGCTGAATGACGATGGTCCGGTCAACCGGGAGGGTAAGGATGTTGAGCAGACCGATGTCGTCTTTCGCGGATGAGTCATCGCGATCGATGCCGATCGGGTTCGACGCGCTGATCAACGTGTTGTTGGTGGGTCCGAACACGCCATCGGGGCCGGGATAGTGGATATTCCAGGCAAACTGCTCGCCGGTGACGCGGACTTCGACGGGGCTGACGCCCGCCGGCGGAGGCGCCATGCGTGCCGACCACGCGGGCAATGCCTGTGTCGTGAGGATCAGGACATCCCCAAGAATAACGACACCAATGGCGATTGCCGGCCATACGCCGCGCACGCCGGCCTGGCTGGGCTCGGGGTTGGCGCCTTGCCGGAATTTGAACAGCAGCACGACAAACAGCGTCAGCCAACCGGCGAAGATCAGCAGGATGTGCCAGTGAATGACCAGCAGCACGGCATCAAGGGCAGTCGCGTGCGCCGAGGCGGCGGCGGGCAGCCAGCGATCGATCACGCGTTCCTGTCCTTGAGGAGCCACAGCCGCCAGGCGAACCCGGCAAGCCCAATCACCACGAGCGCCGTGACAAAAATGAGCGTACCGACCCCCGCCCTGACGCCGGCCGCGATGGCCGCGCTTTCAGATGGTCCGCATAACGGGCAACTCATGAGTGCTCACACCACATAGAAGCCACCCACGATGGCGAGCCACACCAGGGCCAGAAAAATCCAGTATCGCTGCGTGGCTTCAATGTGCGCCTGGAACCGCAGGCGATCTGCCGTCTTCATGCCGAACGCGGGTCCTGCCAGCCAGCCTGTGGCGAGGGCGCCGGCCAACACGTGGAAGGCATGGACGAACCCGAGTGTGAACCAGCAGGCGAGTTGTAGCGTGGCCGACGGCAGCAGACCCCGCCGGATCATCAAGATGTCGTTCATCAGTTTTACCGCGACGAACGCGAGCCCGAGCGCATGAGCGCTGATCAGCCGGATGCGCGTCTGGCCAATCGCCGCTGCAGCGCCGACGAGCAGCGCGGTTTCTAGCCACGGGAAGATGGCAAATGCCTCAGGCCACTCCGTGGAGCCAGCGCGGAGCATGACATACGCAGAAAACAGCGACCCGAAGAACATGATGAGTGATGCGAGGAGCAGCCAATTGCCCAACCTGGCCGCCGTCGTCCCCGTATCCGCCCGAGGGATGGTTGGGGGGATGGTTGGGGTCAGGTCAAGAAAATCACACTTTGGGATGATTGGGGACAGGTCTCTCGTCCATTCGAGGGTCTTGCCGCCCCATGGGTTGTAGCGGAGACCTGTCCCCGCCAATCCCAAAGTGTGATTTTCTTGACCTGACCCCAACCATCCCTTCAGAAGGTTCCACACGAACGGGAGCTGGAACAGGCCCAGCAGGATTGCGGCATAGGTCATGTGCGTCTGCCACATCAGCGTCGGCTGCGCGAGCGCGTAGCTGGCACCGGCGTCATACAGCCGGCGGTTGACGCCCATCAGGCCAACCGCAAACATCGGCATGAAGATCAGGTTCATGCAGATAAACGATCCCCAGAAGTGCACCTTGCCGAGCCGTTCGTCGAGCATGCGGCCGGTGATGCGTGGGAACCAGTGGTAAATGCCGGCAAACAGCGCGAACACCGTGCCTGGCGCCACCAGGTAGTGAAAGTGCGCGACGACGTAGTAGGTATCGTGGAGCGTGACGTCACTTGCGGCCAGGCCGAGCGGCAGTCCGGTGAGGCCGCCGATGCCAAACATGGGCAGGAACGCGAGCGCGAATAACATCGGCGTGGTGAAGCGAATCGAGCCGCCCCACAACGACATCACCAGCGACGAGATCAACACCACCGACGGGATCGAAATGATCATCGTCGTGATCTGGAAGAACGTGCTGAGCGACGTGCCCATGCCGCTCAGGAACATGTGATGCGCCCAGACCACCATCGACATGCCGGCCATGAACAGCACCGACGACACCATCAGCCCGTAGCCCCACAGCGGCCGCCGGGCGTTGACGGTGATCACCTCGGCCACGATGCCCATGGCGGGCAGAATCAGCACGTAAACTTCTGGATGTGCAAGGAACCAGAACAGGTGTTGCCATAGCAGCGGATTGCCGCCACCCATCACGCCCTGGAGCGGCACGCCGCCAATCACCAATCCGGTCGGCATGAAGAAGCTGGTGCCGACGAGGCGGTCCATCAGCTGAAGAATCGCTGCCGCCTGCAGTGCGGGGAATGCCAACAGCAGCAGCAGCGCGGTAACCAGCTGCGACCACACGAAGAACGGCAGCCTCATCCAGGTGATGCCGGGCGCACGCCCCTGTACGATGGTGACCAGCATATTGAGGGCGCCGAGTGTTGACGACAGGCCGATCAGGATGATGCCGGTGAGCCAGAAGTTCTGCCCGGCGGTCGCGATAACCGACAGAGGCACGTACGACGTCCATCCCGAATTCGGCGCACCGCCTTCAACGAAGAAGCTCGTGACCATTACGAGTCCACCCATCAGGTAGAGCCAGTAGCTGAGCGCACTCAACCGCGGGAACGCCATCGTGTCCGCGCCGATCTGAAGTGGAACCAAGTAGATGCCAAACGCCGAGGCGGCCAGCGGTACTACGGCGAGGAACACCATGACAGTGCCGTGCATGGCGACCAACTGGTTGTAGAACTCGGGCAGCATGATGCCGCCGGGCGCATTGGCCTCGCCGAGCAGCGGCACCAGCCACGCCGGCAAAGGCTGGCCGGGCCAGGCCAGTTGCCAACGCATGAGGATCATCAGGAGAAACCCGACCAGCAGGAAAAAGAGCGCGGTCAGGCCATATTGCAGCCCCACCGTCTTGTGGTCGGTCCAGCGCACATAACGATTGTAGTGGGCTTGGGGACCTGGGGGCTTGGGGACCTGGGGCTTGGGGGCTTGTAGAATGCTGACCACCATGAGCCGTTTCACTATTGCTGCCTTTGTGTGCGCGCTTGCGCTTGCTGTCACGACCTCCAGCACGCTGAGCGCCCAGGCCAACGAGCCGATCCGTTACACGCTGCGCTTCCCCGCGCCCCACACTCACTACGTCGAGGTTGAAGCCAGCATTCCCACCGGCGGCCGGCCCGATGTCGAAGTCTACATGGCCACCTGGACGCCGGGCTCTTACCTGATTCGCGAGTACGAACGCCACGTCGAGGCCGTCACGGCTGCGAACGGCACGGCCGCGCTGGCAGTCGAAAAATCGCGTAAGAACCGCTGGAAGATCACCACCGGCGGTGCGCGAACCGTCACCCTGCGCTACAAGGTCTACAGTCGCGAGATGACCGTGCGCAACAACTGGGTCGAAGCCGGCTTCGCCATGGTGAACGGCGCACCAACCTTCGTTACGCTGCCCGACGGCGGCAAGCGGTCGCATGAAGTGAAGGTCGAACTGCCTGCCGCCTGGAAGGGAGTACAGACGCCGCTGATGCCCGTGGCCGGCGCCGCCAACACTTTCCGCGCCGAAGATTTCGACACGCTGATCGACAGCCCCATCATTATCGGCAACCCGGTCGTGCGCGAGTTCACCGTTGATGGCAAGAAGCACGCGCTGGTGCTCGAGGGCGACCCCTCGCTATTCGACGCCGATCGTGCCGCCGCCGACATCAAGAAGATCGTCGAGGCCGGCCGCGAGGTCATGGGCCCGCTGCTTTATCCCCACTACTATTTCTTGAACATGGTCACCGAATCAGGTGGCGGTCTCGAGCACAAGAACAGCTTTCTCGGCATGTCGGGCCGCTTCACCACCCGCACGCACCGCTCCTACATGTCATGGCTCGGCCTGATCGCACACGAGTACTTCCACAACTGGAACGTCAAGCGGCTGCGTCCGATCGAACTGGGTCCCTTCGATTACGAGAACGAAAACTACGTGAAGATGCTGTGGGTGGCCGAGGGCTTCACCGACTACTACGGCGAAGTACTGCCCCGCCGTGCCGGAATTGCCACTCGCGATGAGTTTCTCGACGGCATTTCAGATTCGATCGAGGCCGTGCAGACGACGCCAGGCCGCCTGGTGTCGCCCGTCAACATGTCGTCGTACGACACCTGGATCAAGCAGTACCGCCCCGACGAGAACACCGCCAACACCAGCATCAACTACTACCCCAAGGGCGCGGTGATCGCGTTTCTCCTTGATGCGAAGATTCGCAAGGGCAGCAGTGGCCAGCGAACCCTGGACGATGGGATGAAGTGGGCGCTGCAGCGCTACTCTGGTGAGAAGGGTTACACACCGACGCAGTTCTACGACGTGATGAGCGAAGCCGCCGGTTCCGACCTGAAGGGGTGGTTCGCCAAGGCCGCCGAGTCCACCGACGAGTTGGACTACACCGAGGCGCTCGATTTCTACGGCTTGCGCTTCCGCCCGGTCGAGACTCGCAATGCGCGCCCCTTCATTGGCGGCGGCACGCGCAACGATGCCGGCAGGCTGGTGGTTAGCTCGGTGCGTCGCGGCACCCCTGCGATCGAGGCCGGCCTCAACGTCGATGATGAGATCCTGGCGATTGACGATATCCGCGTGCGCGCCGACGGTTTAGCGGCACGGCTGGATCAATACCAGCCCGGCGACAAAATCACGGTGTTGGTGGCCCGCCGTGACAAGCTGACGAAGATCGAGATGACGCTTGGCACCGAGCCGGGCCGCCCGTGGCGGCTCGAAGTGATACCGACCGCCCCGGCCGAGCAGAAGGCTCGCTTGACCGCATGGATGGGCCAGTGAGTGAGTTGAAAGTTGGCCGTGGATAGTTGAAAGTTGGCGTGTTTCTGGACCTCTGCGCGGGTCCGGAACCGCCCCTGCGTCGTTGTCCCAACCTTTCCAGGGCAAATTCCGTCTATTCAACGTGGTTATGCAATTCATGCGTGGCGGCGCGCTCGCCGCTCTTGTTCTTCTCGTCCCCACATTGGCAACTGCGTCGGACGAACGGCGTGTCAACACCATGGCGATCGAGGCGATCGCCGTGCCTGCGACCAGTCCCATCCTCGTTGACGGCAAGCTGAACGAAGAGATCTGGCAGCAAGCGCCGGTCATCAACGAGTTCGTGCAGCGCGAGCCGGCGGAAGGGCAGTCGCCGACCATGCGCACCGAGGCGCGCGTGGCGTACGATGCCAGCGCAATCTATGTCGCGGTCCGCGCCTTCGACCCCGATGCCGGCCGCATGGTGGGCATTCTCACCCGTCGCGATCAGCGGTCACCTTCCGACTGGATTCGCATTGTCATCGACTCTTACTTCGACCAGCGTTCAGCGTATGAGTTTGGCGTGAACCCGGTTGGCGTGAAGAGCGATCGCTATTACTTCAACGACGGCCAGAGCGACGACAGCTGGGATGCGGTCTGGGACGTTGAGGTCGTGAAAGACAGCAGCGGCTGGAGCGCGGAGTTCCGTATTCCGTTCTCGCAGCTGCGCTTCAATTCCTTGACGGGTGGGGCCGTTGGCTTTGCCGTGATTCGCGAAGTGGGACGCCTGGCGGAAACGTCGAGTTGGCCGCTGTTGTCGCGCAACGCCAACGGCTTCGTGTCGCAGTTCGGCGAGCTGCGCGGCCTCAAGATGGCGGGCACGCCGAAAAAGTTCGAGCTGATGCCGTACGGGCTCGGCAAGGTCGACACGAGTGCGGTGGATGCGAGCGATCCGCTGACCGACTCACCGAACCCCGGCGGCACGGTTGGTCTCGACGTGAAATACGCGGTCACGCCCGGGCTGACGCTCACTGCCACCATTAATCCTGACTTCGGGCAGGTCGAGGCCGATCCCGCGGTCGTCA
>JANLWW010000173.1:0-33994 GCA_031364805.1 Acidobacteriota bacterium
CGATGGGACCCGCGCGCGAGCGCGGCGCCAGCATCACCCCTGCCTTCGAAGGCTGGTACACCAACGCCGATGGCAGCTTCAGCCTGCTGATCGGCTACTACAACCGCAACTCCAGGGAGCCGATCACCATCCCGATCGGCCCGAACAACCGCTTCGAGCCGGGTGAGCCCGACCAGGGACAGCCGACGTATTTCGAAGTCGGCCGGCAATGGGGGGTGCTCGTCATCAAGGTGCCGAAAGACTTCGGCAGCAAGGTGATCAGGTGGACGCTCACCGCGAACGGCGAGACGCAAACCGTGCCGTTCACGCTCAATCCCGGCTATCCGATCACACCGTTCAAGGAACTCGGCATGCTCAACGAGCCGCCGACACTGGCCTTCACGGAGGGCGGTCCAAAGTTCTCCGGGCCACCCACCAGCGTCGCGGCGACGTACACGGCCACGGTGGGGCAGCCGATTCCCATCTCGACCTGGGTGTCGGACGTGAAAGAGCGGGGCGTCGAGAACAGCGCTCGGGTCGCGAGCCTGTCGTTTCACAAGTATCGCGGACCCGGTGAGGTGACGTTTGACAAGGCCCGCATCCCCGCCTCCAAGCAAGGCGAGATGATCACGGCCACTGCGACGTTCTCAGCACCCGGCGAGTACACGCTGCGCGTGCAGGCGAACGACGAATCCGGTGAAGGCGGCGGCTTTCAATGTTGCTGGACCAATACATACGTCAAGGTCACGGCCAAGTAGCGGAGAGGAAGGATGAACATGACGGGTACACAGCGGCGATCGGTTCTGTCGGGAGTCTTCGTGATTGGCGGCACGCTGCTGTTCAGCGCGGCGACGGCGGCCGCGCAATCGGCGGCGACGGCGCCGACGTTCAGCAAGGACATCGCGCCGATTTTCCAGGACAAGTGTGAAGCCTGCCACCGGCCCGATTCGATTGCGCCGATGTCGCTGGTGACCTTCGCCGAGGCCCGGCCGTGGGCGAAAGCGATCCGCGCGCGGGTCGCTGATCACACCATGCCGCCCTGGAGCATCGACAAGACGGTCGGCGTGCAGGCCTTCAAGAACGATCGTTCGCTTGATGCCAGGCAGGTCGACACGATCCTGAAATGGGTCGATGCCGGCGCGCCGCAGGGCAATCCGAAAGACATCCCGGCCGCCAGGACGTGGCCTGACGACCAAGGTTGGAACTTCGCCGCGTTGTACGGCCAGAAGGAACCCGACCTGATCATCAAGTCGTACGACTTCACCATGCCGGCGCAGTCGCAGGATGCCTGGGACAAGCGCATCACGCCGTCGGGCATCACCGAGCCGCGCTGGGTGCGCGCCATCGAGATCCGCCCAACCACTGTCAAGGGCCGAAAGATCACGCATCACGCGATCGCGTATCTCGATCAGACCGATCCGGGCGCGCCGACGACTGGCTCCGGCTTGCCGGCGCCGTTCATGGAATGGGCCGTCGGCAAGCAGGGCGAATTGATGCGCCCCGACACCGGCAAGTTGTTGCTGCCGGGATCGAAGTTTCGTTGGGACATCCACTACTCGCAGGCGGGTGAAGAAATCTCCAGCCAGGTGGAAATGGGCATCTACTTCTATCCCAAGGGCCAGGAGCCGAAGTACCGCACGTCGCTGTCGCTCGTGCCGGCGGCGCTTGGCACCATGGACATCCGCCCGAACTCGCTGTCGCTCGCCGAGGGCTTCACGGTGCTGCGCGACAACGCGCGCATCGAAAGCTTCCAGCCGCACATGCACCTGCGCGGCCAGGCCATGATGGTCGAGGCGATCCTGCCCCAGGGGCAGCGCCAGGTGCTGAGCCTGGTAAGCGATTTCAACTTCAACTGGATGACGACCTACGTCTACGCCGACGAACAGGCACCGCTCCTGCCCAAGGGCACGATCCTGAAAGTCACGGCGTGGCACGACAACACGACGAAGAAGAAGTCGAACCCCGATCCGAATCAGTGGGTCGGCTGGGGCGATCGCACCGTTGATGAAATGGCGCACGCCTGGATCAACATCGTCTACATCAAGGACGAGGACTTCAAGGCGGAGCAAGCGAAGCGCCGGGCCCCGGCGACGAGCGCCGCCGTGCCGCAGCAATAACGCGGTGCCGCGTCAACGCCAGCTGACGACCGAACTGGTCGACGTCGTCAACCTCGTCACGCAGATGTTCTGGGCCGACTTGCGGCGCTCCAGCCAGCCCATCGAGTTGACCCAGTGGGCGACACTGCGCCGTATCAGCCGCAGCCCGTGCACCATGAGCGCGCTGGCGCGCCACAAAGGCGTCGGTTTGCCAACCATTTCGAAATCCGTCGAGATGCTGGTGCGCAAGGGCTGGGTTGAGCGCTGGATCGACAAGGCGGATCGGCGGCAGACGCTGGTCCGTCTGACCGCCGCCGGTCACCGCGTCCTCGCCGATTCACGCGCGCACCTCGAAGAACTGCTCGACCAACGCCTGTCCGTGCTGACCGCCGCGGAACGTGATGCGCTGGCCGCGCAGTTCCACCGCGTGCGCGAGGTGCTGCTGCCGAGCGTTGAAGAGTGAGCCGAACCCGTGTGTCCTGAACTCCTCCGCATCGCGTCCAGCGCGGTGGGGCATCGCCGGCTCGGCCGGTGAGGCCGTGGAGCTTGCGACACCCCCCGCCCTACGGCGTCCCTGATGCCGCCGTTAATTGTGATATACGGGTGCCATGCGAAAGTGTCTCGCCGTCATTGCGCTGAGCGTAAGCCTCGTCTCGCCGCTTGCTGGCCAGACGCCTCAAACACGTGAACAGATTGAAGCTTTCATGCGGACCGCGAAGGTCGTCGGCAACCGCAGCACGCCGAGCGGAGTCACGCGGCCGTCCCGGCTGACGCTTTCGGATGGCACCTTCAAGCACGACGCCGTCTTCCAACCGATCGACGAGCGCAAGCAGATGTTCAAGCCGGAGTCCGGGAAACCGGAGATGAATTTCGTTGACTCCTGGAAGTACAACATCGCGGCCGTCCGGATTGCCGAGCTGGTCGGCCTCGCCGACATGATGCCGCCGACGATCGAATATCGCTACGCCGGCAAGACCGGCGCGCTCGCCTGGTGGATGGATTCGCTGATGAATGAAGGGGAGCGCCTGAAGAAGAAGATCGGGCCGCCGAACCCGACCGCGTGGAACAACGACATGTATCGCCAGCGCGTCTTCATGGAACTGGTGCGGGACAACGACCGCAACCTGACCAACGTGCTGATCTCGCCGGAGTGGCGCATCATCATGATCGATTTCACGCGCGCTTTCCGTCTGACCGACACGATCCGGCCGCTCGAGCTGGAGCGAGCGGACCGGGCGCTGCTCGCCAAGATGGAAGGGCTGACGGCTGACGCAGTGACGACCGCGACCAATGGTTACCTCACCAACAGCGAAGTCAAGGCCGTCATGAAACGGCGCGACTTGATCAGCAGCCACTATCGCAACCTCGTTCAGAAGCTCGGCGAAGCCAAGGTGCTGTACTGACGCTGGTCACACCGGCGCAGATGGACGAGCCTTCGTCCTCATCAGCGTGATACAATCACCGTCGTCGCGGAGAACTCTCCGCACTCTTTAAACGCGGACCTGCGAGTTCGCAAAGAGGTGAAGATGCCAGTTGTCATGGATGCCGAGCGCATCTCGCGCGCGCTCACCCGCATCGCCCACGAAATCATCGAGCACAATCGCGGTCTTGCCAATCTCGCCCTGGTTGGCGTGCGCAGCCGTGGTGTGCCGATTGCGCAGCGCATTGCCCGCGACATTCTTCAAATCACCAAGGAAGAGGTCGCCGTCGGTGCTCTCGACATCACGCTTTACCGGGACGACCTGATGGGCGCCTCGGTGGGCCTGGCGCCGTTGGTCCGCAAGACGGAGATTCCGTTTTCGATCGACGGCCGCACCATCGTTCTCGTTGACGACGTGCTCTACACCGGCCGCACGACGCGCGCGGCGCTTGACGCGCTGACGGATTTTGGCCGCCCCAAGTCGATTCAACTGGTGGTGCTGGTCGACCGCGGCCACCGCGAGCTGCCGATCAAGGCCGACTACGTCGGCAAGAACGTGCCGACCTCGCGCCAGGAAAGCGTGCAGGTCCATCTCAGCGAGCTGGACGGAATCGACGAAGTGCTGTTGCAGGGGAAGGGATGATGCTCACCGCCCTCAAGCACAAGCACCTGCTCGGCATCGCCGACCTGAGCCCGGAAGAGATCGTCCTGGTGCTCGACACCGCCGAGGCCATGAAGGAAGTCGGCCAGCGCACCATCAAGAAGGTGCCGACGCTGCGCGGCCGCACGGTGATTAACCTGTTCTTCGAGCCCAGCACGCGCACACGCACTTCGTTCGAAATTGCGGAAAAGCGCCTGAGCGCCGACACCCTGAACGTGGCGATTGCTTCATCGAGCGTGGTGAAGGGTGAAACCCTGGTCGACACCGCGATGAACCTCGAGGCCATGGCGCCGAGCATGATCGTGCTGCGTCACGCCTCGTCTGGCGCCTGCCACTTGTTATCGCGCATCTGCAAGGCCGCGATCGTCAATGCCGGCGACGGCATGCACGAGCACCCGACGCAGGCCTTGCTCGACGCCTTCACTATCCGGGAGCGCAAACAGCGGCTCGCCGGGCTGAAGGTTGCCATCGTCGGCGACCTGCTGCACAGCCGGGTGCTGCGCTCCAACGTGCTGTTGCTCACCAAGCTTGGCGCGGATGTCTGGGTGTGCGCGCCGGCCACGCTGATTCCGCCGGGCTTACAGCAAATGGGCGTCACTGTCACGACCCGCGTCGACGAAGCGGTGGAAGGCGCCGACGTCATCATGATGTTGCGCATTCAACTCGAACGCATGCAGGGTGCCTACTTCCCGTCGCAGCGCGAGTACTTCAGGACCTTCGGCATGACCGAAGCGCGAGTCGCTCGCGCCAAGTCAGACGTCATCATCATGCACCCCGGGCCAATCAACCGCGGGGTCGAGATTGCCTCAGAAGTGGCGGACGGAACGCAGTCCGTAATCCTCGACCAGGTGGCCAACGGCGTTGCCGTGCGAATGGCCGTCTTGTACCTGTTAGCTGGCGGAGCAGAACATGAAGCGTCTTCTTAAGGGAGGCTGGGTCGTCGACCCGGTCAATGGCCGCGACGGCATCTTTGATGTGCTGATCGACGGCGATCGCATCGCCGAGGTCGGCACCAACCTCGCGGCCGACGACGCCGAGGTGGTCGACGTCCCCGCCGGACTGGTCGTCTGTCCCGGCCTGATCGACATGCACGTGCACCTGCGCGAACCCGGGCAGGAGCACAAGGAAACCGTCGCGACGGGTGTCGCGTCGGCGGTCGCCGGGGGCTTCACGGCAGTCGCGTGCATGCCAAACACCAGGCCGGTGAACGACAACGCCGGCGTCACCAAGCTGATTCTTCAGAAAGCCGCCGACGCCAACCTGGCGCGCGTCTATCCGATTGGCGCCGTCTCGCGCGGGCAAAAGGGCGAAGAGCTCGCTGATATCGCCGAGCTGAAAGAAGCCGGCTGCGTGGCGGTGACCGACGACGGCTTGCCGATCGCGACAGCGCTGCTGGCGCGTCGCGCGCTCGAGTACACCAGCATGTTCAACATGCCGGTGATCGAGCACTGCGAGGACCAGACGCTCAAGGGTGACGGCGTGGCGCACGAAGGGCCGGTGGCGGCGTCGCTCGGGCTGCGCGGCATTCCGGGCGTGGCCGAAGCGATTACCGCTGGCCGCGACATTCTGCTCGCCGAGATGACCGGCGGCCACATCCACATTGCGCACATGAGCGCGTGGACGACTATCGAAGCCGTCCGCCAGGGCAAGAGTCGCGGTGTCAAGGTGACCTGCGAGGTGTGCCCGCATCACTTCACGCTCACCGACGACCTGCTGGCGTCGCCGGTGGCGTACGACACCAACACCAAGATGAACCCGCCCTTGCGAGAGGCGAAGGATCGTGATGCCATGATCGCCGGCATTGTCGATGGCACCGTCGACGTCATCTCCACCGACCACGCACCTCACCACTACGACGAGAAGAATGTCGAGTTCGATCGGGCGCCGTTCGGCATCGTCGGCCTCGAGACCGCCGTGCCGATCACCCTCGACAAGCTGGTGCACACCGGCTTGATTACGCTGTCGCGCATGGTGGAGCTGATGTCGGTGAACCCGGCGAAGATTCTCAACGTGCCCGGGGGCTCACTCTCGCCAGGCGCACCAGCGGACATCACCATCCTCGCGCCCGACCTGCCGGTGACGGTAGACAAGACCAAGCTGGTGAGCAAGTCGAAGAATACGCCGTATCACGGCTGGTCCTTCAAGGGTGGCGTCGCCGCCACCATCGTTGGCGGCCGGACCGTCTACTCCAATCCCGCAGCAGGAATGAAATGACCACATCCGGCAACGCCCGTCACGACGATGTCCGCGCGCGGGCGCTGGCGGACATGCGCCGCTTCGAAGTGGTGATGGAAGGGCATTTTGATTACGGCAACGGTTTTCACGGCAAGCTGTACCTCAACCCGCACCGGTTACTGCAATGGCCGTCGACGATCTGGCGCTTCGCCCAGGATTTGATTGACGTCATGCCGACCGACTTCATCGACCAGGCGGAAGTGATTGCCGGGCCCGCGACCGGCGGCGCGATTGTCGCGCACACCGTCGCCGGCCTGCTCGATGGCCGCCGGCCCATGACTCATCCGGCTTATTCGTTTGCGCCCTTCGGTGATCAGGAGGGCAAGCCGACCCTGAGCCCCTTCTACGCAGCGAGCATGCACGGCCGGCGCGTGCTGATCGTGGACGACGTCCGCAACACGGGGACGACCTTCAAGCGGTGCGCGGACCTGGTGGTGAAGGCGGGCGGCACGGTGATCGGTACCGTGCAGATCGTCGATCGTTGCGAAGTGTGCGTCAGCCTGGACGTGCCTAATGTGGCGCTGGTCGAGTACAAGGCGCCGCCGAACTACGCCGCGGCGTCGTGCCCGATGTGTGCGGCGAACACGCCGATTACGAGCTTTTGATCCGCCTGTTGGGCGGATCCCACTTTCGGTGGAGTCTGGCTTCAGCCGGATAGTCGCTGTCCGGCCATCCTCCATCCGACCATTCTCCATCCGACGAGCGAGACCAGGTAGAGCGCGACCGCGACGAAGAGCAGATACTGGAAGCCGAGCAGCATGGAGCTGTATTCGGCTAGCCCTCCGAACATCGCGCCCGCGATGTTCGCCCCGAACGCCTTGTCCGGCTCTGTCACCCGCGAGAACGACACGGCGAAGATCACGCCGGCAAATAGGATCGGGACAAACGCCAGCAGCGATGAACCGGCGATCTGCGCAGTGCGGTCCATACCGAGGAAGTATTCCATGGGCACCAGCGCGCTGACGACCAGCGAGAGGAAAAGCCCGACGTAATACGACGCCAGTTTCTCTGGCTTGGCCAGGAAGACGAACAGGTTGGCCCCGAGGATCATTACTAGCACGGTAAAGATGACGACGGAGTTGACGATCCAGGTGCCGCCGAACAGCAAGGCCATGTGGACGACCGCCTTGGTCTCGACCAGCATGAAGCCGGCGCCAAGGAAGAACATCTGGACGATGGCGCCGGCGCCATCCTTACCTGCGAACACACCCCCGCGATAGAACGGCGCCAGCAACAGCAGGGCGATGACACCCATCACCGCCGCCCCGCGCAGGCTGAGGCCGGGGATCATCGGCGTCCGCAGGTACAACATGGGCCAGTCGTCGGTGGCCAGCCCGGTGGCGTCGCGGCCGATCGTGAGCCGTGTCAGCTGAAGCCGCTGCCAGGGTGTGGCTGGTTGCTGTTCCGGCGGCAGCAGATACCAGGCCGACCGTTCGGCCTGCGACGGCAGCTGAAACCCGTTATTCGTGTCGGCATTGGGAGAGCGATCGGTGCGAAGCCAGTACTCCGGCTGCTCGGCGAATGCGGCTCGCAGTGGCGCGGTGGCGCCGGCCATCAGCATGGTGAAGTCGCCGCCCAGGCTTTCATCGGGGCCAAGTGTGCTGCGGCTGGGGAGATTCAATACCAGCGCTTCCTCACCGAATGCGGCCCGTACCGAATTTTGCAGCCGCGAGACAATCCACCCTTGGCGAAAATAGTTATACATGACGAAGGTGCCATCCGGCGCCAGCCGCAGCCTGACATCGTCCATCGCCTGCTTGGTGAAGAGGTAGCTCTCGAGGCGGATGTTGCTGTAGCTGCTGTGAAGGACGAGCGAATCCACCAGTGCATAGACAATCAAGTCGTACTGCTGCGTCGTGGATTTCAGGAAATTGCGGCCGTCGTTGAGGTGTACGACGACGCGAGGATCATCGTACGGCCGATCGGGATGGTCCTGCCGGCCGAGCCGTTGAATCACCGGATCGATCTCGACGGCGTCAACGCGTTCCGCGCCCCACGCCAGCGCGCGGCTGACGTCGTTGCCCGAGCCGGCGCCAATGATCAGTACTCGTTTGAACGGGGGTCGGCCGGCATCGCGGTTCAGCAGATGCGGGATCGCGTAAGCCGGGAATGGCGATTGCCGCGGCTGCATCTGTTGATGACCAATCAGGTTGACGGTGATCAGGCGCGCTGAAGGCTGGTAGTCAATCCTGTAGTACGGCGACCACAGCTGCTGTGAGTTGGCTCCGGCTACCAGCGTCGGTCCGATGGCGAGTACGACCACGGCCGCCGCGGCCACCGCGAGGCCCAGGCGGGTTGTCGCCTTGGCCGGCGCCAGAAAGTAGGCGAGCCCTGCGACCACCAGTCCAAACCACCAGAGCGGCGACAACTCCAGCAGCGAGCAGGTCGCAAACAAGACGATGCCGACGATGCTGCCGAGGATGTCGAGGGTGTAGGCTTCGAGCCGGTCGGGAAGTCTCGCCAGCGAGCGGCCCAACTGCTGGCCTGGACCCACCATGATCAACGCGATGATCAGGAAAAAGTAGCCGCACAAGGCTTCAATGGGGATCACGAAGCTCGAGAGATCGCGCGCCTGGTACTCGACGCCGAAGAACACCATCTGCGGCGAGGCCTGGTTACCGACGTCGATGATGCTGTTCGACCTGCGGCGTTGCCACTCGACCAGGTGGGCGCTGCCAAAGCCGATGATCAGCATCAGCGGCGTGTAGGT
Organism: Acidobacteriota bacterium; assembly: GCA_031364805.1. Taxonomy (GTDB): domain Bacteria; phylum Acidobacteriota; class Vicinamibacteria; order Vicinamibacterales; family UBA2999; genus 12-FULL-67-14b. Next base: position 9,102 of record JANLWW010000173.1, read on the forward strand.
GAGAAAATCGCGCTTCGAGTTGGCGGCCAGGCAGCCCACCGAGATGCCCAGAATGCACGCGAGCAACACCGTGTTGGTGAAGAACGTCAGGAACAGGACGTGCGACGGGAACCAGCGGATGCAGGCGAGTTCGAGAAAGAGCGTCAGCAGGCTGATGAGGAACAGTTCACGACGGGCCCCACGGACCTTGGTCATTCGGAAGACTCCCTGTACGCTGTGATGGTCCGGATGCCGCGTTCTGCCATGCCGACCCTTCGCTCCGCGCTCGACACACTCTACGCTGATTTCAACGCCGACCGGGTGGTGACCGATCCGATTTGGATCGTTCATCGTTACGAGCGGTCTGACGATCGGGAAGTAGTCGCCTTTATCGCGGCGGCGCTCGCCTTCGGCCGCGTGCAGAGCGTGTTGAACTCGATCGACGGCATGCTGCAGGTCATGGGGCCGTCGCCGGCGGCGTTCGTGCGAGCGTTCGACCCGGCCCGCGATCGTCACAAGTTCGCACATCTCGTGCACCGCTGGATCAAGGGCGCCGACATGGCGACCCTGGTCTGGGTGATACACCAGATGATTCGCGACAGCGGATCCCTGGAGGGGTTCTTCGCCGCCGGCCTGCCGCCCGATGCGGTGGATGTGTCGCAGGGGCTGCAGTCGTTCTCGACCCGCGCGCTCGCGTTGAATCAGAAGGCCATCTACGGCAGAACCAAGCCGCAGCCTGGCGTCGCCTACTTCTTCTCGCGTCCCTCATCCGGCGGCGCGTGCAAGCGGCTGAACTTGTTCCTGCGATGGATGGTGCGGCGCGACCAGGTCGACCTGGGGATCTGGACACGCGTGCGCACCGGTCAGCTGATCGTGCCGCTCGACACACACGTGATTCGAGTCGGACAGTGCCTCCGCTTGACCCGGCTCAAGAGCCCGGGCTGGCGCATGGCCGCCGATATTACGCAGTCCCTGCGCGCCCTCGATCCGCTGGATCCGGTGAAGTTCGATTTTTCCATCTGCCACCTGGGAATGATGAACGCCTGCGGGTTCGGCAAGAAGCAGCGGGATAAACAGTGTCCACTAAATGGATACTGTAGACCATAAGTCATTTATAAATAATGACTTGACAAGTTGACTGTGTAATGTGCATATTGAGATATGGCGACCAAGACCATCTCGTTGAAAGAGGAGGCCTACAACCGACTCAGCGCAGCGCGCCGTTACCGGGACGAGTCGTTCAGCGAAGTGGTGATGCGGGCGACCTGGCCCGAAGACACCATTACCAGTAGGGCCTTGCTCGACTTGTTGAGTGCCCGCCGTGTCCACTTGCGCGCCGACGAGTTGGAGCGCATCGATGAGCTCACTCGGACCGATCAGCCGCCCGAGGACAAATGGGCCGGGCGCTGATTCTCGAGAGCACCTTCCTGATCGATCTCGAACGGGCCCACCATCGCGGCAATCCAGGTCCGGCCGTCACGTTCCTTGAAGCGAATCAAGATGCGCGCCTCTACTTGCCGTTTGTCGTCGCGGGCGAGATGGCTTCTGGTATTTCCCTGCGGGACCGTGGGAGATGGGAAGCCTTTCTCGCGCCCTTCTACGTCTTGCCCTCGACGCCCGAGGTTAGTTGGCAGTTCGGCCGCGCCTATCGCCACCTTCGTGACAATGGCTCCCTGATTGGCGCCAACGATCTCTGGATCGCTGCGACAGGTCTCGCTTATGAGATGCCGGTCGTGACGAGAAACGTCGAGCACTTCCGCCGGGTGCCTGGGCTCGAAGTCGAGAGTTACTAGATCAGTCGCGGCAGAGAGCCTCGATTGGGCTCACACCAGCGGCTCGTCGTGCCGGCCTCAGCGCTGACAATGTCGCGACTGCGACGATCCGCTCGTGGAATAATCCGGCCATTCTGCATCCACCTGTCGTGACGGTGCTTGGCGGCGGCCCCGCGGGCTCCGCTGCCGCGAAGCTGTTGTCCGAATGGGGCCATTCGGTCCGCCTGGTCACGCGTCCGGGGACCGATTCACGTCTCGCGGTCTCGATCCCACCAAGCTGCCACAAGTTGTTCGATGCCATTGGTGTCGGCGACGCCGTCAACCGCGCCGGCTTTGTCCGCGCGACCGGCAACACCGTGTGGTGGGGCCGCCCCGAGCCGCGCGTAGAGACGTTTGCCGATGGCGCGGTGGGTTGGCAGGTCGCCGCCCATGTGCTCGAAGAATTGATGCTGAACGAAGCGGTCACCGCCGGCGTCTCGATTGAGAGACGACTGATCACGAAGGCGGACCTGGAGCCAAACCCAGGCGGCTTCCTGATCGATGCCTCCGGAAGGTCTGGCCTGTTCGCGCGCGCGAACGGCCTGCGGATCTACGACGAAGGGCCCAGGACCGTAGCTCTCGGCGCGTCGTGGACCCGATTGGACCCGTGGCCCGTGCCAGATGACTCGCACACGCTGATTGAGTCTTACCAGTCGGGCTGGGCGTGGTCGGTGCCGACCTCGTCTCATGCGCGTCACATCGCGGTGATGGTGGATCCCCGGCGGTCGGGACTTGCGCGTGATGCTGCGGCACGCGACGTCTACCTGGCCGAGATCGCGAAGACCACCACGTTCAGGGCGCTGGTCGAAGAGGCGACCTGCGCCGAGGGTCCCTGGGGCTGGGATGCTTCCAGCTATCGCGCCGATCGCTACGCCGGCGACGGCTGGCTGCTCGCCGGCGACGCCGGCTCGTTCATCGATCCGCTGTCGTCCGCAGGCGTGAAGAAGGCGCTCGCGTCTGGGTGGCTGGCGGCGGTTGCCGTTCACACCAGCCTCGTCCGGCCGGCGATGCGTCCCCAGGCCCTCGCGTTCTTCTCGCAACGGGAGCAGGAGATCGAGCACCACTATTCCAGGATGAGCCGGCTTTTCCTCGCCGAAGCCGCGCCCACGCATCCGCACGCATTCTGGCGCGATCGATCCGAGTTGCCCACGGTCGAGGCAGGGGTCGACCCCGCTATGGTCGGCGCCGCCTTCGAGCGGCTGCGCGCCGCCACCCGCATCCAGTTCAGTCCCGGCGAAGCGCGCCTCGAGCCTCGGCCCGGTGTTCGGGGCCACGAGATCGTGCTCGAACCCACGATCATCACCGAAGGCGAATCGATTCGATTCGTCTCTGGCATCGACGTGGTGGCGTTGATTCACCTGGGACCACGCTACGCGCAGGTCCCCGACCTTTTCGAGGCGTATTGCCGAACGCATGGCGAGGTTCCGCTGCCGGCCTTTCTATTTGTGCTTGCAATGGCGGTCGCGCGGCGCTGGCTTGTGGCACAATGACGCGGAATTCTCGGAGGTCTGAAGTGACGAGAGCGACACGCGCCATCGCGGTGGTAGCGACACTACTGGTGACAATGCTGGGCAGCGTGGTTTCCACGCAACAACCTGCTGCGCCCACGGCCAAGCCTGAAGAGGGCATTCCGATCGCCGACGCCACCGTCCAGAAGGCCTGCGGCACTTGCCACCGGCCCGACGACAAGGGCCAGCTGTCGCGCATTTCGTTCCAGCGCAACACGCCCGAGGGCTGGCAGTCCACCATCCAGCGAATGGCTGCGCTCAACGGGCTGAACATCGATCCGCAGACCGCCCGTCAGGTCGTCAAGTACCTCTCGAATAATCTGGGCCTCGCACCGGAAGAAGCGAAGCCGGCTGCGTGGGAAGTCGAGCGCCGGTTGCTCGACTACAAGTACACCGCCAATGCGGATGCCGAATCCACCTGCATCCGTTGCCACTCGATGGGCCGCGTGATCTCACAGCGCCGTACCCGCAGCGAGTGGGATCTGGTGATCGCCATGCATCGCGGCTGGTATCCGCTGGTCGACAATCAGGCATTCCGCCGCAATGGTCCGCCGCCTCGCGACACCGCGACCGATGGGAGGCCGCCCGACCTGCGCCATCCCGTCGAGAAGGCGATCGATCATCTCGCGCGCACGTTCCCCTTAAAGACTCCTGAATGGACAGCGTGGTCGGCGACCATGCGTCCGGCCCGGCTCGAGGGCACGTGGGCGCTCACTGGTTGGGATGCCGGCAAGGGCGCCGTCTACGGCCGCGTGATCGTCACCGCCGATCCATCAGCTGCCGACGAGTTCACGACCGCCATCACCTACCGGATTGCGCGAACCGGTGAAACCGTCACACGAACTGGGCGCGCTCTGATCTACACCGGCTTCCAGTGGCGCGGCCGTTCGACCACCGCGGCCGGCGCAGACTCCGCGCTGCGCGAGGTGATGTTCGTCGATCGCGACTGGCGGCAGATCGAGGGCCGCTGGTTCACGGGCGGCTATGACGAAGTTGGCCTGGACGTGCGCCTCGAGCGCGTAGGTGCCGAAACCCGCGTGCTCGGCACTGATCGCACCGCGCTCAAACAGGGCGCATCGGCGCAGGAGTTGAGGATCTACGGGGCAAATTTTTCTGGCGGCCTCCGGCCGGCGGACATTGATCTCGGTCCCGGCCTCACCGTCAGCCGCATCGTCAGTGTCACACCCGACGTGGCCATCGCCGCGGTCGATGTGGCTGCAACCGCTGCCATCGGCGCACGCGACCTGTTTGTCGCTGGTGCGTCCAAGGCGCGCGCGCTGGTGGTGTTCGACCGCGTCGATGCCATCAAGGTGAAGCCCGATTGGGCGATGGCTCGCGTCGGCGGCACGACGTTCCCCAAGATGCTGGCACAGTTTGAGGCGTGGGCGTTTCACAACGGCGCTGACGGCCGGCCCGACACCCCCGATGACCTCAGTCTCGGCCTGGTTGACGCAGCCTGGAGCCTGGAAGAGTACGCCGCCACCTACGACGATGACGACATCAAGTTCGTGGGGACGCTGGATGCGTCGAGCGGCAAGTTCACGCCGAACATCGACGGCCCCAATCCGGTCCGGAAGGGAAGTCGCAATAACATCGGCGATGTCTGGATCGTGGCAAAGTACGCGGCCGACGGCAGTGGCGGCAAGCCGGCGACGACGGTTCGCGCTCGCGCGCATTTGCTGGTAACCGTGCCGCTCTACATGCGTTTCGATCCTACGGTGGGCGCTCAATGACCCTTGGCCTTCGAGAATTCCATTCGTTCGAAGCTGCGGGACGCCGTTATCTCTATCTAGTTCCCAGCGCCGCGGTGTTTGCCCTGGACGACTGCTCAGAGGCGATCCTGCACGAACTGAGCAGCGGCCCCCAACCCGTGAGCGATCTCACGCAGAACTTGTCGGCTCGTTTCGATGCGGTCGAGGTCACCGACACCATTGCGGAACTTCAACGCATTCGCGCATTGGGCGAAATGTCGGCCAGGCCCGCTCCGATGCCCAAGATCGTGCCGCTTCGCCCGGTTCCGCTGCAGACCCTGGTGATCAACGTCACCAACCAGTGCAACCTGGCCTGCACCTATTGCTACGAATACGGCGAAGACAAGATCGTCGACACCACCAACGGCCAGCAGCCCAAGTTCATGAGCGAGGCCACCGCTCGTGAGAGCGTCGAGTTTGCGCTGCGGGAGTCGCGGGAGAACCAGCACGCGCACATCACCTTCTTCGGCGGCGAAACGCTGATGAACTTCCCGGTGCTGAAATCGACCATCGCCTACGCGCGCCAGCGGGCCGCTGAAGTCGGTAAGGAGATCGACTTCAGCCTAACCACCAACGCGACGTTGCTGCAGCCGGACGTGATCGAGTTCCTGGCCAACGAACGCGTCGGTGTCACGATCTCGATCGACGGCCCTGAAGAGATGCAGGACAAGTTCCGCGTCTTCAACAACGGGCAGGGCAGCTATGCCATGGCGGCGCCGAAGATCAAGGCGCTGCTCCAGCGTCATCGGACCCGGCCGGTGGGCGCGCGCGTCACGCTCACGCGGCAGACCCTCGATGTGCGCCGCATTTACCAGCACCTCACCGACGAGCTGGGATTCTGGGAAGTCGGCTTCGCGCCCGTCACGACAGCGCCTGGTCGTGACTACGCGATCTCTGACGGCGGCTTCGATCACCTGCTCGAACAGTTCCGCGCGCTAGCCGCCGATTATCTCCAGGCGTCGCTGGAGAATCGGCACCACGGCTTCTCGAACGTTCGCGAGACGCTGCAGGAGATTCATCATGGTCACGCGAAGGCATACCCGTGCGGGGCGGGCATTGGCTTGATGGGCGTATCGACTGATGGCCGGGTGGCCTTGTGTCACCGCTTCGCGGGCTCCGACGACCACGGCCTCGGCACGGTGAAGGACGGCGTGTCGTGGGAGAAGCAACAGGCGTTTCTCGACACGCATCACGTCGCCAACAAGACCGACTGCGCGACGTGCTGGGCGCGGCCGATTTGCGCCGGCGGCTGCTATCACGAAGCGAACACACGCTACGGGTCAACCCAGGCGCCCAACCTGCACTACTGCGAGTGGATTCGCGGCTGGACGCATACCTGCCTCGAAATTTACGGCGAGTTGGCCGCGCGCAATCCGGCATTCCTGGCCCAGTTCGATGATGAGCCAACGGAGAAGGTGTCATGAAGCATCTCACTGCGATCAATCGCAAGGCCGCGCGGATGGAAGAGGTCACCAAGGACGTCGTGGCCTTGCAGGGGCCTCCGCAGCAGCCTGATCCGCCCCACATTCCAAATGGTTGCTCGCTGGTGTTCTCGCCGGGCTGGGAGGCCGACCGCAACGGCGGCACCGCGGGGTTGTGCCAGCCAGTGGAGCGCGACTTGTTCGACTGCCACATGGGTTGCTTCTGGCCGGCGCAGGTGCCCGATCAACTGAACCACGCGCCAGACTGGACCGCGAAATGTGCGGCGGCGCAGAAAGACTGGCGCAAGATCGACCTGATCTTTCCGGACGAGAAGAAGTGATGTCGGCGCGATTCCGGCTTCCATTGTTCGCGCTTGTGCTGGCGCTTGTGTTCGGTGCCGCCGACACGCACGCGCAGCGGCCCGCCCGCTTCGGTGCGCCGATCGCCGCCGGTGGCGACCACCTGCTGTACATCGGCACCTACGACGGTTCCATTCACATCATCGACGAAGCGACGGAGCAGAAGGTCGGCGGCATCAAGCTGCAGACCGGCATCCCGCGGTCGCTCACGCTGTCGCAGTCGCGCTCGAAGTTTTATGTACTCGACTCGACACTCGAGAAGATTGAAGTCGTTGACATTCCGACCCGGACCAGCATGTCAACGTTCACGTTGACCGAGGGCAACAAGCAGGTGCGTATTCGCGGCATGCAGGTCGATCCGCTCGAACGGTTCTTGATCCTGCTGACCCGTTCGGCGACCAAGCAGATTGACCGCTGGGAGATTGGCGATATCTCGCTGCAACTGTACGACCTCGCGCAGAAGAAGGTCACCCGCACCATTCCCTGGCCGCGCGGCGAAGAACGCGAAGGCGTCAATATCCGCTTCTCGCCAGACGGCAAGCTGCTGTACTTCTTCGGTGACGACATCCTGATTCTCGAGACGCAGAACTTCACCGAAGTTGATACCTGGGCGCTCAGCCGGCCGCTCGAGGCGGGGCTCGGCCGCATCAGCTTTGGCCAGGTCGACGACTTCAATGAAGACCCCGGCTTCTTCACCGGCCTGTTCACGATTCAGGACCCGATCCAGAACCGTCGCATCATGGGCATTGGCCGCGTCAACCTGGTGGGCAAGAGCATCGAATTCACGCCGGTCGGCCCTGCGGAGGGGGTCGGTTTCGCCATGGCTCCCGACCGCAAGCGCGGATGGGGCCTGATGCAGCAGATTGGACGCTACGAGTTCTGGGCGTTCGATGTCACTCAACGAAAGCTCATCAGCCGAACCGAGTTCGAGGGCCGGCCGCGCATGGCCCTTCGCGTCTCGTCAAACGGCCGCCTGCTGTATGTCTTTCAGGCTGGTGCCACCATCGACGTCTACGATTCCACGTCGTACAAACTACTGCGAACGATCGAGATGAACGCAGACCAGACGACCAATCTGTTCGTGTTGCCCCGGCCGGCCGCAGCGCCACCCACGCGCCAATAGGCCGATGGATCGACGCGCGTTCGCCTATCTCGTCCCCTATTGGCGGCGTCTCGTCCTCGTCCTCGTCATCAGCCTCGTGAGCACCGCTGCCACGCTGGCGATGCCGTACCTGTCGAAAGACCTGATCGATAACGCCCTCGTCGGCCGCGATGCCGCTGCGCTGCGCCGCATCGTCTGGATGTTTGCAATCCTGGGCGTCGCCGGCCTGGTACTCAACGTCGTTAGTGGGCTGCGGTATACTCGCGTCTCGGCGGAGATTCTGTTCGACATGCGGCTGTCGATGTACGAGCATCTGCAGCGGCTGTCGCCTCGCTTCTACGCGCGCACTCGCCTGGGCGATATCGTGTCGCGCCTGAACAACGACATCAGCGAGATCCAGCGCGTGGCGGCCGAAGCGGCGCTGGCCTGGGTGGGTAATGTCCTGTTCCTGGCCGGCAGCCTGGTCATGATGGTGTGGCTTGATTGGCGCCTGGCGCTGGTGGCCTTGGCGCCGCTGCCGATCAGCCTGATCGCACTCGGCGTGTATCGCCGGCGGCTGGAAGGTCGAATCGCCGACCTGCGCCAACGCAGCAGCGACATCGGCAGCTTTCTGATCGAAACACTGCAAGCCACGTCGTTGGTCGTTGCCTCGAACGCCCAACCACGAGAACGCGCGCGGTTTCGCGGCTTGAACGGCGCCTTCATCGACGCGCTCATGCGCATGCAGCGGGTGACCTACTTTGCCGGCGGCTTGCCCGGCACGGTGTTGTCGATCGGATCGGCGGTCGCCTTCTTCTACGGCGGCATGCGCGTGATCGACGGAACCTTGACGCTGGGGACCATGGGCGCCTTCCTCGCCTACCAGATGCGCGTCTTTGCGCCGGCACAGGCGTTGATGGGCCTATATGCGAGCCTGACCACGGCGAAAGTGTCGTGGGGGCGGGTCCGCGAGATTCTCGATGCGCCGGTCGAGGTGCAGGAGCGCGCCGATGCGCAGCCGCTGCCTGAGTGCCGTGGCGAGGTGGCGTTCGACCTGGTGACGCTCGTCACCGATCGGCAGGCGAGTGTCCTCGACGCGGTGACGTTCGCTGCTCGACCAGGCGAGTGCGTGGCCCTGGTTGGCGGCAGCGGTGTCGGCAAGAGTACCATCGCATACCTCGCCACGCGGTTGTTGGACCCCGACAGCGGCGTCGTCCGGCTCGACGGTCACAATCTTCGCGACCTGAAGCTGCAGGACATCCGCAAGCACGTGATCCTGGTTGAACAGGAGCCGACGCTGTTTCATGCCAGCGTGGGCGACAACATTCGCTACGTCCGGCCGGAAGCCACCGATGCTGAGGTCAAGTGGGCGGCCGAGGCTTCGGGAATCGCGCGGTTCGTGGAAGCGTTGCCGAATGGCTTTGCGACGCTGGTCGGGGAGCGCGGCCTGGCGCTGTCGGCGGGCGAGCGTCAACGCATCGCCCTGGCGCGCGCTTTTCTCGCCGACCCTGCGGTGCTGGTCCTCGACGAGCCGACGGCGGCGCTTGACGCGATTGCCCAGCGGCAGGTAATTGACGGCTATCAAGCCGTGATGAAGGGCCGCACGACCTTGTTGATTACCCATCGTCGTGAGTTGGCCATGGCTGCCGATCGTGTGATTGTGCTGGAGGGCTCCCGGGTTGTCGACCAGGGCCGGCCGCACGAACTGGCTGACCGTGCCGGTGTCTTCACCCGTCTGTTCGAGATCGACCGGCCCGCCGGCGTTGACGCATGAACCGGCCGGTCAGGGTCGCGATCATCGACAGCGGCGTGCACGCATCCCATCCGCATATCAATGGCGTCAGCGTCGGCATCGGCGTCAACTCCGCAGGTGAGCTCGACGAGGACTTTATCGACCGCCTTGGTCACGGCACCGCCGTGACGGCGGTGATCCGGGAGAAGGCGCCCACCGCGGAGATCCTGGTGGCGAAGGTGTTCGACACCGAACTGAAGGCCACCGGCGCAGCCCTGGTTGCGGCGTGCGAGTGGGCACTCGACCAACAGGCAGATCTTGTGAACCTGAGTCTCGGCACCACCAACCCGCAACACGCCGAGGCACTCACGGGCGTCGTGGCACGAATGCGCGAGGCGGGCACAGTGATGGTGGCGGCCGGGCAGCAGGCTGACGTGTCGTGGCTACCCGGCACTTTGCCTGGCGTGTGGAGTGTCACGCTCGACTGGGCGCTGACGCGCGAGGAGTGTCGGGTGACCTCGGTTGCCGACCACCAGATGTCCTTTCATGCGTCCGGCTTTCCCCGTCCAATTCCCGGCGTGCCGCCCGAGAGAAACCTCAGGGGCCTCAGCTTCGCGGTTGCTAATGTGACCGGCCTGCTCGCAGCACTTCTCGATCGTGAAGATGGCACCGTGCCTGCGGACACGCTGGCGCACGCCGTCCGTTCCGGTTGGATGCGCGGTTCGTACCGTTGAAGCCTCTCGTTGTCACGATTCTGCTGAGCCTCGCCCGCACGGCCTCGGCTCAACCCGCGCCCGCCATTGTCAATCGACTGGCAGCTGACAGCGTGACGGTGCGCGCCGTACGAGTCGCGTCGCCGCTACGGATCGACGGCCGACTGGATGAAGAGGTGTACTCTTCAGTAGTGGCCATCTCGGACTTCATTCAGCAGGAGCCGGACGAAGGCCAGCCCGCGACCGAGAAGACCGAGGCCTGGATCCTGTTCGACGAAGTGAACCTTTACATTTCGGCGCGCAATTGGGACAGCCATCCGGAACGGGAGATCGCGAACGAACTCCGCCGCGACAATGGCAACATTCTCGGCAACGAGAACTTCACATTCGTGATCGATACCTTCCACGACCGCCGCAATGGCTACTTGTTTCAAACCAACCCGCTCGGCGCCCTGCGCGACATGACGGTGACCGACGATCAGCAGAACTCGGCATGGAACGGCATTTGGCACGTCAAGACCGGCCGCTTCGATCAGGGCTGGACGCTGGAGGTGGCGATCCCGTTCAAGTCGTTACGCTATCGCGGCAGCGGCCCCCAGACTTGGGGCATCAATTTACGCCGGCTCGTGAAGTGGAAGAACGAGTTTTCGTACCTGTCGCTGGTGCCGGCCGCCCTGGGTACGGTCGGCGTCAGCCGCATGGCATCGGCAGCGACGGTAATCGGCCTCGAGACGCCGGCGGAATCCAAGAATATTGAACTGAAGCCTTATGCGGTGGCTTCATCGATTACCAACCGCACGGGAGCCGCCCCGTTCTCCAATCGCGGCGACGCGAACGCCGGCCTCGACTTCAAGTACGGGCTCACGCGCAGCCTCATTCTCGACGCCACCTATCGCACCGACTTCGCGCAGGTGGAAGAGGATCTGCAGCAGATCAACCTCACCCGTTTCAGCGTGTTCTTTCCGGAAAAACGGGAGTTCTTCATCGAGGGGCAGGGCATCTTCGATTTCGGTGGCGTGCAGGCCGGTAACAGTCCCGGCGATGTGCCGCTGCTGTTCTTCAGCCGTCAGATTGGGCTCAGCCAGGGGCAGGCGGTGCCAGTGCTTGGCGGTGTCCGGTTGACCGGCAGGTCGGGCCCGTTCAGCATCGGCGCCCTCAACATCCAGACCGACGAAGAGCCATCAGCCCGTGCTGTCTCGACAAACTTCACCGCCCTGCGGCTCAAGCGCAACTTGTTCCGCCGAAGCAATGTCGGCGTGATGGCGACTCGTCGCGGTCCTGCCTTGGGCGTCGCAGCGACCCCGAGCTACACCGTTGGTGCCGACGCGACCATGCTGTTCTTCAAGAGCATCAACGTCACCAGCTACTACGCGCTGACGCGCGTGCCTGGCAGGAACGGTGATGATGTCACCGGCACCAGCTATCGTGGCCGGTTCGACTACACCGACGATCGCTACGGTGCCTCGGCGGAGCATCATGCTGATCAACCGCGACTTTCGGCCGGAGGTTGGTTATGTGCGCCGAAGCGACGTGCGACGCAGCTTCGCGCAGGTGCGCTTCAGCCCGAGACCCCAGGGGAGCAGGGCTATTCGTAAGCTGACCTGGCAGGCCAGCGCCGATTACGTGACCGACGCGTCAGCCGACACGCTGCAGAGCCGTGAGGTGTCCGGACTGTTCCGAATCGATTTCCAGTCGAGCGACCAGGTCAGCCTCGATCACGCACGGGAGTTCGAGTTGCTGCCTGGTCGGTTCACTATCTCGCCAGGCGTCGTGGTTCCGGCCGGCGGCTACACCTACTCGACCACCCGCCTGGGTTACACGCTGGGGCAACAACGAAAGGTGTCTGGGCGCCTGTCGGCGGCAGCCGGCACGCTCTACGAGGGCACGAAGTCGGAACTTGCCTACAGCGGGCGGTGGGGCATCGTGCCGCAGTTCTCCGTCGAGCCCAGCGTGTCGCTCAACTGGGTCCACTTGCCGTCCGGAGACTTCACCGCCCGGCTCGTCAGCTCGCGTCTCACGGTGACGCCGAGTGCGCGCATGCTGATTAGCAGCCTGGTGCAGTACAACGTCGATTCGCACAACCTGAGCGCGAGTGCGCGGCTGCGGTGGGAATATACCGGCGGCAGCGAGTTGTTCGTCGTCTACAGCGACGGTCGCGACACCACCACCACCGGATTCCCTGGCTTGTTGAACCGGACGTTGGCGGTCAAGGTGACGAGGCTGGTTCGTTTCTGAGACGCTGCTAATCGCGCCGCAACGCGATCAGCGGATCCAGGAGTGTCGCTCGCCGCGCCGGCCAGACACAGGCGGCGACGGCGACCACGGTCAGCAGCAGCGCAATGCCGCCGAGCGTCAGCGGATCGCCGGCGGTCGTCTGGACCAGGAGATCGGTACTCTGGAACAGCCGTCCGACGCCGTAGGCTCCCGCCACGCCCAGCGTCAACCCAATTGCGAGTTGAACGAACGACTGGCGCAGGAACAGCCAAGTGACCTGGCTCGATTGCGCGCCGAGCGCCATGCGCACGCCGACCTCCTGCGTGCGCTGGGTGACGGAGTACTTGGTGACGGCATACAGTCCAACCGCCGATAGTGCCAGTGCGATGAACGCGAAGATCGCAAACATCGATCCGAAGATGCGGAACGGCCAGCGCGCCTGCTCCAGCGACTGGTCCATGCTCATGATGCCGAACAGCGGCAGGTCGGTATCGATGGCGCGGACCTCCTCGCGCAGGATCGGCGCCATCAAGACCGGATCACCCTGGCTGCGGACCAGCAAGGTCATGAACGCGCGCGGATCGGACCGGAACGGCAGGTAGGCGATTGGATCGGGATCCGGCAGCTGGAAGTCGCGCTGGCGAACGTTGGGGACCAGGCCGACAATCGTTGCGGTCAGCGACACGGGAATGCCGCCGGCCGGCGCCGCACCGCCCTGCAAGTCGATGCTCAACACAATGCGTCGGCCGATCGGATCTTCGTTCGGGAAGTGCAGCTGCGCGAAGCGCTGGTTGATGACGGCGCTCTCACGGCCGATCATGCCGTCTTGGTCGCCGAGGCCTCGGCCGCGGATCAGGGGCACGCCAATGGTGTCGAAGTAGCGTGGATCCACCGTGAGCATGGTGACGTTGGGCGCCTGCTCGCCCTGTTCGAGCGGCTTGCCGTCGAGGGTAAGCCGCCGCAGGAAGCCACCTTGCATCGGCGCGTTGCTGGTGATGGTGACCGCCTCGATGCGCCCGTTCGCCTTCAGCCGTTCTTCAATCTGCTGGTAGAAGGCGAGGCGTTGCTCAAGGGCCGGGTATTTGCGTTCCGGCAGCGCCAGACGCATGACCAGCAGTTTCGACGTGTCGATGCCGAGATCGAGGCTGTAGAGGGTGACGAAGTTGCGCATCATGAACGCGGCGCCGGCCAGCAACACGACCGTGAGCGCGAGTTCGCCGACCATGAGCGCGCCGGTCCACCGGCGCGCGCGGACGCCCGCCGTACCTGATCGCCCGCCTTCCTTGAGCACTTCGTTCACGTCGGTCTTCGAGATGTGCAGAGCCGGGGCGAGGCCGAATAACACGCCGGTGCCCAGGCAAATGGCCGCCAGGTAGGCGAACACGCTGCGGTCCATCGTGAACTGGATCCAGTAGGGCCGGCCGACATCCTGGGTGGCCTGGTCGAACAGCCGGATGCCGACGAAGGAGATGGCCAGGCCAAGGGCGCCACTGATAAGCGCGAGCAGCACGCTTTCGATCAGCAACTGCCGAATCACCCGCCAGCGCGTGGCGCCGAGCGCGATGCGAACAGAGATCTCGCGTCCGCGTTGCGTCGAGCGCGCCAGCAGCAGGTTGGCGACGTTGGCGCAGGCAATCAACAACACGAACGCCACCGCGCCCATCAGCGAGAGGAAGACCGCCCGAATCGGTCCACCGTTCATGAACTCGTTGAACGTCAGCACCTTCGGCTGCACGTCCTTGTTGGTGTCGGGATAGTCGGTGGTCAGCTTGCGGCCGATGTTGACGAGCTCGCCCTGCGCCTGGTCGCGGGTCGTGCCCGGCGCCAGCCGGCCGAACACCGACAGACCACGCGAGTTGCGCTTCTGTTGTTCGAGGCCGGCAACTACCGAGAGCGGCTGCCAGAGATCCGAATTCCCTGGGAACTTGAATCCCTCGGGCATCACGCCGATCACTACCGCCGGGATGTCGTTGATGCGAACGGTGCGGCCGACGACGTTGGGATTGCTGCCGTAGCGGTTTTGCCACATGCCGTGGCCGATGAGGACGACCGGCGCGGCGCCCTGGCGATCGTCGTCGGGCAGGAAGTCGCGGCCGAGCATCGGCTGCAAGCGCATCACCTTGAACGAATTGGCGCTTAGGAACGTGCCGTTGAACTGCTCCGGTAGTTGGCCTTCGTCGCTGACGTTGGCCGCGGTGCCCGTGAATGCTGCCAGCGATTCAAAGGTCCGGGAATTGTCGCGCCAGTCCCTGAAGTCGAGGTACGACACGCCCATCTCGCGGTTGCGAACCGGGTCGAACGACCGCAGGGCCATCACGCTGTCGGGTTTGTCGATCGGCAGGCCGCGGATCAGTACCGCGTTCACGAAGGTGAACACCGTGGTGTTGACGCCAATGCCGAGGCCGAGCGCCAGGGCGGCCACCAGCGTGAACCACTTGTCTTTGAGCAGCAGGCGGGCAGCAAATCGGAGGTCTTCCCAAAATCCCATAACTTGCCTCTTCCCGGTCTGGTCACCTTGATGGCGTTAGACTCCGTTTACGGAGAAAAGGGGAGGCGGGTTCCCATCGGTTACGATTCGGGCATGATCATTCGCCGCGGGACCGTCGCGGATGCCGCGGTTCTGGCCGCACTGGCACGCGACACCTTCTTCGATACTTTTGCCGCGACCAACGATGCAACCGACATGGCGATCCACCTGGAACGCGCCTACGGCGTGCCCCAGCAGACGGCTGAACTGAACGATCCAGACCTGATCACCCTACTGGTGGCGGAGGGCGGCCAGGCAGTTGCCTATGCGCAAGTGCGAACGGGTCACGTTCCCGCCTGCGTCGACGGCGCCCGGCCCATCGAACTGTGGCGCTTCTATGTCGCTCGCGACTGGCACGGGAGGGGCATCGCGCAGGCGTTGATGGCGCGGGTGATGTCCGAGGCGGCCGCCGCCGGTGCGCAGTCGCTGTGGCTCGGCGTGTGGGAGCGCAACCCGCGGGCGCTGGCGTTCTACGGCAAATGTGGTTTCGCTGACGTCGGCGAGCACGTATTCTTGTTCGGCACCGATCCGCAGACCGATCGCATCATGGCCAGGCCGTTATGAAAACACGTCGACTAATCGGGATGAGCATCGTCGCCACTGGTGTCATCTGGTTCCAAGTGGCTGGGCGCTTCGAGGCACGGCGAATCGACGAACAGCGTGAAGCGCGCGGCCTCACGCAGGCGCGCGCGGCGAACCTGCGCATCGACAGCGATCGCCTGATGGAAGCAGTCACGACGCTGTCGGATCTAAAATTCGAGGGCCGCGCGGCCGGATCGCCTGGCGGCCAAGCGGCACGCGCGTGGCTGCTCGAGCGCTTCAAGGCGATTGGGCTGCAGCCGGTGTCGGGGCGCTATGTCTATCCATTCAGCTTCACGCGAATGTCGGTGGCGGGTCGCGTGAATGGCGAGGGCGCCAACGTCGTCGGGCAGTGCCTCGGCACCGACACCAAGGCGCCCGTGTTCGTGGTGTCATCCCACTACGACCATCTCGGCGTGCGGGAAGGCAAGATCTATCCCGGCGCTGATGACGACGCGTCGGGCGTGGCGGTGATGCTGGCAGTCGCCGAGTATTGCCTGAAGACGCCGTTTAAGCGGACCGTCGTCTTTGCCGCGTTCGATGCCGAGGAGGCGGGACTGCAAGGCGCAAAGGCGTTCATGATCGCGCCGCCGATGCCGAAGGAACGCATCGCTCTGAACGTTAATCTCGACATGGTGAGCCGCAGCGACAAGCGCGAGATCTTCGTCGCCGGCACTCATCCGTGGCCCCAGCTCAAGGCGCCAATGGAGGAAGTGGCGAAGCGCGCGCCGATCACCGTGCTGTTTGGTCATGACAAGCCGGTGGCGATCGCCGGGGGAGTAGACGATTGGACGAACCAGTCCGACCACGGTCCGTTCAACGCCGCGAAGATTCCGTTCGTCTACTTCGGTGTCGAAGATCACGCCGATTATCACAAGCCCACTGATACTGCCGACAAGATTGACCGCGGCTTCTTCGTTGATGTCGCGGAGACGGTGTTGGACGCGGTGCTGCAGTTGGACGCGGCCCTAACAACGGCGCTACCCAAATAGAGGCAACGACATGGCACAGGCATTCTTTGCTGCGGTGAAGGCGGGCAATCTCGACGAAGTCCAGCGGCTGGTGCGCGAGACGCCGGCGCTGGCCGGCGCGCGTGACGTCAACGGCGTTTCAGGTATTTTACTGGCTGCGTATCACAGCCGACGCGAAGTCGCCGCGGCGCTGGTGGCGATGGGGGCGCCCGTCGATGTGTTCGAGGCCAGCGCACTTGGCCTGGTTGATCGCATCGCAGCGCTGTTGAACGAAGATCCGGCGCGCGTCTCGTCGTACGCACCGGACGGCTTCTATCCGCTGGGCCTGGCCTGCTTCTTCGGCCACCTCGAAGCCGTGCGCGCACTTATCGCGGCGGGCGCCGACATCCACGGGACGGCCCGCAACACGTTCAAGGTGCAGCCGATCCACGCGGCCGCTGCCAGTCGCAACCTGGACATCATGCGCGCGGTCCTCGAAGCTGGCGCCGACCCGAACATCCCGCAGCAGCAGGGCTTCCTCCCCCTGCACGAGGCCGCGACCAACGGCAACCGCGAGATGGCCGAACTGCTGGTGAAGCACGGCGCCAATCCCCGGCTGGCCAACGATGCCGGCAAGACAAGTATCGACCTGGCCACGGAGAAAGGCCATTCGGATCTGGCAGCGTGGCTGCAGAGATGATCGGAGATGATTGGGAGATGATTGGGGTCAGGTCAAGAAAATCACAATTTGGGATGATTGGGGACAGGTGATGCTCTGCTCATCGCAGTCCTCCCCAATCTTTTAGACGCCGCAGGATCTTCGACATTGAGTTTGGATGCATCCCGAGGTAACGCGCAATATCCGAGAGCTGGTACCCGTGCACCACGTGCGCTCGACGAATCATCGAGTCGCGGTTGGTTCTTGTGAAACCGATATCGCTGAACAATTCTTCGAGCGGGGGCTGCGCCAGGGACCTGTACGCGCGCGGCAGTGCAACCTGAGCCATCGACTCTCCTATGCGCTTTCGCACGCTCGATTCAAACGCTGCGGAGCCCAAGACGTCGGCGTCGATGGCATCGGTGCCCACGTCGGGAGTCTTCACGAAGGCCCGGTACCGCGATTGGGCGGTGGCTCGGCGCGGGCATTCGAAGACCCACTCCATCCAGTCGAGATGCAGGAATGGGCGCGGGTCGACGAGGCCGGCCGTCGCCCGGTAGCTGCTCCAAACCCAGTCTCCTGGATCTGTAACCAGTCCGGCCTCGACGGGATTCATCGCGACATACTTCACGACCGTTCGCAGGTACAAGTCGTCGCCGACCAACCTCGAAACAAACCGACCTTCAAAGACGTGGCCTGTCCGGCGGTGACGCCGGTTCACGTGTTGGGTGTATACGCCATTGACATAGCGCATTGCCGCCGACAGATTCCCCTTCGGTGTGTCGACAACTAGGTGGTAGTGGTTGTTCATCTCGACGTCGGCCAGGACACGCACCTCGTAACGCTCTGCGGCGATATCGATGATGTCGAGGAATCGCTGGTGATCGATAGAATCGTCGAAGATCGGTAACTTGCGATTCCCACGCGACATGACGTGGTAGAAGGCGCCTTTGAGCTGAAGTCTGGGTCGTCGAGCCATGCCCTCTCAGATCCAAAAGGGAGGCCGTCTGGACTTGGCGGGATTGGGCCTGTTTTTGCGGGAGAGGCTTGTGGGGATTGCGGAAATTGACTATGAGCTCAAGATTCGAAGTTGCAGGAAGTGCTACTCGGACGAGTTGGAACAGCCCTGTCCCCGATCATCCGACAATGTGATTTTCTTGACCTGACCCCAATCGAGCAGTTGGTGAGAATGGGGGTCAGACCCCCAGCTGTCGGTAGGCGGATAGGGTGCCGTCGACGAGGTGCTCGACGTCGAACTGGCGGGCGACACGCAGGCGTCCCGACTCACCGTAGGCTCGGCGCAGGTCGGAATCCTTCAGCAGCTTCACCAGCGCCACCGCCAGTGCTTTCGCGTCGCCGGGTTCCACCAGTTCCCCGGTCTCGCCAGGCACCACCGCCTCGGGGATGCCGCCGGCGCGCGTGCCGACGATCGCCAGACCCATCGCCATCGCATCAAGCACGGCAGAGCCGAGACCCTCGGTGATCGAACTCATTACGAACAAGTCCGCCGACTTCATCAGCGATAGCACGTCTTCGCGGAAGCCGGGCAGCAGCACGCGCCTTTCCAGCGACAAGTGCTTCACCTGCCGCTCGAGCGTGACGCGCAGCTCACCCTCGCCGAAGATCACCAAGTGCGCGTCCGGCACCTCGCGCAGCACCATCGGCATCGCGTCGATCAGAAACCTCTGTCCCTTGTGTGCCACCAGCGCGCCGACGTTCACCAGCACCGGCACGCCGTGCGGCAGCCAGTACTCCGCATGCAGGTCGGCCGCTTGCCGATGCGCGATCTTCTCGACATCGATACCGTCGTGCACCACGACAATGCGACCGGCCGGAATGCCGTCGTGGATAAGAATGTCGCGGATCGCGCCGGAGGCGGCGATAAAGCCGTCGACCTGGCGGTACTTCCACTGCGAGAACGTGTTGCCCTGCAAATGAAAATCGACGCGCCGCGAGGCAATCACCTGCGGGCGCGGCTCAGGGGCGCCAAACGACAAGGCGAGCGACACCATCGACACCGCGTGCGGATCGTGCGCGTGCACGATCGCCGGCCGCCACTTGCGCACCAGGCGTGACAGCTTCCACGCCGCGGCCAAGTCCACCTCGTTCATGGGCGCCAGGGGCACCAGATCGGGCCCCTCGGACGCGCGTCGATACAGCTCACCCTCTGGGTGCGCGACCAGCACCGCCCGATGACCTCGTGCCCGCAGCCCGAGCACGGTCAGGAGGACTTGTTGCTGTCCCCCGCGCCATGAGCGCGCGGTGTCGATGTGGAGGGCGAACACAATTCCCAGAGTTTTGCGAACTTGAGGCCGACATATCGCGCGTTCATCGCCGACACGATCAGCCCAGGCACCCCATCGCGAAAGCCGCCACGGAGCAGGTAGTT
Organism: Acidobacteriota bacterium; assembly: GCA_031364805.1. Classification (GTDB taxonomy): domain Bacteria; phylum Acidobacteriota; class Vicinamibacteria; order Vicinamibacterales; family UBA2999; genus 12-FULL-67-14b. The sequence goes on from JANLWW010000173.1 coordinate 28,775, forward strand.
GCGGAGAAACGCCGCGGGCGGATGCACGGCCAGGTCGAACCAGCCGGCGTGCCGGCCGTCTTCAAACATCTGGCGCGCCGCGAGCGACGTGTAGCGGTCCATGGTCTGGAAATGGTGGGCGAGATCGCGATACGCGTAGTGCAGTAACTCACCACGCAGGTCGACCACCGCGGCGTCGGCCGTCACCGACTCGTGCACCAACCGTCCGGTCCACCGCGCATGGCGGCGATCGTAGAAGCGCAGCTGGTAATCCGGATACCAGTCGGTGGACCGAATCCAGCGTCCCAGGTGGAACGTCACCCGTGGCACACGATACCCGTGCGCAGCGGGGCCACTCCGCAGCAGCGCCGTGATCTCCTCCGCAAGCGGCGGCGACACCCGCTCGTCCGCGTCGAGCGAGAAAATCCACTCGTGACTGGCCTGCGCCGCGGCGAAATTCTTCTGCTCAACATAGCCCGGCCACTCGCGGACGATCACCCTGTCGGTGAATTCCCTGGCAACGGCAACCGTATTGTCAGTGCTGTGGCTGTCGACGACGATGATCTCGTCGGCCCAAGACAGGGACTCGAGCGCGGCCCGAAGGTTGGCAGCTTCGTTGAGGGTGATGACTGTGGCCGTGACGGGCACGGGACAGTCTAGAACGGTTTCTGAAAGGTTATGAAGGGTTCTGAAAGGTTCTGAACCCCTCTGAACCCTTCCGAACCCTTCTCTAGAACAGCGGCGACTGCTGCACGGCCGTGTAGTTGACGACTGACTTGGCGTACTCGACCAGCGCCAGCAACTCGCTGTTGCGGGCGATGTTCAGGTCGCGCTGGGCCTGCAATACAAAGAAGCTGCTGGTCATGCCCGCCTGGTACTTCTTCTCTTCCGCTTCGAGCCGTCGCTCGGCCAGCACGCGCGACGAGCGGGTGGCATCCACGCGCTTGGCGTTGGTCTGCACCTGGCGGCCGTACTCGCGCACCTGTGTCGAGACCTGCAGCTCCAGGCTCTGGATCTGCCGCTCGGCCTGCGTGTTCTGCAGCCGCGCCCGCGCCAGCTGCGCTTCCTGTGTCGACTTGCCGATTGGATACGCGATGTCCACCTGCAGCGACCAGCCGGGGAAGTCGCCGGCGAAGGTGTTGCCGAGCGTGCTCAAGAAACTTTGCTCGACTTGCGTGAGAATCGCACCGGTCGGAAAGCCGGTGACCGGATCGCGCCCGCGCGTGACCGCGAGGCCGCCCGTCGCCCGTGCGTTGTAGTTCACCGAGGCGTTCACGTCGGGCAGCGACTGGTTCTTGAAGTAACGGATGTTGACGTCGTTGGCCTCGAGGTTCTTGCGGGCGGCGACCATGTCGGTGCGCTGGCCGAGCGCGTTCTTGACGGCGCTCTCGACGTCGACGGAGGTCGGCTGGAACGTCACCGTCTCGGTTGGCTCGATGCGCGCGGTCCAGAAGTCGGCGGTAGTCGGATTGAACACCAACGCCCGAACCGTGTCTTGCGCCCGATCGATGGCGGCTTCCGCGAGAATCACGGACTCTTCACGAGTGGCGACTTCGGCCTCGGCCTGGACAATGTCGAGCGGCGCCATGGTGCCAATCTCAACGCGCGCGCGGTTGTCCTTCAGAGACTGCCGCGCCAGATCGAGCGACTGGTTCTGCACGGCCAGGTTACCGAGGGCGTACATCAGGTCGTAGTAGGCGTTGCGAACATTACGCACCGTCACCGCGATGGACTGCTGCAGCTGAACGTCGGAGATTTCCTTGTTCTTCTGGCTGACCAGCAATTGCTGGCGGGTGCCATCGATCCTGAAGTTGCGCAGCAGCGGCTGAACGTAGGTGGCGCTGATCGACGAGTTCAGCTGCGGATTGAAGGTCGAGAACTGGTTGTTGGTAGTGTTGCGCCCGTTGTTCCAACGAACGTCGTAGCTGCCGCCGTACCAACTGGTCAGCGACGACACGCCAAAATTGGCGAGCGAGTTCCCGTTGGTGATCCCCGATGCCGCGCCCGACAGCACACTAGTGGACGGCTGGGTCGAGTCGGAGGTGCTGAGGGTCGAGACGAAGTTAGGCGTGTACGCCGCCTTGAACTGGTCGGTCGTCAGATCCTGCAGCTGCGGGTTGTAGCGCTGGACCTGCAGGTCGAGGTTCTGCTCGATCGCCGTCGCCACGGCATCGTCGATGCTCATTCGGCGGACCGGGCCTTGCGCCGGAGGCGTTGTGGCCGCTGTCTGGGCGTGGACAGGCGACAGCCCAAAACCGGACACTATCGTCGCCACTAGGCCGGCCGTCACAACCGCCCGGGCGCAAAAACGCTGTTCAAAACGCATCACACTGCTACTCCAATCGAAGGGAAATCGCGGGTCTGGAAGCCGCCTTCGTCCGAAAGCTTCGGCGTCCAAGCCGACCAGACAGCAAAAGCGGTGCCGCCAGCCTGCAGTCCGTCTCCAATCATAGACGTGGCCGAGCCGGGAAGGGTTCGGCGAATGGCGCCCGATATACTACCGTTCGATGACCGAAACCGACCTCCTGGCCCTGTTCCGCCGCTCGGGCGCGCTGCACGACGGCCATTTTCGTCTGTCCTCGGGACTGCACAGCCCCGGATATCTGCAATGTGCCCTGGTGCTGCAGCATCCGCGCGATGCCGAAGGTCTCGGTGCCGCGCTGGGCGAGGCCGTGAGGCCGCTCGGCGCCGTCACCGTTCTCTCGCCGGCCATGGGCGGCATCGTGATCGGCCAGGAAGTAGGCCGGGCGCTCGGCGTGCGCGCCATCTTCGCTGAGCGGCAAGACGGCACCCTAACGCTGCGCCGCGGCTTTACCCTGGAACCGGGTGAGAAAGTGCTGGTCGTCGAAGACGTGGTGACCACGGGCGGATCGACCCGCGAGACCATGGAGGTTGCGCGAGCGGCCGGCGCGGTCGTGGTCGGCGCCTGCGCCCTGGTCGATCGCAGTGGGGGCAAGCAAGGCCTCGACGTGCCGTTCCACGCGCTGCTGCCCATGGTCGTCCCGACCTACCAGCCAGACGACTGTCCGCTCTGCAAGCAGGGCCTGCCCATCGTCAAGCCCGGATCCCGCAGCAAGTAACAAGTGCCGCGCACCCTGAAGCTGACGATCGCCTACGATGGCTCGGCCTACTCGGGGTGGCAGCGGCAGGCCAACGCGCAAAGCATTCAAGCGGTCATCGAGGATGAAATCGCGACCATCGTCGGCGCGCCCAATCCGCTGGTGGCCGCCGGCCGGACCGATGCCGGCGTCCACGCCGCGGCGCAAGTGGCCAGCATCACCATCGATCACCCGATTAGCTGCGGCGACCTCCTCAAGGCGCTCAACGCGCGGTTGAAGGCCGGCGACATTCGCATTCGCGCGATCGAAGAGACGTTCGAGCGGTTCGACGCGCGGATCTACGCGAAGAGCAAAACCTATCGTTACGCGATTTGGAACGGTGCTGCGCCAAGCCCGTTCATCCGGCACGTCGTGTGGCACGTGCCGCACGTGCTTGAAGTTCAGCGGATGTCAGACGCGGCCATCGCCGTGGTCGGCGAACAGGATTTCGCCGCGTTCCAGGGGCGGGGCAGCGACGTCAAGACCACGGTGCGCCGCGTACTTTCGGCAGAGCTTCTCGAGATCAATCTCGATACCGAGCAGCCGGTGTCGATGTCGCCGCTCGATCCCAGCTCGTTGCATCGCGATGGCCGGTTGTTGCGCTTGGAGATTTCGGGCACAGGATTCCTGCGCCACATGGTCCGCACGATTGCCGGCACGCTCGTCGATATCGGTCGCGGCCAGATGGCGCCAGAAGACATGCGTCGGATCATCGACTCGGGCGATCGCACAGAGGCAGGGCAAACCGCGCCCCCTCAGGGGTTGATGTTGTGGAAGGTTACGTACTGACCGCGGGGAGAGCGATGGCTTTAGCCGTCGCTGGACCGGCGAGGGCTGAAGCCCTCGCCCTCCGGAGATTCTTTCGGTTTACCCATCCAAAGCGAGAGCAGCCACATCACGAATGAGGCGCCGACAATCACCATCGCCAGCCGAATGAACGCGCTCAGATCGGCCAGTCCCAACGCCGGCCAGTTATAGCCGAGCAGCACGTCGCCGCGCTCGGTCGCCCAGTGCCACGCGGTGTGCGCGACGAGTGCCGACATCAGGATGGTGCCGATGCGTTCGGCGACCACGAATCGGAAGACCAGCGAGAGCAGCGGCACGGCGATGATCAGCACACACAACTGCCCGAGCTCGACGCCGACGTTGAACGCGAGCAACGACGAGACCAGGTGATCGCCGGCAAACTGCAGCCGCTCGCGCAACAGGAACGAGAACCCGAAGCCGTGGATGAGGCCGAAGCCAAACGTTATGATCCACCGGCGCTGAAGCTGGGCGCCGACGATGTTCTCGAAGGCCATGTAGACGATCGAGATCGCAATCAGCGTTTCGATCAACGGCGGGAACCACAAGCCATCGGGGGCCATGCCATAGGCCGACGCGATCAAGGTCACCGAATGGGCAATGGTGAACGCCGTCACCACTATCGCCAGGCCTCGCAGCTTGCGGAACGGGATCACCAGGCACAGCAGGAACAGCAGGTGATCGGTGCCGTCGAGAATGTGGAAGAACCCCTCGCGCGCGAACAGGTAGAACGCCTGGTGCCAGCGCGGATCGAGATGGACGATGCCGGTGTCGGCGTGCACGTCGAACACGCGCTCTGGTTTTCCAGGCTGCATGAACTGCAGGACGATGTTCACCCGCAGGCCTAGGCGGGTGAGCCCGGGCCTGATGGCGAAATCGGACTGGTCCGATCCGATCGGGTATTCGAACACCACGTCGAGCAGCCCTTGCTCCCAGTAGATTTGGGTTTCCTGCCCGAGCCGCGGCCCCGTCGTGATGTAGGCCATCGCCTGTTCGTAGGTCTCGAACGAGCGGTCACCCGGCAGCGAGGCGCGGGTCGCGGTAATGCGTGGCGTAGTCAGCCGTTGGTCGTTTTCGTAGACCTCGACGAAATCGCGAATCCATAAGACGGCCGCGTCGTTCAGCGCCTTGTCGATGCGCGAGAAGTCGAGAAAGCCGTTGGCGGCGACCGGTATGTCGATATCCCGCATGGACTTAAGCGGGGCGCGCATGACGAGCGTCAGCGTCTGTCCCTGCGGGCGGACGAAGGCCTGGACGGTGACTTCGTTGGGAACTTCGTGGGCAATCAGCCGCGATCCTGCCGTGGCCAGCAGAAAAGTCAGCACGGCCAATCGCATCA
>JANLWW010000174.1:0-35058 GCA_031364805.1 Acidobacteriota bacterium
GATAGTTGCCGCCGGCCGCCGGCGTCCAGGCGAAGGTGTTCGTCGCGGTCCAAGTGCCCTGGACCGCCCAGGCGACCCCGTCAAAGATCCACCACTTGTATTGGTGCGGCCCGATGCCCCCTGCGGGGGTCGCGGTCCAGACGACCGGGGTGCCGATCGTCTGGGGCGAACTGCGATCGGGCACCAGGGTCACGCCGGTCACCGTGCTCGAAATCACACGCCAAGTAAAAGCCTCGACATCTTGAGCGCCGCCGTCCGACACCGTCGCAGACACTGAATAGGTGCCAGCGCCGCCGCCGGTGATCGTTCCTGAAATCAGCCCCCCGGCAGAGGCTGAAAGCCCCGGGGGCAACCCTGTAACGCTCGGAAATGTCAGGCTATCGTTGTCGCTGTCAGTAGCGGACAGCTGCAACGACACGGTGTCACCCGGTGCGTTTGAAACGAGGCCAGGATTGGTGAGTACGGGTGCAACGTTTGGTACTGAGAATACGAGTTCAGTGGAGTACGGGCCAGGCAGATAGCTCGAGTTATACGCTCGCACGGCGAAATAGTAGGTGGTGCCGGGAGTGAGATTAACCTGGAATTGCAAGGCATTGCCGACGTCGGTGCCGTTCACGATGCCATAGCTGCCGGTGGCTGTTCCGACGTACACCAGATAACCGGCCGTGGCCGCGTCGGCATTGGCATCCCACAACAGACGAAGGGGCCTTGCCTCGGCGATTGTGGTCCCGACCACCATGAAGGCCGCGGCGACGATAGCTCGTGCAGTGAACCAGAGAACGGAACTTCGGCGAGATAACAGTCTAGGCACTTGTCAGCTCTTAGAAGAGGGTGGCGACGCCATATACACCCCAGTTGGGCTGCAAACCGATTGCCTAGATCACATTTCCGACATTTTCACTCCAATTCCCATTTTTACCGGATAGTGGCTGGTGGCAAACGTCCAAACTGTCAGGTCTCTTACGGTTTTGTACCAAGCGGATGGCACGGATGCGGGCCGGCCGGCGGGTTGCAAAAACGTGTAAATCCTACTCTGTTGAAAGAAAGTTCTTCATTTATCCAACCTGAAGCCGAAATTTGAAGGAGGCCGCGCGAGGCACCAGATGCGCGAAGACAATCTGAGGCAAACAAAGACATGTAGCCAAAGAGTGCACCTCCGCGACGACCTTGTTGCGGTTTTTGAACTCGATGGGAAGGGCATGCAATTTTGTGTAAGTTGTTCAAACGCAGATCTTTACGCGTGCGTATTACTTACGGATGTCTTACTGGTAACAATTTTGCAACAGGGGTTGACAAATGACACCAGGGCCGAATAAGGTAGCCGTTCCTTTGAGTTTGGAGAATGTCATTGGCTTCGCCTACGGACCAACGTCGGCAACTGCAATTAATCGGGACGAGTGCAGCGATCCTTTCAATCGATCAGGAGATCGAATGCGCCGCCCGCTCTGACGCGAAAGTTCTCATTACAGGCGAGAGCGGCGTTGGCAAGGAAATCGTTGCCAACCTCATTCATCGACGCAGCCGCCGGCACTCCGCACCGTTTGTCGCGCTCAACTGCGCCGGTGTCCCCGATTCTCTCTTGGAGTCCGAACTGTTTGGTCACGCGAAGGGCAGTTTCACGGACGCGTACTGCGATAAGCGCGGGCTAATCGAGAGCGCCCAACACGGAACGATCTTCCTGGACGAGGTTGGGGAGATGACCCCCCGCATGCAAGCCGTCCTGCTGCGCTTTCTCGAGAATGCCGAAGTGCAGCGGCTTGGCTCCACCACGCCGGACGTCACTGTCGATGTCCGCGTGATCGCTGCCACCAACCGCAGCCTGATTGAAGACGTCGCGGATAAACGGTTTCGTGACGACCTTTACTACCGGCTCAATGTGATTCACATACCGGTGCCTCCGCTTCGCGCGCGGGTCGAGGATATTCCGGCGTTGCTCGATCACTTCGTGCGCCTCTCGAGTGATGCGATGCGCGTGCCTGAACCGCGACTCCTGGACGAAACCGTCGCGAGGCTGGTCGCTCACACGTGGCCCGGCAACGTGCGCGAGTTGAAGAATGTCGTCGAACGACTGGTCGTCAGGGCGCGGGGCGGCGTGATTCCTGCGACTGACTTGCCAAAGGACGTCGCCGGCCGTTGGCCGACGGTGACGGCGTCGTTTGAACGCGCACCAGTGAAGCGCGTGTCCGAGTCGTTGTACGAGCGGATGGCCCTCAACGGGGAATCGTTCTGGACGGTTGTCTATGAGCCATTCATGTCGCGCGACCTCACGCGTGAAGATCTCCGAGCCATCGTGAGCCGCGGCCTGGTCGAGACCAAGGGCAGCTACAAGCTCCTGCTCGAAGTCTTTAACTTGGCGCCCAACGATTACAAACGGCTGCTCGGATTCCTGCGAAAGCACCAGTGCCACATGCCGTTCCACAAGTTCCGGGCCGTGACGGTTCGTGCGGAGCAGATCGGGCACCCTCGAGTGCGACCGTCTGGCCACCTGGCTCATACCGGCTGAATTTGAGGCGGACAGCGCCTAACCGTCATTGCGCTAGGGTGACGCGAAGCAAACGGTCGCGCGTTGCCACCCACACGGTGGCGCCGAGTCCGGCCCCGATCGCTACGATGCCGTCGAAGGAATTTCTCAAGAGCCATTGACTGGCGACAATCGTCGCGCCCGCGTCTGACGACAGCCGCAGAAGTGATCTGGCATCGTCCGCGGGCACGACCAATTCGTCGAAGGCCTCGGCACGCCGGATGCCGGACGCAGCGGCCCCGTTGGGCAATTGATAGCGCCGCACGATGCCGCCAGCGTTGGAGTGGTTACCCACACTGAGCGCGCTCGCCGACGAGGTGCCGTCGGAGCCAATACCGATGACCCAGAGCGTCCGTTCGTCGCTGCTCCACGACAGCGCCACCGGCCTTGCCGTACCCTCCGCAAAGATCGGCGCCGGCCAACCATCGGTTGGCGTGGATCCATCGACATTCATTCGCAGAACCTTTCCGGCCCGCGGATCGCTCGAGCCGGTGTCCCCACCGGTCGCAACGTAGATCTTTCGGTCCGGTCCAACGCCTATCGCTGCTGCCGCGTCGCGTCGATTGATCGGGAGCCCCTCCCGGATTACATCGTGGCTGACAACCCTATCCGCCAATTCGGTGAGCCTGGCAACCCTCATACCCGAGCGGATCGCATAGGCGACGACGATCGATCGATTGATGGCGAAATCACGATGCGCGGCGATCGCCAGGAGTTCTGGCTCTTCGCCGCGCGCCATCACCCGCAGGTCTGCGTACTCGGCGACGCGGTCACCGTCGATCACCAGGACGCGTCCGCTCCTCTCGCCGACGAGCACGCGTCCGTCAGGCAACGGGGCCAGGCTGCTGGGGTAAAACGAGCCCGGGAGCGGAACGGATTCGAGTCGGGTACCTTCGACTGGCAGAACGCCACCCTGGGCCGAGGCCGAGGTTGAGAGTTCCGAACGACGGCTGAGGCTTAACGGCGCCGACCAGGGACCCTGCGGGTAGGCATCGACCTGCGCCGCCAGTTCAATCGTGTGCAGGCCTTGCTCAAGCTTCGGCAACCGGGCAGAGCACTCGAAGCCGAGAATCTGTGCTTCCGAGGCACACCTTACGTCTTCGACGACTTCGACGCGCGCACCATCGATGCGCGCCAGGAACCGGTAATCGGCGAGATCCACCGCCGAATTGACAAGCTGATTCCACGTTAGACGCTCGTGGCCCGAGACCACAGCCTGAGTGTCCTGCGCCTCTGCCGCACCGCCCGATAGCAGCAGGCCGATTGAGGCAAGGCAAGGCAGGCGACGGATCCGAACACGAAATGCCGAATGGCATTCGATCAAGAATTTCATCATGACCAGATGGCACTGCGGGAGAAAAATTCAAATCCCGGGGTATTATACCCGCGGTCGCCACTTCAAAAAGTCTCCTTATTAAGGTACTTTAGGGCCTCGAAAGCGGTAACTACGTTCAACCTTCACGTAGACTTCAATGCTTTTGTCAGGATGCGACCCGGCTAAGCCATTGCAGATGAGCCAGATAAAGGCCCATCATTCCGAACGGCAGATTCGGCTCCCGGCTTGCAGTCCAGGAGGTAACCGACTCGATCCATGACCCGCGTCATTGCTGCAAATTTTAGTTCCCGGTGGACGGCCCTCGTGGTCGTCGAGCACTTCTTGATTGTGCTGTCGGTACTCCTCGCCGCGACGATTTCTTTTGGCTGGCCCGGCTGGTGGGAAGCGGCGGCAACGGTCGGCTGGCGCGCCGTACTGATCGCCTGCGTGCTTCAGGTCTGCCTGCACTACTGCGACCTCTACGACGTGCGGACGCTGGCCGATCGCCGCGACATGATCTCGGGGCTGTTACGGGCCATCGGTAGCGCGTCGCTCGTACTGGCTCTGTTGTACTTCTGGAATCCACGGCTGATCATCGGCCGCGGAGTGTTTGTCATGGCGTCGATCCTGATCATCGGGGTTGTCGCGGGATGGCGCATTGCTTTCGAGTGGCTCTCTCTGAGGGCGGCGCCGGCCGAGCGCCTGCTAATCGTTGGCACCAGCGCGGCGGCGCTCACGCTCGCGCGCGAGTTGTTCTCCAGGCGCGGCGAGCTCGGCGTGGAACTGGTGGGCTTTGTCGATCCGGATCCCGAGAAGGTTGGCATGCCGATGATCAATCCGGGCATTATCGGTACCATCGACGACATTCCGTCCATCGTCCGCGATCGGCGCGTAGACCGTGTTGTCGTGAGTCTTGCCGACGCTCGCGGAAAGCTGCCCATGGATCAGCTGCTCGCCATGAAGCTCAACCAGGGTGTCCGGTTTGACCACCTGGCGTCGGTCTACGAGCAATACACCGGAAAGATCGCGGTAGAGAACCTACGTCCGAGTTGGATGATCTTCTCGGAGGGCTTCCGCAAGGGCGTAGGGCTGTCGCTGGCGAAGCGCGGCGCCGATATCGCGCTGTCACTCATTGGCCTGGGCCTAATGCTGCCTGTGATGGCGATGGTGGCCATAGCAGTGCGGTTGACCTCGCCCGGGCCGGTGTTCTACACCCAGACGCGAGTCGGCAAAGACGGCAAGCCTTTCACGATTTGGAAATTCCGGTCGATGAATGTCGATGCCGAGGCCGCGACCGGTGCGGTGTGGGCCCAGGCGCACGACCCGCGGGTGACGCCGGTCGGGCGTTTCCTGCGGCGCACGCGACTCGACGAGCTCCCGCAGCTCTTTAGCGTCCTGAGAGGCGACATGAGCGCTGTCGGGCCGCGTCCCGAACGGCCCGAATTCGTGGCCGAGCTCACCAAGCAGATCCCGTTCTACGGTCAGCGCCACGTCGTGCGTCCCGGCGTGACCGGATGGGCGCAGGTGCGGCATCCGTACGGATCGAGCGTCAACGACGCCATCGAGAAGTTGCAGTACGACCTGTTCTATATCAAGCACATGTCACCGGGCCTTGATTTGTTTATCACGCTCGAAACCGTGAAGACCGTGCTCGTGCGGGCAGGCTCCTAGGCCGCCATGGCATCCGTGCTGAACGCGCTGACGGTGGACGTCGAGGACTATTTTCAGGTCTCCGGCTTCGCCAAATCCATTCCGCAGTCGCAGTGGGCCTCAATGGAGAGCCGGGTCTGCCGCAACACCGAACGGCTGCTGGCGCTGTTCGGCGAAACCGAGGTCAAGGCCACGTTCTTCGTCCTCGGCTGGGTCGCCGAGCGCTTCCCCGAGCTCGTCAAGCGGATTCACGCCGACGGTCACGAACTCGCCTCGCACAGCTACGATCACGGACTCGTCTACGACAAGACGCCGGAGAGTTTTGCCGCCGATCTACGCCGGGCCAAGTGCGCCATTGAGGATGCGTCCGGGGTCAAGGTCGACGGCTACCGCGCCCCGAGTTTCTCGATCACCGACCGTTCGCTGTGGGCCCTCGATGTCCTCGTCGCCGAAGGCTATCGTTACGATTCGAGCATCTATCCGATTCGCCACGACCGTTACGGCATCCCCTCGTGGTCGCGTCACATCCACGAAGTGCGGCGCCAGGGCGGATCAATATGGGAACTGCCTGGGTCCACGATTGCGCGCGGCGGAGTGAATTTTCCCATTGGAGGCGGTGGCTATTTCCGGCTGCTGCCATATTGGTGGACCCGCCGGGGCATTGCCGCACTCAACCGGGAAGAACGGCAACCGGCGATCTTCTACGTTCATCCCTGGGAAATTGACCCGGATCAGCCGCGAATCCGAGCGTCCGCCCTGTCGCGGCTAAGGCACTATTACCACCTGGACCAGACCGAATCCCGGCTAAGACGGTTGATCGGGGAGTTCAGCTTCGGACGCATCACCGACCTGCTTGACCGGGAGCGGCCCCATTAGATCGGACCGATAGGCCGGTCTCGGGACGCATCCTGCCTCCGGTCGACTCCTCTACGGAGCTCAGGGAAAGCTCAGGTTTTGGTGGCGTCGAGCCGAGAAATGAGTCGGCGCCGACTTTTTTGGGGTAGCGACCCGCCGGGCGGTCGAGCCGGCCAGGCTTGGCTCCAGGCTGTAACTGAGAGGGCGAAGCTCTGTACGCGCGCCCCGTTTCTTGAAAAGTGAGGGGAAAAGTTGGGAGATCGACGAGCAGTGGATGCAAGCCGCCTGAACATTGATCCTGCCGCCGCGGCGGCCACTATCGAACGAGCGATCCGCGCCCAGGTGACGTCATTGCGCAGGCGCGGCGTGGTCGTCGGTGTGTCGGGCGGCATCGACAGTTCCGTGGTGGCATGCCTGTGCGCCCGCGCGCTCGGTGCCGACCGAGTGCAGGCGCTGCTGATGCCGGAGCGCGACTCGTCGTCCGATTCGCTGACGCTCGGCCGGGCGCTGACGGCGAAGCTCGGGATGCCAGTGATGGTCGAGGACATCGCGGGCACGCTGGAGGCCGCCGGCTGCTACGCGCGCCAGCGCGAGGCCATCCAGCAGACGTTTCCGGAGTACGGCGACGGCTGGAAGCATAAGATCACGCTGCCCTCCATCCTTGACGGCGACCGCCTCAACGTGTCGGAGTTGACGGTGGAGAGCCCGTCGGGAGAGACCCGCACCTCGCGCATGACGGCGGCCGCATACCTGCAGATGATCGCGGCGACGAACTTCAAGCAGCGCGTCCGCAAGATGATGGAGTACTACCACGCCGATCGATTGAACTACGTCGTGTCCGGCACGCCGAACCGGCTCGAGTACGATCAGGGATTCTTCGTCAAGCTTGGCGACGGCAGCGCCGATATTAAGCCGATCGCGCATCTCTACAAGACTCAGGTGTACGCGATCGCCGAGTACGTCGGCGTTCCCGACGAGATTCGGCGACGTCCACCGACGACCGACACCTTCTCCATGCCGCAGACGCAGGAGGAGTACTACTTCGCCCTGCCGTATCACCAGATGGATCTTTGCCTCTACGGCCACAACCATTCGTTGCCGGCGGCCGACACCGCCGCCGCGGCCGGCCTTACCGAGGACCAGGTAGTGCGCGTGTACCGGGACATCGATCAGAAGCGCCGGACCACGCGCTACCTCCATGCGCGGCCGCAGCTGGTCGAGCCGGTTCGGGAGATCGGCGACTAATGTGCGGCATCGCCGGCGTGATCAACCGCCGCGCCGGCCTCGCTCCGCCGTCGCGCGAAACCCTTGCGCTCATGGCCGGCGCACTCTCGCATCGCGGGCCGGACGAATTCGGCCTCTATCGTGACAACGACGCCGGCCTGAGCCACGCTCGGCTTTCGATCATCGATCTCGCCGCCGGCCAGCAACCGTTAACCAACGAACGACAGACACTATGGATTTCGTTCAACGGCGAGATCTTCAATTACCTGGAGCTACGCGACGAGCTCGTGGCGCGCGGCCATGCGTTTCGCACACGCAGCGACACCGAGGTGATCGTCCACGCTTACGAGGAGTGGGGCGACGAGGCCTTCAAGCGGATGAACGGCCAGTGGGCCGTTGCCCTGTGGGATGCCGAGCGCCGGTCGCTCGTGCTCGCGCGCGATCCGTTGGGCGTTCGCCCGCTCTACGTCGCCGAACATGACGGACGCCTCTATTTTGCGAGCGAGGTGAAGGCGATCTTCGCGGCGGATTCGTCGCTGCCCCGTCGCCTGGATCCGTTCGGCCTCGACCAGGTCTTCACGCTGTGGTCCACGGTGTCGCCACGTACCGTGTTCGAAGGCATCGAGCAGGTCGAGCCCGGCTCGGTCCGGGTCTACGAACGACACCAGGAACGCCGCGCTCGATCATCGGAGCCGGGCTACCCAGTTGATCGGCAGTCGGGATTCACCGGATCTATCGACGATGCGGCGGAAGAAGTACGAGTGGCGCTCGAAGAAGCGACTCGGCTGCGCATGTTACGGGCCGACGTGCCGGTCGGCAGCTACCTGTCTGGCGGGCTCGACAGCTCGTTGATCGCGGCACTGGGTCTGCGCGCGAAGGGATCGAAGTTCCACACCTTCTCACTAGGCTTCGACGATGCCGAGTACGACGAGTCGCCGTTTCAGCGCGTGATGGCCGATCGTCTCGGCAGTGAGCATTTCGACCTACGAGTGTCGCGCGGCGACATCGCGCGCGTCTTCCCGGAGGTAATTCGCCACACCGAGAGCCCGGTGCTGAGGACTGCGCCCGCGCCCCTGTTCCTGTTGTCGAAGCTCGTGCACGAGACGGGGATCAAGGTCGTGCTGACCGGGGAAGGCGCCGACGAGATGTTTGCCGGCTACGATCTGTTCCGCGAAGCCAAGGTCCGCCGCTTTTGGGCGGCGCAGCCGGACTCAAGCTGGCGGCCGCGCCTACTCGAGCGTCTGTATCCGTACCTCGAGCGGTCGCCCGTCTCGCAGCAGGCGATCGCCCGTCAGTTCTTCGGCCGCGCGCTTGAGCGGAGGCACGAGCCGGGTTTTGGCCACGATCCGCGATGGAGCAGTACCGGCGCCCTGAAGCGACTGTTCTCGGCTGACCTGCGAGCGCGACTGGCCGCCACCGATGCGAGGGCGGCTCTGCTGGACCGGCTGCCACCGGAGTTCGGGCGGTGGACTCCGCTCGCCCAGGATCAGTATCTCGAAGTGCAGACACTGCTGTCCGGATACCTCCTGTCATCGCAGGGCGATCGCATGCTGATGGCGAACTCGGTCGAAGGGCGCTTCCCGTTCCTCGACCGGCGCGTGGTGGCACTCGCCGAATCACTGCCGCCTTCTTACAAGCTCCGGGTGCTCGACGAAAAGCACGTGCTCAAGCGCGCCGCCCGAGACCTGGTGCCAAAGGAGATTCTGGAGCGGCCGAAGCAGCCCTATCGCGCTCCGGATGCCCTGTCGTTCGCCACCGCCGAAGGCCGCGAATGGATCAGCGAAGTGGCCGGTCCCCAGGCGATCCGCGAGGCCGGTTGCTTCGAGCCAGAGGCGGTCGGCCGGCTGCTGGCCAAGTGCGAATCGCGCGCCTCCGCCGGGCAGTTCTCAAACGCCGACAACATGGCCGTTGTCGGCATTCTGTCGACGCAGCTCGTGCACCACCATTTTATTCGTCGCCAGCCGGTCGCATCCGCGCCGGCAACCATCCGCACGATCGTCGACCGCGTCGCTGCGGCGACTACTCCTTGAGCAGACTCGTCCACCGTTGGCTCGACCAGGCTGCGCGGCCGAGGGTGCCGTGAGCAAGGCCACGGTTTCGATCGTGATACCGACGCACAACCGCGCCCATCTGGTCTGCGACGCGATCGATTCGGCCTTGAACCAGACGCTCCCGGCAGCCGAGATCATCGTGGTTGACGATGGTTCGACCGACGATACCGAAGCCCGCATGCGCAAGTACGGGGATCGGATTCGGTACGTGAAGACCGTAAATGGCGGCGTCGCTCATGCGCGGAATGTCGGCATGCGGCAGGCCACTGGGGACTACCTGTCCTTTCTCGATTCCGACGATTTGCTGTACCCGTTTTCGCTCGAGATCAATGCCCAACTCCTCGATCGCCATCTCGACGTCGCGTTGGTCTGCGGCGAGATGACCGGGTTCGACTCGAACGGCATTATCGAGCGATATCACCTCAAGACCTATCACCACTCTGCGTACCGCGATCCGGCGATCACCTACGACCGAATGTTCAGCTCCAACGCCGATCTCGCGGCAACGATTGCGGTGCCGGCGAGGTTGCTGCTCGATGACCAGACCGCATCGTCTCGCAAGGTCTAC
Organism: Acidobacteriota bacterium; assembly: GCA_031364805.1. GTDB lineage: Bacteria > Acidobacteriota > Vicinamibacteria > Vicinamibacterales > UBA2999 > 12-FULL-67-14b. The sequence goes on from JANLWW010000174.1 coordinate 10,185, forward strand.
TTCGGCAACGTGTTCGACACTTACTTGCTCAACCTGGTGCTGTGCCAGAACAGCGTCATGTTCCGGCGATCGATGATCGCGGACTGTGGCGAACGGAATGTCGCGGTTAGGCATTGGCAGGAGGTGGACTACCTGCTTCGCATCACTCGTCGTCACAAGGTCTGCTTTGTAGACGTGCCCACCTACAAGCTGCGGTATCACGACGGACAAATCTCGACCACCGCTAACGCGAATGGCAAGTACGTCTGGATGCGCAAGCAACAGGGCTTGCTGCGCATCGTGCGGCGCCACGCGCTGTCGGACCGCGAGTATTACCTGAAGAACAGACGTCGAATCGACGCGCACCTTGCGCATCTGCATCGCGCGGTTGCAGTGCCGATGCTCTTGCATGAAGGGACGGCCGGTCGTCGCCGTCGCCTTGAGCAAGCGCGCCGACACCTTGCCCGCTGCGCTCGTTACGGGCATCCGGCGTATGGCTTGTTCGTCGCCGCTTGGGCGCCCCCCCCCTTGCGCCGCGTTGCGGTATCGATGGTCGAGTCTTTCCGGCGAATGTATTGGTCGGCGTTGCGCTTTTTACCGGTCGGCCGGCCGGCCGTCATGCGCGCGTTGGCCGCGACCAGGACTTCGTGAGCATGCTGGTTCACCGTTGGGTTGAAGAGGCCGCGCAGCGAACGCCGGATGCCGTCGCGATGATCGAACCGTCGCAGCAGATCTCGTATGGCGGGCTCGATCGCCTGGCCAACCGTTACGCCAACCTCTTTTGCCAACACGGAGTCGCTCGAGGCGATCGCGTCGTGATCGCTCTCGACAACGGCATCGAGATGGCGGCGTCGTACTTCGGCGTGCTAAAGGCAGGCGCCGTTGCCGTGCCGATGGCCTCGGGTTTGCGCAACGATCGGCTGGCACACGCGGTGACTGACTGCTCACCGCGCGCGGCGGTCATCGACGCCGCCACGGCACGCGGGCTTCGCGACGATAGTCCCATCGCGTCCGTAGCCAGCCTGTTCGTCGCTGACTCGGCCGAGCGGAAGAATCAGCCGTCATTGATCTCGCTTGCAGCGGCGCTGGCCGCGTGTCCGGATGACCCGGTTCCGGCGCGTCCGATCGATCAGGATCTTGCGGCCATCATCTACACCTCAGGCAGTACCGGCGAACCGCGCGGCGTGATGCTGACCCACCGCAACCTGGCGTCCAATGCCCGCTCGATCGTGTCCTACCTCCGCCTGACTGCGGCCGATCGCGTGATGTGCGTGTTGCCCTTCTACTACGTGTACGGCCTGTCGCTGCTGCATACGCACATGTTGGTCGGCGGCTCAGTGGTCATCGAAAATCGAGCGGCGTTCCCGAATGTCGTGCTGACGTCGATGCAGGTCAACAGCGTGACCGGGTTTGCCGGGGTGCCGTCAACTTTTACGCTGATGCTGCATCGGTCGAACCTTGAGGAAGTGCCGCTTCCTCACCTCCGCTATGTCACGGTGGCGGGCGGCGCGTTGCCGGCGCCTCGGATCACGGAATGGCTGCAGAGAGGTCCAACGGCGGAATTTTTCGTGATGTATGGCGCGACGGAGGCGGCGGCACGGCTGACGTATTTGCCGCCGGCGGATCTGTCACGGAAGCTCGGCTCGATCGGTCGTGCCATCCCCAATGTCGAGATTGTCGTCGTGAATGACACCGGGGAGCGTTCCCGGACTGGCGAAGTCGGCGAGCTGGTGGCTCGCGGTGCGAACATCTCGTGCGGCTACTGGAATGATCCCAAGGAAACCGCGCTGCGCTTCAGCGCCGCAGGCTTTCTCACGGGCGATCTGGGCTACCTCGACGAGGACGGCTATCTCCATCTGGTCGGCCGGCGTCACGACATGATCAAAGTCGGCGCGCACCGAGTCGGCTTGAAAGAGATCGAAGACGTCCTGCACGCGCACCCGGCGGTCCTCGAGGCTGCAGTGGTCGGCGCCGCGCATGATCTGCTCGGCGAAGCACCGGTGGCTTTCGTGGCGCTCAAGACGCCGCTTGACGATCTGCAGAATACGCTGCGCGCCTTCTGCGCCACTCGGTTGCCGCCGCACAAAGTGCCGTTGAAGATAGTCTTGCGGAGCGAGCTGCCTAAGTTGCCGGGTGCAGGAAAACTGGATCGGATTGCGCTGCGGGCGATGGCGACGGAGCTACGTTTCGAGCCCGTATTGTGAACCGCTGAGATGGCTTCTGTCGCTCCAACAGGTAACGCCGTGACGGTCACCGTGACCGAGACCTTTGGCGACCTTTCGGCATTGCGACCGCAATGGGAGGCGCTCTTCAATTCCCAGTCCAATGAGCCGTCAACTTCGTACGACTGGACGGTGGCGATGATTCGTCACCACCTGCGACCCCGCGATCGCGGGTTTCTCGTTCGCCTCGAGCGCGACGGCACGCTGGTTGGGATTATCCCGCTGGTACTGCGATCGTTCACGGTGATGGGCCAGCGCGTTTCGCTGCTTGCGCCGTTGTCAGAGGACTACAACACGCACAGCGATCTGCTGTTGCAGTCGCTCGACGATGACAGTGTCCAAGCGGTGGTGTCGACGTTGTTTGCGCTGAAGGCTGAATGGGACTGCTTCCGCATGGCACGACTACTCGCGGAGAACCCGCTGGTGCCTGCGCTGCAACGCTCGCTGACGGCGCGGTCTCACGCGCATGCGATCCGCGACGGGCTATCGGCGTATGTGCTCGACCTGCCCCGTTCCTACGACGCCTACCTGTCGGCCCGCAGCGCGAAGTTTCGCAACCACTTGAAGCGGGCTGAGCGCAAGCTCGCCGGCAGCGGTCTCCTGCAAGTGCGCGAGCTGAGCGACGCCGGCCATTTCGAGGCGGCTTTCGAGGCCGTGCTGCAGGTTGAGCGGACCAGTTGGAAGCATTCGTTCGGTAGCGCGATCACGGCGGTGGCACACCAGGCCGGCTTCTATCGGGATTTTGGCCGGGAGGCGCTGGGTACGGGTCGTCTGCACTTGCAGTGGATGACCCTTAACTCCCGCCCAATCGCGTACAACCTCGGCTACTTGACGCGCGCCGGATATCACTACCTGAAGACCAGCTACGACAACGCGTATCGGTCGCTCGGTCCCGCGACCGTCTTGCGCGCGCGTCTCATCGAGAACCTGTGTGCGCGCGGGATTGCGCGCATGGACTTTCCGGGCGAGCCCTACGAGTGGGAAGCGCAGTGGACTGACTCCGTACGGCGGCGCGTGGTGCTGACGGTGTATCCGGCGACGATTCGCGGCCGACTGGTGAAGTTCGTCGACGATCTCCGCCACCGGCGCCAGGTCAAGGGCGGTGCCAGGCACGTGGACCCGCGCGGCAGGCGGCGGGCGCGGCCCGACCCGGTGGAGGCCGTCGCGTGATCGCAAGACGCAACCCGCGCGCAGCATGGCTGTTGGTGGCCGCAGGGCTGATCGCGGTCCTGGGGGTTGTGCTTCTCGAGAATCTGGGGTCGCTGCCGCTGAATGCCCTGACCCTGCGGTTGCCCGGCATCGACAAGGTTCTGCATTTCATGCAGTCGTTCGCCATCTGTTATGTCCTTAGCCTGCTGCTGGGCCGCACGGGGATTTCGGCCGCTGGGCGCATCTCGCTGGCGGCGGCGGGCGCCTTGGCAGCGGCCGGCCTCGATGAGCTGCAGCAGTCGCTGCGTGCCGATCGCAACGTCGAGGTTGCTGACATCGGCGCCGGCGCCGCCGGCATCGTCAGCGCGATCGCCGTGCTGTCGTTCAGCCGATGGCGGCGACTGGCGACCGTTGCCGCCGTGGTGGGCGTGGTAGCCGCGACCGCGATTACCTACGACTCCTACCTCCGCGCGCGCGACTACAATCGTGGCTTGCTCGCCGAGCGCGCGGGGCGTCCCGAGGAAGCGTTGCGTCACTATCTGGCGGGCGCCGAGAGCGGCGTGAACAATCCCGAAGTCTACAACGCCGCCGCCTGGCTGATTGCCGAGTCGCCGGATGGCGACCCGCGTCGCGCCGTCGCGCTCGCGGCGCGCTCGCTGCAATTGCGGCCGCAGAACCCCGATGCGCTCGACACCTATGGCTGGTCGTTATACCGCGCCGGCCGAGGCGCTGAGGCGGTGGCCCCCTTGCAGGCGGCGCTGGCGGCCAAGCCAGACATCTACTGCATTCATTACCACCTCGGCATGGTCTATCTGTCGCTGAACCGTCGTGAGGAAGCCGTTCAGCACTTGCAGCAGCAGGTCGATCTCATGCCCACCACCCGTGAAGCGAACCTGGCCGCGGAGACGCTGACCAGCCTCAATCAGAGCGTCCGAAGCCAATGACAGCCATGGTCGAAGTGAAAGTCGTGGGTGAGTTCGGTGATTTGGAGCCTTCCTCGTGCTGATTGCCGGCATTGCTGGTGGCATGCGCCATGGCGCAGTAGCACTGGCTGACGGCGGACGCCTACTCGCAGCGTGCTCGCAGGAGCGCGTGACGCGGGTCCGCAGCGCTGGTGTCAATTCCACCGGCCTTCCGGATGAAGCGATGGACCTGCTACTCCAGCGGCTCGGCCGCACTCGTGGAGATATCACCCGGAGTGTCGCGGCCGACAATCCGGGCGGCCGGCGGTCGAACTTACTGTTTGAGTACATCGACCATCATCTGGCCCATGCCTGCACGGCGTACTTGACATCGCCCTTCGAGCGCGCGGCGATCATCGTGTGCGATCACGAGTCGCCCGGGCTCAGCGTATATCGAGGCGATGGCGAAACGATGCATCGCGTCGACGTGGCGAATACCGGCGCCTGCTTTGCCAGCTTGTACACGCGCCTTGCTGCGGCCTTTGGGTTCGCCTTGCCCTCAGGTGATCAGCAGTTTGAGGCGCTGGCACGGCTGCAGCCCGGACATCGCGACGCCGATGCCGATCGCCTGCTTCATCGTGCAGACGGTGCGTTGGTCGTCGACCCCGACCTGGAACGGCGAATCGAGATCCGGCTGGCCGGCGATCGCGGTCCCGACAGCGACGTGCGTGCGTCGTTGGCGGCGGCGTTCCAACAGCGGCTCGGTGAACTGTTTGTCGATTTCCTGTCGGACGTCCGGACCGCGGTCGGCGCGGATCGGTTGTGCCTCGGCGGCAGCTTCTTCTATCACTCGTCCATCAATACGCAGATTGCGCAGTCAGGGCTGTTCGCGGAGGTCTTTGTCCCGATAGATCCGGGCGACAGTGGTCTGGCCGTGGGCGCGGCCAAGTACGCCCTCAACGCGCCCCCGTCGCTCGCACCGCCATTTCTTGGACCGTGCTACTCGCGCGATGAAATCAAGCAGACCCTGGACAACTGCAAGCTCCAATACCAGCTGGAATCCGACGACGCGGTCGGTGCGGCCGTGCAGGCGCTGCAACAGGGCTATCTGGTGGGCTGGTTCGATGGTGCGATGGAATGGGGCCACCGTGCGCTCGGGGCGCGCTGCATCCTCGCCAACCCTGCCGCGCCGTACGTGCTCGAGAACCTCAATCGCTTCCTCAAGCGGCGGGAACCGTGGCGCGGCTATGCGTTGAGCGTGTTGCAGGAAGCCGCCGGCACTCACTTCGCCGGTCCGCCAACCGCACATTTTATGGAGTACGACTACCGTCCGTTGCAGCCCGCGCCGCTGGCGCACGTGCTGCCCTCGTCGGGCGCGTCAATCCGTCTCCACACGGTGGGCAGCGAAAGTGGCCCGCCACGTTTCAGGCGGCTGCTCGAGGCATTCCGCGACGCCACCGGCATGCCGTATCTCGTCAATACCTCGTTCAACGGCTTTCACGAGCCGATCGTCTGCAGTCCGCGCGATGCGGTGCGCGTGTTCTACGGCACCGGCCTCGACGTACTCGTTCTCGATCGATTCGTCCTGCGGAAGTGAGACCAGACACCCCGATGCGCGATCAGTACATTCTCGGAATCTCCGCTTTCTACCACGACAGCGCGGCCGCCTTGCTCAAGAACGGTACGATCGTCGCCGCCGGGTCGGAGGATCGTTTCACCAGAAAGAAGGGAGATGCCGCCTTTCCCGCACGGGCGGTGGAGTATTGCTTTCGTCAGGCAGGTATCTCGATAGCTGACATTTCCGCGGTCGGGTTCTACGACAAGCCGCTGCTGAAGTTCGAACGCATCCTCGAGACCTACCTCGGCGTGGTGCCGCGCGGATTCCGTTCTTACCTGCTGGCCGGCCCGCTGTGGATCAAGGACAAGCTCTACATCGACAAGCAGCTTCGTGATGCACTGGGCTACAGCGGCGAGCTGTTCTATGCCGAACACCACGAGTCACACGCCGCGAGCGCGTTCTTCCCGTCGCCCTATGAGAACGCGGCCGTGCTGACGATGGACGGCGTCGGCGAGTGGGCGACCGCGTCGATCGGCATGGGCTGCGGAAACGAGCTGGAAATCCTCGACGAGCTGCATTGGCCCGATTCCATTGGCCTGTTGTACTCCGCGTTGACTTACTACACCGGTTTCAAGGTCAATTCCGGTGAATACAAAGTGATGGGCCTGGCCCCGTACGGCGAGCCCAGATACGTCGACAAGATTCTCAGCGAGTTGATGGATCTCAAGCCGGACGGCTCGTTCAAGTTGAACCAGAAGTATTTCAACTACCTCACTGGCCTGACCATGACCAGCGCGGCCTTCGACGACCTGTTCGGTGGTCCGCCTCGCCAGCCCGAAAGCAAGCTCACGCAGAAGGAGATGGACCTGGCCCGATCGGTCCAGGCCGTGTGTGAAGAAGTGATGCTGCGGATGGCCCATACCGCTCACAAGCGGACGGGCGCAGACTACTTGTGCCTGGCTGGCGGCGTCGCTCTCAACTGCGTCGGCAATGGCCGGCTGCTGCGCGAGGGCCCATTCAAGGGACTGTGGATTCAACCGGCGGCCGGCGATGCCGGCGGCGCCCTGGGCGTAGCGCAATTAATCCACCACCGGCACTTCAAACAGCCACGCGTGGTCACGCCGGGCAAGGACGCCATGAAAGGGTCGTACCTCGGTCCTGAATTCACGCCCGAAGAGATCCAGGTTTATCTGTCGTCGGTCGGCGCGAAAGCCGAGCGCCTGGACGAGCGCACTCAGCTCGACCGCGTTGCCGGTCACCTTGCCGACGGCAAAATCGTCGGCTGGTTTGATGGCCGCATGGAGTTCGGACCGCGGGCGCTCGGCGCGCGCAGCATTCTCGGCGATCCACGCAGTCCGCGCATGCAGGCCGACATGAACATCAAGATCAAGTTCCGTGAGGGGTTTCGCCCCTTTGCGCCCTCGGTGCTGCGTGAACGGGTTGCCGACTATTTCGAGATCGATTGCGATTCGCCGTACATGCTGCTGGTGGCGCCGGTGAAGAAAGAGCGCTGCATTCCGCTGACCGCCGCGCAAAGCGAGTTGTGGGGCATCGACAAGTTGAATGTTCCGCGATCGGATCTTCCGGCCATTACCCACATCGACTATTCGGCGCGCATCCAGACCGTGACCGAAGACACCAACCCGCGCTACTACGGCCTGATCAAGGCATTCGAGAAACGAACGGGGTGTGCCGTCCTGATCAACACCTCATTCAACGTGCGCGGCGAGCCGATTGTCTGCACGCCAGAAGACGCCTACCGCTGCTTCATGCGCACCCATATCGACGTCCTGGTCCTCGGCCCCTATGTGCTCGAGAAGGACGACCAACCGGAGTGGAAGGAGACCGATGAATGGCAGCAGGAATTCCAGCTCGACTAACCGCGGCACAGGGCCGCCGCTTCGGGTTCACGGTCGGCGGGGCGTTCCTCGTGTTCGCCGGCATTGCCTGGTGGCGCGGCCATCCGCTCACCACGACGGTGCTCGGATCGCTCGGCGGCGTGCTCGCGCTTGCCGGCCTCGCCGTGCCGACCTTGCTCGGCCCGGTGGAACGAGCCTGGATGGCGCTGGCGCACGCGATCTCGAAAGTCACCACGCCGATCGTGATGGCTGTGATGTACCTGCTGGTGCTCACACCGATCGGGTTTGTGCGGCGACTCGCCGGCGGCAACCCGATGGTGCACGCACCGGCCAACGACAGTTACTGGAAGCCGCGGGCCAAAGGGCACCGCGCTGGCAACCTCAAGCGACAGTTTTAGGAGGAACCGATGGGTCTGTTTGGCGAAATGTGGGCGTACATGAAGGAACGGAAAAAGTGGTGGCTGATGCCGGTCATCCTGGTGATGGTCATGGTCGGTGCGCTGCTGGTGTTCGCGCAGGGGTCAGCGCTGGCGCCGTTCATCTATACGGTCTTCTAGCGCGGTAGACAATCAGGGACGAACATGCGAAAGGTGATTCTCGGGCTCGCGGTGCTGACAGCGGCAGCCGCCGTGGCGCTGATCGGCGAGCAGGTCTTCATCGAAGGCAGTCTGGGCCCCGCGGCCATGGCCGCGGGGGCGGCCTTGATACTCGGGTTTGTCGCCCTGTTCGCGACTTACTTGCTGCTGCCGACCCGTCACCGCGCCTTGGTCCTCAACCTCTGGTTGGCGTTCTGCTCGGTGGCCATCACCTACCTGGTGCTGGACCTCGCGGCGGGCTGGATCCTGATCCGGCCGTTGTCGCCGCCGTTGGTGCCAGATCAGTCGCGTCATCACAAGCTGGTCCCTGATTCGTACTCCGAATTGAACCAGCGGGACTTCTCGTATGTCCAGCGCGTCAACGCACTCGGGCTACGAGGGGCTGAAGCTGCGGTCGAGAAGCCGCCTGGCACTTATCGCATCCTGATGCTCGGCGATTCCTTCACGATGGGCAAGGGAGTCGCCGACGATCAGACCTTCTCGGTGCAGTTGCAGAACGCCCTCAATCTCGGCGGTCGCACGTGCGGGCGCAAAATCGAGGTGCTGAACGGCGGCGTCGACAGCTACGCGCCGATCCTGTCGTTTATCGAACTGAAAGAGCTGCAGTCACTCAACCCGGACATGGTGGTGCTGAATCTCGACGTCAGCGACCTGGCGCAGGAGACGGCGTACCGCCACCAGGCGGTGCGCGGCCCGAACGGCGAGATCGTCGCGGTCCCCCAGCTCGGCGATCCGGACTCGCCGGTCGACAAACTCCGGGGCTGGACCGAGAGGCACTTGTTCTTTACGCGCGCGGCGCTCTTCTATGCCACGCGTTCGCTCGGCTATCGCGAGATCACGGTCAGGGATCTGGTGACCCGGGCTGACGCCGAAATCGTGGCTCACACGCTCGAAGGCGATGTCGATCGCACGAAGCAGTGGGAAGCAGTCTTCGAGAGCATCGACCAGATGAACAAGTATGCGGCCGCGAAGGGCATGGCGTTCCTGCTGACAGTGTATCCCTGGCCGCATCAGGTGAACGACACTGAGTGGGTGCCGGGCCGGTTCTCGTTCATGCCGAAAGATGCCAGGCCGTCCGACACCAGCATCAAGACGATTCAGGCGATGTCCGGGTCCAAAGGTATCCGGCTGCTGGATACCACGCCAACGTTCAAGGCCTACAGCGGATCGGAACGCCTGTTCTTCGACTATGACATGCACTGGACGACGACCGGCCACCAAGTGATGTCGAAGGCGATCGAGAACTATTTCTACACCAGCGACGCTCCGCGCTGGTGCTCTCAGTAATGCCCCACTCAGACCGCATCAACCTTCTCCTCCTGACGACGGGTCTGGGCCTTGGCGGCGCAGAGGTGGTCGTGCGCGACCTGGCGCGCGCGCTCGATCGCGACCGGTTCAACGTCAGCATCTGCTGCCTGACCGTGCTCGGCCCGATTGGGCGCGAGCTAGCTGCAGAAGGCATTGACATTTCGGTGCTTGGCAGCCCGCAAAAGGTCGACTATCTCGCCGGCTTGAAACTGCGCCGTTTCGTCCGCGACAAGCAGATTGATGTTATTCACAGCCACACCACTCACGCGCTTGCCGACGCGGGGCTCTGCCGCGTGCTGTCGCCGGGCGTGCGCCTCGTCCACACCTTCCACTTCGGCAATTACCCACATAGACCCGCTCGTGAGCTCTGGATCGAACGGATCGCGTCGCGGCTCGCCGACCGACTAGTCGCCGTCGGCAAAGTACAACGCGAACAGATCACTTCAGTTTTCGCTCTAAGCGATACGGCCATCGAAGTGATTCGCAACGGCGTATCACTTCCCAAGAGCCGCGCGGGCGAGCCGGCCTTTCGGCAGGGCCTCGGGGCCGCCAGCGGGATTCTCGTCGGAACCATCTGCACGCTGATTCCGCAGAAGGGTCTGTTCGATCTTCTCGCGGTAGCAAGACAGGTACGCGACGCCCGGAGTGACGTGCAGTTCGTGGTGGTCGGTGAAGGGATGCTGCGGCCAGAGCTTCTGAAGAAACGTAGCGAGCTCGGTCTCGATGATGTGGTGTCGTTTCCCGGGTGGATGGAGAACGCGGCTGAACGCGCCTTGCCGACGTTCGACATTTACTTCCAACCCTCCCTCTGGGAAGCGATGTCGATATCTATCCTGGAGGCGATGGTCGCTGCGAAGCCGGTCGTGTCCACCCTTGTGGGTGAGGCGCCGCAATTCATCGAGCAGGATCGGGACGGCCAGCTATTTGCGCCCGGCGACATCAACGCCATGAGCAGCGCCATCGTCAGGCTCGCCAGCGATCCCGATCGCCGGACCCGAATCGGCGAGGCCGCGGCGGCAAAAGCCACCTCTCAATACACCTTGGATCACGCGGTCAGGGCGCACGAAGACCTCTATTTCGGTATGCTGCCACGTCGCCGACGGGAGGCGCTTCGTGCCGCAGGCTGAAGACACGAGCGGCGTCGCCAACGTCTCGACGGCCCGGCCCGACTGGCCGCCGGCCGTGATCGCCGGCGCGTTCCAGACCGGCGTGCTCGGCGTGCGGACGCTGAAGCGTCGTGGCGTGCGCGTGGCATCGTTCGATGCCAATCCGCACCAGCCCGGTTTCCGATCCGCGCACGGCAAGGCGTTGCGCTGCCCGAACCCGGATGGCGAATCCGACGAATGGCTGCAGTTCATGATCGATCTCGCGCGCTCGATGGGCGCGCGGCCGGCGCTTATCTTGAGCTCCGATCAGTTCGTGACCGCGGTGGCCAATCACGCCGATCGACTGGCGCAGCACTACCTCCTGTCGCCTGGTTGGCGGGTCCAGGGGCTGCTTGCCGACAAACAGAGCCAATACGACCTCGCATCCCGTCAGGGCATGCCGATGCCGAGGACCGAGGAGATCCATACCGCAGCCGAGATCGTGAGGTTCTCTCGCGAGGTGCAGTACCCCTGTCTGCTCAAGCCGACACACTTCCGGCAGTGGCAGAAGTTCCCGGCCGGCCATCCGCTGGCGTCCCAGAAAGTCGCGGTCGCGAACGACCGCGACCAACTTATCGACTACTACCGCCAGGCTGCCACGGTGAACCCGCACGCGATCCTGCAGGAGATCATCACAGGGCCCGACACCAACAAGCGTGTCTACCTTGCCTGCTACGACGCCAACAGCCGCCGGATTGGGCACGCGATGTTTCGCGAACTGCGCTGCGACCCGCTCGGCTTCGGGCCCGCGACGATCTCGCATCCCGTCACCGATCCGGATACCGACCGCGTGTGCGACGAGTTCCTGCGCCGCATCGGCTACGTCGGCATTTGCGAGATCGAGATGAAGTGGGACGACCGCGACGGCCGGGTGAAGCTGATCGAAGCCAACCCGCGGCTTTCGGGCGGCGGTGATGCCGCGCCCTATGCCGGCGTCGATCTGTGCTGGCTTCACTACCTCGACCTGATCGGCCAGTGTGTGACCCCGATCTCGCCGCGGACCGGCGACTTCCGACACATCGTGTTGCGGCCAGAGGGACGCGCGCTGGCAGCCTACTGGCGTGCCGGCCTGCTCACTTGGCGGGACCTTCGTTTCTCGTGGAAGCGTCCGCTCGCTTTCTACGATCTTGATCCGCAAGACTGGCGGTATTCACTTGAAACGCTCTGTATTGCTGGCAAGTCGTTCATCGTCGAGGCGTTGAGGAAGCGCCCATGAGCCGCGCCGTTGTGACCGCGTCGACGGTCGCCGGGCACCGGGCGCTGGTGCTCGAGAATCGTCATCTCCGCGCAACGATTCTGCCCTCGCTCGGTGGCCGCGTCTGGACGCTCGAGGACATCGTGCGGAAGCGCCAGTGGATTTGGCATCGCGATGGTGTGCCGCTGGTGGCCTGCGCGCCCGGGGCAGAGTATGACGAGGTGTGGGCCGGCGGATGGGAGGAGCTTTTTCCGAACGACGCGGCCGGCGTGTTCGAAGGCCGCGACCTGCCCGATCACGGCGAATGGTGGACCATGGCGTGGGAAGCCGTTGAGGAATCGGACGATCGATCGACTTGCGTGCGGCTGACGGCGAAGGCGGAGATCGTCAAGGCCGAGTGCACGAAGGAGTTCCGACTTGACCACGATGCCTCGGCGCTCAGCGTCTCGTATCGCATCCGGAGTCTCGAGTCGAAGCCGTTCAATTTTCTGTTCAAGCAACATCTTCCGATACGCATCTCACCGGCGTGCGAGCTGGTGCTGCCGGGCGGCCGGGTCGAGCCGGTCGATCCGGCGTTCGGCAACATCATCACCGACGCCGCGCCTGGTGAATGGCCCGGCCGCGGCGACCTCCGTGCGATCCCGGCGGCGACCAGCTGCGCTCGGGAGTTCGTCTACATCCGCGACCTGCCCGCGGCCTGGTGCGGCATCGACGACCGCGACCACCATGCCTCGCTCCGCATGGAATACGACGGGCGCGTGATGCCATTCGTCTGGTTGTTCCTGTCATACGGCGGCTGGCGGGATACCTACACGGCGGTGCTCGAGCCGTGCACGAACGTGCCGAAAGACCTCGCGACTGCCTCGCGACTCGGTCAGTCGGCGGTGCTCCAGCCTGGCGGTGAGTTCGCGACGAGCGTGACCGTGCGCCTGTCAGCCCTCGAGCCCACAGCATGAGCCGCATTCTCGGCGTGATTCCAGCCCGCATGGCCTCGTCCCGATTCCCGGGAAAGCCGCTGGCGCTCATCCACGGCAGGCCCATGATTGAACACGTCTTCAGAGGGACGGCGGCCTGCCGGCTGCTGGACGAAGTGGTGATTGCCACCTGCGATGAGGAGATCGCCGCGGCGGCGCGATCGTTTGGCGCTCGACCGGTAATGACGTCGAGCCACCACGAACGTGCGACCGATCGAGTCGCCGAGGTCAGCGCCAGCGACGCGGCCGACCTGATCGTCATGGTCCAGGGCGACGAGCCGCTGGTGCAGCCTGAGATGATCGAGGCCGCCGTCCAGCCGCTCATTGCCGACGCCGCCATCTGCTGCGTCAACCTCGCCGCGCTGATACGAAACGACGCCGAGCTCAATCACCCGAACACCATCAAGGTCGTCCACAATCGCCGGGGCGACGCACTGTATTTTTCGCGTCAGCCGATTCCGCATCCCGCCCAAGCAGCGGCTGCCGGCGCCTACTTGAAGCAGGTTTGTGTCATCGCTTTCCGCCGCGACGTGCTGGCGCGGTTTGCGCAACTACAGCAGTCGCCGCTGGAGATTGCCGAATCAGTGGACATGTTGCGGTTCCTCGAGAACGGCATTCCAGTGCGGCTCGCGCGAACCGCGGTCGAGACACACGCCGTCGATTGTCCCGCCGACCTCGCGGTGGTCGCCGACGCGATGGCCGAGGCCGCACGGTGATGGCTGCCAATGGGACCCGGCCATGGACGGTGCTGGTGACCGCTCCGCGCGCCTGTCAGGCCATCGACCGGTATCGCGAGGCGTTGCAGGCGGCCGGATGCCGCGTGGTCGCCCATCCGGCGCTCGAGCGCCTAGGCGAAGACGACCTGCTGGCGCTCGTCGGTGACATCGACGGCATCGTGTGCGGTGACGACCGCATCACCGATCGGGTGCTGGCGGCGGCGCCCCGCCTCAAGGTAATTGCCAAGTGGGGGACCGGCATCGACTCGATCGATCGCGACGCGGCGGCCGCCCGCGGCATCGCCGTATGCAACACCCCGGATGCGTTCAGCGACCCGGTCGCCGATTCGGTAATCGGCTACGTCCTGCTCTTTGCACGGGAGCTCGATCACATGACCAACGACATGCGCGCCGGCATCTGGTCGCGGCGCCAACTTCGGGCGCTGTCGGAATGCACCATCGGTATTGTCGGCTTCGGCAACATCGGCGCTGCGGTCGCCCGCCGGGCGGCGTCGTTCCGGATGCGGATACTCGCCTGCGACATCAGGCCGATCGACGGTCAGGCCGTCGCCACCCCAGGCGTCACATTGACGACGCTGGACGAGGTGTTGGCGGGAAGCGACTTCGTCACCTTGCATGCCGATCTACGAGCCGACAACCGCCACCTGATGGACGAGGCGCGATTCGCGATCCTGCGGCCGTCGGCCGTCCTGATCAACACCGCACGCGGTCCGCTGGTTGACGAGACGGCGTTGATCTCGGCGTTGCGTGACGGGCGGCTGGCGGGCGCGGCCCTCGACGTGTTCGAGCAGGAACCGCTGCCGGCGGCAAGTCCACTTCGCCACATGCCGAACGTGTATCTGGCGCCGCACAACGCGAATTCAAGCGCCGCGGCGGCGGAACGAGTCCATACCAACACTATCCGCCGTGTGCTGGAGGCCCTGACCGGGGTGACGCAATCATGAGCACCACACCAGAAACCACCATCCTCATCCGCGCCTTCAACGAAGAGCGCTGGCTGCCGGAAGTGTTCCAGGCCCTCGACCAGCAGCGGTATCGCGACTTCGAGGTCGTGCTGGTTGATTCCGGATCGACGGATCGCACGCGCGACATCGCCACCGCCAATGGCGCGCGGATTGTACGGCTGCGATCCGAAGATTTCACTTTCGGCCATTCACTCAACGTCGGTGTCAAGGAGTCGAAGGGCACGTTCATCGCCATCCTCTCGGCCCACGCCATCCCGTCGGACGACGCGTGGCTCGATCGCCTGGTCGCGCCATTGCGCCGCGATCACGTGGCGATGGTGTACGGCGGGCAGCGCGGCCACGCGATCTCCAAGTTCGCAGAAGGGCGCGACTTCGAGCGAATGTTTCCGCAACAGCAGCACGACGAGGTCGACCCCGAAAGCCCGTTCGCAAACAATGCCAACTCCGCCGTCCGTCGCGACCTCTGGGAGCAGCATCCGTTCGATGAAGGACTGCCGGGGCTCGAGGACATCGAGTGGGCGAAGTACTGGATGGAGCGCGGCCGCACGGTGTCGTACGAGCCCGCCGCCTGCATCATTCACGTCCACACTGAGACCTGGGCGCAGGTCAGGCGCCGTTATCACCGGGAGGGGATGGCGGCACGCTGGGTCGGCACGAAGATTCTGCGGCAAATTCCGAGCGAGATTTGGCGCGAGATCCGCTGGTGTGTGTGGGACCTCGCTCTCGCCGCAGGGCAGGGCCAGCTTGGGAAGGTCGGCGGCGAGGTCCTGCGATTTCGTTACGAGAAGCTGATCGGCACGGTGCGCGGCATTGTCGACAGCCGCGGCCTTAGCAATCCGGCGCGGCGCGCGGAGATGTTCTTCCAGACGGGTTTTTCCGCCGTCGTCGTGGAGGGGCCCCATCGGGCGCGCATCCAGGAGCGTGTGATTCCAAGCTTGAAGCCAGGCGAGGTGCTGGTCCGGGTCGCGTATGTCGGCATCTGCGGCACGGATCTTGAAATCACCGAAGGCAGCCTCGGCTACTACAAGTCCGGCATGGCGCATTATCCGATCGTCCCGGGCCACGAATCGTCTGGCACAATTGCGGCGGTTGGGCCGCGTGTCACCGGCATCGAAGAAGGCGAACGCGTTGTCGTCGAGTGCATCCAGGGTTGCGGCGAGTGTGCGGAATGCAAACGGGACGAGGCGATTCGCTGCCGCGACCGCAAGGAAGTAGGCGTGATCGGGCAGGACGGCGCGTATGCCGAATATCTGGTGACGCGGGCCCGCTATGTGCACCGTGTCCCCGAGCCGGTGACGCTGGCCCAGGCCGCGCTGACCGAACCGCTCGCGGTGGTGATCAAGGGCCTGCGGCGACTCGGGTCGTCGCCGACCGGCGACCAGCCACGGTGTTGCGCGGTGATCGGCGCCGGCACCATCGGACAGTTTGTGGCGCAAGTGCTGTCGCTGCGCGGGCACGCGGTGACCGTGTTCGATCGCGAGAGATCGCGGCTCGCCTATGTGAAGGACGGTATTGCGACGTCCGAGGCCTTCGAAGGCCTCGACAGGTTTGACTGGATCGTGGAGGCCACGGGCGACCACGGCGTGCTGATCACGCTGCTGCAACGCTGCGCCACGGGTTCGACGCTGTTGTTAATGGGGCTGCCCTACGGCAGCCATGCATTCAGTTTCGAAACAATCGTGGCCTTCGACCGCTCGATCGTCGGCACCGTCGGCAGCAGCGGCGCCGACTTCGATGAAGCCCTGCGGACGTTGCCGTTGATGGACACTTCACGCTTCCTCGAGAAGGCGCTGCCGCTGGCGGAGTTCGAACAAGCGTGGGCGCTGGTGCGGGCGCGATCAGTTCTCAAGGTCATGTTGCAGCCTGATGCGGGCGCGACGGCCACTACTAAACACGCCGGAATCAAGCGGGAGCACGTTTCAACACAATGACTGAGCACAACACGCCGCTGCGAGTCGGACTTGTCGGCTGCGGCAAGATGGGGCTGCATCACCTTGCCGCGATCAAGAGAACTCCAGGCGCGACCCTCGTGGGCATCGTCGACCCACAGGCTGACGCCGACGAGCTGAAAGATCTGATTCCCCAAGACGCGCGGATCTTCGCCGACCTGACGACGATGCTAAGGGAGGCGCGTCCCGAAGTCGCGCACATCGTCACGCCGCCGCACACGCACATGGCGCTGGCGCGGCAGCTGATCGAAGCCGGCGTTCACGTTTATGTTGAGAAACCGTTTGCGATGACACGGGCAGAGGCGGTTGAGGTGCTGGCGTTCGCGGCCTCGCGCGGCATCATGGTCTCGGCCGGTCACCAGAACCTGTTCGAGCGTCCGGCCGTTCTGGCGCGCGAGCAGCTTGGCACCATCGGCAAGGTGGTGCACATCGAGAGCTTCTTCTCGTTCAGGCAGGTGCGGCGGACGATCACACCGGCCGACCAGGCCAAAGACATCCTGCCTCACGCGGTCTACCCGCTGGTTGACCAGATGCGGACCGGCACCGGGCTCCAGGACGCGCCGATCTCAGTCGTCGGAGTCGATGTCCGCACCTCTGGCGACGTCTACGCGCTGCTTCGCCTGGCCGACTGCACGGGCGTGTTGCTCGTGACGCTCAGTGGCCGGCCAATCGAGCAATACCAGACGATCGTCGGCACCAACGGCAGTATGCGCGCCGACTACGTGACCGGCACGTTGACCAAGGTGCTGGGTCCTGGTGCGGGCCCGGGCATCTTGTTCACGCCATTCCGATGGGCCTGGCCGACGCTTAAAGCGGCGACCACGAACATCTTCCACATTGCGCTTGGCCACCACGGGTCCTATCCAGGGCTGACGGTGCTCGTGAAGACGTTCTACGACGGCATCCGCGGCGGCGGCCGCGCGCCGATGACACCGCAGTCGATTGTCGATACCGTCGACATCTGCGAACAGATCGGCGCTGCGCTCGATCGCGTCGAACACGACGCCGAAGCATCGGCGCAAGGTCGTCTCGAGGAGAGTACGGCCCGCCTGGCGCCGACCAGGAATCGCAGCGTGGTGCTCGTCACGGGCGGCACCGGGCTGCTTGGCCGCAAGACCGTCGAGGAGCTGCGACACGCCGGCCACCGCGTGCGGACCGTCAATCGCCGCATGCCGCCGCTCTCAGCACGGATTGCCGGAGTCGAGTACGTCGCGGGCGATTTGTCGCGTGGCCTCGATTCGTCGGTCTTCGAGTCGGTTGAGACGATCGTGCACTGCGCGGCCGAAACCAGCGGCGGCAAAGCCGATCAACAGCGCAATTCCATTGCGGCCACACGCCAGCTGCTCGAGCGCGGCGCCGCTGCGGGCGTGCAGAAGGTACTGCACATCAGCAGCTTGGCGGTGCTCAAGCCCGGCAACGGTCGCGAGGTGAGTGAATCGACGCCGCTCGATGCCGACAACCTTGAGCGCGGGCCATACGTATGGGGCAAGGCGGAGTCCGAGATTATCGCCGAGCGTTCCGGCAAAGAGTTAGGAATCCAGGTCAAGGTGATTCGTCCGGGACCACTCGTCGACTACGCCGACTATCACGCGCCGGGACGCTTGGGCCGAGAGGTGGGGCCGTGGTACGTGGCAATCGGCAGCCGCCAGTCGCCGCTGAGCGTACTGGATGTCGGAACCGGCGCACGCGTCATCCGTTCGTACGTCGGTGACTTCGCGGCTGCGCCGGCCATGGTCAACCTCGTCGAGAGCCCGGCGCCGACCCGCGGCGAGCTGGTTGACCGCCTGCGCGCGGTGCGCCCGGATCTGAAGGTCGTCTGGTTCCCGGCCTGGCTGCTGCGCATGATGTCAGGCCCAATGAAACTGATCCAGCGCCTGGTAATGGGAATCGCGAAGCCGTTGGATCTTTACGCCGCGTTCTCGAGCGAACGATACAACCCTGTCATTGCCTCCTCTGCGATCGCGAAGGCGGGCGGCAGCGCCGTCTCCGAGCGATTGTCAGAAGTCGTGTCTTCCTAATCCGACGTGCCACCCATTCGCGTTCTCGATCTCCGCGACACGCACGAGATCGGTGGACCTGGCAAGACCATCCTCGAAACGTACCGGGCGATCGATCGCGACCGGTTTGATCTGCATCTTGCAGTCTTTCGCTCGGCCGTCGATCGCGAGGACACGCCGTTCCTGAAGGCCTGTCGCGAGATTGGCATGCCGGTCCACGAGATCGCCGGCCGCGGACCGTACGATCCGGGGCAAGTATGGCGATTGGCGCAGCTTGTCCGTAAGCTGGAGTTCGCCATCGTGCATCCGCACGAGCAGAGTTCAGACGCCATCACCTATGCGATGTCCCTGACCCACAAGGTCCCGATCGTGACCACCGCCCACGGCTGGATCGGCAATACGCCCAAGCAGCGGGCAATGGTCGCGCTCGACAAGCGCGTGATGCGCCGCTTCGATCGTGTCATCGCGGTCTCGGACCGCATCCGCCGCGATCTGATCACCGCCGGAGTGCCACCAGACCGAATCCGCCTTCTGCACAACGCCATCGTCATTGCGAACTACCGGCGAGACACCGCCGCCGGCATTCTCGAGTCTTTGGTCGGGAAGGTGCTACCGCGCCCCGTAATCGTCAGCATCGGCCGATTGAGTCCTGAGAAAGGACACGTCGATCTGGTGGAGGCACTGCGATTGATGGCCACCCGCGGCCGTCATGTGTCAACCGTGCTCGCGGGCGACGGGCCGTCTCGTGCCGAGCTTACCGCGAGGATCCGTGCGGCCGGCCTGCAGGAGTGGGTGCACCTGCCCGGTTATGTCACGCAACCGGCGCGGCTGCTGCAGGACGCGGATCTCATGGTGCTGCCGTCACACACGGAAGGATTACCAAACGCCGCTCTCGAAGCACTGGCCATGCGGGTTCCCGTACTCGCGACCGATGTTGGCGGTACGCCCGAGGTGGTGTTCGACGGTGAAACCGGCATGCTGATTCCGGCGCGGTCGCCGGAGCGAATGGCTGCGGGCATCATCGATTTCCTCGACAATCGCGCCCGTTGGCAGCAGTGGACCGAGCGCGGTTGCAAAATGGTTGAAGAGCAGTTCAACTTTACGATTCGGACGCGGAAGCTCGAAGCTCTGTATCAGGAAATGGGAACCCGTCAGTGATCGCAATTGAATTGTCGAGGACACGTCCATGAAGGTGCTGTGGCTGTCGCAGAACCTGCCGTACCCACCGAAGACCGGCGTCCTGCAGCGAAACTACAATCTGATCCGCGAAGCCGCCGCGATGGCCGACGTGCACCTCGTGGCAATCGTGAAAGAGGACATCCTGCCCACCTTCGACGAGGCGGTGGCCGCCCGCGAGCTCGGGGCGCTGTGCAAGTCGGTAACGACCGTCCACTTGCCGATCGAGCGCTCGCGCGGGGTGTTCCTCTGGATTGTGCTCAAGAGCCTGTTGACGCCGACGCCTTTCACCGCCAATTGGACCAAGTCCCGCGAACTCTATCGCGCCATCGAGGCGGCGGCCAAGAACGGTCCCTATGACATGGTGTTCTTCGACACGATCAGCCTCGCGCCGTTTCGGCACCTGGTCAAAGGCATGCCCACCGCCCTCAACCATCACAATATCGAGTCGCACCTGCTGTTGCGGCGTCAGCTCTACGAGAGCAATCCGTTGAAGCGCTTCTACCTCAACCTCGAGGGCAAGAAGCTCCACCGCTACGAAGCGAAGGTCGCGAAGGATTTCGACCTCAACCTGGTGGTGTCGACGCTCGACGGCGATCGGCTGCGGCAAATCTGCCCGGGCGCAACGACGGCCGTGCTCGCCAACGGCGTTGACGTGGAGTACTTCCGCCGCTCGGCGCCGATCTCAACGATTGAGCGCGGGCACCTGATCATGGTCAGCGGCATGAACTGGTTTCCCAACCGGGATGCGGTGATGCTGATGGTGGAAACCGTCTGGCCGAAGCTCACCAGGATCCTGCCCGATGCCAAGCTCACCATTGTCGGTGCCAGCCCTCCGCAGGCCGTCGTCGACGCCGCCGCACGCGATCGCCGGATCACCGTGACCGGTTTCGTCGACGATGTGCGGCCGTACATGGAACGCGCGCAGGTTTACTTGTGTCCGATGCGCGACGGCGGCGGTACACGGCTCAAGATCCTCGATGCGCTATCGATGGAGGTGCCGATAGTGGCGACCCAAATGGCACTCGAAGGCATCGATGTCGTGCCGGGCCGTGACGTCCTGGTGGCCAACGAGCCCGACGAACTGGTGACGCAGATCGCGCGCCTCGTCAACGATCCGGAGCTGTGCGAGCAGCTCCGCCATAATGGCCGGGCGTTCGTCGAGCAACACTTCTCCTGGCCGGTGATTCGACGGCAGATGGAACAGGGATTCCGCCGGGCCGCCGAGAAACGCGCGGAAGGAAGCCGGAGATGAGTCAGCCAAAGTCGGTCGTGTTGCACGCGGTCGGCGACATCACCCTGGGCGACCACCCGCTGTGCGCCGGATTCGGTACCCACAGCATCAACCGACAGCGCCCCCCCGCTTTCACCTTTCAGCACGTGTTGCCCCTCCTCGAGCGCGCCGACCTGCGATTCGGCAATCTCGAGTGCACACTCTCCGAACACGGGTTGCGGCCGAACGACTCTCACTCGATTCAGATGCGCGGCCAGCCGTCGTACCTGGCAGGCCTCGTGACAGCCGGATTTGAGGTGCTCAATGTCGCCAATAACCATTCGATGCAGCACGGCCCACGGCCATTCACGGAGACCGCCGACATGTTGCGTGGCGCCGGCATCCAGGTCTGCGGTGTCGACGATGGAAAGGGCGCAAGCGTTCCAGCGTCGGTCTCGGTTAACGGGCTGAAGATTGCATTTGTCGGCTACTCGCTTCGGCCGCGCCAGTACTTTTCGCAGAAACCGCTCTACGCAGAGGGAGACAGGGACGCCATCCTTGCCGACGTTCGCGGTGTCCGCGCTTCGCACGACATTGTTGTCGTGTCACTGCATTGGGGCGACGAGTTTATTCAGCTTCCTTCGCCAGCCGACGTGTCGCTCGCGCACTCGATCATTGATGGCGGTGCCGATTTGATTATTGGGCACCACCCGCACGTATTACGGGGGATCGAGCGCTATGGCCGGGGATGGATTGTCTACAGCCTTGGCAACTTCGTTTGCGACATGCTCTGGTCAGAGGTGCTACGAGAGACTGCGATCTGCGAGTGCCGCATGACTGCACGAGGGGTCGAGCACGTCGAACTGCTGCCGATGCGAATCAACGACCAGAGCCAACCCGTTTCGCTGCCCTCCGCCGAGGCCGTGCGCTTGCGGTCCTTGCTAAAGTCGTTGAGCGACACTCTGCCGCGGGACACTGATTCCCAAGCCGAATACGAGGCCGCGGCACATGCCGCGCACAGTCGCGAGCGCCGACGCTCGCACCTGTACTTTCTTCGAAACGTGCATAGGTTTTCCCCGCGAATTCTCGCTGGCCAACTGAGCACGTATATCAAGAATCGCCTGGCTGAGGCGGGACTTCCGACGAGTATTAGTCAATCTTGAGGACGGATAAAGTCTGATCCGGAAGAGACTTTTATCCAACTTTGCGGTCTTCAGAGATTTCACACCGCGGTGCTAAAGATCGTAGAATAGCTCAGTAACCCTTTGTATTCATGAACTTAACCGAAAAAGCACGTTCTCGCTTCGCCCGGTTAGAGCCTTGCAACGTATTCTCTACAAGTCCACAGACCTAGGTATTAATGTCGAGATCTTTCACGCTCCTCGTAGTCATGCTGATGCCATTGGTCTCAGCCTCCACCGGATTGGCCGCCAAACAGTCGCGCCCAGAATCGTCTGTGCGCCAGCAGCCAGCTGTCTCCGCCATTGCGCCGCCGTCCGTCGAATACGTGATCGGGCCGGAAGATGTGCTGGGCGTTGTGTTTTGGCGCGAACCGGAGATGAGCGGTGATGTCACGGTGCGGCCGGATGGGCGAATCACAATCCCGGTCGTCGGCGAGCTGCAGGCGTCTGGACGAAAGCCTGAAGTACTTCAGGCCGAGATCGCCGCTGCCGCCGGCAAGTACATCTCGAGTGTCAACGTGGTTGTGGTGGTCCGCGCGATCAACAGCCGCAGGATATTCGTCACTGGTCGAGTCACGACGCCGGGAGCTTATCCGCTGATGCAGCCGCTGACGGTAATGCAGGCGATCGCGTTGGCAGGCGGACTGACGGACTTCGCGGATCCCAAGGGCATCAGCATCCTTCGCATCGAGAACGGAAAGTCGCGCACCGTGCCGTTCAACTACCAGGACATCGCGCGCGGCAAGAGCCTGGAAACCAACCTTCTGTTGCAGCCCGGCGACACGGTCGTGGTCCCGTAACCCCAATGCGGGCACTAGCGAGAGGGCTGCTGGTTGCGGCCATGTTCAGTGTGGTGACGCCGGCGTATGCGCAACTCGTGGACGGGCCACTGGGCTCCACGGGCGGCGTCTTTGGCGGACATCGCGCGATCAATCCGAATCGGAGCGCGCAAACGTTCGAGATGAATGTCGACCTGGGCGGTGGCTACGACCGCGAGCCCAACGCCATCCCCATTGGTTTAGTCGGCAGCGGTTTGGATTCAGGGTGGCCTGTTGCGGACGGAATGATCTCGACCAGTTATCGAGTGGGCCACCTCCGCCGGTCGTTCAGTGCCCTCGCGCGCGGCAGCGTGAACTATTTTGGTAATACGCACATCCCGTTGCTGGGCGGCGGCGCCATCTTGAACGGCGTCACGACTTTCGGGCGCCTCGGGCTGAACCGACTTGAGGTGAATGTGAACGCGTCGTACGAACCCAGCGCGGCTTTCGGTGCCATCAGCCCGGCGCCGCCCGTCGGCCAGGCTCCGCCGCTCAGCATCGCGCCTGAGTTCGGCGTTACGGAACAACGGTGGTTCAACATGAACGGAAGCACCGTCTACCGGCATCACTGGAGTGCACGGCACCAAACGGATCTTCTGATTGGTGCCGGTCAAGTCCAGCCAGTGGCCGACGCCGGCCTCAACAGCGAGTGGCAGAATGCGACCATCTCCCAGAGATGGGCGACTCGATCCGGCTTCGATCTGCAGGGCTCGTATCGGTTCGATCAATCGCGGCAGATGGATGAGACGGCCTCGTTGCCCGATGGCCAACCTGTTGTTGAGTCAGGTCCGACTCGGTACCAGACAGCTACCATCGGCGTCCATCTAGGGCGCCGGCTCTCGGCAGCACGGCGTTTGAGCGTTTCCCTGTCCGGCGGCGTGACCCAGCTCCTCTTGGCCGGTTCAGCTTCCGGCGAGGAGTTTCATCCGGCGGTGTCACTTTCGTTCGAGTTCATTCCCGCCCGGATGTGGGCCCTTTCGATGATGGCCAGCCAACAGGTCACCGTGATGGCAGGCGTCAGCGCCAGTCCAGTGGACAACAAGAACTTCGCGCTCACCTTAAATGGCACGGTGCTGCGTCGGCTACACCTGGCGGTCACGGGTAATTACATGAAGGGCACGACGCTGGCCGGAACGGCGATGAGTCACACCGCCGCGACGGGCGGAAACCTTGGCTTGCAGTACGGATTCAAGCGCTCGTTCGGGGTCTATGCGACCTACAGCTACTATCACCACCGTCTGGAAAACGGCTTGCCCACCGCGGCGGGCATACCCCCCTTGTACGACCGCCAGTCCGCCCGCGTGGGTTTCACACTTTGGCTCCCGCTCTACGGCACGTTCTAGAATCGAATCATCATGCTGCCTAATAAGAAATTCTCGCCGGCCATGATTCTCGGTATCGTCAAGCGCCGTTCCTGGCTGATTGGGATCCCTCCCATCGTTGCCCTGTTTGTTGCGCTGCTGTACTCGTCAACAATCTCGAGTACTTACCAGTCAGAAATGCTGATCGCGATTATCCCCCAGCGCGTGCCGGACACGTTCGTCCGCTCGACCATCACGCTGCGCGCCGACGAGCGCCTCGATGAAATCTCAGTCCAGGTGAAGAGCCGGACGAATCTCGAGCAGATGATTACCGAGATGGGCCTCTATCCAGAGCAGCGCCAGCGCATGCCGATGGAAGATGTGGTCGCAATCATGCGCGCGGATCTCGAAGTGGGCCTTGAACCGATGCGCCGCGGACCACGCCAGCTGGAGCCACCCAACGCGTTCCATATCCGGTTCACCCACACCGATCCCTCGACGGCCGCCGTCGTGACGCAGAAGGTCGGCGCCCTCTACGTTGAACAGAACAGCAAGGGCCGCGGCGCGCTGGCCCGGGCGACCAATGCGTTCATCGAGTCGGAGCTCAATGAGGCGCGAAGCAAGCTCGAGGCCATGGAGGTCAAGCTCGA
>JANLWW010000180.1:0-2027 GCA_031364805.1 Acidobacteriota bacterium
GTCTCCGGATGAAGACCGCCGGATTCCCGGGGTGGTGACAATTCGCGCGCGATGGTTGCAGCCGGAGCGGTCGCTGACGATCGAGGCGCAGGTCGCTGGCGGCATCGCACGGCAATGGTGGGGCACGTTGGTGGCCATGCCCGACCAGTACCTCGCCGACGGCCTCGCGGAGTACGCGCAGAGCCGCACGCTCGAACGCATCTTCGACCGGCGGCACCAACGCATCAACTATTCGTTATTGGAGACTCGTTGGTTTGGCGGACTCGTGCCGTGGGCAATTCGAGCGGCGCGTCTTGACCGGCAGACGAGCGGACTCAATCGAGCGGCGTTTCGCCGGCATCCAGGCATCGACCTTCGCGACCCCTCGGCCGCTGCTCGCCCCGCGCAGGCCGCGAAGTCGGCTACCGCCATCACGACGCTCGAACGCTACCTGGGATGGCCGGCCTTGCAGCGTGCGCTGAGCGCCGCCGCCCGTCGCTATACCGGCCAGACCATGACCGCGGCGATGTTCTTCGAAACCCTCAGCGACGCCGCCGATCGCGACCTGTCGTGGTTCGCGGACCAGGCGTTCGCGCCGGCATCCACGTATGACTACGCCGTCGCCGACCTGACGAGCGTCGCGGACGAAACCGGCGCGTGTGGAAGGGGCCCCTGCTATCGCACGACCGTGGTCCTGCGCCGGTTGGGCGAGGCCGTCTTTTCGGGCACCAGCTTGCCACCCGTGGGACCGTACGAGTCGGGCCGCGCCTTGGAGGTCGAAGTGCGCTTCGCCGACGGTCAGCGCAGCGACGATCACTGGGACGGCCGTGCCGCCGAGAAGACGCTGGTGTATCACGGGCCGGCACCGGCGACCTGGGCCCGCATTGACCCGTCACGCACGTTACTCCTCGACATCAATCGGCTGAACAACGCGCGGACACTGACCCCGCCCTCGGCGGCGGCCACCTTGCCGTGGTCCGTCCGCTGGACGACGTGGCTGCAGGACCTGCTGTTGTCGTCCGCCTTTTTTTTCTGATGAGCATTTTCCGGACGTGGGTCAGCGGCGTCCGCAGGGTGCTTTGGGCACCGGCCGTCGTGGCGGGTCTCTACCTCCTCACGCTGGTGATTGCAGCGCCCCTCGGAGCGTGGTTGCAGCGCAGCCTGCCCGCCCCTGAAATTCTCCAGGCCGTCGATGCCAACGATCCGCCGGCGCCCGATGTCGACTGGCTCGACGAAGTGTCCCTGCACGTGCCCGGGCTGACGCGGTTTCTCACGCCCGCGGTGATCGGCGTCGCCGCTCCGCTGGGGAACCTTGATGCCATTCTCGACGGATCGCTTCCGCCGCTGCCATTGCTGGCGCCGATCGCCGTGTTCTTCATCTGTTGGACCGCCGTGTGGGGAGGTGTCATCGAGCGACTGGCCCAGGGGAGACGGATCGGTATGCTTGCGGCAGCGGCCGCGTCGCGGCGATCAACGAGTCGGTTGCTGATGCTCGGACTCGCAGGTGGCGTCGCTTACCTTGTTCTCTATCTCACGGTCCACGCCGTGATGTTCGGACCGCTGTACGAGTGGCTGATTGCCGGAACGATCGAGCGCACCGCGTTCATCTGGCGGCTCGCCCTGGCCGTGGTGTTTGGTGCGCTGCTGCTCGTGCTTGGCCAACTGCTCGACTATGCGAAGCTGGCAATCGTGCTGGGCCGGTCGAGCGTGCGACAAGCGATGTCGGATAGCGTCCTGTTAATTCGCGAGCGCTCGCTCACGGTGGCCGCGTTGCTGTGTTTCAACGGCCTGGCACTGGCGGTACTGCTTGGCGGCTATGCCGCAAGCGAGTTCATCCCCGGCGGGTCAGTGCCCTCGTTGGCCCGGTTGATCGTCGGCGGCCAGGCGCTGATTCTTGGACGCCTGCTGCTTCGGTTGGTGCTGGCTGGCGGACAGGTGGACCTCTACCTCCGCAGTCGATCGAATCAACCGGCTAGCTGACCAGCCACCTGAGGGCGCTCGCGATTCGCGACGTTTGCCACGCTCGGACCACGGCGCCGGCGTTCCAC
>JANLWW010000042.1:0-67258 GCA_031364805.1 Acidobacteriota bacterium
CCAGCACCGCGACCGCACCATGGTGATTCGCGGCCTGTTAATCAAGGCCAACCCGATCAGCCGCATCAACATGACCTCAGCGGCCGAGGCGGTGGCGACGTGCGCCGCCGGCGCGCCGAAATAAGCTACTATCCGCGGAGCGGCCAGAGGCCGCGACGACGGACCTCGCCGAAGCTCGCGCAGCGAGCAAAGGCGGGTGGCAGTTCGTGGTGAGGGACAAGCATATGAAACGACTGGCACTTGTCGTGATTGGCGTGGCGGCACTCGGTTCGTTCCGCGCCTCGGCTCAAACTCCAGCCCCCGCATCTGCCGGCGCACCGACCTTCGCGAAGGACGTGGCGCCGATCATGTACAAAAAGTGCGCCAACTGCCATCGGCCCGGCGAAGTCGCGCCGATGAACCTGATGTCGTACGACGATGCGCGGCCATGGGCGAAGGCGATCAAGGCGAAGGTGGTGTCGCGCGAGATGCCGCCGTGGGGCGCCGATATGACCCAGAGCCTGCCCATGCGCAACGACATCAGCCTGTCGCAGAAAGAAATCGACACCATCGCCGCGTGGGTGGATGGTGGCGCGGCTCGCGGCAACATCGCGGACATGCCGCCGGCGCCGAAGTTCGCGTCGGGCTGGTCGTTCGGTACCCGCGAGCCCGATGCGGTGCTCGAGATGCCCGTCGAGTTCGACATTCCCGCTGAAGGCGAAGTCGGCGTGCAGATGTTCTATTCAAAGGTGCCGTGGGCCGAGGACCGTTTCGCCGAAGTCGTGGAACTGCACCCCAGCAATCGCGCCGTGCTGCACCACGCCGGCATTTACTTCGTCGACATTCCCGAAGGCTCGTCGCTGGTGAATGGACGCATTGTCGGTGCCGATGGCAAGATCATCGGTGATCGCGGGTCGCGCGGATTGCCGTCCACCGATTCAGGCCTGCCCGGTTCGAGCAAGCTGCTGTCGTGGGTGCCTGGCCGCGGCCTCGACATTCACCGACCCAACATCGGCAAGCGCATCCCTGCCGGCAAGTACGTGAACTGGCAGATGCACTACAACCCGACCGGCACGCCGCAGAAGGACCGGACCAAGCTGGGCATCTGGTTCAACAAGGTGCCGGTGACGCACGAAGTATTGATTCGCCAGGCCGGCGATCCGCTCGCCACCACCAAGGGCGGCCTGTCGATCTACCGGGCCGAGGGCCGCGAGACGGAATACGTCGCCGACCCGAGCAGCACGCGCCGCAGCCGCACCACGCCGAACATTCCGCCCTACGCTGAGAACTGGAAGCTCACCGGCATCACGCCGGTCACCGAAGACATCACGCTGTATGCGATGTCACCGCACATGCACCTGCGCGGCAAGAGCCTGAAGTGGGTGGTCACCTATCCTGACGGTCGCGAGCAGGTGATCCTGAACGTGCCGAAGTTCGACTTCAACTGGCAGTTCAACTACGAACTCGCCGAGCCGCTGAAAATTCCGGCTGGCAGCAAGATTACCGGCATCGGCGTCTACGACAACTCGGTGCGCAACAAGTGGAACCCGGGACCGCAGCTCGAAGTGTTCTGGTCGGAGCAGAGCTGGGACGAGATGTACCAGCCGTTCACGGAATACTCGGTCGACTCTCAGGATTTGACGGTGTTGAAGAAACTCAACACCAGCTCACAACAGAAGCAATAGCGGCGCGATTGTCGGTCGGGAGTGGCAGGTCCACTCCCGGCCAGTTACTTCACGAGCGTCCCGCCTTTTCGGTTATCCATCACGAACTTGTCGCGCGCAGGCATCACCACCCTCGGTAGCGACGCCTGATCCATCACCGCATCCTCGGGCACGATCTTGTTGAGCGCGAGCAGATACGCGACCAACGCGTAGGTCTCGTTCGGCGACAGCGAGCCCGGCTGCATGAACGGCATGGCGCGAGCGGTGTAGTCGTAGAGCGTCGTCGCGTACGGCCAGTAGTTGCCGACCGTCTTCACCAGTTTGGGATCCATGGCGAAGTTGAAGTTCGCGCCCGACTCGCGGCCGACGAGTCGTTCGGCTGATCCGCCTTCACCACTGACGCCGTGGCACGAACGGCATTTCGCCGCGTAGATGGTGGCGCCTTCTGCTGCGGTGCCGCGGCCCGCGGGCAAGCCGCGTCCGTCGGGCATCACGTCGATGTCGAGCTTCTTGACCTCGTCGGGCGTCGCCGCGCGGCCGATGCCATACGGCTTCGATGTCGCGGGCTTCGATTGCGCGACCGCGAGCGCGGCCGCCAGTGAGATGCCCGCGAGGACGAGCGTCGCGTGAGTCAGAGGCTTCGCCATTACACGCCTCCTGCGAACTTCACGGAACCATCGGCCAGCACCTTCCAGCCGCGGATGTGGTTGAAGTGATACGCCGTGGCCGGCCCGCGCGCGGCCATCAGCACATCCAGGGTGGGCTGCGCGTAGCCAGTCTCGTCGGTCGCGCGGCTCATCAACGTGGTTTCACCGCCCTTCCACTCGAAGGGCAGACGGAAGCGGGTGTGGCACTTGGGCAGCACAGGCTCGTCGAGCCGGGCCGCTTGCCACGTCTTGCCGCCGTCGACGCTGATGTCCACTCTGGCGATCTTGCCGCGGCCGCTCCAGGCAATGCCACGCACCTCCCACCAGCCGGGGCCGGTGAGTTTGTCGGGGAAAGCCGGTTCGGTGATCAGCGACTTGGCATCCATGTCGAGGCTGAAGATGCGTGCCGTGCCATCGGGCAGCGGGTCGGTGTACTTCGAGGTCTCCTCGCGTGTCATGAACGGCTGGTCGGCCAGTTCGAGGCGGCGCAGCCACTTGATGCTGGCGTTGCCTTCGACGCCCGGCAGGAACAACCGCACCGGATACCCCTGTTCCGGTCGCAGTGGCTCGCCGTTCTGCCCATACGCAATCAGCGCATCGTCGAACGCCTTCTCAATCGGGATGCTGCGCGTCATCACGGCGGCGTCCATGCCCTCGGCGAGAAACCATTTCGCCTTGGGCGAGACGCCGGCTTCGCGCAGCAGCGTGGCAAGCGGCACGCCGGTCCATTCGCTGGTGCTGGTCAGGCCGTCAACCTGCTGCGGGGTGACGTCGGTCTGGTTGCCCTCGCGGCGATAGGCGCGGCCGCCGTTGCCCGAGCATTCCATCATGCGAATGATCGATCGCCCCGGGAAGCGTCGAAGATCCGCGAGCGTGAAGACCAGCGGGCGGTCCACCATCCCGTGGATCAGAAGCGAGTACTGCGCGGGATCGATGGCGGGCACGCCGCCGTGATGACGCTCGAAGTGCAGATCGGACGGGGTGATGATGCCGTCGAGATCCTGCAGCGGCGTCAGGCTCGAGGTGCGGCGCTCGCCGAGCGACACGCGCTTGGGCCGTTCGAAGGGGGAGCGGTTGCCGACGTCAGTGCTGAGCGGTCCCTGCACCTTGGTGGGGTCGGCTGGCACCTTGGGACGAGCCGCCTGTTCCGGGGTTTGGCCGGCGATTGGGAGTGCCGCACCGACGATTCCGGCGGTACCGGCCGCAAGAACCCGTCGCCGCGAGATGGTTTTCCGCCCGTCCATGCGCCCTCCTTGAACGGAGATCCGGGGGCAGGCCGTTAAACTTTCACTGTTTTGCGCCAAATACTGCGAAAAACGGTGGATTTTGGGGCCTGACCCGAATCACCGATTTGCAAAACGGGAGCCTATCATGACCGTGACAAGTGGTGACAAGAATTGCCGCTAAGTCGTTGAAAATTCGACTTGTTAGTGTTACAACGGCCCTGTTGAAAACCGTCCTCGCAGCTGGGGACAAGGCGGGTATGAAGAAACTCTCGTCCGTCGTCTTTTGTGCCGGTCTAGCGATTGGCGTCCTGGGGCTCGGGTTCCGCGTGTACGCGGCACAGCAGGCGTCCGCCTCCGCGGCCGAAGGCCGGTCCAGCGTCATCGTACCGAAGCCCGGGCATCAACCAGCGGGCGGCGGACCGGCTATGGCCGTTGGTCACGCTAACACCGTCCACGAATCACAGACTGCGCTGGTCAAGCAGTACTGCGCCTCCTGTCACAACGATCGCAACAAGGACAACGCGGCCGGCCTGTCGCTGCAAGGCTTCGATGCCGCGAGGATCGGTCACGATGCGCAGTCGGCCGAGACCGCCGAGAAGATGATTCGCAAGCTGCGCGCCGGCATGATGCCGCCGTCGGGGTCGCGGCGTCCCGACGCCGAGGTGCTGACCGCGTTTGCCGGCTCCATGGAAACGCGCCTCGATCAGGCTGCTGCCCTCAATCCGAATCCTGGCCGCCGTCCGTTCCAGCGCCTGAACCGCGCCGAGTATGCCCGCGCCGTGGCCGGCATGTTCGATCTCGACGTCGACGTCACGGCGTTCCTGCCGCCCGATACTGTCAGCAACGGCTTCGACAACGTCGCCGACACCCAGAACTTCTCGGCCACGCTGATGCAGGGCTACCTGCGCGCCGCCAGCCGGATCAGCTCGCTGGCCGTTGGCGACCCCAAGGCCGGCGCCGCCGAGGCCACCTACAAGGTCCCGCGCACGGGCTCGCAGATGGGCCATGTCGAGGGTGCGCCGTTCGGCACCCGCGGCGGTGTCTCCGTGATGCACACGTTCCCCGCTGATGGCGAGTACAGCTTCCGCATGCAACTGCACTCGATTCCCACTGGCCAGCTGTTTGGCAGCACCGTGCGGGGCGAACTGCTGGAAGTGTCGATTGATGGCGAACGGGTCGCGGTGCTCGAGATCAATCCGCGCATGAGCGAGGCCGATGCCAACGGCATGAACCTGGTCACGCCGAAGATTCACGTCAAGGCCGGCACCCAGCGGCTGGCGGCGGCGTTCGTGCAGCGCTTCGACGCGGTGCCCGACGACTTGATGCCGCCGATCGAACACTCGCTGGCCGACTCGCAGATCGGCTCGGGTTTCGGCATCACCACGCTCCCACACCTCCGCGAGTTTGCGGTCGGCGGGCCGTTCAAGGTGACCGGCGTGTCGGACACGCCCAGCCGCCGGAAGGTTTTTACTTGTCGTCCGACCAGCGCGGCGGAAGAAGCCACGTGCGCCGCGAAGATTATCCGCAATCTGGCGACACAAGCGTATCGCGCGCCGCTGACGACGCAGGACTACGACGGCCTGCACAAGTTCTTTCAACAGGGCCGCCGGGACGGCGGCGACTTCGAGTCGGGCATCCGCATGGCGGTTCAGGCGATGCTCGCCAGCCCCAGGTTCTTGTTCCGTCTTGAAGAGACACCCGCGACCGCGCGTCCCGGGCAGAACTACCGCATCACCGACCTGGACCTCGCCTCGCGTCTTTCGTTCTTCGTTTGGGGCACGGGCCCCGATGCTGAACTGCTCAAGGTAGCGGGGCAGGGCACGCTGCGGGCCCCGGGCGTGCTGGCGGCGCAAGTTACCCGCATGCTGGCGGATCCCAAGTCCGAGTCGCTGGCGACGCGCTTCGCGTCGCAGTGGTTCCGGCTCCAGGATCTCGAGAAGATTAATCCCGACGCGCTGCTGTTCCCGTACTACGACTTCACGCTCGCCGAGGCACTCAAGCGCGAAACCGAACTCTTCTTCGACAGCATCGTCCGCGAAGACCGCTCGGTGATCGACCTGCTCACCGCCGACTACACGTTCGTGAACGAGCGCGTGGCGAAGCATTACGACATTCCGAACGTCAATGGCCCCGATTTCCGCCGGGTCACGCTGCCCGGCGAGAACCGCCGCGGGCTGCTCGGGCAGGGGAGTATCCTGGCGCTGACCTCGGTCGCCGACCGCACGTCGCCGGTGCTGCGGGGCAAGTGGGTGATGGAAGTGTTGCTGGCCTCGCCGCCGCCAGCGCCGCCCGCGAACGTGCCGACGCTCGAGGAAACCAAGGGCGAGGCTGGCGACCGCCAGTTGACCACGCGCGAGCGCATGGAGCAGCACCGCTCCAACCCGGCATGCACCTCGTGTCATAAGGTGATCGATCCGTTGGGCCTCGCGCTCGAGAACTTCGATGTCACCGGCCGGTGGCGCATTCGTGACAACGGTGCGCCGGTGGACCCGGTGGGCGATCTCTACGACGGCACCAGGATGACCGGGCCCGCGGGCCTGCGCAGCGCGCTCTTGAAGCACCAGGATATGTTCATCCTCAGCTTCACCGAGCGACTCATGACCTACAGCCTTGGCCGGCGGGTGGAGTATTTCGACGCGCCAACCATTCGCAGGATCACGCGCGATGCGGCGAAGCGCAACAACCGCTTCTCGGCGTTTGTCATGGGCATTGTTACCAGCCCGGCGTTTCAGATGAGCAAGGCCGAAGCAGTCGACACGACAGTGGAGAGATAGAAACCATGGAATTCATCACAAAGAAGCACATCTCCCGCCGCACCGTTCTGCGCGGCCTTGGCGTCACCATGGCCCTGCCGCTGCTCGATGCGATGGTGCCGGCGCAAACCCTGCTGGCCAAGACGGCGGCCGCGGGCAAGGTTCGCTTGTCGGCGATCGAAATGGTCCACGGCTCGGCGGGTGCCACCGTGTTTGGCGCCAGCAAGAACATGTGGTCGCCGGCCGCGGTCGGTAGCGCGTTCGACCTGAGCCCGGGTGCGCTCTCGCCGCTCGAGCCCTTCCGTGATTACCTGACCATTGTCAGCAACACCGACGTCCGCAATGCCGAGGCATTCTCGCTGCCGGAAATCGGCGCGGATCACTTTCGTTCGAGCGCGGTGTTCCTGACGCAGGCGCACCCCAAGAAGACGCAAGGGTCCGACGTTCATGCCGGCACCTCGCTGGATCAGATCTACGCGCAGAAATACGGACAGGAAACGGCCATCCCGTCGATGCAGTTGAGCATCGAAACGGTGGATCAGGCCGGCGGCTGCGCCTACGGTTACAGCTGCGCCTACACCGACAGCATCAGCTGGGCGTCACCGAACCAGCCGCTGCCGATGATTCGCGACCCGCGCGCCGCGTTCGACTCGCTGTTCGGTGTCGGCGCGACGCCGGCCGAACGCGCCGCCCATCGCAAGACCGACAAGAGCATTCTCGACTGGGTCAGCGGCGAAGTGGCCCGCCTGCAGAAGGATCTTGGCGCCGGCGATCGCGCGCGCCTTGGGTCATTCCTCGAAGAGGTGCGCGAAGTCGAACGCCGCATCCAGCGCGTCGAAGCGCAGAACGCCTCGGGCGAAGCCCGCGAACTGCCGGAGGCGCCAATCGGCGTGCCCGACTCGTTCGACGAGCACGTCAAGCTGATGCTCGACCTGCAGGTGCTGGCGTTTGCCACCGACGTCACCCGGGTGTTCTCGTTCAAGATGGGCCGCGACGGCTCGTCGCGCGTCTATCCTGACAGCGGCATCCGCTCGGCGTTCCACCCCGCGTCGCACCACGGCGAGCGGGAAGACCGCGTCACCGACTTCATGAAGATCAACCGGTATCACGTCGGCACGATCCCGTACTTCCTGAACAAGTTGAAGAACACGCCCGAGGGCGACAAGAACCTGCTCGACAACACGGTGGTGATTTACGGCTCGCCGATGGGCAACTCGAACGTCCACAACCACAAGCGTTGCCCGCTGTTCCTGGTCGGCAAGGGCGGTGGCGCGCTGCGCGGCAACCTGCACCTGAAGGCCGCCGACGGCACCCCGATGGCAAACGTCATGCTGAGCCTGATGCAGGACCTCGGCCTGAGCGATATGAAGAGTTTCGGCGACAGCACGGGCCGCTTCGAGCTGACGTCGGTGCCGGTGGCCACCGCCGCCGAGTAAAAAGATCAGCCACAGAGGACACCGAGAACACAGAGTCTTTTTTCGAAATGCCCGCTCGCTGCTAGGCGGCTCTGGTATTTACCAAGGGGTTTCTCGGTGTCCTCGGTGTCTTCTGCGGCAAACGTTCGTGAGTAAGTGACAGGGACAAGCAATATGCGCAAAGTGATGCACGGTGTCGGGCTGGTTGGCGCGGTGGTGATCGCGCTGTCGGTGATGGTGAGCGCGGCCGCGACCGCGCCGGTGGCCGACGCAGTGATGAAGCGCGATGCCGAGGCCGTCCGCACGTTGATCAAGGGCGGCGCCGACGTCAACGCGGCACAGGGCGACGGCATGACCGCGCTGCACTGGTCCGCGCGCAACGGCGACCTCGAACTGACACGGCTCTTGCTGTTTGCGGGCGCCAACGTGAAAGCAAGCACGCGGCTTGGCGGCTACACGCCGTTGTTACTGGCCGCGCAGCAGGGGCACGCCCCGGTGATCGCCGCGTTGATTACCGCCGGCGCCGACGTCAAGGCGAGCAACGCGCTCGGCACCACGCCGCTGATGCTCGCCGCCGCCTCCGGCGATCCGCAGGCGGTGACCATGCTCGTTGAGAACGGCGCCGAGATTGAAGCCAGGGAAAAGACCTTCGGCCAGACGCCGCTGATGTTTGCGGCTGCGGCCAACCGAATCGAAGCGCTCGCCGCGTTGATCAAGGCCGGTGCGGATCTGAAAGTGACCTCCAAGGTCAACAATGTCGGCAGCCTGAGCGGCCCTGAGCAGGAGTTCCTGGCGGCTGCGTCTGGCAGCGGCAACCAACCGGGTGGCGGTGGTCAGGGACGTGCCGGGCAGGTGGTGGCGCCGGGCGCTGCCATCGCAGCGGCGGCGCCCGCGGCACCAGCTGGGGGTGGCCGTGGTGGTGGCCGCGGTGGTGGCGGGGCAGCGGGCATTGACCGTCCGTACTTCTACAACGAATTGATTGGCACACAGGGCGGCGCCACGGCGTTGTTGCTCACCGCGCGTGGCGGGTATGTTGACGCGGCAAAGATGCTGGTGGCCGCCGGCGCCAACGTCAACCAGATTAGCGCTGGCGATCGCACCAGCCCGCTGTTGATTGCCACCATCAACGGTCACTTCGACCTGGCCCAGTGGCTGCTCGAGCAGGGTGCCAACCCGAACCTGGCCGCGCACAACGGGGTGACCCCGCTCTATGCGGCACTGAACGTGATGTGGGCGCCGCGCGCGCTCTATCCCCAGCCGCGGGCGTACAACCAGCAGCGCACGACCTACCTGGATTTCATGAAGGCGTTGCTCGACAAGGGCGCCGACCCCAACGTGCGGCTCACGCGCAAGGTGTGGTACTCGGAATACAACTTCGACCTCGCCGGCGTCGACGAGATTGGCGCCACGCCGTTGTGGCGCGCGGCCTTTGCCGGCGACGTACCCGCGATGTCTCTGCTAATGGAGCGCGGTGCCGACCCGAATATTCCCACCATGCGGCCGGCCGGTCGCCAGCGACTCGGCGACTCCGGTGAAGTGCGCCAGGCCGCGGACGTCTCGAAGCTGGCCCCAGTGCCGATTGGCGGACCCGGCGTGCCGGTGTTGCAGGCGGCCTCGGGCGTGGGCTTCGGCGAAGGCTTCGCCGCCAATTCGCACATCCACTCGCCTGGCGGATTCATGCCCGGCATCAAGTACCTGGTCGAAGTGGCCGGCGCCGACGTCAACGCGGTCGATCACGACGGCAACACCGCCCTGCATCACGCTGCCGCCCGCGGCGACAACGACAGCATTCTCTACCTCGTGTCGAAGGGCGCCGACGTTACCAAGGTGAATCGCGAAGGCCAGACGGTCGCCGACATGGCCAACGGTCCCGTGCAGCGCACGCAGCCGTATCCGGAGACCCTGAAGCTGCTCGAGAAGCTTGGCTCGAAGAACAACCACAAGTGCGTTTCGTGTTGAAGCGGATGACAACACTCGTCGTCGCGTTCGTCGTCGCTCTTGCCGTCTTCGCCGTTCCGGCTTCCACCTCCGCCCAGGCTAGGGCGGACAAGTCTGCGCGCCAGGCCCCGTCGGCCGTGAAACCAGCCGCGCCGGCCGTGACCAAACCCGCCGTCTCCCACTCGCCGGCGGTGACGACCATGCTTCCCGCCGAGCAGACGGCGCTGGTCAAGCAATACTGCGCCGGCTGCCACAGCGAACGCGGCAAGGCTGGCGGCCTGTCGCTCGCGTCGTTTGACGCCGGCGCTGTGGTCGAGCATGCCGACACCACCGAAAAGATGATTCGCAAGCTGCGCGCCGGCATGATGCCGCCGGCCGGCTCCCGTCGTCCCGAGCCTGCCGTGATCGGCGCGCTGGCGGCGGCCTTCGAGACCCGCATCGATCGCGCCGCCGCGCTCAATCCCAATCCCGGCTCGCGCCCCTCGCAGCGCCTCAATCGCGCCGAGTATGCGCGCGCGGTGAACGACCTGTTGTCGGTGGAGGTTGACGTCAACGCCTACCTGCCGGCCGACACCATCAGCGACGGCTTCGACAACATCGCCGACTCGCAGACCATTTCATCGACGTTGATGGAAGGCTACCTGCGCGCGGCCAGCCAGATCAGCCGGCTGGCGGTGGGCGACCGCAACGCCTCGCCGAGTTCAACGACCTGGAAGGTGCCGCGCACGGCGTCGCAGATGCGGCACGTCGAGGGCGCGCCGCTCGGCACGCGCGGAGGCATGTCAACGTTGCACGTGTTCCCGGCCGATGGCGACTACGTGTTCAAGATCATGCTGCACATGGGCCCCACCGGGGACTTGTTCGGCGGGCCTTATCGCGGCGAGCAGATCGAGGTCTCGATCAACGGCGAACGCGTCGCCCTGATGGACATCAACCCGCGCATGAACGAGCAGGACCCGAACGGCATGACCATGCAGACGCCGAAGGTCCACATCAAGGCTGGGCAGCACCGCCTGTCGGCGGTCTTCGTCCAGCGCTTCGAGGGACCGGCCGACGACTTGATCATGCCGATCGAGCACACGCTCGCCGACACCAACATCGGCGAGGTGTTCGGCACCACGGCGCTCACTCACCTGCGCGACTTCACCGTGTCGGGTCCAATGTCGGTCACCGGCGTCTCTGATACCGCGAGCCGCCGCAAGATTTTCAGCTGCCGCCCGACCAGCGCGGTGGAAGAATCGCGCTGCGCCACCGAGATCGTGCGCAAGCTCGCCGGCCAGGCCTATCGCGGGCCCGTCCAGGCGGAGGACTTCAAGGAATTGATGGCGTTCTATGAACGCGGGCGCAAGGACGGCGACTTCGAGGCCGGCATTCGCCTGGCCGTGCAGGCCGTCCTCGCCAGCCCGCGCTTTCTGTTCCGCATGGAGCAGGCGCCGGCCGCGCTGCGTGCCGGACAAACCGGGGTCCCCGACGCGGCAGCTACGACCGGGTGGAAAACCTACCGCGTCAGTGACCTCGACCTGGCCTCGCGGTTGTCGTTCTTCATTTGGGGCTCGGTGCCCGACGCCGAACTGGTGCGGGTGGCCATGCAGGGCACCTTGCAGTCGCCTGCGGTGTTCGAGAAGCAGCTGAAGCGCATGCTGGCCGATTCGCGCTCGAAAGCGTTGTCCACCCGTTTTGCCTCGCAGTGGCTGCGCTTGCAGGACGTCGAGAAAGTGCGCCCGGACCATCACTTCTATTCCTACTGGGACACGACGCTGTCGCAGGCCCTGGTGCGCGAGACCGAGCTGTTCGTTGACAGCCTGATCCGCGAGGACCGCCCGGTCACCGACCTGCTCACCGCTGACCACACCTTCGTCAACGAGCGGCTGGCCAAGCACTACGGCATCCCGAACATCCTCGGCGACCAGTATCGGCGCGTCACGATTGCCGACCCGAACCGCCGCGGCGTGCTCGGGCAGGGCAGCGTGCTGTTGCTGACCTCGATTGCCGACCGCACCTCGCCGGTGTTGCGCGGCAAGTGGGTGATGGAAGTGCTGCTCGGCTCGCCGCCCCCGCCCCCGCCGCCCAACGTCCCCTTGCTCGAAGAGACCAAGGCCGTGGACGCCGGCAAGACGCTGTCGACGCGGGAGCGGATGGAAGAGCACCGCAAGAACCCGGCCTGCACGTCGTGCCACAAAGTGATCGACCCGCTCGGCTTGGCGCTCGAAAACTTCGACGTCACCGGAGTCTGGCGCATCAAGGACAACGGCGTCACCGTTGATCCGGCCGGCGACTTGTTTGATGGCACCAAGCTCGATGGCCCCATCGCCTTGCGCAACGCGCTGATGAAGCACCAGGACGTGATCATGCTCAGCTTCACCGAGAGCCTGATGACCTATGCGTTGGGCCGCCGCGTCGAGTCGTACGACATGCCCACGGTGCGCGCGATTGCCCGCGACGCCAAGCGCAACAGCTACAAGTTCTCGTCGTTTATTTCTGGCGTCGCCAACAGCGCGGCATTTCGCATGGGTCGGGTGGCTGCCGTCGAGACGACGACAGCCGCGGGTCGGTAACCGGAGGAGAGGCTGATGTTCATCACCAAGAAGCACATTTCCCGTCGCGCCGTGCTGCGTGGCCTGGGAGTGACGATGGCGTTGCCGCTGCTGGAGGCGATGGTGCCGGCGCGCACCGTGTTCGCCAAGACAGCCGCGGGCAAGGTGCGGGTGGCGGCCATCGA
Organism: Acidobacteriota bacterium; assembly: GCA_031364805.1. Classification (GTDB taxonomy): domain Bacteria; phylum Acidobacteriota; class Vicinamibacteria; order Vicinamibacterales; family UBA2999; genus 12-FULL-67-14b. Next base: position 12,342 of record JANLWW010000042.1, read on the forward strand.
AATGGTGCACGGCTCCGCGGGCGCCACCAAGTTCGGCCTGCAGAAGAACCTGTGGTCGCCGGCGGCGGTGGGCAAGGGCTTCGACCTCTCGCCCTCGAGCCTCGCGCCGCTCGAACCGTTCCGCGACTACCTGACGATTGTCAGCAACACCGACGTGCGTAACGCCGAAGCCTTCGAGCTTCCGGAAATTGGTGGCGATCACTTCCGCTCGAGCGCGGTGTTTCTCACGCAGGCGCATCCGCTGCAGACGCAAGGGTCTGGCGTCCGCGCCGGGGTGTCGATCGACCAGCTCTACGCGCAGAAGTTCGGCCAGGAAACGCCGATTCCGTCGATGCAGCTGTGCATCGAGGCGGTTGACCAGGCCGGCGGCTGCTCCTACGGTTACTCGTGCGTCTACACCGACACCATCAGCTGGGCCGGCCCGAACTCGCCGCTGCCGATGATTCGCGACCCGCGCCTGGCCTTCGACCAGCTGTTCGGGGTTGGGGCGACGCCCGAGGAACGCGCCATCCGCCGCGCGGAAGACAAAAGCATCCTCGACCTGATCAGCTCGCAGCTCTCGCGGCTGAACAAGGAAATTGGCGCCGCCGACCGTACGCGGCTGTCGAACTACCTGGATGAAGTCCGCGAAATCGAGCGCCGCATCCAGAAGGTCGAGACCTACAACAAGAGCGGCGAAGTCCGCGAGTTGCCCAGCTCGCCGGTGGGCGTGCCCGACTCGTTCGACGAGCACGTCAAGTTGATGTTCGACCTGCAGGCGGTCGCCTTCGCGTCAGACACCACGCGCATCTTCTCGTTCAAGATGGGCCGCGATGCGTCAAGCCGCGTGTATCCGAACAGCGGCGTCAGTACCGGCTTCCACCCGGCGTCGCACCACGGCGATCGCGAAGACCGCATCATGGACTTCGCGAAGATCAACAAGTACCACGTCGGCATGCTGCCCTACTTCCTCAAGAAGCTGAAGGACACGCCCGACGGCGAGAGCAACCTGCTTGACAACACGCTGGTGGTCTACGGTTCGCCGATGGGCGACTCGAACATCCACAACCACAAGCGCTGCCCGCTATTCTTCGCCGGCAAGGCCGGCGGCGCGCTCAAAGGCGGGCTGCACCTCAAGGCCGCCGACGGCACGCCGATGGCCAACGCCATGCTGGGTGCGCTGCACGGTCTGGGGCTGGACGAGATCAAGAGCTTCGGCGACAGCACCGGTGCGTTTAACCTCACGACGGCACCCGACGCGACCGCCGCCCAGGAATAAGGGACTGCCAATGCTGCGACAACGACTATTTGGAAGCCTCGGCCTGGCCCTCTGCCTCACGGTGGCGATCGGCGCGCAAGCGCCTGTCACGGTGGCAAGCGCCGCGATGAACGGCGATCGCGACGGCGTGCGCGCGCTGTTGAAGAAGGGCCTGGACGTCAACGAGGCGCAGGGTGATGGCACCACCGCTTTGCACTGGGCTGCCATGAAGGGCGATGCCGAGCTGGCGCAGATGCTGATTTACGCCGGCGCCAACGTCCGTGCGACCACGCGGCTCGGTGCCTACACGCCGCTGTATCTGGCGGCCAAGGGCGGCTCCTCGGCAGTGGTGGCGGCCTTGCTCGCCGCCGGCGCCGACGCCAAGGCGACCACCACCAACGGCACCACGCCGCTGATGATTGCTGCCGCCGCCGGCGACACCCGCACCATCACGGCCCTGGTCGAAAACGGCGCCGACATCAACGCGCAAGACGGCGCCAAGGGCGAGACCCCGTTGATGTTCGCGGCCGCGTTCAACCGCACGGACGCGGTCACGCTGCTGCTGGCACGCGGCGCCGATCACAAGGCCACGTCCAAAGTAGTGGATCTGTTCGCGTTGACGGCGCCGGAAGAAGAGGCGATGGCACGCGGCGCCGGTGGCAACGGCGCTGCCCGTCCGGCCGGTAACCGTCCTGCCGACATTGCCGGCGCGACGCGCGGCTATCGCTACAACGAACTGATCAGTTCGCAGGGCGGGCTGAGCGCGCTGCTGTTTGCGGCTCGCCAGGGCTACGCCGAGACCGTCAAGGCGCTGGTCGATGGCGGCGCCGATCTCAACTACCTGAGCGCCGGCGACCGGACCAGCCCGCTGCTGATGGCGATCATCAACGGTCACTTCGACCTTGCTGCCTACATGATCGCGAAGGGGGCCAACCCGAACGTCGCGGCGTTCAACGGCGCCACCCCGCTCTACGCGGTGCTCAACATCCAGTGGGCGCCGAAGTCTCTCTATCCCAGCCCGAAGGCCTATCAGCAGCAGACAACCGCTTACCTTGAGCTGATGAAGATGCTGCTCGACAAGGGCGCCGACCCCAACGTGCGCTTGCAGCGCAAGGTCTGGTATCAAGCCTTCAATTCCGATTTTGCCGGAGTCGACGAGAGCGGCGCCACGCCGTTCTGGCGCGCCGCCTACGCGAACGATGTCGCGGCGATGAAACTGCTGGTGTCGTACGGCGCCGACCCCAATATCCCGACCATGAAGCCGGCCGGCCGGCCATTCACCGGCGAAGGCATCCGCCAGGTGCAGGATCTGTCGGGCGTGCCGCCCATTCCGTATGGCGGCCCCGGCGTGTTCCCTCTGCACGCCGCGTCGGGCGTCGGCTACGGCGAGGGCTTCGCCGCCAACTCGCATCGCTATGCGCCGACGGGCTTCTTGCCGGCGATCAAGTATCTGGTCGAGGAGCTTGGCGCCGACGTCAACGCCACCGACCACGAAGGCAACACGCCGGTGCATCTCGCGGCGTCGCGCGGTGACAACGAGTCGATCCTATTCCTGGTGTCAAAGGGCGCTGACCCCCTGCGCATCAATCGCGAAGGCAACACCACCGTCGACATTGCCAACGGCCCGGTGCAGCGCACGCAGCCGTATCCTGAAACGATCAAGCTGCTCGAGAAGCTCGGCGCCAAGAACAATCACAAGTGCATCACATGCTGAAGCAGACTTTCGTAAGCGCCGTGTTTGTCACGGCCGTAGTTGGCGGGCTGAGTGCCCAAGTGGGGAAGCCCACTGCCAGGCCGACTGTGAAGCCAGTGACGTCGCATGCGCCGGCCACCACCACCATGCTGCCCGCGGAGCAGACGGCGTTGGTCAAGCAGTACTGCGCCGGCTGCCACAGCGAGCGCGGCAAGGCGGGCGGACTGTCGCTCGCCACCTTCGAGGCCAGCCAGCTCGAAGAGCACGGTGAGACTACCGAGAAGATGATTCGCAAGCTGCGGGCCGGCATGATGCCGCCCTCGGGCGCCCGTCGTCCTGAGGCCGCGGTCCTCACTGGCCTGGCGGCGGCGTTTGAAACACGCATGGACCGGGCGGCGGCCCTGAAGCCGAATCCTGGATCGCGTCCCTTCCAGCGCTTGAACCGCGCTGAGTACGGCAACGCCGTGAAGGATTTGCTGAACGTCGACGTTGACGTCACGGCCTACCTGCCGCCCGACACCATCAGCCACGGCTTCGACAACGTGGCCGACGCCCAGACCTTCTCGCCGACGCTGATGGACGGCTACCTGCGTGCTGCCAGCCAGATCAGCCGGCTCGCCGTGGGCGATCGCCAGGCGACGGCCACCTCGACGACCTTCAAGATTGCGCGCGCGGCCTCGCAGATGCGCCGCGTCGACGGCGCACCCATGGGCACGCGCGGCGGCACCTCGGTCGTGCACACGTTCCCGGCCGATGGCCACTACGTGTTCAAGACCTCACTGCACTACGAGCCGCTGGGCGGCCTCGCCGGGCGCAACACCATGACCGCCTATGGCCTCACCGAACAGGTCGAGATTTCGGTCAACGGTGAGCGGGTCGCGCTGTTCGACTTGAACACGCGCATGAGCGAGACCGACCCGAAGAACAGCCTCGAGTTGCAGACGCCGCCCGTGCATGTCAAGGCCGGGCCTCAGCGCGTGACCGCCGCCTTCATCCAGCGTCTCGACGGCCCGGTCGACGACCTGCTGATGCCGCTCGAGAACACCCTGGCCGACGTCAGCATCACGTTCGGCATCACCATGCTGCCGCACTTGCGCGACTTCGTGGTGCAGGGCCCGCTTGATGTCACCGGCGTGTCCGACACGCCCAGCCGCCTGAAGATTTTCTCGTGCCGCCCGACCAACGCTGCCGAAGAAGAGTCGTGCGCGGCCGAGATCGTGAACAAGCTGGCAACGCAGGCTTTCCGCAGCGCGCCAACCGCTGCCGATCTGCAAGACGCGCTGAAGTTTTACGAGCAGGGACGCAAGAAAGGCGGCTTCGAGCCCGGCATTCGCCTGGCGGTGCAATCGATCCTGATGAGCCCGCGCTTCCTGTTCCGCCTGGAGGAGCAGCCGGCCGGCATTCGCACGGCGACCTACCGGATTGCTGACCAGGACCTGGCATCGCGCCTGTCGTTCTTCTTGTGGGGCACGGTGCCCGACAGCGAGCTGGTGCGCGCGGCCTCAATCGGTTCGCTCCGAACTTCGGCCGGACTCGAGAAGCAGGTCCGCCGCATGCTGATCGACAAGCGCGCCGAAGCCATGGCGACGCGGTTCGGTTCGCAGTGGTTGCGCCTGCAGGACCTCGACAAGATCTTTCCTGACTATCTGCTCTATCCGCAGTACGACGACACCCTCGCGCGCGCCATGAAGCGCGAAACCGAGCTGTTCTTCGACAGCATCGTCCGCGAAGACCGCAAGGTGACCGACCTGCTGACGGCGGACTACACGTTCGTCAACGAGCGGCTGGCGAAGCACTACGGGATTGCGAACGTCATGGGCAGCGCGTTCCAGCGGGTCAGCCTGCCGCCGTACCGCCGCGGCCTGCTGGGCCAAGGCAGCATCCTGACGCTGACCTCGGTGGCCGACCGCACCTCGCCGGTGCAGCGCGGCAAGTGGGTGATGGAGGTGCTGCTGGCATCGCCGCCGCCCCCGCCGCCGCCCAACGTGCCGTCCCTGGACGATTCCGTGAAGATTAGTGGCGAGGGCAAGCTGCTCTCCACGCGCGAACGCATGGAAGAGCACCGCAAGAACCCGGCTTGCACGTCGTGCCACAAGGTGATCGATCCACTCGGCCTGGCACTCGACAACTTCGACGTCACCGGTGCCTGGCGCATCAAGGACAACGAGGTCCCGGTTGATGTCGTTGGCGAACTCTACGACGGCACCAGGATGGACGGCCCGGCCGGCTTGCGCGACGCGCTGCTCAAGCACTCGGACGTCTTCCTGACTGGCTTCACCGAGAGCCTGATGACCTACGCGCTCGGCCGCCGAATCGAGTTCACCGACATGCCCAGCATCCGCGCCATCGTGCGCGACGCGGGCAAGAGCAACAACCGGATGTCCGCGTTTGTGATGGGAGTGGTCAACAGCCCGGGGTTCAAGATGGGCGTGGCCGACACGGGTAAGGAACGCCGCGCGACCGACGTCGCGCGGTAGACAAGCAGTGCCAGGAGGGCAGCACTTCAGTGCTGCCGGGAGCAGAGACGATGTACATCACGCAGAAGCACATTTCGCGCCGCACGGTGCTCAAGGGGGTCGGCGTCACGATGGCGCTACCGTTCCTCGAGGCGATGGTTCCGGCCCGCGCCACGTTGGCGCAGGCACGCGGCAAGGTCCGCCTGGCGGCCATTGAAATGGTGCACGGCTCCGCGGGCAGCACGGCGTTCGGTATCAAGAAGAACATGTGGGCGCCGGCTGCCGTCGGCCGTGACTTCGACCTGTCGCCGAGCGCGCTGGCCCCACTCGAACCGTTCCGCAACGACATCACCATCGTCAGCAACACCGACGTGCGCAACGCCGAGGCGTTCACCGCTCCCGAAATCGGCGGCGACCACTTCCGCTCGAGCGCAGTATTTCTCACGCAGATGCACCCCAAGCAGACCCAGGGGTCTGACGTGCTGGTCGGCACCTCGCTGGACCAGTATTACGCCCAGCGCTTTGGCCAGACGACCGCCATCCCCTCGATGCAGCTGTGCATCGAGAATGTCGACCAGGCCGGTGGTTGCTCCTACGGTTATTCGTGCACTTACACGGACTCGATCAGCTGGGCCGCCCCCGATCAACCGTTGCCGATGATCCGCGACCCACGCACGGTATTCGATCAGCTGTTCGGTGTCGGCGCGACCCCGGCGGAACGGAAAGAGCGCCGCGGCGAGGACAAGAGCATTCTCGACTGGCTGGGGAGCGCGGTGACGCGCCTCAACAAGAACCTCGGCGCCGCCGATCGCGCGCGCCTGGCCGACTACCTGGAGGACGTCCGCGAGATCGAGCGCCGCATCCAGCAGGTGGAAGTGGTTAACGGCACCGGCGAGCAGCGCGAGCTGCCCGGCGCGCCGGTGGGCGTGCCCGACTCGTTCGAGCAGCACGTCAAGCTGATGTTCGACCTGCAGGCGCTGGCGTTTGCATCGGATACCACGCGGGTGTTTGCGTTCAAGATGGGCCGCGACGCCTCAAATCGCGTCTATCCCGACAGCGGCTACAAGGCCGCCTTCCACTCGGCCTCGCACCACCAGGATCGCGACGAACGCATCACGGACTTTGCGAAGATCAACAAGTACCACATCAGCATGTTGCCGTATTTCCTGGCCAAGCTGAAGAACACGCCCGACGGCGACAGTACGCTGCTCGACAACACGCTGGTCATCTACGGCTCGCCGATGGGCAACTCGAACGTGCACAATCACAAGCGCTGCCCGCTGTTCCTCGCCGGCCACGCCGGCGGTGCGCTCAAGGGCGGCCTGCACCACAGGGCGGCAGACGGCACGCCGATGGCCAACGTGATGTTGACGGCGGCGCACCTGCTGGGCATGGACGACTTCAAGTCGTTTGGCGACAGCACGTCGGCTTACGATCTGAATGCCGTACCGGCGACGACTGCTGCCGCTGAATAGTTATGAGCCACAGAGGACACAAAGGACGCAGAGAATATTTTTCTAAACGCCAGTGCTGCTAACAAGCGGACGGGCATTTTGAAAGATTGGCTCTGCGTCCTCTGTGTCCTCTGTGGCCAAGTAAATAACAGGGACTTTCTTATGCGTAAAGTGATTCGCGGTTCGTTGGTCGCCGGGATGTTGGCGACGGGCATGTCGGTGCTGATGTCCGCGGCGACGGCGCCGGTTGCTGATGCCGCCATGAACGGCGACAAGGCGGCGGTTCGAACGCTGCTGAAGTCGGCCGCCGACGTCAATGCCGCCCAAGGCGACGGCATGACGGCGCTGCACTGGGCCGCGATGAGCGGCGACCTCGAACTGACGCAGATGCTCATGTTCGCCGGCGCGAACGTGCGTGCGACGACAAGGCTCGGTACCTACACGCCACTGTTTCTCGCCAGCCAGCAGGGACACGCCGCCGTGATCGAGGCGCTGGTCGAGGCCGGCAGCGACATCAAGTCAGGCACCCCTAACGGCACCTCGCCGTTGATGGTGGCCGCCGCCGCAGGCAAGGTGGACGCGGTCAGGGTGCTGGTTGATGCCGGCGCCGACGTCAACGCCAAGGACGGCGTCCGTTCACAGACGCCACTGATGTATGCCGCGGCCGCCAACCGCGCCGACGTGATCGCGCTGCTGGCCAGCAAGGGCGGCGATCTCAAGGCCACCAGCAAGGTATCGGACCTCGCCAACCTGAGCCGCGAGGGCCTCGGCTTTGGCGGCAACCCCGCAGCGCCCGGTGCGCCGCCACGCCCTGGCGCCCCGGCGGCCGGTGCGCGCGCGCCGATGCCGGGTGTCGATCGCAACTATCAGCTGAACGAACTGATCAACGCGCATGGCGGCCTCACGCCGCTGCTGTTTGCCGTTCGCCAGGGCTACCTGGAATCGACCGCCGCCCTGCTGAAGGCGGGCGCCGATGTCAACCTGCTGTCAGCTGGCGACAAGACCAGCCCGCTGATGATGGCGGTGATCAACGGCCACTTCGACCTTGCCCAGCAGTTACTTGCTCAGGGGGCCAACCCGAACCTGGCCAGTGTCAACGGCGTCACGCCGCTCTACGGCGTGCTCAACGTCGAGTGGGCGCCCAAGGCACTCTACCCGCAGCCGCGCGCGCACATGCAGCAGAAGACCCATTACCTCGACCTGATGAAGAGCCTGATCGACAAGGGCGCCGACGTCAACGCGCGTTTGAAGATGAAAGTCTGGTACTCGGGCTACAGCTTCGACTTGTCAGGTGTGGACGAGATTGGCGCCAGCGTGTTCTGGCGTGCGGCCTACGCCAGCGACGTCGCGGCGATGCGGCTACTGGTGGCGGCAGGCGCCGACCCCAACGTGCCGACCATCAAGCCCGCCGGCCGGCCGCGTTTCGGCGACGCCATCGAGCGCGAAGTAAAAGACACCTCGGGCCTGGCGCCGGTGCCGATTGGCGGACCGTCGGTGACGCCGCTGCACGCCACCGCTGGCGTCGGCTACGGCGAGGGCTTTGCCGCCAATTCGCACCGCTTCGCGCCGACCGGGATGCTCGCCGCCGTCAAGTATCTCGTCGAGGAACTCGGCGCCGACGTCAATGCCGCCGACCACGACGGCAACACGGCGCTCCACCATGCCGCCGCCCGTGGCGACAACGAGATGATTCTCTACCTGGTGTCGAAAGGCGCCAACGTCATGGCCGTCGATCGCGAGGGGAAAACGACCGTCGACATGGCCAACGGCGCAGTCCAGCGCGTGCAACCCTATCCCGAGACCATCGCCCTTCTGGAAAAACTCGGAGCAAAGAATAACCATAAGTGCGTTTCCTGTTAGCGTTCGCCGTCCTACTTTTCCCGACCCAACTCGCGTTCGCCCAGCAGTCGCCATCCCCACTCGAGGGGGACGGTGCAACTGCGCCGGAACAACCGAACGGAATGGTGCAGGGCGCTGGTGGCCGCCCAACGATTCGGGCGATTAAGCTGACTGAACCGTTCCGCGTCGACGGGCAATTGGACGAGGCCATCTACCAGCGCCATCCCGGCTTTGGCGGCATGTTGCAGGCGTCCCCTCGATACGGCGAAGCCTCGACCGAGAAGACCGAGATCTGGGTCTCGTTTGACGGCGACAACATCTACGTTTCGGCCAAGCTCTGGGACCAGGCACCGCCCGACAAGTGGATTGCCAATGAGTTGCGCCGCGACACCAACCAGATGCGCAACAACGACCACTTCGGGGTCGGCTTTGATACCTTCTACGATCGCCGAAGCGGGTTCATGTTTTACGCCAACCCCCTCGGCGGCTTCGCCGACTATTCGGTGGTCGATGAAGGCTCACCCAACACCGACTGGAATCCAGTCTGGTCGGCCAAGACCGGCCGCTTCGACGGCGGATGGACCATTGAGATGGCGTTCCCGTTCAAGTCGCTGCGCTACACCTCGGGCTCCGACCAAGTGTGGGGCATCCAGTTCCGCCGGGCGATCCGTCACAAGAACGAGTGGAACTACTGGACACCAGTGCCGCGCAACATGGCGGGTCCCCAGGCCCTCAACCGCGTCTCGGTGTACGGGACCGTAGTCGGGCTCGACTTGCCCCCGGCAGGCCGCAACCTCGAGATCAAGCCCTACGCCCTCGGCCGCAACTTGACCGACCGGTTGCAAAGGCCACAGATCTCGGGTGATCACGACGGCGAGTTCGGCGGCGACCTGAAGTACGGCATCACCGCTAACCTGACCGCCGACCTGACGGTGAACACCGACTTTGCGCAGGTCGAGATCGACGAGCAGCAGGTCAACCTGACACGCTTCAACCTGTTCCTGCCCGAGAAGCGGGACTTCTTCCTCGAGGGTCGCGGGCTGTTTGACTTTGGCCGTGGCGGCTCATCGGGTGGCGGCAATTTCGGCGGCAATGTCACCAGCGATCAGCCGTATCTGTTCTACAGCCGGCGCATCGGCCTCAATCGCGGCCGGGTGGTGCCGATCGATGTGGGCGGCCGCCTGACCGGCAAGGTGGGCGCCTTTGGCGTCGGCGTCATGAACATCCAGGCCGGGGATGAAGGGACGTCGCGTTCACCGGCGACCAACTTCACCGTGCTGCGCGCCAAGCGCGACATCCTGCGGCGCAGCACCATCGGCGCGATGTTCACCAACCGCAACGAGTCGAGCGTCACCGCGGGGGGCGACAACCAGGGCTACGGCGTCGACGCCGCGTTTGGTTTTTACCAGAACGTCAGCATCACCAGCTATTACGCGCAGACCCGGACCACCGGCCTCACTGGCGACAACGAGAGCTATCAGGGCAAGTTCGATTGGACTCCCGATCGCTACGGCGTGAGCGCAAGCGTCCTGAAAGTGGGGCAGGACTTCAATCCCGAAGTCGGCTTCCTGCGCCGCACCGACTTCACCCGGTCGTTCGCATCGGGCCGCTTCAGCCCGCGCCCGAAGAACATGCAGGCCGTGCGCAAGTTCACCTTCGAAGGCAGCCTCGAGTACTTCGAGAACGGCGCCGGCGCCGTCGAGTCGCGCCAGCAGACCGGCAAGTTCAACGTCGAGTTCGACAACAGCGACATCTTCAACGTCGAGGCGAACGCCAACTACGACCTGCTGCTGACGCCGTTCACGCCCTCGGGCGGCAAGGCGATTCCGGTTGGCGGCTACCACTACAACGACGTGTTAGTGTCCTACAGCATGGGCCAGCAACGCCGCTTGTCCGGCAATCTCGGTGTGCAGCTGGGGAACTACTACAACGGCTCAATCCGCGCGCTGACGTTTTCACAGGGCCGCATTTCCATTCTCAAGCAGCTGTCGGTCGAGCCGCGGGTGGTGATCAACCGCATCGAGCTGCCGAATGGCACCTTCACGACCCGGCAGTTCGGGGCCCGTACCGACTACGGCTTCTCGCCGCGCATGTTTGCGAGCGCGCTGCTGCAGTACAGTTCGGCCGACCACACGTTCAGCAGCAACGTGCGTTTCCGCTGGGAGTATCGTCCCGGCAGCGAGTTTTTCGTGGTGTGGACCGACGAACAGGACACCAACCCGCTCGACCCGCACAGCCACCGCCTGGCGCTCAGGAATCGTGCCTTCGTGGTGAAGATGACGCGGCTGTTCCGCTTCTGAGCTAGGCCCTCGTCAACGGCGTCTTCCTGATCGGCAACTCCCTGATGCGGATGCCGGTGGCGGCGTGGATCGCATTCGCAAGCGCCGGCGCTAACGGCGGCACGGGTGGTTCGCCGAGGCCGCCCAGTGGCGCATCGGAGCGGATGAACGCCGTGCTCACCTTCGGTGCATCGGCGATGTGAATCATGGGGTAGTCGCGGAAGTTGGTCTCCACGATCCGGCCCTGGGCAATGGTGATCTCACTCAACAGCGCCGCCGACAACGCGTAGATGATGCCGCCCTCCACCTGCGCAGTGGCGCTGTCGATGTTGACGACGTCGCCGCAGTCCACGGCCGCGTAGACGTGCAGCACCTTGAGCCGCCCAGTAGGGAAGACCGCCACGTGCACCACCTCGGCGGCGATTGAGCCGAAGCTCTCGCAGATGGCAATGCCGCGTCCTTCACCCGGCGGCAGCGGCGTGCCCCAGCCCGACATGGCCGCCGCCTTTTCGAGCGCCGCCTTGAAGCGCGGTTGCCCGGCGAGCAGTCCGCGCCTGAACTCGAAAGGGTCCTGGCCGGCCGCAATCGCCATCTCGTCGATGAACGATTCCTTGAAGAAGCCGTGCTGAGAGTTCAGCACCGACCGCCACTGCCCGGGGCGGATTGGGTGATCGGCCTTCTTCTCGGCGGAAGTCATTTCAGCAATCGCGTAGGGCATGAACACGGCTTCGCTGTTGCCGCCGCCGGCGTAGTTCGAGTGGGCGGCCAGCGGCACGCCGTCGGCGTCGAGGGCGCCGGCGTGACGCGACATCGCCGCCGGACGGTAGTAGTCGTGCTGAATGTCGTTCTCGCGCGTCCAGATGGTCTTCACCGGGACCGGGGACACCGCCTTCGCCACGCGCACGGCAAGGTCGACGTAGTCGAACGTGAATGGCAGCCGCCGGCCAAAGCCGCCACCCAGCAGGAAGTTCGTGAGTCGCACATTCTCGACGTCGATGCCGAGCGCCTTGGCGGCGACCGAGCGCGCGTTCAGCGGATCCTGGACGCCCGTCCACACTTCGGCGCGGTCGCCTTCGACCTTCGCCGTGCACACCATCGGCTCCATCGTCGCGTGCGCCAGGAACGGCACACGGTAGTCCGCCGTGACGACCTTCGCCGCGCCAGTTGGCAGGCCGGGAGCAGCGCCGAGCGCTGCCTCGAAGGCCGCGAAGATGGACGCGGTCGAGACCGCGCCGTGCCCGGCGTCGCTGAACTCCGGCTTCAGCGCCGCGAGCGCACGGCGGGCTCGCCAGAAGCTGTCGGCGACGACCGCCACCGCTTCATCAAGCTTCACCACCTTCTTCACGCCCGGCATCAACTCCGCCGGCGCGCTATCCACTGCCAGCAGTTTGCCGCCCTGGACCGGTGCGATTGCCACGGCGGCGTAGAGCATGCCCGCGGTGGTGAAGTCGATGGCGTACTTGGCGGAGCCGTCCACCTTGGACGGGAGATCGCGCCGCGGTAGCGAGGTCCGGCGGATGGTGAAGCTGGCCGGGTCTTTCAGCGACGGGCTGGTGGGCACTGATTGCGTCGCGGCAACGGCGGCGAGCTCACCAAACGAGCTGCTGCGCGCCGAAGCCGCGTGGCTAACCCGCGAGCCCTTCGCGACGCACTCGGAGGCGCGCACGTCCCACTGCTGCGCCGCCGCGGCCAGCAGCATTTCCTTGGCGGCGGCCCCGGCGACGCGCATGCCGAACTCGCCCGTGCCACGGACCGCGGTGGAACCGCCCGTCACCATCAGGCCGAACCACTCGGCCATCTTGTAGGCGCCGTAGTCGACGCCGCGCCCGAGCACGGCGGGCACGTAGCCGCCGCCCATGGCGCGAATGATGTAGCCGTTGGCGTAGGCATCGAGCGCCGGCGCTTCTTCGACGTGGACCAGCGCCCAGTCCGCTTCCAGTTCCTCGGCCGCCATCATGGCAAGCGCCGTGGGCGTCCCCTGTCCCATCTCGCAGTGCGGGATGAGGATCGTGATCTGGTTGTCGGGGGTGATGGTGATCCAGGTCGTGAGCTGGCCCTTGGCCGCGGCGTCGGCGGCGACCAGCGAATGCCGGCCTGGTGCGAACGTAAAGCCGGCGACACCGAGCAGAAAGCCTCCGCCGGCGACCGTCCCGGCGCCGATGAAGGCGCGTCTCGTCCACTTGTTCACGAGGTCGCCCCTTTGCTTTCGGCGGCGGCGTGGATCGCGGCGCGCACGCGGGCAAACGTACCGCACCGGCAGATGTTCGTGAGTCCGGCGTCGATTTCCTCGTCGGTGGGATTCGGCGTCGTCTCCAGCAGTGCCGCGACGGCCATGATCAGGCCCGACTGGCAGTAGCCGCACTGCGGCACCTGGTGCGCCAGCCAGGCCTCCTGCACCTTGTGCAGCGTGCCGTTCTGCGCCAACCCCTCAATGGTCGTCACGCGCTTACCGTCGGCGGCAGAGACGGGCAGCACGCACGAGCGCACGGCACGACCATCCAGGTGGACGGTGCAGGCCCCGCAGGCCGCAATGCCGCAGGCGAACTTGGTGCCGGTCAGGCCGAGCGTCTCGCGGAGCGCCCACAGCAATGGCATCTCCGCTTCGACGTCGAGTGTATGAGGCGTGCCGTTGACGGTAACCGTGATTGCCATGGGTCCTTTGGCTGCGCGCGGACCCCAGTCTAGCTCAGGCCGCCTTGGCCAACGCCCCGGGCTCGAGCGCCAGCGCCAGCACTTCGTCAATCGTACTCACGGCGTGAAAGCGCATGTGCTCGCGCACGTCAGCCGGAACATCGTCCAGGTCGGGCGCGTTGCGCACGGGGAGAATCACTTCCGTCAGGCCGGCCGCATGCGCCGCCAGCACCTTTTGCTTGAGGCCGCCGATCGGCAGCACCCGGCCCTGCAGCGTCACCTCGCCGGTCATGCCGACCGTGCTCTTGACCGGCCGGCCGGTGAGCAGGGAGGCGAGTGCGGTGACGAGCGTGACACCGGCGCTTGGACCATCCTTCGGTACGGCGCCCGCCGGCACATGGAGATGGAATTCCTTGCCGGCGAAAGCGTCATCCGGAATGCCCAATGGCACCGCATGGCTCCTTACGTAGGTCAGCGCGATCCGCGCCGACTCCTTCATCACATCGCCCAGCTGGCCCGTCAGCACCAGTCCGCCCGCGCCCGCCATCGACGCGGCTTCGACGAACAGCACGTCGCCGCCGATGCCCGTCACCGCCAGGCCCGTCGCGACGCCCGGGGTCGCCGTGCGTGCCGCCACTTCGTGGAAGACTTTCTGGCGGCCCAGGGCGTGCCGCACTGCGGCTTCGTCGATGACCACCGGCTTGGCCGCAGTGGACGTCGCCACCGCTGCGGCCGTCTTCCGCAACAGGGTGCCGATCTCGCGTTCAAGCTGGCGGACACCGGCTTCGCGCGTGTACTCGCTCACCACCACGCGCAGCACCGAGTCGGAAATCGTCACGTCCTCGGGGACCAGCCCGTGGCGCTCGACCTGCCGCGGCCACAGATAGCCGCGGCCAATCGCCACCTTCTCGTCGATGGTGTAGCCGTCAAACTGGATCACTTCCATGCGGTCGAGCAACGGCCCCGGAATCCGGTCGGCGACGTTGGCCGTGGCGATGAACAGCACGTGCGACAGATCGATCTCGACGTCCAGGTAGTGGTCGCCGAAGGCATGGTTCTGCGCCGGGTCGAGCACTTCCAGCAGCGCCGACGATGGGTCGCCCCGCCAATCGGCGCCCAGCTTGTCGACCTCGTCCAGCATGATCACCGGGTTCATCGTGCCGGCATCGCGCAGGGCGCGTACCAGGCGCCCGGGCAGGGCGCCGATGTAGGTGCGCCGGTGGCCGCGGATCTCCGCCTCATCGCGCACACCGCCCAGCGACATGCGGACGAATTGGCGGCCGGTGGCCCGTGCGATCGACTCTCCGATCGACGTCTTGCCGGTTCCCGGAGGGCCGACCAGCGTCAAAATCGCCCCAGATCGTTTGTCGTCCGCCAGCCCTCGATCGGCGCGCAGCTTGCGAACGGCGAGGTACTCGGTGATCCGTGACTTCACGTCGTCCAGGCCGGCGTGATCGGCGTCAAGCACCTGCCGGGCAAATGCCGGGTCGAGGCGCTCTTCCGAGCGCTTCGACCATGGCACGGCCAGCAACCAATCGAGATAGGTGCGAATCATCGACGACTCGGCATTGGCATCGCCCATCCGCTCGAATCGGGACAGTTCGCGTTCCGCTTGCTGGTGGATCTTCTCGGGCATGCCCGCGGCGGCGATCTTCTTGCGGTACTCCTCGGCGACCGAGGCTTCGTTCTGGCCGAGTTCCTTGCGGATGGCGTCCAGCTGCCGGTTCAGAAAATACTCGCGTTGCTGTTTCTGGGCGCCTGAATCGACGTCGTCGCGAATCCGCTTGCGCAGCTGCAGCTCGGCGAGCCGTTCCTTCTGCAGGCGTACGGCCATGGTCAGCCGCTCGACCACGTCGAGCGTCTCGAGCAGATCGATTTTCTGATCCATGATCAGGTCCGGCGAGTAGCCGGCGGTGTCGGCCAGCGCGCTGGCGCCGTTGATCGAGCGCAAGAACGCGCTGATGCGGCCATCGTCACCGCGCAGCTGCAGCAGTTCCTCGACTACCGCGCGATACTCGCGCTCGAGTTCATGGGTCAGGCTCACCGGCGGGTCGACGTCACGACGCTCGTCCACTTCGATCCGCAAGCGTCCGTCCGGGTCAGTAGAAGCGACGCCAGGAATGGCACGATGCAGGCCCATCAGCGACACGGCAAAACCTCGCCCCGGGAGCTTCACGCGCTCGGTAACTTCGGCGACCACACCCACCTTGGCGTACTCCCGGCCGCGCTTGGGCAACAGCAAGACATGTGAGTCGCTACCCGGGTCGACAGACACGGTCACCGGCATGCCGGGGAACACTACCGTCTCGTCGAGGGAGATCAGTTTGTAAGAGGCCATGGGTTCGACGTTACGCTTATTGATTGATGATGTCAACTATTGAGGGGGTGAACTATACTGATCCCTGATGTGCGCGAAGCCCAAGGACCCTCACGCGTGCGAAGCGTGGCAACTGCTGGTCCGCTTTTCGTTTGCGCAGCGGTCGAGCCTGCCGGCCTTGGCAGCCGAGCTTGAGCTCTCGCCCGCGCAGTGCCATTTACTGAACCTGATCGAGCCCGGACGGCCGATTCCGATGGGGCAGTTGGCCGGAGCCCTGTCATGCGACGCATCGAATGTGACCGGCTTGGTGGATCGGCTGGAATCGCGTGGGTTGATCCAGCGGCGTCCGTCTGACCAGGACCGGCGGGTCAAGGTGCTGAGCCTGACACCGCTCGGTGCGAGGCTGCGCTCCGCACTACTCGAGCGGATGACTGCTCCGCCGGCGACCTTAGGAAAGCTGTCTGCGGAAGAGCAGCGCGCGCTCGTGAAATTGCTGCGGCGCCTGATCGAGTAGCGGGACGGCGGCCGTTATTTGTCGCGCAACTTGGCGCTCAAACCCATGCCGGCAGGGCGGCCGTCAATCGACTCGTATTCGTAGGTCATCTTGAACGTCGAACGACCAATCATCCGGATCCGCCCCGACGACGTCATAGCGACCGGCAGCACGTAGCCGCCAAGTTGCGAGAAATCCCAGATGACGTCGACGTCCTTGACCCAGAACGACGGGCTCTTCACCAGCCGACCCTCGATCTGCGCAACATACTCGTCACCGGGGGCGAGCAATAACGCACCGTTGACGATGCCATGGGCCTTGCGGGCCGCCTTCAGCATCACTCGCTGGAGGCCGGCGTCCGTCGTTCCGCCGTCTGCGAAGCTGTAGTTGTGCGCGTCGAGCGGGGCTTGCAGCGGAATACCGCGGGCGATCAGCTGCTGCTCATTCAGCAGCACCTTACGCAAGACCTTGTTCCTCACATACTCGTGCCCGCCCTCATCCACAACTTCAAAAGTCAGGCCGCGCTCGAGGGTGAACTCCGTCCAAGCCTCGATCCAGCCATGCTTGGCCGAACCTGTCACGCCGGCATCGAGCCGGCGAAACGCCCGGTACGCCGGTGGCGCGGTTGTATTGAACCGCGCCATGACACGCTCGAATGCGGGTGTGGACGAGCCGGAGGCCGAGAGCTGTCCCAGGCTGCACAACAGTGCCAACCCGGCGGCCAGTATCGGTGCGGCACGACGAAGATTCGTGTTCAACACTGGCAGTGGCTGCAGAACCTGTACCATCGCCTACTCAGCTATGGCTTGATGGGATCTTTCTTGACCCGCGTCAGCATGTTGTTAAACGCCGGCAATTGCTCGCTGAGCGTCCGGTCGAGACGGTCGGTCTCGGCCTTCAGCTCCGCGACCAGGTCATTGAAGATAGGCTCGACATTGCCGGTCGGGCGGCCCTCGCCAAACACTGCTACCCGCAGCAGCGAGGCCAGCCGGTTGTTGGTCTTGATCGGGAAGTTAAGAGGGTCCTGTCCGCTCTGGTTCTTCACCTGGTAGACGTCTTCTTCCACCGTGCTCAATGCCTTGGCAAGCTGCTCGCCCGCGCTACGCACTTCGGCCGGCGCGTCCTTGATGCGATCGGCAATCTCGGTCTTGATCCGCCGGATCTTGATCACCGCGAGGTTCGCCTCGTTCACCTTGTCGCGAATGCGGCTGGCGAGGTCCCACTGGAACTGCAGGTCGGCGTCACTGATCGGACGCAGTGGATGCTTGAGCACCGTGAATGGCTGTGTCTGCGTGACGCCATCGGCGTTGAGCCGCACCTGATAGGCGCCGGGCAGCACCGCGGGTCCGTTCTGCGTCGCTCCCCAGAGAATCATGCCGGGGAACGTCACCACGCCGGTGGAGTTCAGGTCCCACGTGAAGCGATTCATCCCCGCTGCCATCGGTGCGCCTTGCGGCCCACCAAAGCCGCCGCCCTCTGGCGCCGGGGCGTCGGCGGGCCGCGGCGGCACGCCGTTGACGCTGCGCACGACCTGCCCGCGCGCATTGAGGAAGTCGATGGTCAGCGACTTGGGCTGCGACTTCAGGAAATAGGTCACGATCGGCCGGTCGAGGCCGCGCGTGGCGTTGGCCGGCTTGAACACCGCGACGTCGGTCACCGGCGCCAGGCCGAACTGGCGCAGGGCGGCGATGTCGTCCATCACGTAGAAGCTGCGGCCGTGGGTGCCAATCGCAATGGCGTTGTCTTCCACCACCAGGTCGGTGACCGGCACGTCGGGCAGGCCGTTGGCAAACTTCAGCCACTGCTCGCCATCGTCATAGGAGATATAGACGCCGTGTTGCGTGCCGGCGTAGAGCAGCCCGCGGCGCACCAGATCTTCGCGCACGGTGTGCACGTAGTCGTTGGCGGCAATCCCGTTGACGATCCTCGACCAGGTCTTGCCGTAGTCCCTGGTGCGGAAGATGTACGGTGAACGGTCGCCGAGCAACATCTTCTTGACCGCCATGTAGGCGGTGCCGTTGTCGAACGACGAGCCGTCGATCTGGCTGACGCGGCCCAGGTCGGGCATGGCCGCCGGCGTCACGTTGACCCAGTTCTTGCCATGGTCACGGGTGACGTGCACCAACCCGTCGTCCGATCCGGCCCACATCACGTTGATGTCCTTCTTGCCGGGCGCGAGCGAGAAGACCGTCCCGTAGATCTCGGGGCTGTTCATGTCGTGCGTAATCGGGCCGCCCGAGTCGCCCATGGTCTTCGGATCGTGACGGCTCAAGTCGCCGCTGATCGGCTCCCACGTATCACCGCCGTTAGTGGTCTTCCACACGCGCTGTGAGCTGGTGTAGAGCACGTTGGGATCGACATACGAAAAGATGATCGGATAGGTCCACTGCCAGCGTTCCTTGACCTCTCCCGAGTTTTCGCCCGAGAAGAAGCGCGGATAGGCGCCCACTTCCTTGAGCTCGCCGGTCCGGCGGTTCAGTCGCGTGAGGAACGAGCCGTTGTTGGTGCCGCCGAAGAAGACGTCGGAGTCGGTTGCGTGCGGGGCGATGTAGCCGGGCTCGCCGCCACCGACCTGGTACGGCTCAACTGGCGGGTTACCGCCAAAACCGCCGCCCGCCGCGTTGGTGTTGCTGGGCGTGCACAACGTGCTGTTGTCCTGTTGCGAGCCGCACACGTGGAAGGGCAGGTGGGCGGTGGTGATGACGTGATACCACTGCGCCGTCGGGAAGTCCTGCTCGCTCCAGTTCGGGACGCGCGCGTTGATGTTGTAGGTGATGGCGCCGCCGCCGTCGTTGCCGTCGATCACATGGTTGGCATCGTCCGGATCCACCCACAGGTCGTGATGGTCTCCGTGCGTGTTCTGGCCGACCTGCGCGGTGGTCTTACCGCCGTCGGTCGAGCGGAACAGCGACGTGTTCTGCATGTAGACGACGTCCTTGTTGCTGGCGTCGCCGAACACGTGTGTGTAGTAAAAAGCGCGCTGACGAACCGAGCGCGAAGTGTTGATCAGTTTCCACGACGCACCCGCATCGTCCGATACGAAGAGGCCACCGTTCTCATTCTCGACCAGCGCGTAGACGCGGTTCGAGTCGGCCTTGGTGTTGGCGACGCCAATGCGGCCGACCATGCCGGTGGGCATGCCGGGATTGCGCGTGATGTCGGTCCATGTCTCGCCACCGTCGGTGGACTTATAGAGCCCGCTGCTGGGACCGCCGCTCGACATCTGGTACTCGACGCGATACGCCTCCCACAGGGCGGCATACAAGACATTGGGATTGTTCGCGTCAATCACGATGTCGACGGCGCCGGTCTTGGCGTCCTTGAACAACGTGCGCCTCCAGGTCTTGCCGCCGTCGCTGCTCTTGAATACGCCACGTTCCTCACTGGGGCCGTAGTAAAGGCCGAAACTGGCGACATAGACGATCTCGGGGTTGGTGGGATGGATGCGGATTTTGGAAATCGCGTCAGAGTTCCTGAAGCCGACATTGGCCCACTTCTGTCCGCCGTCTGTCGATTTGTAGACGCCGTCGCCGGGCATGATATTGCCGCGGATGCACGACTCGCCCATGCCGATGTAGACGACGTCAGGGTTCGAGTCGGAAACCGCGACGGCGCCGACCGAGGAGCTGGTGATCTGGCCGTCAGTGACCGGGGCCCAGTTGTTGCCGGCGTCGGTCGTCTTCCACAGGCCGCCACCAACCGCGCCGAAGTAGGCCTCGCGCGGCCGTCCCTTGACGCCGGAAACCGCAATCGAGCGGCCACCGCGGTCGGGACCGATGCCGCGCCAGCGATAGGCCTCAAGCAGGGACGGATCGATGGTCGGCGCCTGCGCCGCCGTGGATGTGGTCAGGCCGTCGAAGTGCCCGGCGAACGCCAGGGCGCACAGGGTTGTACCCGCGAAAAACAGCCGTAACCAGCTACGACAAACCATCATCGGAAGGCCTCCAGAAAGACGGGAGTCTACCAGTACCCCTGTCTCAGAACGTCAGCGGATGAGCTTAAGCAAAGGGGACATGAGGCACTTCCCTGCAGAGGGCTGCCGTGTCTATGCCGTCCACTACCTAGATTCGGTGCGCTTCTCATCCTTACCAGCCTGCAACCGACGCGAAAACCGGGCATGCGACTTGCTCTATGGATGAGCAAAGCCAATGACATTGAACAACGCGTTCGGAGCCGTCGCGTTTACCGCCACCGTCGTGCTGAGTGGCTTGACGCTCGCCTGCAACAAGGCCGAAGCCATTGAAGAAATCCCTGCCGGCACCGAAGTCACCGTCGTCACCCAGGACGGCGCCCTGGTGCGGGGCAAGATCGCGACCGTCAATCCCGAGGTCGTCGAGCTGACCGGAGAGCGCCCCAACACGACAACGCGCGTGGTTCGCAAGAGCATTGCGGAGGTCAAGCGCGCGAGCGCTGCCCCTGAAGAACCGGCTGCTGCCGCCCGCGTCCGCACCATCACAGTCCCCGACAACACCGTGTTGGATGTCACGCTTGAGTCATCGCACGCGTCGGACACCAGTCGCGCGGAAGAGGCGGTCCGCGGCACCCTGAACTCGCCGATTGTCATCGATGAGGTGACCGTCATTCCGACCGGCAGCATCGTGACCGGCCACGTCACTGGCGCCCAGGAATCGGGCAACGTGAAGGGTCGCGCTGAGTTGGGCCTCCGCTTCAACCGAATCGCATTTCGCTCGGTGACTTACGACATCTCCACGAAGCCGCTCTACTGGGTGGCCGAGGGCACCAAGAAAGACGACGCCGTGAAGATTGGCGTCGGCGCCGCCGCGGGCGCCATCATTGGAGCCATCGCGGGCGGCAAGAAAGGCGCCGCTATCGGCACGGCAGTTGGCGCCGGCGGCGGAACCGCCGTGGTGCTGGCCACTGATGGTGAAGAAATTCGCATCGCTTCTGGACGCAAGTTGAAAGTTTCTCTGACCGACCCGCTAATCATCCGCTTGAGATAACCCTCCCCATACGGGCGGAGGCCATCCTTGGCCTCCGCAGCCCGCCTTCCACCTTCGCTCTTCAAGCTACGGCGGACAAGCTGCCTGTCAGGCCGCGCACCTAAATTGCAGATCGCCACTCGCGTGTTCGAAGGATCCGGACTCGCCATGTCATGATTTGACGTGGCCATCATCATTCGACCCGCGGAACGCCGCGACCTCACTGCACTCGGGCGCATGGGCGCTGCACTCATGCAGACGCACTACGCGTTCGATTCGCAACGCTTCCTGTCTCCCAGCGACGACGCCGAGGCCGGCTACGCCCACTTCCTGGGCAGTCAACTGGACGAGGAAGACACGGTGGTGATGGTTGCCGACCTCGATGGCGCCGTGGCGGGTTATGTCTACGCCGGTGTCGAGCCGCTGTCCTGGAAGGAACTGCGAGACGAGGCAGGGTTCATTCACGACCTGCTGGTTGCAGACGAGGCTCGCAACAGCGGCGTTGGGCAGCAGCTGCTGGACGCCGCAATCGCGTGGCTGAGGCAGCGCGGCATGCCGCGCACCGTCCTGTGGACCGCGGCTACCAATACCGGAGCCCAACGGCTATTTCGGCGGCGTGGGTTCAGGGCCACCATGATGGAGATGACGCTCGAGCTTGATTGATTCAATCCATTGCGCTGGGCCGCCCGTAGGATTTACGGAGGACTTGCAATGAAGGTGTTGAGAACGATTGTGGCCGTGGCGCTGACCGTGTTCGGAGCGTCCCAGGCATATGCGCAGGAATGGACTGGCGGCTATATCAGCGGCCACGTGGGCTTCAGCAAGATCCCGGAGGGTGGCGACAACGTGATCCGGTTCGACAAGAATCTGGATGGCGATTTCACCGATACCGTCAACACGGCGGCCGGCGCCAACGCGTTCTCGCCCGGTTTCTGCATCGGTTCGACGTCGTCGTCGCTGGCGGCTGCGGGCTGCACCGTCGATGACGATGGCCCCGACTTTGGTGGGCGTGTCGGCTACGACCGGCAGTCGGGCCGGTTCGTGATCGGAGGACTCATTGAGTTGTCGGCTCCCGACCACATCGACAGTGTCACGGCCTTCAGCACTACCCCGGCCTTCTACACTTTCACGCGTGAGCTGACTTACGTCGGCGGCCTGCGGGCGCGCGCCGGATTTGGCGGCGAACGCATGCTGATCTACGGCACCGGCGGCGGCGCCTGGGCGAAGATCGACCACAGCTTTGCGACCAGCAACATGGTGAACACCTTTGTCGAAGACGCAGACGACATGGCGTGGGGCTACCAGTTGGGCGGCGGCGTCGACGTCAAGTTCGGCAAGCTGACAGCCGGCGCCGAGTATCTATGGACCAGCCTGATGGACGAAGACCGCTACACGGTGCGGTCACAGGGACCGGCCGCGGCGACCAATGCCTTCATTCTGACCAACCCGGCCGGCACCGACTTTCAGCGTGCCGACAAGTTTGAGTTCGGCGCGATTCGGTTCACTATGGGCTATCGCTTCTAAGGCCTGAGTTCAGCAAGCGGAAGATGACATCATGGAGAGGTGCCGGGCACCTCTCCCTCTGATGAATACGCCCAGCGGCTGGCCGCCAGGCAACTGGTGGTTGGCTCACGCGACCGCATGCACGTTCGCCTTGGCAATGCCAAGGTCGCCATTTTCATCATCGGCCTGATCTACTGGGCGGTCACCGTCCAGAACGCGAGCGCTGTGGTCGTTGGCGGAGCCTTTGTCGCGTTCGTGGCGCTGTCGGTCTGGCACGAGGTGGTTATTCGCGCGCTGGCGCGCGCCCAAGCCGCCGTCGCGTTCTACACCGATGGCCTGGCCAGGATTGAGGATCGCTGGAGCGGCTCAGGCAAGGCGAGTGAGCGGTTTCGCGACAGCGCCCATTCCTACAGCGACGACCTCGATGTGTTTGGCGTCGGCAGCCTGTTCGACCTGATCTCCGGTGCGCGCACGCCGGTCGGCGAAGACCGCCTGGCGTCGTGGCTGTCGGCGCCCGCCACACCCCAACAGATCCGCGAACGCCAGGCACGGGTGTCGGCGTTGGGCCCGGAGATCGACCTGCGCGAGCGGATTGCGACGGTGAACGCGGCCGCGGGGCCGCGGCTGCTTATGCCCGAGCGACTCATCGAGTGGGCCGAAGCGCCTTCGGTCTTGCCGGGGACGCTTCGTCCCTTGGTCATCCTGCTCGCACTGGTATTTGTCGGAGCGGCGTGGCACGCCCTGGCCGGCGGCCGAGCGTGGCCGTTAATCGCCCTGGCGGTGGTGAACCTGGCGATGCTCGGGTGGCTGATGAAGCCGGCCGCGGCGGTCGTGGAGGGCTTGTCGTCCGCCACCATGTCTGCGGGTCTCGATCTGTTGGCCAAGGTGATTGCCGAGATCGAGGGCGCGTCCTTTCAGGATCCGGCCTTGGCCGGGTTGGCCGCGCAACTGAAGGGCACCGCTTCTGGCGACGCGGCCTCACGCGGCATCGCGCGACTGGCGCGGGTCTCGGACTGGGCTGACTCACGTCACAACGTGTTCGCGCGGCTCCTCGAAATCCCCGCGCTGTTCACGGTGCAGGCCGGCTTTGGTGCCGAGGCCTGGAGGGCCCGCGACGGCGCACGCCTGCGCGCGTGGGTCGGTGTGGTGGGGGAGATGGAGGCGCTGTTGTCGCTTGCCGGCTACGCCTACGAACATCCGGACGATAGGTTCCCCGAGATCATCGAACCGGCCGATGGTGAAGCGGTCTACGACGCGACTGAGGTGGCCCATCCCCTCATCCCGCGCGTCGTCGCCGTGCGCAACACGATCAGTCTCGGATCGAGTCCCCAGGTTCTGATCGTCAGCGGCTCCAATATGGCCGGCAAGAGCACGCTGATGCGGACGATTGGCCTCAACGCCGTCCTCGCACTTGCGGGCGCCCCGGTGCGGGCGCAGCGGATGCGTCTGTCGCCGCTTGTGCTTGGTACCTGCCTGCGGCACACCGATTCCTTGCGCGAGGGGCGTTCGGGATTCTTCACCGAGGTCTTGCGCATCCGCCAGGTGTGCGATTTACTCGAGGGCTCGGGTCGAGTCCTGTTCCTGTTTGACGAGCTACTGAGCGGCACCAACTCGAAGGATCGACGCACGGCAGCCGAAGCGTTGCTCCGCATGCTGGTGACGCGTCGCGCCATCGGCGTGGTGACGACCCACGACCTGGCCCTCACCGAGATTGCCGTCATCTTGCCCAAGGCGGTAAGGAACGTTCACCTGCAGGACCACGTCGAGAACGGCCAGATGCGATTTGACTACAAACTGCGCGACGGCGTGATCACCCAGAGCAATGCGCTGGAGTTGATGCGGATGATCGGGCTTGATGTGTAGAACCTGAGTAGGCAAGCAAGGAGTGCCACCCCGGCAAGCGGTGCATAATCAACCAGTGACTCTCTCCCGATTTCTTGGGGCGGCCCTGTTGTTGTTCTGCGCGGCGACGACGTTCGCGCAGAGCAGCCCCAAGTCGGCGATGCTCGAGCAGAGCGGTTGGGACGCGCTTGGTGCCGGTAAGGCCCAAGCCGCTGAGCAGGCGTTTCGTCGCGCGATTGCCCTCGATCCCAAGAACGCCCGGCTGCACTTCGGCCTAGGCACCGCCGCCTTTCTGCTCCGGCGCGACGCCGACGCGAAGGCCGCGCTCGAACAGGCGCTGCTGCTGGCGCCGGGCCTGACGCGCGCCCGCGCGCAGTTGGCGCAAGTGGCCAAGCGCCAGGGGGATTTACAGGAAGCAATTCGGCTCTATGAAATCGTCGCCTCGGAAGTGCCCGATGATGGCGGCCTGCGCGACACGCTCCACCGCTGGAAGCGGGAAGCCGAGTTGCACGACCGAATGCGGCTGACGGTCGGCGATTTTTTCATCATCCGGTTCGAGGGCCGCGAAGATTCCGAGTTGGCCGCCAGGGCACTGGAATCGCTGAATCGTGCCTTCTGGCGCATTTCGGATGTGTTCGGTGTATTCCCGACCAAGACCGTACCGGTGGTGCTGTACAGCGGCGAGCAGTTTCGCGACGTCACCCGATCGCCGCAATGGGCGGTCGGCGCGTTCGATGGCACCATTCGCGTGCCCATGCAGGGCGCGCTTGATAAGGGCGAGGATCTCGACCGCGTGCTGGCGCACGAGTTCGCGCATGCCTTGATTCGATCGCTGGCCACGCGCAACCTGCCGACGTGGCTGAACGAAGGGCTGGCCTCCGTGCTGGAACGCGACAGCCCCGGTGCGGCCGAACCGCCGGCTGCCAACGCGCGGACCTGGCCTCCACTGAACGCCCTCACCGGTTCGTTCAGCAAGCTGACCGGCCGCGACGCCCAGGTCGCCTACACCGCAAGCGCGCTGGCGGCGCGCCGGCTGCTGGACGAGGCCGGCGGCGCCGCCGTGGCGAACCTGCTGCGCGATCTGGGTGAGGGCATCGACTTCGAGGCGGCGTTCCTGCATCGCATGCAACGTTCGTTCGCCGACTTCCAGGCGTCCCTACTACGGTGAGCATCGAGGTCCGTCCGGCGGTCCGCGTCGCTGGGGTGCGTAAGTCTTATGGCAAGACGGTGGCGGTCGACGCAGTGTCGTTCGACGTGCGCGAGGGCGAGATCTTTGGTTTGATCGGGCCAAACGGCGCCGGCAAGACCACCACCATGGAATGCGTCGAGGGCTTGCGCAAGCCCGACCGCGGCACCATCTCAGTTCTCGGCCTCGATCCGTTCCGCGATCTTTACCGGCTGCAGGAACGCATCGGCGTCCAGCTGCAGCAGGCCCACCTGCAGAAACGCATCAAGGTGTGGGAGGCCGCGCACTTGTGGGCGTCGCTCTATCGCAAGCCAGTCGGCGACGCGGACCGGCTGCTCGAGCAACTTGGCCTCGCCGACAAGCGAGAGGCCTGGTTCATGACGCTGTCGGGCGGCCAGCAACAGCGTTTGTTTATCGCCCTGGCTCTCATCAACGATCCGGAACTGGTGTTTCTCGATGAACTGACCACCGGCCTTGATCCGCAAGCGCGACGGGCGATCTGGGACCTCGTGCGTGGCATTCGCGCGCGCGGCAAGACCGTGTTCATGACCACCCATCTCATGGAAGAAGCGGAGCGGCTGTGCGACCGGGTCGCCATCATCGAGCACGGCCGCATTGTCGACGTCGATGTGCCGCAGCGCCTGATCGATCGCCATTGCCCTGAGCGGACCGTCGTGTTGACCACCGAGGACCCGCTGGCCGAGGAGCGCTTTCGCGCGTTGCCTCGCGTCGACGCGGTCCAGCGCGCGGGCGTGCGGTTCACCATTCGCGGACGCGGCGAAGACTTCGTGTCCGAGGTGATCCAGTGCCTGGCCGAGCACCAGGTCAAGGTTCGCGACTTTCGCACCGAACTTCCCAGCCTCGAGGACGTCTTCCTCAAGCTGACCGGCCACTCAATTCGAGACTAGGAACCGTTCATGCTGCGCGGCCTGCTGCAACTGACCTGGCTCGAGATCAAGATCTTCTTGCGCGAGCCGCTGGGCGCGATCGGCACGCTGCTGATCCCGGTGGCGGTGTTCCTGGTGGTGGGACGGGCGATCGGCGGACGGGGCGCCGCGCCGTCGCCGGCGACCGCCAACTTCATGAGGTCGGGCCTGCCGGTGATGGTGTCGATCTTGATCGCGCTGAGCGCCGTCGTGTCGCTGGTGACCATCATCTCGATCTACCGCGAGGGTGGCATCCTGAAGCGGCTGCGGGCCACGCCCATGCGGCCGCACACCATATTGTCCGCCCACGTGCTGGTCAAGTTGCTCTTCACGGCTATCACGCTGCTGCTGATGACGCTTGCCGGGCGGCGGTACTTCCCGGCCGGCACGGGCGCGCCGCTGCTCTCGTTTTCGGTGGCGCTGTTGCTGAGCACGCTGACGATTCTCTCCATGGGCTTTGTGATCGCCAGCATGGTCCGCACCGCGCGCTTTGCCCAACCGGTGAGCGCCGTCATCTTCTATCCCATGATCGCGCTGTCAGGACTGTTCGTGCCGATTGACGCGCTGCCGCACTGGCTGCAATGGGTCGCGCGCGGCCTGCCGCTGACCTACGTGGTCTCCCTGCTGCAGGGCATCTGGAGTGGCGCCAGTTGGTGGGCGCACCTGGGCGACCTGGCCGCGCTCGCGGTCGTCTGCTTCGTGTGCACGGCGCTGTCAGCCCGCGTGTTCCGGTGGGAGTAAGCCCGCTGCGGTCGCTTCAGGCGCCGGCCAGGAACATTTCGTAAGCGGGGTTGCCGCATTCCCGCTGGTGAAAATAGCCGAGCGATCGCAGGAACTGGCCAAACTCGCTGCTGTCGCGTTCGGGCACTTCGAAACCGGCGAGGACACGGCCGAAGTCAGAGCCGTGGTTGCGATAGTGAAACAGGCTGATGTTCCAGCGGCCACCCAGGCGATCCAGGAAGTCCATCAACGCGCCCGGGCGTTCCGGGAATTCGAACCGGTAGAGCTGCTCGCTGCTGACCTCGCGCGAGCGCCCGCCCACCATGTAGCGAATGTGCAGCTTGGCCACCTCGTCGTCTGTCAGGTCCCTGGCTTCGTAGCCACCCGCCTCCAGTTGGCTGGTGATGTCGGCCGCGTCGCTGCGCGAGCGCGTCGCGATGCCGACAAAGATATGCGCCTCATTCCGGCTGCTCAGGCGATAGTTAAACTCGGTGACGACGCGTCGGCCGATGGTGGCGCAGAACTCGCGGAAGGCGCCGGGCCGTTCGGGAATCGTGACCGCAAACAATGCCTCGCGCGCCTCGCCGACGTCGGCGCGTTCGGCGACGAAGCGCAATCGATCGAAGTTCATGTTGGCGCCGCTCAGCACCGCGACCAGCGTGCGGCCTTGGGTGCCCGTGCGAGCGGCCCATGCGCGCAGCCCGGCGACGGCGAGTGCCCCAGCCGGCTCCATCAACGACCGGGTGTCGTCGAACACGTCCTTGATGGCCGCGCAGATCTCGTCGTTGGAGACCCGGACGATCTCGTCCACCGACTCCTGTGCGATGGCAAACGTCGTCGCGCCGACCTGCTTGACGGCGACGCCGTCGGCAAACAGGCCGACGCGGTCGAGCGTGACGCGCGTGCCTGCCTCGAGCGACCGGAACATCGCGTCGGCTTCGAACGGTTCGACGCCAATCACCCTGATGTCGGGACGGATCGCCTTGACGTAGCTGGCAATTCCCGCGAGCAGCCCGCCCCCGCCGACCGGTACGAAGACGGCCGTGAGATCCTGCCCGGCCTGGCCGCAGATCTCGATGGCCACGGTGCCTTGTCCGGCGATCACAAGAGGATCGTCGAACGGATGAATCTCGATGCGGCCGGTGGCCAGCGCCAGTTCGTCGCAGCGGGCCTTGGCATCGGCAAACGAGTCGCCGGCCAGTTCCACCTCGCCGCCCAGCTCGCGGACCGCATCCACTTTGATCTCCGGCGTGGTCTGCGGCATTACGATCAGTGCTGTGATGCCAAGGTGCCTCGCCGAGAAGGCCACACCCTGTGCGTGATTGCCCGCGCTGGCGGTGATCACGCCGCGCGCCCGTTCCGATGCGGTCAGCTGCGCCATCCGGTTGTAGGCGCCGCGCAGCTTGAAACTGAAGATCGGTTGCAGGTCCTCCCGCTTCAGGAAGACGTGATTACCCGTGCGGCGAGACAGCCGGTTCGCGCGCTCGAGCGGCGTGGTGCGGGCCACGTCGTAGACCCGCGTGGTCAGGATCAGCCGCAGCATCGCGTCGGGCGTCACGACGTCCCCAGCGAGCGGATGTCGTTGAGAATGCCGGCGGCGGTGACATCGGCTCCTGCGCCTGGACCGCTAATCACCAGCGGCTCGCGCTGGTAACGGCGCGAGTGGAACGTCACCAGGTTGCGGGTCCCGCTGGCAGAACCCATCGGGCTGGAAAGGGGCACATCCACGAGGCCCGCCGACACCTTGCGCGGCGTCGCCGACACCACATATCGCAGGACGCGGCCCTTGCTGGCCAGCACCGCGACGCGGCTCTGCCACGACGCGTCCAGTTCCGGCATGCGGGCGAGAAACGCGTCGAGCGAAAGGCCCGCGTATGCCTTCGGCACCAGGTCGTGCGGCTTTGGCGCTTCGCCGCGGTAACCAAGCATGCGGGCCAGGATCAGACCCTTGCGGGCTGCGTCACGGCCCGACAGGTCATCGCGCGGATCTGGCTCAGCGTAGCCGCGATCGACGGCTTCGCGGACGGCCGTCGAGAATGGCCGTCCAGCCGAGACCTCGGACAGCACAAACATCAGCGTGCCGCTGACACAGCCGTCGATGCGCAGCACACGGTCGCCGGTTTCATCGAGCTTTCGGAAAGTGTCGATGATCGGCAGGCCGGCACCGACCGTCGCCTCATATCGCACACGGCGGCCGGCGAGCGCGGGCGCGGTCACCAGCCGGTCGTAGGCCTCGCGCGATCCGGCGAGGGGCTTCTTGTTGGCCAGCACCACGTCGAAGCCGCGGTCGATCGCTGTCTGCAGCAAACCGCCGGTCTCGTCGCTCGTGACATCCACGATGACTGGCCGCGACACCGCGTGGCTTGACATCACCGACAGTGCCTCTGCCGCCGTCGCCTGGTGGCCGCCGAGCGACGCCAGCAACGCGCCGGCGTCCTTGTCGCGCGCCAGCCGGAGCAGGCGTGTGCGCGGCAGCCCTCGCGAATCGAAGACATAGCCGGATCGGTCGAGCAGGCCGACAATGCGGACGTCGCCGCTGACCGCAGTAGCGATCTGGTCGGAGAGCGCGCGGCCGACGCGGCCGAACCCGAGGAGCACGACATCGGTGTAGCGCTTGGTCACCGGTCGTCCGCCACCGATCTTTGATAATTGGAACGCGGCATGGACTCGGCGCGCCGCCTCGGGCGCCTGGGCGCCCGACACCACGAACGAGATGTTGCGCTCGGACGATCCCTGCGCGATGGCCACCACATTGATGCCGCCGCTTTCGAGCGCCGCGAAGACCCGCGCCGAGATGCCGGGTGTACCGACCATGCCCTCGCCAACCACCGCGACCACGGTCATGTGAGGACGCGCCGTCACGCCGTCAATCAGGCCTTGCTCGAGCTCGTGCCTGAACGCCTGGCGCAGCCGGCGCACCGCCCGGTCTGCCTGCGATTCAGGAATCGTGAAGCCGATCGAGCTCTCGGACGAGGCCTGGAAGATGGTGGAAACCGAGAGGCCTTCAGCATCCACCGCCGTGAAGGTGCGCGCCGCAATCCCGTGCACGCCGACCATCCCCTTGCCGGCGACCGTCACGACCGCCTGGGCCGGCAGCATGGCGAGCGCCTTGACCGGGTATCCCTTGAGTGCCTGGCGGGCCGAGACCTCGGTGCCGGGCAGGTCGGGGTTGACGAAGGACCGCACGTGCAACGCGATGGTGGTGCCGGCGATCGGTATCAGCGCGCGCGGATGCAGCACCTTCGCGCCGTAGTGCGCCACCTCCGCGGCCTCGCGATGATGCAACTGCGGAATCAGGCGCGCATCGGGAACGATGCGCGGGTCCGCCGTGAGAATACCCGGCACGTCCTTCCACAAGACGACCTTGCGGGCGCCAAGCGAGCGCGCCAGCACGGTCGCTGTCAAATCGGAGCCGCCGCGGCCGAGCGTCGTCAGGCTGCCATCCGTCGAACGGCCGATGTAGCCGGGAACCACCGCGACGGTCGCGGAAGCCAGGAGTGGACCGATCACCTTGCGCGCGCGGACTCGCGTCTCGTCCAGCCGGGGTGTCGCGCCGCCATGCACATCGTCCGTGCAGACGACATCGAGGGCATCGACATACTTCACGCGCCGCTTGAGTCGCGCCACCGCGGCGGCCAGTAGTTGGGCTGACACCCGCTCACCGCGCGAGACCAGTGCGTCTTGCACGCGTAGGTCGAGGTATCCGAGCACCGTGACTGCCGCGCACAGGTCTTCGTACTCACGCGTCAGTGTCTCGATCTCCTTCGTCACGGCGCGCAGTGTGGCTCCGGCCCCCAACACGGCGCGGGCCACGTGCAGGTGTTTCCGGCGGAACGACGGCGCCGCGTCGAGCGTGCCGGGCAGCAGCAGGTCGGTGACACCCGCCAGCGCTGATGCCACCACGACCAGCGGTCCGCGGTGCGCGGTAATCTGCGCGGCCGCCCGCTGTATGGCGCGTCCATCCGCGAGCGACGCGCCGCCGAACTTCCATACTTCGAGCTTCATCTGACGTATCCCTCAATGAAAAAAGGACCATCACCCCTGCGGATGATGGCCCCTGGTCTGTGGCCCGGTGAATGGCAGCTCACCTCATCCGCTGGAGTGGTCCCCAGTAGTAATCGTGGTGGTGCTCGTAATCGTAGGATGGGCGACGGCAACAAACATGAGCTGGCTTAGACTACCACCATGCGTCTGTCGGCCATCGTTGCCTTTTTGTGCACCACGCTTGGGGCCGGCGTTTACTCGCAACCGCCCACCGTCACGGCGATCACCGGCGGCACCCTCATCGACGGCAATGGCGGGGCGCCAATCGCAGACGCGGTAGTCGTGATTTCAGGGGCTAAGATCGCCGCCGCCGGACCGCGGGCAACCACCGCGGTTCCTGCCGGCGCCACCATCATCGATGCGCGCGGCAAATACCTGATGCCTGGCCTCGTCGACACCAACGTGCACTTGTCGTTGTACGGCGGCACCGGCGAGCGATACGAGACGCTGGCCAAGTATCATCCCCGGCAGCAGGAAATTGTGCTCGAGGCAGCGCAGTTGCAACTCAAGCACGGCGTCACGACGGTTCGTGACAGCTATGGCCTGCTTGCGCCGCTCGTCGCGGTGCGATCGCAAGTGGCGAGCGGAGCGGCGATTGGTCCCCGCATCCTCGCGGCTGGCAACATCGTCGGCTGGGGCGGGCCGTACTCGATCAGCTTCAGCCTGATCCGTGAGCAAGGCCTCACTGTGTTTCAGGAGCAGGTGAACGACGAAGTGTCGCAAGGGGTTGGCGAGGACCTGGTCGATCTCGAGCCCGAAGAGCTGCGCGCGGCTATTCGCGCCTATCTCGACAAGGGTCCTGACTTCATCAAGTTTGGGGGCACGGCGCATTTCTCCCGCCCGTCATTTATCGGCTTCTCCCCGGAAGCCCAGCGGGCGATAGTGGAGGAAGCGCACCGCCGGGGCAAGATCGCCGAGACTCATGCGACGACCGCCGACGGCCTGCGCCTGTCGATCGACGCCGGCATCGATCTCATTCAACATCCTGAGCTGCTCGGTCTCCGCGAACTTCCCGACGCCCTGGTCCGTGTGATCGTCGCAAAGGAAGTGATCTGCTCGATGTTGAGCAACACCATCAGTGGCGAGGCGTGGAAGAAGGCCGTGAAAGACCGCGACGAGGTCCTGGCCAAGCGCGCGGAAGCCGAGAAAACGCAGAAGGGCACGGCGCGCCCACGGACGGGGGCCGAGCTTCGGCAGCGCGCGGCCGATGAGGGCCTCGAGTTGCAGATGCGGCGGCGCAATGCCCAGAGACTGATCGCCGCCGGCGCCGTCGTCACGATCGGCACCGACAATTACTGGGCCGCCGCGCCGGAGTTCACCCGCGGCGGCACCAAGCCCGATACCCAGAACCACGGCATCGGCAGCGTGATTGCCATCGAGGGCCTGGTCGAACTCGGCATGACGCCGGGCCAGGCGATTGTGGCCGGCACCAGGAACGGTGCGATCGCTGCTGGCGGCCTGGCTGAGTTCGGCACGCTCGAGGCCGGCAAGCGTGCGGACCTGCTTGTGCTTGGCGCCAACCCGCTCGCTGAGATCAGCAACCTGCGCAAGCTCTCGATCGTAATGCGCGACGGCCAGGTGATTGACCGTGAACGCCTGCCGTTGCGGCGCGTGCTGTCGCAATGAACAAATGACGCAGTGTTCACCTACTGTTCGCAGTTTGTGCGCGCTGTCCGACGTTACCGTGCGGGCCCCTACTTGCTACTTGCCACCCCGTTCGCCGTGTTCGGCCCTGAGTTCTGCCTTCACTTGCCTCTCGACCATCAGCGCGGCCCGCGTCTCGAAAACATTCTCGGAATTGGTCGGGTGATGGCCGGCCGACTGGTAGAGCCTGCGCACGGCGTCATGGTCGTGCGCGTCCGAGGCCGCGAGCTCGCAAGCATGTTGCAGCTCGTGGCCCAGGATGGCGGCGCGCGCCTCTGGCCGCATCTCGACGGCCAGTGTGATGCGGACGTAGCGGTAGCCGCCGCGGCTGGTGACAAACCGCATGGTGCCCCTGACGCTGCCAGGCAGGCCGCGCGATGACTCGATGTGCACGACCAGGTTCGAAGCCTCCAGCTGTTGGACCAGATCGCGCACCAGCGAGGAGCCGGCCACTGCCTGTTCGAACGTCTCGGCGGCGAGCGGATCGAGCGGGCGCGGCGTCATCCGCACCTGGGCCGACGCCTCGAGGGCGACGGTTAAATACCACACGACCAGACACGACGATTTCACGGGGCTACCTCGCGAACCACCTTCGCCAAGGCGACGGCGGTCAAGATGGAGCAACATCCACGCGGCGCACGGCGCCGGTGGCTTCAATCAGGAACAGTGGTGGGGATTACTGCTGCTGGGACTGCTGCTGGCAGCGCTGAATCTGGGTGCTGTCATTCGCAGACTGCTGGCGGGGCGCGCGGGCGAGCGTGGTGCGGGAGGACAAAACGTCGGGAGACACGGTGCCGAACCTCTTCGAACTCTCCATGTCCAGCATCGTATGCAGCGAATCGAAAAGATTCAACGCATGAGCGATCTGCATTAGCCGGTTACTTCGTCGTTTACCTCCGCGCGCGCCACTTCAGCGCGATGAGCGTCGAGCCGCCCCCGCGCATCGGCGAGCGCGTGGCGAATCGCATCGGCATTGATGGCGTCGGCAAGATTCAATTGTTGATCGCGGCCGTCCAGCGCGATCACGCGAGCGGTGGCGGCGCCCACGGTGATCTCGGCGACCTCGGACCACGCGAGTGTCAGGCGACGGAAGAAGCGGCCCGGCACGCTGATGCCCTGATCGTCGACGCGCAACTCGAGTCGGCGACCGCCGCACGCCGCAATTCGCCCATGGAACATGCCGACGACGATCAGGACCGCACCCATGAGAATGGTGGGCCGGGCGAGCCGGCCATTGGCGTGGAACTTGGCGTAGGACTCGACCAGCAGCATGGCGCCCAGAGAGAGATCGATCCAGTCGATGCTGTGATGCGCGTGCTCGTGCCGCCCGGTCGCGACGGCCGTGCGCAGCACGCGGAAGCCGCGGATCACCGTGCCGATCACGAGCAGGCTGACCGCGACTTCGGCGACACCAAGGGCCAGGCTGACACCATGGGGATCGTGCTGCAGGTGGCTGACGCCGTCCGTCAGCACGATCACCGACGGGATCGCATGCTGGAGTTTTTGCAGGTAGCGGGCGTTTTCGACCCGGCGATAGCGGACGGGGACCAAGGACATCGCGCGCCATCATACGTCGGCGCGCAGGCTGAGAATGGAGTCGGCGGCAGGAAGTGGTCGGGGCGACTGGATTCGAACCAGCGACATTCCGCTCCCAAAGCGGACGCTCTACCAGGCTGAGCCACGCCCCGGACCAGCCATCATTGTAGCCCGAGAAGGCGTCCCGGCGGACCCTTCGGTCTTTATCGCGCCAGCCTCACCAGGTGATCGAAAGCCGGATCGGTCGGCTCGCCGAGGGTCCGCTTGGCGATGTACTCGCCGATCACCGGACCGTGCTTGAAGCCGTGCCCCGATCCGCCGCCGGCAATCAACACGTTCTCGTAGTCGGGATGCCGGTCGATGATGAAATGTTCGTCCGCGGTGTTTTCCAGCTGGCACACGCGCGTCTCGATCACCGGCTGGTCCTTGAGCGCCGGGAACCGGAGTGCGAGATAGGCGCGGGCGCGCCGCACCTCGTGGGGCGTGACGATGCGCTCGTCAGTATCAGGGTCGAACGAGGTGGAGCCGGAGGTCGCGCACACTTTGAAACCGCGCTCGTCGATATTGGAGAAACCGTAACAACGGTCTTCGGAGTAGTTTGGAAAATTGGGATACGTGAAGCGGGTATCGCCGGCGGGCGTGCCGAAGTAGAGCACGTCTCGGCCCGGGACCTGGATCCGGGCGCCCAGGAGCGCCGGGAACAGGCGCGGCAGCCATGGGCCGCAAGCGAAGACGAACTGTTGCGCGGCGATGCGGTCGCCATTCGCCGTCTCCAGATCCACCAGGCGCCGGCCCTCGCCCCGGCCAGGCTTGGCGCGGGCAATGGTCACCGTGCCTCCCTTGCGCTTGAACGCGGCCGCGACCGTGAGAATGGCCTGCTTCGCCCGCAGGACCGACGCGCCAGGCTCGAGCAGTCCCACGCCCATGCCCTCGGGGTTCATCTGCGGATACCGCTTCCGCATGTCGTCCTCGGTCATGGCCTCGGTCTTCACGCCAATCTTGGCGAGCGTGGCCTGGGTGGCCCTGAGACCTGGGGTCCAGTCGGGCACCAGTTGCAGGCGGCCGGTCTCCATCATCAGCGGCACGGCGAATTCTTCCTGGCGAGCCCGCCACGCGGTGAACGCCCGCAACGCCGACAGCGAATAGAGTTCGCGATCGCCGTAGCCGCAGCGAATCTGCCGGGTCTCGTCGCCGGACGTCGCGCGCGAGTTTCCCGGGCCGTACGCGTCGAGCAACGTCACCGTGTGACCCATCTCGCGCAGGTGGAGCGCCGTCCACGCGCCAAAGGCCCCGCCACCCACAACCACCACGGACGACCGCGGTGTCGCCTGGGTGGCGGCGGCCACCGACGCCGCGCCCAGTCCGAGCGCCGAGGCGCCCAGTGGCACACTGGCGGCCTTGAGAAATGTTCGTCGGTTCATGGTGTCATTTCGCCCTGCTAAACGTGCCCGTCTTAATTAACGCCCCTGCCCGGGTCGATCGCGACCGCCGCGGGTTCGGCCGCAGCGTCGAAGCGCATCGTCGCACGTTTCGTTCTTATTTCCACACGGTGAAGCCTGGGCAGCGCAACGAGCGCCGGCACGATGCCGACCGGCCGAAGGGGTCGGCCGATTGGATTAGGTCAAGCTGACCGCCGGCCTCCTCGCTGTCCTCAGTGGTCACCTGGACGCGTAGTAAGCTGTGGTCCGGGACATGGCGACGTACTTCGTCACGGGCGCCACCGGCTTCATCGGTGGTGAGATCGTCAAGCTGTTGATCGGGCGCGGCCACCGGGTGGTGGCGCTGGTCCGCTCGCCCGACAAGGCCGGCATGCTCAAGGCGCTTGGCGTCGAGATGCACGCGGGCGACATCACCGACCGCGATTCGCTGCGCGCGCCGATGGAGGGCGTGGACGGCGTGTTTCACGTTGCCGCCTGGTACAAGGTTGGCGTCCATGAGCCGCTCGCCGATCAAATCAACGTCGACGGCACGCGCAACGTCCTCAAGACGATGCGCACGCTGGAGATTCCCCGCGGCGTCTACACCAGCACGGTGGCGGTGTTTTCCGACACCAAGGGCGCCGTCCCAGACGAGTCGTACCGCTACGACGGACCTCATCTCAGTCACTACGATCGTACCAAGTGGATCGCCCACTACCGGGTCGCGCTGCCGAAGATGGCAGACAACCTGCCGCTGATCATCGCCATGCCTGGCCTGGTTTATGGCGCCGGTGACACCAGCGGCATGCACACCGCGCTCATGGATCTGTTACGTGGCCGCCTGCCGATGACGCCGGCGGGCACCGCATTCTGCTGGTCGCATGTCGAAGACACGGCTCGCGGACACATTCTCGCCATGGAGAAGGGCACGCCTGGTGAAACCTACATCATCACCGGACCCCGCCATACCTTCGAATACGCGTTCGACCTGGCTGCCAAAATCGCGCAGGTGAGGCCGCCGCTGATGCATCCGGGGCCGCGGACCATGCGCGGCCTGGCCGCGCTCATGAGCCGGGCCGGGCGCTATACGAACCTGCCGCCGGCCCTGGAGCCCGAGGCCTTGCGGGTACTGGCCGGCACCACCTACTTCGGCTCAAACGAAAAGGCCGTGCGCGAACTCGGGTTCGCGGCACGGCCATTGGAAGAAGGGATGGCGCAGACGCTCGAACACGAGCTTCACGCCATCGGTCGCCGATAAGCCGGTCCGGGTTTACCGGAGCGACTGCAAGTTGCCTGAGCCGAGCGTGCCACCTGCCGTGGCGACGACCACTCCCGACTGATCCTTGATCACCACCGTGAAGGTGTCGTGGCCGCGGCCCGGCTCGCCGCGATCGCTCGCGATCACCGCGTAGGTATAGCCCGGCTGGCCATTCCAGGACCCGACACCCGTGAACGACACGGTATCGACGCCACTACCCGGCGTGCGGCCCGGTCCGTACCCTGGCTGGTTCGAGAAGCGGACGTCGGTCACGTCGGCGGCGAAGTAATGGTCGGGCCGGCCCGGCCGGTTGGCAACCTTCAGCTTCAATGTCCCGCGGTCGACGTAATCAGCCGACTCGCGGACGTCGAACTCGAACCCGACCCGGTCGCTGCCGGTGCCGATGCCGCCGGCGCCGTGCATGCGTCCGGGCACGGGCGGCGTGATGGTGATCGTGAACGACCCAGTGGCGGTATTGCCCGCGAGGTCGGTGGCCGAACAAGTGACAGTGTTGATGCCGAGTGGGAACGTGGTACCCGACGATGGTGCGCACGCGACTACCGGCGACGCGGTCACCAGATCGGTGGCCGAGGCGGCAAAGCTGACCGGCTGGCCGGCGGGCGAGCCGGCTTGATCGGTGAGGTTGGCCGGCACCGTGAGCGACGGCGCGGTCGTGTCCTGCACGGTGATGCTGAACGACACGGTCGCCACGTTACCGGCCAGGTCGGCCGCTGAGCAGGTGACGCCAGTCGAGCCGAGCGCAAACGTGCTGCCACTCGCAGGCGCACACGTCACGTCGATTATCACGTCCAGGTTGTCGGTGGCCGCCGGCACGTCGTACGCGACGGGCGCTCCGTCCGGTCCCGTGGCTTCCGCCAGTTGGTCGGCCGGCGTCGTGGAGAAGACCGGCGCGTCAACGTCTGGCGGGAAGGTGAAGAACGCGACCGCAGGATCATGGTCCGACAGCCGCGCTGGCGTGGCAGCGTTGCCGCGCAACACTTCAGGGAAGTCGGCGTTCACTCGCGGGTGCACCAGGTCCACGAACTGCGGCACCAGGTTCGCGGTCACGATCACATGGTCAAGCGTTTGCGCATTGCCGCCGAACACATAGGAGTAGCGTTCCGACGCGGGAATGAAGTCAGCCACATCGACCAGGTCCGGCGACACCAAATCGGCCGATGCCGTGGCCGCCTGATCTGCGGTGACCGGCACGCCGCGGATGGTGCCCATGCTGTCGCCGTAGCCATCGTTGAAGCTGAACGCGTTGTAGTCGCCGAGAGAGACGACGGCTTCACCGGGGTCGTTCAGTTGCCGGCCCTGGATGTAGCTGGCCAGGAACTCCGCCTGCGCCTGGCGCTTTGCCCGCACGCGCCGGCCGGTGTTGTCGTCCCGTTCGACGTCGATCAGCGAACGCAGGTGATTGGCAATCACCGTGATCGACTGCGGCAACGATGCCGCGCCGCCATCAATGGTCGCGCGCAGCACCAGCGGCGGACGATCGTTCAGCAGGTCGACACTGTCATCACCCGGATCCACGAACGTGGCGTCTCCGCCAACCTGCTCCACCGAAATGTCGGTGACGCGGTTGCCGGCGGTCTTGACCAGGAACGCTACGTCAATACCGCCTTGATCGAAGCCCTCGATTAGATACGCAGCGTAGGCCGGTGGTGGCGTGCCGGCTGCCGTGGCATCAGCATCAATCCGCAGCGACAAATCGTTCAGCACGGCAAGATGTTCGACCTCCTGCATGCCGATGATGTCTGGCGTACTCAGCACGTTGCGAATGGCGAGCGACGCCTTCGCCAGCCGGTTCTGATACGCCAGTGGCGTCAGCGCCACGTCGCTGCCGGGATCGTTCACCGAGTCGAAGAATCGTTCCATGTTGAACGACGCAATCGCGTACTCGTTCGCAGCGGCGGCGCGCGCCGGGATCACGGTCATCCCGCCCACCGGCGCCAGCGGCGCCTCGGGAAGAATGGTGTAGGTGCGGAACCCGAAGTCGAGCGGGCCGGTGACGTCGGCCATCACCGCGCCGGTTGCGAGGTCGGCCGGCGGCATGCCCTCGAGCGCATCCGAGTCGACCCGCAGGCGTTCGGGATTGCCGTCGAACACCGGGATGTTGCAGGGCGGCACCGTGCACGCAATCAGCGGATAGCCGGCCTCAACGCCTGGCTCGCGGTAAGGACGGTCGTGCCCGGTGAGCACCGCGTAGAACGCCCCGTCGCTCGTGGAGGTCGCGTTCGCCTCACTCTTGTTGCCGCCGGTCCCTGACACCGCCGTCAGCGACACCGCCGTCACGCGCATGCCTTCGAAACGTTCAAGCTGATCGAGTGCGCCAGCCTCCGACAGATCGCTGACGGTCAACAGGTAAGGTGCGGGAACCGCCGACGATCCACGGTCGGTCACCGCCGTCACGACGCTCAGTTCAGTCAACGGCGGGCTGCCTGGGTCAGCCGACGAGATGAACTCGGCAACCGATCCCCTGACGTCGACGAGACGTCCCACCTGGGCGGCCGCCGGGCCACCGCCGCCGACAAACACAAACAACCCCTCGGAAGTGTTGGCATCGGCGTCTTCGAATCCGGGTTCGGTCTGGATGAAGAAGCCATTGAACTTGCGGGCGGTCACGACTCCCCGCACCCTCACCGGTGTGCCATTGGGCAGCGGCGAGGCGCGGCCAGGTCCCTGGATCTCATGCGGTAAGTACAGGGCCGGCGGCTGAATCACCGTGATCGCGACCACGGTGCTGGCCGTTCGCGCTTGCGCATCGGTCACCGTCAACGCCAGGGATTTCGCGCCGGGCGCAGTGGTGGGCGAGACCGTCACCATCGCCGTGAAGACACGATCGTCGGCCGCGGCGTCTGGGGCGACGCCGTTGTCGGCAAACGCTTCGCTCGCCGAGGCACCGACCGCGCTCAGGTCGCCCACGACCTGCAGTCCGGTACTGGCGGGAGCCGTCGCCGGCGCGACCGTAGCGAAGAGGGTTAGTAACTCGCCCTGTTCAACCGTCGCAGGGAACGCCGCGCCGCTGACGGTGGGGTTGTCGCCGGTAATGCACGCGCTCGACGCGTTTTGCGGATTGCCGGGAGAAATGGCTTGGAAGTCGGCCGCGTTGTTGTTGGTGTCGACATGAGCGACGGCGCCGCTGCGGCGACGCTCGATACCGCGATTCGCGTTCACGGTCAGCGTCGGCAGGCGGGTGCCTTCACCGAAAGCCCCGTTCGCGCCGTGTCCCACCTGGTCGACGATCGTCAGGTCCGCCCGCATCAGCGCCACGCCGCCATCGTCCGCAAAGCCGACACCGTAATTGAGGTTGCCGGGCACCGCGCCGCTGTAACTCGCGCTGGCGTTGTTATTCACCGCGAGGTAGAAACACCCGGGGTTGATCACGGTGCCGGCGGGAATAGTGGCGCGCGTCGCGACGGTGGGCGGAATGGTGTTGTTCGATGCGCGAAGGAGCCAACCGCCGACGTTGACCGGTGCAGCGCTGGCGTTGAAAAGTTCGATGAACTCGTCGTTGCCGCCGTTGGTGCCGCGGAAACGGAACTCGCTGATGACGACGCCCGCACCGGCTTGCGCGGCGACCGGCGCCTGCATCTGCGTGGAATACATCGCGGCCGCCAAAACGGCCGCCTTCAGCCAGGCACGTGGTTTCATACCAACCTCATCTCGGACGAAAACGACAGGGGATCGACAATTACGCAATAGAGAATAAGCGATGCCAATGGCCGAGGCAGAGAAATGTTGGCAATTTCTGCCGATGTTGATGGGGAGGGATCGCAGAATGCTGCTGTACGGAACAGTCTGATCTCAGGTTTGTATGCGTAACCACCTGTGCAAATCACGGAAGGCGCGCGCACGATGAGAAACAAAGGCCTTCTCGTGATCGGCAAGTTCTGCGGTGGTTCGGCCAAACGGCGGATACCAGAAGATCGGGTCGTATCCGAATCCGTGTGCACCGCGCGGCGACGGCGCGACCGTGCCCTCGATCGAGGTCTCGGTTTCAAAGAGCAGCCGGTTGCCCCTGGCGACGGCGAGCGCGGTGACGAAACGCGCTGACGACGTCTGGCCCGCCAGCCGTCGATAGATTTCAGCAAACCGCGTGTCGTAGGTCGCCGACATTCCCAGGAAGCGCGCGGAGTGCACACCGGGCTCCCCACCGAGGGCATCGACCTCGAACCCCGAATCCTCGGCAATCGCGGTCAGCCCGGTCGCTGCCGCATAGGTCAACGCCTTGATGCGCGCGTTCTCCCAGAACGTGGCGCCGGTCTCTTCGGGTTCCGGCACCGGCGTCACGTCGGCGAGGGTGACCAGTTCGTACCGCCGGGCATCAAACAGCGGTCGAATTTCCTTCAGCTTGTTCGGGTTGGTGGTGCCAATCAGCAGCCGTGAGGTCATCGGCCGAGGATGGAACCAACGATCTCTCGCTGCTTGGCGACGAGGTCGTTGATGCCCTTGTCAGCCAGCGCCAGCAGGCCGGTGAGGGCTTCGGTGCCGAACGGCTCTCCCTCCGCGGTGCCCTGGATCTCGATGAAGCGCCCGTCGCTGGTCTTGACGATGTTCATGTCGACGTCGGCCTTCGAGTCTTCTTCGTAGGCGAGGTCGAGCAGCGGCATGCCACCGACAATGCCGACGCTGGTGGCCGCGACGTAGTCGCTGAGCGGAATCGCGCGCAGCTGATCGCGGTCCTTGAGCTTGCCGAGCGCGAGCACCAAAGCCACGAACGCGCCGGTGATCGATGCGCAACGGGTGCCGCCATCAGCCTGAATAACGTCGCAGTCGAGCCAGATGGTGCGCTCGCCGAGTTGCTCGAGCTTGATCACCGAGCGCAGCGAACGTCCGATCAGCCGCTGGATCTCCATCGTCCGGCCGCCCACCTTGCCGGCGGCGGCCTCGCGGCCCGAACGGGTCG
Organism: Acidobacteriota bacterium; assembly: GCA_031364805.1. Classification (GTDB taxonomy): domain Bacteria; phylum Acidobacteriota; class Vicinamibacteria; order Vicinamibacterales; family UBA2999; genus 12-FULL-67-14b. Next base: position 54,670 of record JANLWW010000042.1, read on the forward strand.
AGGTGGCGCGCGGCAGCATGCCGTACTCCGCCGTGACCCAGCCCTTGCCGGCGCCGCGCAGGAACGGCGGCACCTTGTCTTCGATGCTCGCCGTGCAGATCACGCGGGTGAAGCCCACTTCGATCAGCACCGAACCTTCTGCATGAATCGAGAAGTGCGGGGTGATCGTGGTGGGGCGAAGCTCGCCGGGCGCGCGGTCGTTTAAGCGGGTCATTGGGGACTCGGGGTTCCTGGTGTGGACGTGGGCGACAGAATCAACGCTTCATTCTTCCGCAGCGGGCGCCGCAAGTCCACATGACCGGCGAGCGTGTCTACTTCCTGTCCGCCGATCAGGATCTGCACTTCCTGCAGGTTGGGCAAGTTCGTGACCAGCGCGTTGACGATGGTGTAGACCGTCATCAATTCCTGGTGCGAGCCGCCCGGATGTGAAGCCTTGATGGCCGGATCGAGATCGACGAAGGCTTCGTTACGCTGCGAAATGAACACGCCGCGCAGGGTGGCGCCTTTCGGAATCGTCGATACCAGTGGCGCCGGAGCCTCGGCCGACAGTTGTGCCTCGAGAATCGAGCGCGCCTGCGCCACGAAGCCTTCCGCCAGCGGCACTTCGCGTTCGGTCGCTACCAGTTGCAGGCCGTCTGCCGAGGCGAAATAGAGCGTCGCCTTGATGCGTGGCACGGCGGGATCGACCGGCGCCGGCGTGGTGGCGACAGGCACCTCGCCGGTCGCGGCACCCGGAGCGGGCGTAGTCAGCAGGCGGGTCAAGCCCGTGACCACCGCCCACGCAAACAGCAGCGTGGCGACGATGGTGCCGCCGATCGCCGCCCACTGGCGGGCCGTCAGCTTCCTGGGCAGCTTAATGTTCAAGGAACCCGCGGAACTTGATCAGCGCGTCGAGGAGAGCCTGCGCCACTTTGTCCTGGTAGGCGCCGGTGGCGAGTTGCGCTTCCTGCTCGGCATTCGACAGGTAGCCGATCTCAACGAGCGCGGCCGGCATGTTGGCCCCCACCAGTACCCGGAAGGGTGCCTGCTGCACGGCGCGCGGGCTCATCTCAACCTGTCCGGCTAACGATTGCTCGACGAAACCGGCCAGGGCTGACGACTGCTCGAGATAGCGAGCCTGCGCGGTTTCCCAGAGAATGAGATCGATCTCGCGGGAACCGCCGCCGAGCGCCGGCAGGGCGGTGGCGTTGTCGCCGGCGCGCTTGCGCGCCTCGGCGTCGGCGCGTTCCACGGTGAGGAAGTAAACCTCCGCGCCCTTCAGCGACGGACGCACCGCCGAATTGGCGTGGATGCTGAGAAACACGTCGGCCTGGTGATTGTTGGCAAACGCCGAGCGGTCGTCGAGCGAGAGCGTGCGGTCGTCCTCTCGGGTGAGGAAGACCTTGGCGCCGAGCCGGCTTTCGATCAGCGTGCGCAGCCGGCGGGCCACCGAGAGCGTGATGTCCTTTTCGAGCGTGCCCTTTGCGCCCTGGGTGCCGAGCTCATCGCCGCCGTGGCCGGGATCGATGACGACCGTGCGCAGTCCCGTGGTAGGTGCCTGCGATGGGATCACCAATCGAGAGTCCGGCACCGTGGCCGCTGGGGTGGCGGGAGTCGTCGCCGGGGCATCGGTGGTGCCAGCCGGTAGCAGGTCAACCGTCACCCGGGCCGAGCCGGCGTCTGCTTGCGTGGTCGTGACGCGGTGGGTCGCGTAGCGCGGACCGGTCGTGAGCACCACCGAGTTGGGCGTTTCGCCAGGCGTCAGGCCGAGTAAGAACGTCTGGGGCGGCAACGACGGCAGCGCGAGGTCGAGCACGTCGGCGTCGAACTGCACCACCAGCCGGCCGGGTTGTGCGGTCACGCGGGCTTCGGTCTGGGGCGTCACTTCAAAGGTTACCGCGACGTTGGTTGTGCCGGCGTCCACGCGCGCGACCACGCGAGGCGCGCGCAGGTCGCCGACGATCAACAGCCGCGCCGCGCGCCGCAGATCCAGCCGCGTGTCGAGGATCAGCGCCAGCGCACGTGGCAGGAAGTCGGCGGGCACGAACCAGCGGTTGTCGCGCCGGACCGGCGGCGAGGGCAGCGACACCAGCCGGCCGCTGACCGACACCACGTTCTGGTCGGCGGTCAGCACGATCGAGCGGCCCCGAAGCGATATCGTCAGGCCGCCAGCCAGTCGATCCTCGCGCGAGGTCGTGCCGAACGCGCTATTGACGTCGTCAACGGCGACGTAATCCTGGTTGTTGATCGAGGTGAGCGGCAGCGGCTTGCGCCCGTCACGCGAGAGGACGGTCAGGGACGCCGGCTGGGCCAATGTCAGCATGGCGGCGCTGACGATCGTCGCCGCCACGAGTCCTGACACGCCGAGAAAACGTCGAGTATTCAACCCTGCCATGATACCGCCAGTGCCAGCTCGTCAGAGCCGCAACGCCATGAAGCGCGTGCCTGCAATTGGCGTCTCGTAGTAAGGCTCGATGTCGCGGAAGCCGAGCGTCAGGTACATGGCTTGCGCGTCGCCCATCATCGGCAGCGTGTCGAGCCGAATCTCGCGATACCCGAGGACGCAGGCCTCTTCCAGCAACCGGAGGATCAGCGCACGGGCCAGCCCATGCCCACGCGCCGAGGGTTGCACGTAGAGCCGCTTCATCTCGCCGATGGTCCCGGTGAATTCCCGCAGCCCAATCATCGCCACCGGCTGGTCGTGCCGGCACGCGACCAGCAACGCGCCTCGCGGCGGCGCGTAGTCACCCGGCAGGCCGACGAGCTCCGCATCGATCTCCTGGAACGCCAGGTCGAGCCCGATCCAGTCGATGTATTCCTGGAGCAGCGTTTGCACCCGCGGGACATCGCTGGCAAGCGCGTACCGGATCTCCATTGCGAAAGTATGTCGGAATTTCCAAGCCGGAGAGCGGCTCGGTCGGTCATATCACCGTGACGTTGGCCAACTCACGGTTCCGATACTAATTGCGCCACCGGCGCAGGATTCCGCCATATGGGGGCGATTAGAAGACATTTGGTTGCGTGGAATCCGGCACTGTGTGAAACTTCTCACATGATTCGGACCCCAAGAGCATTGTTCGGAAGCCTCGCCCTTGCGTGGGTAGTCGCCACCGGTGCGAGCGTATGGGCTCAAGCGGGCGCCGCGCCTGGAGGCCCCGCGGCGGTTCCGGCCGAGGCCAAGAAGATGAAGGCGGCGTTTGCCTCGTCTCCGGCCGCGATCGAGGCAGGCAAAGTCCTCTATACGAAATACTGCCGTTTCTGCCACGGCAACACGGGAGCGGGCGACAGCACGATGGCGCCCAAGTCCATGCAGCCGTCCAACCTGACCGATGCGACTTGGACCCGCGGATCCAGCGAGGGCGAAATCTTCTGGGTGATCCAAAACGGCGCCCCGCCCAAGTACGACATGAAGGGTCTCAAGGGCAAGGTCACCGACGCCGACACCTGGAACCTCGTTCACTACGTCCGTAGCCTCGGTGGCGTTCCCAAGTCCTAAGGGCGCCGGCGCCTGGCCAAACTGGGCGCTCGCGATCCTGTTCGTGGTGACGATCGCGACGGCGGCATGCGAGTTCGCGAGCCCCGGCCAGCCATCGGGCATGGCCGATCGTTCGCGCTGGGGCACGTCCGCGGTGTTCACGCCCGCGCACGCCAGCGTGGGCGACGCCGTGTCGTCGTTTTTCGATTCGCGACCCGACACGGTGGCACAGCCGTTCGACTTCTCGCACCAGATCCACCTGTCGAAGGGTGCGGTCTGCACCGACTGTCACACCGGCGTTGAAACCGGGCCGCAGGCGGGCATTCCGACCGTCAACACCTGCATGATCTGCCATTCGCAGATCGCGACCGATCGTCCGCTGATCCAGAAGCTGACCGAGATGCACGCCAAAGGCCTCGACCTGGCGTGGAACCGCGTCTACGACTACCAGCCGCAGGCGCACGTCCGGTTCCAGCATTCGCCGCACATTCGCGCGAAGGTCGAGTGTTCGACCTGTCATGGCAACCAGGCAGAGCAGACCGTCGCCCGCCGCGCCGTGAACATGACCATGTCGTTCTGCGTGAACTGCCACAAGGAAAAGCAGGCGTCGAACGACTGCCTGACGTGTCACTACTGACCGCGTGAGCCCCATGGATCGCCGACACTTCATCAAGCTCACCGCCATTACCGGCACCACCGCCGCGCTGACCGCGTGCGGCAATCCAGAGAATCAGATTATTCGCTTCATCCCGGAAGAAGACCTCGTTCCTGGCGTGGCGACGTGGAAGCCGAGCATCTGCCCGCTGTGCAGCGCCGGCTGCGGCGTGATTGCCCGGGTCATGGAGGGCGAGGCGGAAGTGTTCCGCAACGGCCAGCCCGGCATGATCAAGATGGGTCTGGCGAAGAAGCTCGAAGGCAATCCCGAGGATCCGATCAGCCAGGGCAAGCTGTGCGCGCGCGGGCAGGCGTCGATTCAAATCACCTATCACCCCGACCGCGTGGCCAACCCGCGCAAGCGCACCGGCGAGCGGGGCCGCGGGCAGTTCGTCGACATCTCGTGGGATGAGGCGATCAAGGAAGTCGTCGGGCAGCTTGATGCCCTGGTCGCCGCCAACGATCAGGCATCGCTGGCGCTGCTGACCAAGCCGCGCCGCGGCCGCCGTCTCGGCTTGCTGGCGCAGTGGCTACAGCGCTTCGGCGCCGTGGCGCCGGTAACCTTCGAGTTGTTCTCGGACGACGTGCTGCGTCGCGCCAACGAGATCAGCTTTGGCACGGCGCAACTGCCGACGCTTGATTTCGACCACGCCCGCTACGTCGTGTCGCTTGGGTCCGACTTCCTCGGCACTTGGAATTCCGCGGTGGCGCAGAGCGCGGCGTACGGCCGCATGCGTCAGTCGCGTCCGGGTATTCGCGCCAAGTTGGTGCACGCCGACGCGCGCCTGTCGCAGACTGCCGCTAACGCCGACGAGTTTGTCGCCATCAGGCCGGGCACTGAAGGCGCGCTGGCGCTGGGTCTTGCGCACGTGATCATCGCGAACAATCTGCGTCCTGCCGCCGGCGCGGGTCGTGCGGGCGCGGCGATTGACGGGTGGGCTGGTGGCCTGACCGCGTTCACCCCGGCCGAAGTCGAGAAGAAGACCGGCGTCGCGGCCGCGACGGTCGAGCGGCTGGCGAAAGAGTTTGCCGCGAATGCTCCCGCGCTGGCGCTGGTGTCTGGCGCGCCGCTGGCGCACTCCAACGGCCTGTTCCAGGCGTTGGCCGTGAACGCGCTCAACGCGCTGGTCGGCAGCGTGAATGTGCCGGGCGGGGTGTCGTTCATTGCGCAACCCGGGCCGGCCATCGCGACCCGCGGCTTGAGCGAGATCTTGCAGGGTCCGGCTCCCAAGGTGCTCTTGCTCGATGACGTCAACCCGGTGTTTGCGTCACCCGCGGCGTGGAACGTGGCCGACGGCTTGTCGCGCATCCCGTTCATCGTCAGTTTCGGATCGTTCGTGGACGAGACCAGTGCGCTGGCGGATTTGATCCTGCCGGATCACTCGTTCCTCGAGTCGTGGGTGGACGCCGCTCCGGAAAGCGGCTCGGCCAAAGCCGTACCGAGCAAGTTCGGTCCGGTGATGCGGCCGCTGTACGACACGCGCTCAACTCCCGACGTACTGCTCGAGGTGTCGCGCGGATTGGCAACGCCGATCGCGCCGGCATTCCCGAACACGTTTGAGGAGTTCCTGAACCAGGAGGGCGGAACTTCAGTTCCGCCAAAGGCCGCAAGCCTCAAGCCGCAAGCCGCAAGCCCCGTTCAATGGACCGAGCCCGTCTTTGATGGCGAGGCGACGCAGTATCCGTATCACTTCCTGCCGTACGCCTCGCAGTCGCTGTTCGACGGCTCGCTCGCGCACCTGCCATGGCTGCAGGAGCTGCCCGATCCCCTGTCTTCGGGCATGTGGTGCAGCTGGATCGAAATCAACGAGCAGAAGGCCGAAGAGCTGGGCATTCACCAGGGCGACGTGGTGGAGATCGCATCGGCACATGGCACAGTGCGCGCGCCGGCGTTCCTGAATCCGGGCATCGCGCCCGACGCGGTGGCGATGCCGGTCGGGCAGGGCCACACCAACTTCACGCGGTATGCGACCGGTATTGGCGCCAATCCGATTGGCATTCTCTCGCCGGCCGTCGTCGCCGACACGAACGTGCTGGCCTGGTCGTCCACGCGCGTCAAGATTGCCCGCGTCGGCGGCCCGGACGCGAGCCTGATTCTGTTTGGCGGCGCCACCCGCGAACGGCCCGAGTGGACACACGGCAGGGGAGACGAGCACTAATGGCGTATCGCTGGGGCATGGCGGTCGATCTCGACAAGTGCACGGGCTGCGAGGCCTGTGTCACGGCCTGCCATGCCGAGAACAACATTCCCACCGTGGGTGCAGGCCAGGCGGCGCGCGGCCGCGCCATGCACTGGATTCGGGTCGAGCGGTACTACGAAGGCAACTTCCCCGACGTGAGGGTGAAGTTCCGACCGGTGCTGTGCCAGCAGTGCGACAACGCGCCGTGCGAAGCCGTGTGCCCGACCTATGCCGCCCATCAGAATGAAGACGGGCTGAACGCGCAGGTCTACAACCGCTGCATCGGCACGCGCTACTGCGCCAACGCCTGCTCGTACAACGTGCGGTTCTTCAACTTCTTCAATCCTGAATGGCCCAAGCCGCTCCATTTGCAGCTCAACCCTGACGTCTCGATTCGCGAAGTCGGTGTGATGGAGAAGTGCACGTTCTGCGTGCAGCGGATCAAGGCGGCGAAGACCACGGCCAAGGCCGAGGACCGCAAGCTGGTGGACGGCGCGCTGCAGCCGGCCTGCGCGCAGGCGTGCCCGACCACCGCCTTGATCTTTGGCGACCTGAACGACCCCACCAGCCGCGTGGCCCGGCTCTCACACTCGCCGCGCGGATCGAAGTTGCTCGAAGACCTCGGCGCCGAGCCGAAGATCACCTATCTCGACAAGCAGCCCTGGCATGAACCGGACACTTACTAAGCCGATCGCCGACGATTTGATCCGGCCGCTGTTCCAGACTTCGATCTGGTTCTACGCGATCGTCTTCGCGGCGGCTACGGTCGTCGCCTGCGGCGCGGCTGCCTGGGGGTACCAGATCTGGTTCGGCATTGGCGTGGCGGGCATCCGCTGGCCGGTGTTCTGGGGGTTCTATCTCGTCAACTTCGTGTTCTGGATCGGGATCAGCCACGCCGGCACGTTGATCTCGGCAATTCTGCGACTGGTCAACGCCGGCTGGCGGCGCCCGGTCACGCGCTGTGCGGAGGCCATCACGGTGTTTGCGCTGATGATCGGCGCGATGTTTCCGATCATTCACCTCGGGCGACCATGGCTGGCGTTCTGGCTCTTCCCGTATCCCAGCGCGCGTGACATCTGGCCGAACTTCCGCTCGCCGTTGGCGTGGGACTTCTTCGCCATCAACACCTATCTCACCGGCAGCGTGCTGTTCCTGTTCCTGCCGATGATTCCGGACTTCGCACTGTTGCGCGATCGCTCGACCGGCTGGCGGCGCAAGCTCTACGGCTTCCTGGCATTCGGCTGGCGCGGCACCACGAAGCAGTGGAACCGCCTCGAGTCGGCCATGCAGATCATGGCCGTTGCCATTCTGCCAGTCGCCGTCTCGGTCCACACCATCGTCTCGTTCGATTTCTCGATGGCCGCCGTGCCGATGTGGCACTCAACCATCTTCGGGCCGTACTTCGTCGCCGGCGCCATCTTCAGCGGCATCGCCGCCCTGATCATCGCGATGGCCGTGTTGCGCAAGACGCTCGGTCTCGAAAAGTACCTGCAGCCACTGCACTTCGACAACCTCGGCAAGCTGCTGTTGCTGATGTGCATCCTGTGGGCGTATTTCGTCTTCGCCGAGCGTCTCACCGTGTGGTACGGCAATGAGCCGAGTGAGATGGCGGTGTTCTGGGCGACCCAGCGCGGTGCGTATGCGCCGTTCTACTGGACGATGGTGGTCTGCAACTTCGTGATCCCGTTCATCATCCTGGCGAACCCCAGGACGCGGACCATCCTCGGCTGCGTAATCGCGTCGTTCGGTGTGCTGATCGGCATGTGGCTCGAACGCTTCCTGATCATCGTCCCGTCGCTCGCGCACAAGCAGTTGCCGTACTCGTGGGGCAGCTACGGACCTCGCCCGACGGAGATCACCATCATGGCGGCGACCTTCGCCGGGATGGTCCTGCTCTACGCGCTGTTCTCGAAGTTCGTGCCGATCATCGCGATCTGGGAGCTCAAGGCCGGGCTGCCGTCTCGCCTCGACACCGCGACGCAGACCGAGGCGTCGTTGCTGGCGACGAGGCTCGACAGCGAGTCGTTCCCGCCCGAGTCCGGCGCGCCGAGAGGTGCGCGGCCATGAAGGCCGTCTACGGTCTCTACGATGACCCGCACGTCGCGCAGCAGGCCGTCGATAACCTGCGCGCGGCCGGCGTCGCGGATGCGGACATCACCGTCATCTCGTCGGAGCCGTTTGACCATTTCGAGTTCGGGCACCGGGACGCCAAGACCGTGATGCCGTGGGTGGCCGTGGCCGCCGGCGCCGTGGGGCTTGCGCTCACCTACTACTTGCTCGGCGCCTCGCAGCGCGCGTGGCCGCTGGTCACCTCGGGCATGCCGATCGTGCCGATGTGGACGAACCTGATCATCATCTTCGAGATGACGATGCTCGCCGCGATCCTCGCGACCGTGGTGACGTTACTCATCACCGCCGGGCTGCCGAGCCGCGGCGGCAAGATGTACGACCCGGAAGTATCGGACGGCTTCATTCTTGTCGGTGTCGAGAACCCGTCTGATGTTGACCGTCTTGAACCCGCTCTCGCCATTGCCGGCGGGCGCGTCAAGAAGATTACGTAAGTTCCTCCCACCCTTATGCGTGTCGTCGGCGTCGTAGTTCTCTGCCTTGCGCTAGTGCCATCGGCGTCGTCCGCTCAAACCCGCGTCGGCCCCACCGCCAATCGCAAGCAGGCCACCGCCACGCGCGTGCCGAACGGCAGTGTACGGATCGACGGCCGGCTCGATGACGAAGCGTGGCAGCAGGCCACGGCGATCACCGATTTCATCCAGAAAGAGCCGGTCGAGAACGCACCACCCACCGACCAGATGGAGGTGCGCCTGCTCTATGACGACGACGTGCTCTATGTGGGCGCGCGGATGTTCAGCAGCGACGGCCGCATTCAGGCGCCGCTCGGACGGCGCGACACTACCGACCAGGCCGAACACATCCTGGTATCGTTCGATACCTTCCTCGATCGCCGCACCGCCGTCGTCTTTGGCGTGACCGCCGCCGGCGTGCGCATCGACCGCTTTCACTCGAGCGACAACGAAGACAGCTTCGATGCCGGCTTCGACCCGGTCTGGCGCGCGGAAACGCAGGTCTCCGGTGACCAATGGACGGCCGAACTGTGGATTCCGTTTTCTCAGCTTCGCTTCAATCCGCAGGCGGAGCAGACGTGGGGACTGAACCTGTTTCGCTTCCGTCCCACATTGGACGAGGAAGACTACTGGATCGTGATCCCCAGGACCGTGCGCGCCTGGTCGTCGCGCTTTGGCGACCTCTCCGGGATCGCCAACCTGGTGGCGCCGCGTCGCATCGAGGCGCTGCCGTACCTCGCCGGTGGCGCCACCATCAGCGGCGACCGTGACCGCAGCAATCCCTTCGACGACGGCAAGAACCTGAAGGGCCGGGTAGGTGCCGACGTGAAGATGGGGCTGGGCCCGAACTTCACGCTCGAAACCGCCATCAACCCGGACTTCGGCCAGGTCGAGGCCGATCCAGCCGAGGTGAACCTCACGGCGTTCGAGACGCGCTTCCCGGAGAAGCGGCCGTTCTTCCTCGAGGGTGCGCAGCTGTTCAACATCGGCCACCCGAATTTCTATTACTCGCGCCGGATTGGCACCAGGCCGATTGGTCCCGCGACCGGCGACTACGTGGAGTACCCGGATTCGGGCACCATTCTCGCCGCCGCGAAGTTGACCGGCCGCCTTCCGTCGAAGACCTCGATCGGCATCATTACCGCGGTCACCGACGATGAGGACGCCCAGGTCGCGACGCGTGGGTTGCTCGACCAGCGCACGATTGCTGTCTCCCCTCACGCGTATCACATGGTGGGCCGGATGCTGCAGGAGTTCGGTCCCTCCGCGTCCACCGCCGGCTTCATCGTCAACTACGTCCACCGCCAGTTCGACGAGGGCAGTCCGCTGGCCGACCTCTACACGCGCAATGCTCTCGGCGTCGCCGGCAACACGCTGCTGCGTTTCAAGGGTGGGCAATACGAGTTCCGCGCCTCCGGCGGTGGTTCGGTAATCAACGGCACCGAGGGCGCGATTACGCGAGTGCAGCGCTCGAGCGCGCACTACGCACAACGGCCCGATCGTGACTACTCGCGCCTTGACCCCACGCTCACCTCACTCGGTGGCTGGACGGTCCAGGCCTCCTTCGACAAGACCGGGGGCCGTCATTGGCTGTGGGGGGCCAGCACCAAGATCGACTCCGAGAACTTCGAGACCAACGATTTCGCGCAGTTAAACGGCGCTGACGGCATCCTGAGCAATGTCTCCCTACGCTATCGGGAGACGACCCCCAACCGTTGGTTCCGCAATTATTCGGTGGGTCTCGCCATCCCGAGCGACACCACCCTGCGGCTGCTCCGGCAGACCGGCGCGGTGCGAGCCCAGCTCAACCTCACGTGGTCAAACTTCTGGACCACGTTCGCAAACCTGTCGCGCGATTTCGCGCAAACCAGCGTTGCGCTGACGCGCGGGGGGCCGTTGATGGCTCGTGGCGCCGGCTGGAGCTTCAATTTCGGTGGCGGCAACCGCGCCACATCCGAGACTCGCTGGTCGGGGAGCTACCAACGGGTCGTCAACGACGACGGTGCCAAGACGCAGCGGGTGACCGGGCTGGTGTCCGTGCGTCCGGGCCCGCGCTGGCAGTTCACGGTGTCGCCGTTCTACGATCGGGTGACCGAGCCGCAGCAATACATCAGCACGCTCAGTGGCGGCCGGCCGGTCACCTACGACAACCGCTACGTGTTCGCGTTCATCGACCGCAGCACGGCGTCGATGGAGTTTCGGCTCGGTCTGACGCTCCGCCCCGACCTGAATCTTGACGTCTATGCGGAGCCCTTTGCCGCATCAGGTCACTATTACGACTACGGTGAGTTGCTGGCGCCAGCCAGCCGCGAGCGGTTGCGGTATGGCACGGCGGGAACGGTGGTGTCGGTGAATCCTGATGGCAGCCAGGTCGTCAACGCCGGCGGGAGCACGTTCAATCTCAGGAATCGCGACTTCAACACGCTGTCGTTCCGCAGCAACGTGGTGTTGCGCTGGGAATGGCGCGCGGGGAGCACACTCTACGTGGTGTGGCAGCAGGATCGCGCAGGGTCAGAAGTGCTCGGAACGCGCGTTGGCATCAACGACGCGTTCCGATCGATCACCGCCCCAGGCTCGAACATTTTCCTGATCAAGACGAGCTTCTGGATTCCGATTGGGTAAGTAGGCACCTTAGGCACCCTAAGTTCCTACGTTCCGAGCTTATAAACCAACAACTCGCCGGCGAACCCTGGTCCGCTGACCGCGACCGCGATGTACTGCGTGCCATTGATCGAGTAGGTCATCGGCGATCCCGTCTGCGGCGCGGGCATGAATACCTGGCCCACATCCGCTCCCGTCGCCTTGTCATACGCGCGCAGGTAGGCACCGCGGCCGTCGGGCGTCGTCGCGAAGCCGCCCTCGCCGGCGATCAGCAGGGTCTTGGTCGTGAGCACGCCGATGCGTCCGGGGCGGCCGGTTCGCGCAATCGTCAGGCCCTTCAGCGCCGGGTTGTTCTTGATGTTGTCCGGTGTGTCGCCGTGCGGGATGCGCCACATCTGCTCGCCCTTGTTCATGTCGATGGCGGTAATCGTCGCGTAGGGCGGCTTGATGAGGGGCAGGCCGCGAACGTTCAAGCCGCCGCCACCGCCGCCAGGGCCCGCCGCGCCCGGGGCCGGTGGCGCCGGGTTGCGGGCGTTGCCGCGGACCATCAGCATGTCGGAGCTGTTGTTCTCTGGCGGCAGAAGACCGAGCGAGGCAATCGCGACGTTGGTGAAAATGTAGAAACGCTTGGTCTCGGGATCGAACGAGCCGCCTTGCCAGTTCGCGCCGCCGGTCACTTCCGGCAGGATCAACGTGCCGCGGGGCCCCTCCCACTTGCTGACCACGGGCGGCGTGAAGATCGGGCCCATCTTGTACATCGACGCGATCTTCATGCCCTCGGCGCGGAGCTCCGGCGTGAAGTCGAGCAGATCGTCGATCGAAACGCCCTGGCGCTCGTAAGCCGGCGGCTTGGTGACGAACGGCTGCGTCGGTGAATACCACTCGCCGGGGACGTCGCCTTTTTCAACCGGGCGCTCCTCGATCGGCCAGAGGGGTTTGCCGGTGGCGCGGTCGAACACGTAGAGCCAGTTCTGCTTGGTCGGCTGCGCCACGACCTTGACCGGCTTGCCGTCAACCACCAGGTCCATCAGGATCGGCGCGCACGGGATGTCGTGATCCCAGATGCCGTGGTGCACGAGCTGGTAGTGCCACTTGCGCTGGCCGGTCTTGATGTCGAGCGC
>JANLWW010000140.1:0-37492 GCA_031364805.1 Acidobacteriota bacterium
TGGGATCGATCGCGCCCATGCTGTCGTAGTCGGTCACAGAAACAATCGGGAACTTCTTGACCTGCGTGTTGCTCAGGAAGCTCGAGTTGAAACCCAGCGTCGACGGGTCGAAGTCGATCGCCAGGGTATCGTCATCGAGAAAGCGTGTGTAGCCGTAGCGGAGGGTCGCCACGGTGTTGTTGCTCGGCAGCCAGGTGTTGTTCAAGGCCACCAGCTGCACACGGCGCGCCAGCAGGTAGTCGCCCGGATCGAACGGGTTGTGCTTTCCAGGTTCCCAGTAGTTCGCGCACGGCTCGTCGGTCTTGTTGTAGAGGTAGAAGCCGCTGAGCGACACCTTGTCGCTGAAGCGATGATCCAGCTTGCCGGTGTACATCGCGGCGCGGTCCTCGATCTGGGCGGTGCTCGAGAAGTTAGCGCTGCCGTCGCTCACGTCGCGCTGCGGTGAAGGATACTTGCTGGCGATGTTGCGTCCGACTTCGCTGAGCCGGTTCGCAGGAATGACGTTGCCCGGGAAGGGCGTGCGGCCGTTGCCGCTCGCGTCGCCGGTCAGCGGGTCGTAGATCACAACCAGGTTGCCCGCCGCGTCGCGCGACTGCGAGAAATCGCCCGCCTTCTCACGCGTTGTCGGGAAGCGGATCGAGCCGTTACGCGTCGTGTTCGAGCCGTAGCCTTCGACCGAGAACCAGAAGAACGTGCGGTTCTTGATGACCGGCCCGCCGAGGCCGCCGCCGCCGAGGTGGAAATAAGTTTCGGGCAACGGCACGTTGTCCAACTTCGAGAAAAAGCCATTCGCCGCGCCCCAACGGGGACGTCCCTGATAGAAGCCGCTGCCGTTCCAGCTGTTGCCGCCTGACTTGGTGGCGACGTTGAACGTGCCGCCACCGGTGCGGCCGGTCTCGGCGTCGTACTGGTGCACCTGCACGTTGACGCCTTCGAGCGCCTCGATGCTGGGGTTGGCCGACGCGCGGTTGCGCAGGTCGGTCACGGGCACGCCGTCCACGAGGTAGTTGTTGGCGCGGCGCGCGCCGCCGCCAAGCGACAGCAACGACGCATTGGTCTGGTCCTGCTGCCGGTTGAACTGGGCGTCGCCCGATGCCACCACGGTGGGCACCGTGACGGCGAACAAGAACGCGGAGCGTCCTCCGCTCGGCAGGGCTTCGAGTTGCTTCGAGTCAATCACACTGCCGGTCGACGCGTTCGAGGTGTCGATCAGCGGCGCTTCGCCGGTCACCGTGATGGTTTCCTGCAGCTGGCCGACATCGAGCTTGACGTCCATGGTCACGAACTGCTGGGTCGCCACGCGAACGCCCTTATTCTCAAAAGTCTTGAAGCCGGTGAGCGCTGCCTTCACCGTATAAGTGCCTGGCGGCACGGCCGAGAAATTATAACCACCCTGCTCGTTCGAAACGGCTTCTCGTGCTGCGCCGTTCGATTCGTTGGTGAGCGTCACCGTCACGCCGGGTACGATGCCACCCGAATCCGTTACCGTCCCGCGCACACCGCCCGTGAACGTCTGCGCCCACGCCGTGTTCGCCACCAATGGAACCATCAGCAGTGCCACCAGGCCCCACCGTAACAAGGAATTCCTCATACTTGCTTTCCTCCAAATCGAAGAAGTCTGCCGCCAGGCACACTGGCGCGACAGACACAACGCAGACGCAGCGAGCAAGCTAATTTCAGGAGCGAGGCTCGATGAGACGCTTTTATAACAAAGATGCGGGAGTGTAGGTCACCCAGCTGAAGGTTTGCAAGGTCCGAACGCCTCGTGCTCCTACGGAATTTTGGATCAATCAGTAACGGCGCCCTTGCTGGCCGTGGACACCTGGCGCGCGTATTTCGCCAACACGCCGCGCGTGTAACGTGGTTTTCGCGGCCGCCAAGCCTTGCGCCGGGCGCGCCACTCCTGCTCGGTGATGTCGACACTCAGCATCCGCGTCCGGGCATCAATCGTCACGGTGTCCCCGTTCTTGACCAGCGCCAGGGGACCGCCGACGAACGCCTCCGGGGTGATGTGCCCGACCACGAAGCCATGCGTGCCGCCGCTGAAGCGGCCGTCGGTAATCAACGCGACCTCGGCGCCGAGTCCTCGGCCCATGATGGCACTCGTCGGCGACAGCATCTCCCGCATGCCGGGTCCACCCTGCGGGCCCTCATAGCGAATCACGACGACGTCGCCCTTCTTGATCTTGCCGGCGAGAATCGCCGCAAGGGCGGCCTCTTCGCGATCGTAAACACGCGCCCGCCCGCTGAAGCGCTCGCCTTCCTTGCCGCTGATCTTCGCCACGGCGCCGTCCGGCGCGAGGTTGCCGCGCAACACCACGAGGTGGCTGTTCTTCTTGATCGGATCGGCGACCGCGCGCACCACTTCCTGCCCCGCCGGATAGTCCGCCGTGCCGCCCAGGTTCTCCGCCAGCGTGCGGCCCGTCACCGTCATCGCGTCGCCATGGAGCAGGCCCGCGTCCAGCAGGCGCTTCATCAACGGCGTCAGGCCGCCGATCTTGATCAGCTCCGCCATTACGAACTTGCCGCTTGGCTTCAAGTCGGCCAGCACCGGCACCCTCTTGCCTATCCGCGTGAAGTCGTCCAGGGACAGCTTGACGTCCGCCGCGTGGGCGATCGCCAGCAAGTGCAGCACCGCGTTGGTTGACCCGCCGAGCGCGATCACGACGGTGATCGCGTTCTCGAAGGCCTGACGCGTGAGAATGTCGCGCGGTCGCAGGTTGTCCTGCACCAGCCGCACGACCGCCGCGCCCGCGCTCGCGCAATCGCGTTTCTTGTCGTCCGAGATCGCCGCCTGCGCCGAGCTGTTGGGCAGGCTCAAGCCGAGCGCTTCGATCGCCGACGCCATGGTGTTGGCGGTGTACATGCCGCCGCACGAGCCGGCACCAGGACAGGCGTGCTGCTCGAGATCGGCCAGCGCCGCGTCCGACAGCTTCCCTGCCGCGTGCTGCCCGACCGCCTCGAAGACCGAGACAATGTCGACCGGGCGATTCTGAAAAATGCCCGGCATGATGGTGCCGCCGTAAACGAAGACCGACGGCCGATTGAGGCGCGCCATCGCGATCACGCAGGCCGGCATGTTCTTGTCGCAGCCGCCGATGGCAACCAGGCCATCGAGGCCCTCGGCGCCCATCACCGTCTCAATGGAATCGGCGATCACTTCGCGCGAGACGAGCGAGTACTTCATGCCCTCGGTGCCCATCGAGATGCCGTCAGACACGGTGATGGTGTTGAAGATCGACGGCTTGCCGCCAGCTCGATTGACGCCGTCGGCCGCATGGCGCGCGAGCACGTCGATGTGCACGTTGCACGGCGTGACCTGGCTCCAGGTGGAACAGACACCCACCTGCGATTTCTGGAAGTCGGCACGCGTGAAGCCCACCGCGTGCAGCATGGCGCGGCCAGGCGCGCGCTCGGGACCATCGAGAACGAGAGACGAGTGAGGGCGCTTGCTCATCGCGCGGAATTGTACTGCTTTCGCTGGGGGACCGAGAATGCAACACGAAGATCACCACGAACACGAAGCCATCTAATCCAGACCTTACTTCGTGCTCTTCGTGAGCTTCGGGTTTGCATTAGGCTAAGCTCGACACGTGGAGTCGGTACGCCTCGACGTATGGCTGGATGTGGCCTGCGTGTTCAAGACGCGCTCTGAAGCGCAGAAGGCCTGCAAGCTGGGCAAGGTCAGCGTGAACGGCCAGGTCGCGAAGCCGCACCGCGAGATCAAGGCCGGCGATCGGCTGATCATCCAGCGGCCCATGGGCCGCAAGCAGTTGCTAACCGCGCTCGGCGTCGCCGATCGCAGCGTTTCCCGGGCCGAAGCGCGCCTGCTCTACGACGACACCTCCCCCAAACCGACGCCGGAAGAGATTGAACTCCGCCGGCTCGAGCGGATCTACCGGGCGGCGGCCACCCCGCCAACCCGCCCCGACCGCGACCAGCGGCGGACGCTGCGGAGGCTGAAGCGGGGGGAGTAAGATGCCATGGTGCCCTTACGCTTCATAGTCCTGCTGCTGGCGGGAGCGCTTTTCTTCTTCCTGCCCTTTACTGTCGACTTCCTCACCGATTGGATGTGGTTCGGAGAGGTTGGCTACCAGGACGTCTATTCCACCGAAATCACCGCGCGGGCCGCACTCGCGGTTGCCGTATTCGTCGCCTCGGCCGCGTGGCTGGCGCTGAATGTGCGGGTGGCGCTGGCGTCGATCTCGCCGGCACCGGTCACCTTCACGACGCGAGAGGGCTTCAGCGTGGCGCTGCCGACGCGCGATCAGCTGCGCCCACTGGTCATGCTGGTGGTGGTGGTCGCCGCCTTCTTGCTGGCATCGTTCGCGTCCAGCCAATGGATGACGGTGCTGACGTGGTGGCACCAGTCGCCGTTCGGCAAGAGCGACCCCGTGCTGGGACACGATGCCAGCCTCTACATCTTCACGCTGCCGGCGCTCGGGCTCGCCCGCGGGCTGGTGATGGGCATGGTGGTGCTGGCGGCGGCCGGTTCTGCGGCGCTCTACGTCGCCGCCGGGCAAATGGCGCTGACACCGTTCGGCATCCGCGTCGATGAACGCGCACGTAAGCACCTGACCTGGCTGGCCGCGGCACTCTTCCTCGTGCTGGCCGCCGGCGCGTGGCTAGGCCGGCTGAATGAAATCGTCGCGCCGTCGGGGATTATCCAGGGCGCGAGCTATGCCGACGTCTACGCGCGCATGCCGGCCGCGCTCGCGCTGATGGGCGCGGCGCTGGTCGCCGCCGGATTGGCGGCAGCCTCCGCGGCCGGTGATTCCAAGCGGCTGCTGATCGCCGGCGCGGCGCTCTACGCCATTACCCTGCTGGGCGGTGAAGGCTACGCCACCATGCTGCAGCGGTTCGCGGTGACCCCGAACGAGCAGGTCCGCGAAACGCCGTTCATGGAATACAACATCGCCGCCACGCGCGAGGCGTTTGCGTTGGACCAGGTCGAAGAGCGCGAGCTACCGGGCGAGGGCACGCTGACGCGTGCCGATCTCGAGGCCAATCGCGGCACGCTCGACAACGTGCGCCTGTGGGACCACCAGCCGCTGCTCGATACCTTCGGGCAGATCCAGGAGATTCGCGCCTACTACGACTTCGTCTCGGTTGATAACGACCGTTACATGATCAACGGCAAGAACCGGCAGGTCATGCTCTCGGTCCGCGAGCTCAACCCGGCCGCGTTGCCCAACCGGACGTGGATCAACGAGCGGATGGTGTTTACCCACGGCTACGGCCTGACGCTCGGGCCGGTCAACGAGGTGACGAGCGAAGGTCTGCCGGTGCTGTTCGTCCGCGACCTGCCGCCGGTCACCACCGTCGACATCGACATCACCGAGCCCAGCATTTATTACGGTGAGTTGGCCGGCGACTACGTGATCGTGCGCAGCAAGGCGCAAGAGTTTCACTATCCGAAGGGCGAAGATAACGTCTACGCGGAGTACAACGGCACTGGCGGCGTGCCGGTTGGCTCGCTCTGGAACAAGCTGCTGTTCGCCGCTCGCTTCCGTTCATACCAGATCCTATTGAGCGACGACATCACGGCGGAGAGCCGGTTGATGTTCGACCGCCAGATTCGGCGGCGCGTGTCGAAGATCGCGCCGTTCCTCGTCTTCGACGAAGATCCGTACCCGGTCGTCAACGACGGCCGCATTTTCTGGATCCAGGACGCCTACACGGTGACCGACCGCTACCCCTACTCGACAGCCGCCGGCGGCGTGAACTACATCCGCAATTCGGTGAAGGTGGTGATCGACGCGTACCACGGCTCAGTGAATTTCTATGCCGCCGAACCGAACGATCCGATTGCCCAGACCCTGGCGCGCATCTTCCCGACACTGCTCAAGCCGCTCAGCGAGATGCCGGCCGGATTGCGCAGCCACGTGCGTTATCCCGAGGGCATTTTCCAGATTCAATCTTCAGTCTACGCGACGTACCACATGACCAACCCGGCAGTGTTCTACAACAAAGAAGATCAGTGGGAGGCACCGGCGGTCGACAGCAGCGGCGAAACCCGGCGCATGGAGCCGTACTACGCGATGATGAAGCTGCCGGGAGAAACCGAAGCCGAGTTCATCCAGATGCTGCCGTTCACGCCGCGCCGTCGCGACAACCTCGCCTCGTGGATGGTCGCGCGCAGCGACGGCGAGCACTACGGCAAGCTGCAGGTGTTCCAGTTCCCGAAGCAGACCCTGGTGTTCGGTCCGCAGCAGGTGGTTGCCCGCATCAACCAGGACCAGGTGATTTCGCCGCAGATCACCTTGTGGAACCAGCAGGGCTCCCAGGTGATCCAGGGCACCTTGATGGTCATCCCGATTGAACAGTCGCTGATTTACGTGCGGCCGCTCTACTTGCGCGCGCAGGCCGGACGCATTCCTGAACTGACGCGCGTGATCGTGGCCTACCAGAACCGGATTGTCATGGAGCGGACCCTCGATGAAGCGATCGGGCGGCTGTTCGGGGACAGCGATCGCACCGGCAAGCCCGCGGCGGTCCAGACCGTGAGTGCCCCTGCTGCCACTGGCGCGGCCTCCACCGCAGTCGCGCCGGCCGCGTCACCCGAGTGGGGACGGATGGCCGGCGACGCCCGCGAGACCTATCAACGCGCGCTCGATGCACAGCGCGCCGGCGATTGGGCCAAGTACGGCGAAGAGATCAAACGCCTCGGCGAGTTGCTCGAACGGATGAAGCAGCCGCGGTAGGAAGTTGGGTGCTCAGGGTAACCCAAGGTGCCCGGCGCTACACGGTCAGGTAGATCTTTCTGCGGTGAAGGACTGCCAGGAGCGCATAGAGCAACAGCAGGTTCGCGATCGCGAATAGCAGCGACGCGACCTGCGGTGGCGCGAATGGCTGGAAGCCGGTGGCGTAGATCCAGCTGCCAAGTGAGGTCGATGGGTCGGGCCACTTGAGGTAGATCAGCGTCTTCGCGATCAGGCCCGACAAGACAAACAGCAAGATGGCGTTGCGGCCGAGGGCGATGAACGGTTCGGCGACAGCGCGCCAGCGCGCCGTCGGGCTGCTGTCCAGCAGCCCAGAGCTGCTGTCCAACAGCCAGTAGCAGACCGCGAGCGTCGCCGACGCCAGCCCCGCCGTAAAGAGCGCATACGAGCTGGTCCACAGGCTCTTGTTGATCGGGAGCCAGACCGCGACGAACAATCCCGCGAGCACACCAGCCAGTGACCACATGAGCAGGGCGCTAACGATCGCGCGCGGCGACCGGCCCTCCTTCACCAGCCAGCCGGCGAGTACCCCGCACAAGGTGGTGCCAATCGCCGGAACCGTGCTCAACAGGCCCTCCGGATCAAACGCGCCGCCCCGCCACACGTGCCGGCCAAAGAGGGTGCGGTCGAACCACGCGGCGATGTTCCCTGCCGGCGTGAGATCGCCAGGCACTCCGCCAGGGAATGGAACCGTGGTGAGCAGCAGCCAATAGGCGGCAAACAGAACCAGAGCGGCGACGAGCGCGATCCGGCTGCGATCTCGGCGGTCCGCCACGGCGCGCGCCGCCAGCGCAGCGGCCACGTAACACCACGCAATGCGCGCCAGGACGCCGGGGACGCGAACGGTGGCGAGATTGAAGTACGGGAAGGCGGCCAGCAACAGCCCCAGTCCCCAGATGATCGCCCCGCGTCTCATCACGCCGGCCACGCTCGTGGCTCTCGACGAGAGCGCCAGGGACACGCCCACGATGAAGAGGAAGAACGGAAAAATCAAGTCTGTAGGGGTCCAACCATGCCACTCGGCATGCAGCAGAGGCCAGTAGACCGTGCTCCAGTCGCCCGGGTTGTTCACGATCACCATGGCGGCCACGGTTGCGCCCCGGAACACGTCAAGCGACCGCAGCCGCGTCGTCATCGAGCGAACCATAGCACTTCAGCACGTCAGTACCCTTAGTGAGTATGATCGGGTCAGTGCCCGTTCTCGATGCTCACCAGCGTCCTTTGCGCAATCTCCGCGTGTCGGTCACCGACCGCTGCAACCTGCGGTGCCAGTACTGCATGCCCGAGGCCGACTACCTCTGGCTGCCGCGCGAGGACATTCTGCAGTTCGAAGAAATCGAGCGCCTCGTCGATCAGTTCCTGATCCTCGGCGTCGACAAGGTACGGCTCACCGGCGGTGAACCATTGCTGCGCCGGGATCTCCCGGACCTGGTGGCCCGCTTGGCGAAGAAGCCGGCGATCCGCGACTTCGCCATGACCACCAATGCGGTGCTGCTGGCTGCGGCGGTGGCCGATTTGAAAGCGGCCGGCCTGCAGCGCCTGACCATCAGCCTGGACACCCTGCAGCGCGAGCGCTTCATCAAGCTCGCACGGTTCGACGAGTTGCCACGGGTGCTCGCCGGCATCGACGCGGCAGTCGACACGTTTCCGGGCTTCAAGATCGACACGGTAATGATCCGCGACGTGAACGACGACGAGATGATTCCGCTGTTGGAATTCGCCCGCGAGCGGCGCGCGGAGATCCGCTTCATCGAATACATGGATGTCGGCGGCGCGACGGCCTGGTCCACGAACCAGGTGGTCTCGCGGCAGGAGATGCTGGCGACGATTGCGGCGCACTACGGAGCGGTCGAGCCGCTGGAGTCTTCGTCGGCGCCCGCTGAGCGCTATCGCCTGGCCGACGGCACCGTCTTCGGCATCATCGCGTCAACCACCGAACCATTCTGCAAGTCGTGCGACCGCAGCCGCCTGACCGCCGATGGCCTCTGGTATCTCTGCCTGTATGGTGCTCGTGGCATCGACTTGCGCGGGCCGCTGCGAGGCGGGGTGAGCGACGAGGCGATGCGTGAACTGGTCACCGGCGTGTGGCACGCCCGCACTGACCGCGGCGCCGAGGCGCGGCTGTCCCTGCGCGAGCGTTCGCCGTTGATTCCGGTGAACTCGCTGCGCAGGGATCCGCACTTGGAAATGCATACGAGGGGGGGCTGAAGAGTTAAGAGTTAAGAGTTAAGAGTTAAGGGTTAAGAGTTTGCAGAAAGTGCAGCGAGTGGGACGCGCGAGGTAGGCAGATTCTGCGGCCTTGGCGCTGGCTAAAAGGCAATTTTCAAAATGAATCTGAGCGGCAGTTGTCTTGCTTCTTCCGCCGGCATGAGTCAGCAGCACCCTTCACCCAATCGGCAGCGGACCCTCGCTCTGCAGCGTCGCTCGTTCGAGTTCGCATGCTCCGTGATCGGCGCCTACCCAAGGCCAAGGCCACTGGACGACCCGAGTCGCGACATCTGGCGCCAGCTGGTTCGCGCGGCCAGCTCAAGCACGTTCAATCTTGAAGAAGCCGACGCCGCGTCAAGCGACAGGGACTTCATCGCCAAGATGCGAATCGCCACCCGCGAGGCCAAAGAGGCCCATGTCGCGATCCGCCTGATCGAACGGTGCCGCCTCGCGGCGCACGAACAGGTCGCGCCTCTTCAAGATGAGGCCGACCAGCTCGCCGCCATCCTCTTCACGATCGTGAAGAATAGACAAGCGAAGCTCAAGCAGTTGCCAGTTACGAGTTAAGAGTTAACAGTTAAGAGTTAACAGTTAACAGTTGTTTGGCAACTGGCAACTGGCAACTGTCAACTGTCAACTGTCAATTGTCTAGCAGTGCTGCTCGAACGCCTTCTGCAGCTCGGCTGCGATCAGGTCGGACGAGCGAGTCTCGATGTCCTTGCGCTCCATCAGGTAGACCAGCTTGCCGTCCTTCATCAGCCCGATCGACGGCGATGACGGCGGGTAGGGCGCAAAGTGCGCGCGTGCGGCGTCGGTGGCTTCCACATCGGCGCCGGCAAACACCGTGGCCAAGTGATCGGGGCGCTTGCCCTGGCGAAGCGCGAGTGCGATCCCGGGACGGGCCTTACCCGCCGCACAGCCGCACACCGAATTGACGACAATCATCGTCGTGCCGGCCTGCTTTACCGCGCTCTCGACGGCGTCCGGGGTCTTGAGGTCTTCGAATCCCAAGCGCGACAACTCTGCGCGCATCGGCGCGATGAACGGTTCTGGATAGCGTTGCACGATCATTTTCTGTTTCCCATATCTTGAATCCCCTGAGCACACTCAGGCGTCCCACTGATCAATCATTCTAACTGCAATGGTTCCTACCGAGCGGATTTCCACCGTCAACCGCGCGCCCGTTCGACTGGACGGCGAATACGTCCTTTACTGGATGATCGCGGCCCGCCGCACGGGTCACAACTTCGGGCTCCAGCGCGCCGTGGAGCACGCTGCGATGCTCGGGAAGCCATTGGTGGTGCTCGAAGCGCTGCGCGCCGGCCACCGCTGGGCTTCGACCCGGTTTCATCAGTTCGTACTGGATGGGATGCGCGACAACGCCTTGGGGTTTCAGCGGCCTGGCGTGCGCTACTACCCATACCTTGAACGCGCCGACGGCGAAGGCCGTGGGCTGCTCACCGCCCTGGCCGCCAGCGCTGCCGTGGTCGTCACGGACGACTTCCCCTGTTTCTTCCTGCCTGCCATGGTCGCAGCGGCAGGCCGGGCGATCCCGGTGGCCATGGAGGCAGTGGATTCGAACGGCCTGCTGCCCATGCGTGCGATCGACAAGGTCCATCTGACGGCGTACTCGTTCAGGCGCGCGCTGCAGAACGCGCTGCCGGCCCACCTCCTGAATCGTCCTCTCGCCGACCCACTGTCGGCGCTCACCGGCCCTCCGCCCGATCTCCCCGCGGCCATCATCGCGCGATGGCCCGACGCTCTCACTTGGCTGGCTGCCGGCGGCTCGCTCAACGAACTCGCGATCGACCATCGCGTCCGGCCGGTTGAGATGCGCGGGGGCTCAGCGGCCGCGCAGGCAACATTGCAGCGGTTCCTGGCGAGTGGCCTTGCTGGCTACGCCACCGACCGCAACCATCCCGATCGTGACGCGTCGAGCGGCCTGTCGCCGTACCTGCACTGGGGACACCTATCGTCGCATGAAGTGTTCGACGCGGTGATGACGCGCGAAGGCTGGCTCGGCGACACCCCGCGGCGGGCTACCGGCGCGCGCGAGGGCTGGTGGGGCGTCGGCGCGCCAGCCGAAGCGTTCCTGGATCAGGTGGTCACCTGGCGTGAACTCGGATTCAACTTCACGTCGAAGCGCGACGACTTCGACGTGTTCGAATCGCTGCCCGCCTGGGCCATCACCACGCTCGAAGGCCACCAGGCCGACGAACGCGAATGGCTCTACGACCTCCACACGCTTGAAGATGCGCGCACGCACGACCCGCTCTGGAACGCTGCGCAGCGGCAACTGGTCAGCGAAGGCCGCATGCACAACTACCTGCGCATGTTGTGGGGAAAGAAGATCCTGCAGTGGTCGGCGACGCCACGTGAGGCGCTGTCGGTGATGATTGAGCTGAACAACAAGTACGCGCTCGACGGCCGCAATCCGAACTCTTACAGCGGCATCTTCTGGGTGCTCGGTCGCTACGACCGTCCCTGGTTCCCGGAGCGGCCGATCTACGGAGTGGTCCGTTACATGACCTCGGAGAACGCCGCGAAGAAGCTGCGGCTGCGCGAGTACTTGCAGCGCTACGGTCGGCCCGAAGAGCCCCTCGCCGGCGAATTGTTCTAAGCGATGAGGCGCTGAATCTCGGCTTCGACCCTGGCGTACTCCGCGTCGAGCGATGCGACCAGGCCCGCCAGGTTCGACAGGTCTCCAGACTTGCCCTGATCGTCGAGCAGGCGGCAGACGGCCAACAAATCGGCAGCGCCGATATTACCGGAGCTGCCCTTTAAGGAATGAGCCGACCGCTGCACCTCGACCGCATTGCCGGCCTGCCAGGCGCCGCGCAATTTCTCGATACGGGCGGGTACGTCGTCAAGGAACAGCTGCAGCACTTCTGCCAGCACGTCGGGTTCGCCCGGGGGTGTCAGCTGCCGCAAGCTATCGATCACCGACGGATCGAGCACCGGTCCCGGCATCATCGCCCGCCCTGGCGGCGCTGGGCGTGCGTCACGTCTTCCAGCGCATCGAGCTGCGGCTTCACGAAGCGGTCGTAGCAGGTCGGACAGTAGCTGTGCGAGAACGACACGCCCGAGTGATCGTGGAAGTAGGTCTCCACTTTCTCCCAGTAGTTCTGGTCGTTGCGAATCGCCTTGCAGTACGCGCACATCGGCAGCAGGGTCTGAAGGGCCTTGACGTTGGCGAGTGCTTCTTCGAGATTGCGCACGCGTTCGGCCAGCGCGGTCTGCAGTTCCACGACGCGGGCGCCGACGTTGACGCGGGCAATCAGCTCGTCCTGGTTCGCCGGTTTGGTGACGTAGTCGTTGGCGCCGGCCTTGAGGCCGGTGACGATGTCGGCGGATGAACCGCGCGAGGTGAGCAGGATGATGTAGGTCGGCGTCTGCTCTTCGACGGCGCGAATTCGCTCTACCACTTCGGGCCCGGCCAAGCCCGGCATTTCCCAGTCGAGCAAGGCAATCGCCGGCGGATTGCGCGCGGCCAACTGCTGCCAGGCCTGCTCGCCATCGTTCGCAAAGCTGACCTCGTAACCGGCCTTCTTCAACATGGCGCCCACCACCGTGCGCGACACGGGCTCATCATCGGCGACCAAGACCCGCAAAGAAGGCATTCGCGAATGTTATCATCCGCGCCATGCGCAGTGCTTCAGCCTGGTTCGCCGCCCTGGCCCTCGTCGTTTCGAGCGCCGTCTCCGCCTCGGCACAGGCCACCGCCTTTGTCGGCGGACGGTTGATCGACGGTACCGGCGGCGTCATCGAGAACGGCACCCTCGTCATCGACGGCACCCGCATCGTCGCGGTAGGTCCGGCCGCAACTACGGTCGTGCCGGCGGGGGCGACACGGGTGGATGCTAAGGGTAAGACCTTGCTGCCCGGCCTGGTCAACGCCCATGGACACGTCGCCGCCACGGTGGGATTGCGGTCCGATCCGGCCTCGTATACACGCGAGAACTTGACGCGCCAGCTTCGTACTTACGCGCAATACGGCGTGACGACTGTGTTCAGCCTCGGCGACGACCAGGCGGCCGGCTTCGAGCTGCGAAACGACCAGGCATCGGGCTTGCTTGATCGCGCCCGGCTCTTCGTCGCCGGCGCGGTCATTACCGGTGACACCGCGGAGGCGGCGCGCGCCATGGCCATCAAGGTCGCGGAGATGAAACCGGACCTGCTCAAGATTCGCGTCGATGACAACCTGGGCACCACGCGCAGGATGCCCGAGCCGGCATGGCGCGCCGTCATCGAGGAGGCGCACAAGCGCAACCTCAAGGTCGCCGTGCACATCTACTCGCTGGCCGACGCCAAGGCGACGCTCGAGGGCGGCGCCGACTTCATCGCCCACAGCGTGCGGGATATGCCGGTGGACGAGGCGTTTATCGCCGCCATGAAGGACCGCGACGTGTGCTACTCCCCTACGCTCACGCGGGAGATTTCAACGTTCATCTACGACGCTACGCCCACTTGGGTGGATGACCCGTTCTTCGTCAAGGGCGTCACGCCGGAGATCGTCGCCCAGTTGAAGGATCCGGCGCGGCATCAACAGATTCGCAACAGCGCTGGTTGGAAGGCCGGACAGCAGTACAAGGCGGGCCTTGAAGTGGCGAAGCGGAACTTGAAGAGGTTGGTGGATCGCGGCGTGCGCATTGCGTTCGGCACCGACACGGGTCCGCCGGCTCGCTTCCAGGGCTTCTTCGAACATCTCGAACTCGAGATGATGGTGGAAGCGGGGCTGACACCCATGCAGGCGTTGGTGTCGGCCACTGGCGACGCCGCCCGCTGCCATCAGCGCGCCGGCCAGTTCGGCACGCTCGCCGCCGGTGCGGCCGCCGACGTGCTGGTGCTTGGCGCTAATCCACTCGACAACATTCGCAACACGCGGAGTATCGAACAGGTGTGGATGAATGGGCGCAAGTTGGGATCCTAAGGGCTTGGGGGCTTGGGGCCGGCCCTACCCGCCCTACCCCGCCCTATCGGGGACGCCGCGCCGGACCGTAGACCGGGCGGCCGGGCCGCGCGCCGGTCAGGCCCTTCGGGTCGAGCACCTGCACACCATTGACGATGACGTGCTCGATCCCGATCGGATATTGATGCGGCCGCTCGTAGGTGGCCTGATCCTTCACGGTCACCGGATTGAATACGACGACATCGGCGAGCATGCCCGGTCGGATCAGGCCGCGATCGGTAATCCCCATTTGCGAGGCGGCGGCGCCCGTCATGCGGTGCACCGCCTCGGCTAACGACAACACGCGATCCTCGCGCACGTATTTCGACAGCACGCGCGGGAACGTGCCGTAGGCACGCGGGTGCGGCGCGCCTTGCGACAATACGCCCTCGGCGCGCAGGGCCGACGAGTCTGTGCCAATCGTCACGCGCGTTGACGCCAGGCCGGTGGCCACGTCGGCTTCGCTCATCATGTGGTACAGCGCGCCGATGCGGCCACGGCTATCGATGAGCAGTTGGAAGTACACCTCCCACGGATCGGCTTTGCGCTCGGCAGCGATCTGCGAAAGGCGCTTGCCGACGATCGCCTGGTCCATTTCCGCCGGCGCGGAGGCAATCTGGATGCCCTCGAAAGTCGCCGCCCGCAGCAGGTTTTCCCAACCGTCAATCTTGCTTTCGATCTCCAGGCGCGCGCGGATGCGCACCTGTGGATCGTTCAGCCGCGCCAGCATCTTCTCGCGGCCGCCTTCCTGCACCCACAACGGCAGCGTCGCGGCCAGGCCGGTGCCACCAGCGGTGTAGGGATACATCGTCGCGGTTACACGGACACCAGACGCGTTGGCCTTCTCGATCTTGTCGAGCACCTCGGGCATGCGGCCCCAGTTCGCCTTGGCGCCCACCTTTAGATGGAAGATCACCACCGGCACGCCGGCGTCGCGGCCAATGCCGATCGCCTCGTCGAGCGCGTTGAACAAGTTGAAGCTCTCGCCGCGAATATGGCTGATGTAAATGCCGCTATGCCGCGCCACCACCTTCGCCATCGCCACCAGTTCATCAGTCTGGGCGAACGATCCGGGCACGTAGATCAGCGCGCTCGAGAGCCCCAGCGCGCCATCCTGCATGGCCTGATCGACCATGGTCTCCATGCGCGTCAGCTCCGCCGCGGTAGGCGGACGGTTATCGAGCCCGACGATGGTGCGCCGCACGGTGGTCGCCGGCACGAACGTGCCGAGATTGATGGTGGTGCCCCGTTGGCGGACACGGGCAAAGTATTCAGTGAAGCCGGTCCAGTCGAACGGCACGCCAAACGGCGTCAGCCCCTCGACGTCGGCCGTCTCCGTGGTCCAGAACGCGGGCGAACCGCCCTCGCCGATGATCTCGGTCGTAATGCCCTGGCGTAAGTGGCTCTCGCCGTTGCCGTCGGCCAGCAACGTCGTTCCCGATTGCCCTTGCACATCAATGAAACCCGGCGCGACCACCAGGCCGGTGGCGTCGATGACGCTACCACCCTGAGCCGCCGAAAGATCGGCCAGCGCGACAATGCGATCGCCGGTGATGCCGACATCGGCTCGGCGCGACGGTCCACCGTCACCGGCCATAACCTCACCGCCGCGAATAACGAGGTCGTAACGCACCGGTTGGGTACAGCCCAGGATGGTCAGGCATAATCCGGCAGCCAGGGCAGCTACGCGCGCGCGGATCGGGATCATCGTGGGCAACTATAATCGCTTCACCATTCCTACCCAAGCCACAGTCACGGCCTATTTACCTCCTCGTCCCGCTGGACCAGCGGACCGCGGGCTGTTCACCGCTGAGGAGTACCGGCAGGTGCGCGCGTTCTTCGCTGCGCGACCTCAGTTGGCGCCTACGCCATTGCACCACCTCCCCGCCCTCGCCCTCGCCCTCGGTGTCGGGGAGGTGATGGTGAAGGATGAGACCGGTCGCTTTGGCCTGAATGCCTTCAAGCTGCTTGGCGCTCGTTTCGCCATGGAGACGTTGAGGGCCGAGGGCGCGCTGCCATCCGGACACACGGTGGTCTGCGCCAGTGAAGGCAATCACGGCCGGGCCGTCGCCCGGGCCGCGCGCGAGGCCGGGTGCCAGGCACGCGTCTACATGGCCGCCGACGCCGCCCAGGCGCGCGTCGACGCCATTACCGGCGAAGGCGCCACGGTCGTGCGGGTCGATGGCTCCTATGACGATGCGGTGCGGATGTTGAGTGCGGATGCTGCGGCGCAGGGTTGGACGATCGTGTCAGACACATCGTGGGACGGTTACGAGCGCATCCCCAGGCTGATCATGCTCGGCTACACGCACATGATGGCTGAGATTGCGGAGTCGAGCGACGCGGTGTTCGTGCAAGGCGGCGTCGGCGGCCTGCTGTGCGGCATAGCCAGCTGGTGTAGTTCCCATGCGGCCGATCGCAGGGTCGTGTCCGTGGAGCCGGCCACCGCCGCGTGCCTGCAGGCGTCGGCCCGGGCCGGCCGCCCAACTGCGGTGACAGGTCCACTGAGCACCACCATGGCCGGCCTTCGCAATCGGGAGGTCTCGCCGCTTGCGTTCGAGCCTATTCGCCAGACGGTTTCGGCGTTTCTCGCGATTGACGATGTGTGGGCGCACGGTGCCATGAGAACGCTGGCACATCCCCGGGCCAACGATCCCGCCGTGGCCGCTGGCGCGTCTGGCGCGGCCGCACTCGGTGGCTTGTTAGCGCTGTGTGGCGAGCCGGCGATGAAGGAGGTTCGTGAGCGCCTCGAGCTCGGTCCATCGGCTCGCGTGCTGGTTCTGGTCAGTGAGGGCGTGACCGATCCCGCACTGTGGACGGCGGTTACTGCATGACGGTGGCACGGCGAACGACAGGACTCGCGGCGCTGTTGTTGTTCGCTGCGCTCACGGTGTTGATGACGTGGCCCCAGGCCCGCTACCTCTCGACGCATCTGCCCGATGCCGATGACCCGCTGCTGAGCGTCTGGCGGATTTCGTGGATCGCGCACACTCTCTCGACTCAGCCGACCGATCTCATGAACGGGAATATTTTTCATCCCGAACCGAGAACGCTGGCGTACTCCGACGCAGTGCTGGTGCAAGGCCTGGTTGCCACACCGCTCATCTGGGTCGGGCTGTCGCCGATCGCCTCATACAACTTGATCATCCTCGCTTCGATCGCGCTGTCGGGTTGGACCATGTTTCTGTATGCGCGCCATCTCACGAACAGTGTCTCCGCGGCAGTGCTGGCGGGCATGGTCTTCGCATTCGTGCCATTCCGGTTCGATCACCTGCACCACCTTGAACTGCAGGCCACGATGTTTCTGCCGCTGGCCTTGATGTGGATCGATCGCGCGTTCGAGAGCGGCGGCCGTCGCGACGTGTGGCTGGCCACCGGCGCGGTGGTGGCGCAAGTCTATTGCGGGATCTACTACGCCGTCTTCCTGGTTACCGCGCTGTTGCTGGTCATTCCGTTGCGCTGGCCCAACCTGTCAACGGCGCGGCGAGCAGGGGTGTTTCGCGCAGCACTTGCCGCCGGCGCGGTTGGCGCCATCATTGTGCTGCCCTATCTCGCGATCTATGTCCTCAATCGCAACAGCCTCGGCGATCGCCAGAGCCGAGACATCCTGATTTACTCGGCGACCGTGTGGAACTACCTGGCGACTCCAAACGAGAACCTCATCCACGGCGGCTGGAGCGGCGGCCTGGGCCAGAACGAACGACGGCTCTTCCCCGGCACCATTGCCCTCTCGATCGCAGCCCTGGGGTTGATTGGCATGGAACGGCGGCGCCTGACGCTGCTGGTCGTGGGGCTGGTCGGGTTCGTCATCTCGCTCGGCGTGAACACGCCTCTCTACTCGATGCTCAGTTCAGTCCTGTTCATCTACAACGGACTGCGGGCACCGGCGCGAGCGAGCATCCTGGTGTTTTTGGCGCTGGCCGGACTGGTTGCGTTTGGCTGGTCGCGACTCGAGGGCCCGTTGAAACGGGCGGCGCCGGCGGTCGCGGCGCTCGTCGCCGCCGCCCTGCTGCTTGAATATTCCACGGTGCAGTCACGTTGGTTCATCGCCGGGCCGACACCCCATGTCTACACCTGGCTCGCTGAACAACCCCGATCGGTGGTCCTCGAGCTGCCGATGACCACGGCCGATCGCCTCGACCTGGTGCCGGACGGCGTCTATATGTTTCGCAGCGTCAACCATTGGCAGCCGCTCGTGAACGGCTACAGCGGATTTTTCCCGGCGTCTTTCATCGAATTGACCGAACAGATGAAGACCTTTCCAGACGAGGCGTCGATAGAGTATTTGAAGCAGCGCCAGGTGGATCTCGTGGTCATTCACGGCGGCTTGATGGCGCCTGACGTCTTTGGAGCAGTCACCTCGAGATTGATCAACCACCGTGATTTCGAGGCGAAGGCCCAGTTTGCCGAGCCTCGCGGGCCCGACATGGTCTTCCGCCTTCTGCGATAGCCCGGGCGGAGTCCCATCGACGGCCTGGAGCGTCCCACGTCCGAACACCCGGGCCGCCCGGCGATGGAACCTTCAGCCTCTAACTCTCGTTTTTCCAATATGTTGGCGGTGGCCAGCCGGCTGGCACAACCCTTGAGTAAGCAAAGCGAAAACCGGTGCCATCGTTTTTGGTGATCATCACCGTCTAAGGGCAACTACAGACATGGACATTCAGCGTCCCGCATCAGTCGCACAAGGCAAGAAGCGCAAGCAGATCCTGCTTGGCATCGTTGGCGTGCTCGTCGTCGGTCTCGTCTCGGTGGTCTTGGCCCGGCTCAAGCCCGCGGCGCCGACAGTGGAGCGCGCCACCGTTTGGGTCGACACCGTCAAGCGCGGGCCCATGCTGCGCCAGGTCCGCGGACTCGGTACGCTGGTGCCGGTGGACGAAGCGCGCCGCTGGGTGCCCGCCTCCACGCAAGGCCGCGTCGAGCGCATCGTGCTGCGGCCTGGTGTGCAGGTGACGCCCGACACCGTGGTGCTCGAGTTGAGCGACCCGCAGGTGCAGCAGGCGTTGAACGATGCCGACCAGCAATTGCGCGCGTCTGAAGCCGACTTCAACAGCCTGAAAGCGCGGCTCGACGCCGAGACCCTCAACCAGCGCGCCCAGGCCGCGATCGTCAGGGCCGACTTCCAGAATGCGCAGACCGAACGCGAAATGAACGAAGGCCTCTCGAAGGACGGCCTGGTGTCCAACCTGGTCCTGAGACAGTCGGTGGTACGGGCCGAATCGCTGAAGACGCGCGACGGCATCGAAACGGATCGCTTGAAGGTGTCGCAGCAGAGCGCCCTCGCCCAACTGGCCTCGGCACAGGCGCTGGTCGATCAGCGCAAGTCGAACCTGGCGCTCCGGCGTCAGCAAGTCGATCAGCTGCGCGTGCGCGCCGGCATGACGGGCGTGCTGGAGCAGGTGCCCGTGGAAGTCGGCCAGCAGGTCGCGCCTGGCACCAACCTGGTGCGCGTCGCCGACCCGACGCGGTTGAAAGCTGAGTTGCGCATCGCAGAAACACAGGCCAAGGACCTGACCATCGGCCAGATTGCCTCGGTCGATACCCGCAACGGCATCATCGCCGGCAAGGTCATTCGCATCGACCCGGCCGCCACCAACGGAACCGTCACCGTGGACGTGGCCCTCGAGGGCGAACTGCCTCGCGGCGCCCGCCCGGACCTGAGCGTGGACGGCACGATTGAACTCGAACGGCTGAATAACGTCCTGTATGTTGGGCGGCCGGCGTTCGGGCAGGAGCAGAGCACGGTCGGCCTGTTCAAGCTCGACAAGAGCACGGGCGAGGCATCGCGCTCGCAGGTGCAGCTTGGCCGCAGCTCCGTGAACACCATCGAGATTCTCGGCGGCTTGGCAGAAGGCGACGAAGTCGTCCTGTCCGACATGTCGGCGTGGGATCAATTTGATCGCATTCGGTTAAGGTAGTTGTCGGTAACTCAAGGAGTCTTCTGATGAACGCTTCCGCGCAGCCCCTGATTCGCCTGAATGGCATCAAGAAGGTGTTCTACACGGACGAAGTGGAAACCCACGCTCTCGCCGGTATCCACCTGGAGATCCAGCAGGGCGAGTACGTCGCCATTGCCGGACCGTCGGGCTGCGGCAAGTCGACGCTGCTGGCCATTCTCGGCCTGCTCGACACGGCCAGCGAAGGCACCTACACCCTGAACGGCAACGAGGTCGCCAACCTGTCGCTGTCGGAGCGCGCGCGCGTGCGCAACCGGGAGATCGGGTTCATCTTCCAAAGCTTCAACCTAATCGGCGACCTCACGGTCTTCGAGAACGTGGAGCTGCCGCTGATCTATCGCGGCATGAAAACCGCCGAGCGGCGCGAGCGCGCCAACGCCGCGCTCGAACGCGTCGGCATGGCGCACCGTGCCAAGCACCTGCCGTCGCAGCTCTCGGGCGGTCAGCAGCAGCGGGTCGCCGTGGCCCGCGCCGTCGGCGGCCAGCCGTCAATCCTGCTGGCCGACGACCCGACCGGTAACCTCGACTCCAAGAACGGCGAGGCCGTGATGGATCTGCTGCGCGAGCTGCATCGTGGCGGTGCCACCATCTGCATGGTGACCCACGATCCGCGCTACGCCGCGCACGCCGACCGCGGCATTCATCTCTTCGACGGCCGCGTCGTTGAAGAGAACGTCGGCACGGTAGTTTAGCGATCGGAGGCGCCGGTGGGCGTGCTGAGCCAGGATATTCGGTACGCCTTCCGCTCCTTTCGTCGTGCGCCGGGCTTTACGTTCGTCGCGTTGCTGACGCTCGCGCTCGGCATCGGCGGCACCACCGCCATCTTCAGTCTGGTAGATGGCGTGGTGCTCCGCCCGCTTCCCTACGCCGACTCTTCCCGCATTGTTCGGCTGAACCGCATTGCCGCCAGCGGCGGTGTCGATTCGTTTTCGGCCGCCGACTATCGCGATCTGAAGCGCGACGCGACCACCCTCTCGGCCGTTGCCGGCTATCGCTCCGACATTGTTGACGTCACCGGCCGCGGCGAGCCAATCCGCATTGTCGGCACGCAAACGACGGCCGCGTTCTTCGACGTCTTCACTGCGCCGCCGCTGCTCGGCCGCGCGTATCACGAGTCCACGGATGAGCCAGGCGCTGCCGTCGCGGTGATCGGCGAATCGATCTGGCGTCAGCAGTTCGGCGCCGATCCGTCGGTCGTCGGCAGCCAGGTCCGACTGAACGGCGTGCCGACCGAAATCATCGGCGTCATGCCGCAATGGGTTCGGCATCCTGCGAAAAGCGACGCGTGGACACTGTCGCCGCTCGACGTGCCGACGTCGCCATTCGGCACCGACGCCGACAAGGGCGGGTCGCGCGATGTTCACTACTTCACGGCCGTTGCCAGGGTCGCCGGCAATCACGCGCTGATCGACGCGCGCGAGCAAGTCAAGGCAATCGCCAAGCGCATCGCCGATCAGAATTCCGGTAGCGCCGGCGAGTCGGTTGACGCCGAGCCGTTAGCTATCAACATGGTGGCGGATGTCCGCACGGCGATGATGGTCTTACTGAGCGCGGTCGGCTTCGTGCTCCTGATCGCGTGCGCGAACGTAGCCGGGCTGCTGATCGCGCGAGGTGCCGCTCGGCGCCGGGAGATTGCGGTCCGCACCGCGCTCGGCGCCGGCCGCGGCCGGCTGGTCCGCCAGTTACTCACCGAAAGCGTCGTGCTGGCGCTCGTCGGAGGCGGACTGGGCTTGATGGTCGCCGGATGGACGCTCCAGTTGTTGGTGGGATTTGCCCCGGGCAACCTGCCGCGGCTCGACGATGTGGTCCTCGATTGGCGGATTGCGCTGTTTGCGCTGGGGACGACGATTGGAGTGGGCGTCCTCTTCGGCCTCATGCCGGCGTTACAGTCGTCGCGGCCCGAGCTCAGCGCGGACCTGAAAGATGGTGGCCGCTCGGGCACCTCGCGCACTGGTGTTCGTAACGTGATGGTTGTGGCGCAGGTTGCCCTCGCGTTGGTTTTGCTGATCGGCGCCGGCCTGATGCTCACGAGTTTTGCCCGGCTGCGAGCCGTGGATCCGGGTTTCCGCACAACTGACATCGTCACTGTGGAATTGATGCTGCCGCTCGCCCGCTTCAGCGAAGGCGCGCAGCGGAGCTTTTACACCGGCGTGCTCGAGCGCCTGCAGGCGAACCCGGTGACCGCACACTCTGCGATGTTGTTCCCGTTCCCATTTGGCGGCGGCAACGCGCAGGCCAGCCTCTTGGTAATTGGCCAGCCGGAGAAGCCCCCTCAGCAGCGGCAGTCGGCCGAGCTGAATTCGATCTCCCCTGGATATCTCTCGGCGAGCGGCCTCCGATTGATCAAGGGCCGCGACTTCAACACTGGGGACGGCGCCGACGGCCCGCCAGTCGCGTTGATCAGCGAATCGGCCGTCAAGGAATTCAACGGCAAGGATCCGATCGGTGAAAAGATCGATCTGGGCGAGCCGGTGACCGTGGTCGGCGTGGTGTCCGACGTCCGTCGCCGATCGCTCAGCGATCCTCCGCGGGCGGCCGTGTATCTGCCCTACACCCAGTTCGTGCTGCCGTACATGGGCGCCATGATCCGGACCGCCGGCGGCGTCGCAGCCGTCGCATCGGCGGTCAAGGCCGCGGTCGCCCAGATCGATCCCGATCTGCCAATCGGTGACGTCAAGACCATGGAGGAGCTCATCGCCGACTCGACCGGCGAGCCGCGATTCCGATCGCTTCTGATCGCCAGCTTTGCGGGTTTGGCGCTGCTGCTCGCCGCCGTCGGGGTCTACGGCTTGATTAGCTTCACCGTCGCGCAACGCGTCCCGGAGATTGGCGTGCGCCTGGCACTCGGCGCCAGCCCGTGGCAGGTGTTCCGCCTGGTAATCGGCAGTGGCCTGCGCCTCGCTGGTGTCGGCGTCCTCGTCGGCCTTGCCGCCGCGTTCGGCGCAGCGCGCCTGGTGAGCGGCTTGCTGTTCAACACCAGCACGACCGATCCGTTCATCTACGTCTCGCTGTCGTTGTTGCTGCTGACGATCTCGGCGTTGGCATGCTATGTTCCAGCTAGGCGCGCGATGAAGGTCGCCCCCATGACGGCTCTCCGCAGCGAATAGCCGCTCATTCGATTCCCGACTCCTGACTCCGGTTCCCGAATCAAACATGATCAAACTGACCAGCATCGAAAAGTCCTACCGGCACGGCCTGTCTCAAACCTTTGTCCTGCGCCGCGTCAACGCCGAGATCAAGCAAGGCGACTTCGTGTCGATCATGGGGCCGTCTGGCGCCGGCAAGAGCACGCTGCTGCACATCCTTGGCATGCACGACAGCGCCTGGACCGGCGAGTACTGGCTCTTCGACGATCCGATTCACCAGTTGTCGGCGAAGGATCGCATGCGCGTGCAGAAACAGCACGTCGGTTTCGTGTTCCAGAGCTATCACCTGCTCGACAACCTGACGGTCTACGAGAACATCGACCTGCCGCTGTCGTATCGCGACGTCAAGAAGACCGAGCGCGAAGGCATGGTCGCCGACATTCTCGACCGCTTCAACATCGTCGGCAAGAAAGACCTGTTTCCCAACCAGCTGTCGGGCGGCCAGCAGCAGCTGGTGGCGATCGCGCGCGCGGTGGTGGCCAAGCCGTCGCTGATCCTGGCCGACGAACCGACCGGCAACCTGCACACCGACCAGGGTAAGGAGATCATGGAGCTGTTCCGGCGCCTGAACGAGGCCGGCACCACCATCGTGCAGGTCACCCACTCACAGGCCAACGCGGCTTACGGCAAGCGGGTGATCAACCTCAAGGACGGCTGGATTGTCGATGAGAACTAGCGAGGGCGCGCCACCATCCCGGATCCTCATTGCTGACGACCAGGCCGACGTTCTTGAAGCGCTGCGACTGCTGCTGAAGCCGGAAGGCTTCAGCATTGACACGGCTGCGTCGCCGCCCCAGATCCTGCGCGCGCTCGAACTCAAGGACTACGACGTCGTCCTGATGGACCTCAATTACACCCGCGACACCACCTCGGGCGAAGAGGGCCTGGACCTGCTGCAGCGCATCCACACCGGTGACGAGTCCCTGCCGGTCGTCGTGATGACGGCGTGGGGCTCGGTCAACGTGGCAGTCGAGGCGATGCGGCGTGGCGCCCGAGACTTCGTGCAGAAGCCGTGGGAGAACGAACGGCTGCTGTCGATCGTGCGAACGCAGACCGAGCTCGGCCGCGCCCTTCGGCGCGGCCGGCAACTGGAAGCGGCCAACCAGGCGCTGCAGTCGGACGGCCGCTCGCCGATCCTGGCCGAATCGGCCGCCATGCGGCCGGTGCTCGAGATGATTGCGCGCGTCGGGCCGTCTGACGCCAACGTGCTGATCACCGGCGAGAACGGCACCGGCAAGAGCCTGGTCGCCCAGGCGCTCCACGCCGTGTCGCCGCGCACCGGCCGTCCCATGGTCACCGTGAACGCCGGCGGCATGGCTGAAGGCGTCTTCGAATCAGAACTGTTCGGGCACCTCAAGGGCGCCTTCACCGACGCCAAGGCCGATCGCGTCGGCCGGTTCGAACTGGCGGACGGCAGCACGCTGTTTCTCGACGAAATCGCCAACGTGCCGATGACGCAGCAGCAGAAGCTGCTCCGCGTGATCGAGAGCGGTGAGTTCGAGCGGTTGGGCTCTTCGAAGACGCGCAAGGTCAGCGTGCGGCTGATTTCGGCCACCAACGCCGACCTCAATGCCGAAGTGGAAGCCGGCAGGTTCCGGCAGGATCTCTACTTCCGACTGAACACCATCGAGATCCATCTGCCACCGCTGCGCGACCGCCGGGAAGACATCCCGCTGCTCGCCAGGCATTTCCTGCGGCAGCACGCCCAGCGGTATCGCAAGGCCCTGGCTGGGTTCGATCCGGCCGCCATGCAGGTACTGATGGATCATCGCTGGCCCGGCAACGTGCGCGAAATGGACCATTCGGTGGAACGCGCGGTGCTGATGTCGCAAGGGCCAACCATTCGCGCGGGCGACCTTGGCCTGCGCGTCGAAGGCGGCTCGACCGCCCGCCTCGAGGACATGAGCCTCGAGGAAGTCGAGGCCTTCCTGATCAGGAAGGCCATGGTCCGTTACGGCAACGTCAGCCACGCGGCGCGCGCCCTCGGCCTGTCCCGCAGCGCCCTTTACCGGCGCCTGGAACGATACAAACTGTAGTTCCAAGACTCAAGTCCCCGGCCCCCAAGCCCGCAGGTATCATTCTCCCGTGTGGCGGCGTCTTCGCCTCGACCAACAAGTCTTCATCCTCGCCTTCGGCGCCGGCCTGCCTGGCACCGTGACGGCGCTCTGGATCCTGTGGACCGAGCCCTACACGCCGAAGGTGCAATGGACCCTCACGGTCGTCATCCTGGCGACGCTGTTTGGATTGGCGGCGTCAGTGCGCACGCGGATCGTGATGCCGCTGCAGACGCTGGCCAACCTACTGGCCGCACTGCGCGAAAACGACTTCTCCATTCGCGGCCGCACCAACAATCCTGACGACCCGATGGGCGCTGCCTTGATCGAGGTCAACGCGCTGGCCGAGACCCTCCATCAGCAGCGCCTGGGCGCCGTCGAAGCCACTGCCCTGCTGCGCACGGTGATGGAGCAGATTGACGTCGCCGTGTTCGCCTTCGATCCGGAACAGCGCCTGCGCATTGTCAATCGCACGGGCGAGCGGTTGATGGGCAAGAGCATGCAGCACATGCTCGGCCGCACGGCCATTGAACTGCAACTCAAGGACTGGTTCGGCGACGCCCCTCGCGTCGTCGATCTCACACCGCCGGGAGGTGGCGCGGGCCGCTGGGAGGTCAGGAAGACGACCTTTCGCCTGGGAGGCTTGCCGCACGATCTGCTGGTGCTCTCGGACGTGAGCCGCCCGTTGCGCGAGCAGGAACGGCAGGCGTGGCAACGCCTGATCCGCGTGATCGGCCACGAGCTGGGCAACTCGCTCGGCCCCATCAAGTCGATCGCGGGGACGCTCGAAACGCTGCTGCACCGCGAGCCGCCGCCGAGCGACTGGCGCGAGGACATGACACGTGGGCTGCAGGTGATCGCGTCGCGGACCGAATCGCTCAGCCGATTCACCGGCGCGTCGGCGCGGCTCGCCCGGCTACCGGCACCCAGGCTGGCGCCGGTGGTGCTGAAGCCGCTGCTGCAGCGCGTCGCCGGCTTTGATACCCGCGTGCCGGTCGTGCTCAAGCCAGGGCCGAATGCGACCGTGGACGCCGACGCGGATCAGCTCGAGCAGTTGTTGATCAACCTGCTCCGCAACGCCGCCGATGCTTGCCTCGAGGTCGGCGGCACGACGGTGACCACGGGCTGGCGTCGAATCGGGGCGGGTCTCGAAATCTTCGTCGAAGATGAAGGCCCTGGTCTCTCGAACACGGCCAACCTGTTCGTGCCGTTCTTCACAACCAAGCCGGGTGGCTCCGGCATCGGTTTGGTGCTCTGCCGGCAGATTGCTGAAGGCCACGGCGGTTCGCTGACCCTCGAGAACCGCAAGGACACCCGCGGCTGCCGCGCCCGGCTGACGCTGCCAGTCGAAGCATGACGCGGTTCTCGCTCGTCATTCCCGCCTACAACGAAGCGGCCCTGCTGCCCCGGCTACTCGACACGATCGACGCCGCCCGCGCCCATTACGGCGGCGGCACCGACGCGATCGAGGTCATTGTCGCCGACAACGGATCTACCGACGAGACCGCGGCGATTGCTGAACGGCGCGGCTGCCGAGTGGCTCGGGTCGACAGGCGAATGATCGGCGCCTCTCGAAATGGCGGCGCGGCCCTCGCTACTGCACCGGTCATCTGTTTCGTCGATGCCGACATGCAGGTGCATCCCGACACCTTCAACGCGATCGCCACGGCCATGGCCGCCCCGCGCATCGTCGGCGGCGCGACCGGCGTGACCATGGAGCGCTGGTCCGTGGGGATTGCCTTCACCTACGCGATGCTGCTGCCGATGGTGTGGCTCACGCGCATGGACACGGGCGTCGTGTTCTGCCGACGCGAGGACTTCACCCGCGTGGGTGGCTACAGCGAAACGCGCCACTTTGGCGAGGATGTCGACTTCCTCTGGAAGCTGACGCGCCTGGGCTGGTCGCGCGGTCAGCGCCTGACGCGCCTGCGCCCGGTGAAGGCCATCGCATCGGTCCGCAAGTTCGACCGTTACGGCGACTGGCACTACTTCACCATGATGCCGGCGCTCCTCGCCGGCACGATCGGCGCGCGCGCCTCGGGCAGCACCCTGGCCAGGCGGTACTGGTACGACGACCGGTAGGCGCGGCCGTCGCGAAGCCGATTACCGTATTGGTCGCGGGGCTGTGCCGGAGCCGGGTGTGATTACGGCGCGGGGGCCGCGGCGAAACAGTAGAGGCTGTCACGAGTGCGCACGTAGACCCGCCCGCCCACGAGCGCCGGCGAGGCATTGATTTCCGCGCTCAGGTCGTTCACCGCCAGCACCTTCCACTCGGCACCGGCCTCGAGCACCGTCACCTGGCCGTCCTGGTTGGCCAGGTACACCTTGCCGTCAGCCGCGACCGGCGACGCATGGTATTCGCCGAGCGCGCCGGTGGCGCGGCCCTCCTTCAGCAGCTTCCCCGTCGCGGCGTCGAGCGTCGTCACGATCCCGCCGGTCTTCACCATGTAGAAGACACCGCGGTACAGCAACGGGGCCGGGATGTAGGGGACGTTCTTCTGCATCCGCCACGACACGGCGGTCGCGGGCAGCTGCCCACGCGCCTGGGCGGGCCGGATCGCCATCGCGCCCCAGGAACCCGCGCCGAGCGACCGCGCGATGTTCCACTCCTGCTCGGTGACAAGGCGATCCTCGTTCGTGTCAACCCAGCCGAAGTGCTCGCCGAGGTCCTTATCCTTCAGCAGCTCGGCCGGCGAGATGCGGCCATCGGTGTCGGCGTCGTAGGTCGCAAGCGCCGAGCGCCAGACCGGCAGGTCAGGCTCGTCGGTGCCCTGCGTCGAGATCCACAGCGTGTCGCCCTCGGTCAGCGCCACCCCCATCGACCCCGATGACCCGATCGGCATCCACCATCGCGGCTCGCCGGTGGCCAGATCGTAGCTGTCGAGACGAGTCGACCCGATGGTGACGACTTCGGGCTGGCCGGACGGTGGCCGGAAAATAGTCGGGGTCGAGTAGCCGATCGTGGCCGCAGGGCGTTCGGCCCGCCAGCGCACACGGCCCGTCGCACGATCGAGCGCGATCAGATACGAGCCGCTGAGCTGATCGATCAGCTGAATGACCAGGCCGTCGGCGATGATCGGCGAGGCGGACATCCCGTAGAAGTTCACGAAGGGGCCCATCGCGTGCCGCCATCGCACCCCGCCGTCCGGCTCGTACGCGACCAGCCCGAATTCCGCGAAGAACGAGACCACGCCATCGCCATCGGCCGCCGGCGTCGGCGACGCCGGATCATTGGCGCGGTAGATCGCCATGGTCCGCTCGCGCGGGACGCTGCGGCGCCAGCGCTCTTTCCCGGAGTCGGTCGCGATCGCAATCGTCAGCAGCTGGCCGGCCTCGCGCGCCGTGACGTAGAGCGTCGGCCCGGCCACCACGGGTGAGGACTGCCCGAAGGGGACCGCCACCTTCCAGGCGACGTTTTTCGTCGGCGAAAATTCGACCGGGTAGCCGGCCCCGTCACTGACGCCCGCGCCGTTGGGGCCGCGGAACTGCGGCCACTGGGCCAGCACGACGTTCGTTGACCCGGCCACGCACAACAACGACAGCAGGAACGCAAGTCGGCGGGGCGTCACGGGCCGGAGAATACCACGGCGTCGTAGGCACCCCCACGGGTCCGGGGGAGCCCCCCACGGCTCGGCAAAATGATTGACGGCCGCGAGAAAAGATGACTGCTCGCGCCCCGCTGCGGTGTCGTTCCGGCGCGTCGTGTCTTTCCGGCTCGTCGTCTTCCGTTCAGTCGTCAATCGATTTGCCTCGCTGGAGGAAGAATGAGATTCGTTCAGTCGGTTGCGTTTGTCTCGATCCTCTCGGTCCCGATGCTCGCCGCGTCTCGCCCGCCTCACATCCGTGCGCCACCACGCCGTGCGCTGTCATGATAAGAACACCGCCATGACCGAGCGTGAACTCTGCGACCGTTTTCTCGACGCGTCCCTGCCCGCCGACCAGTTTCACCACCGGCAGCACGTGCACCTTGCATGGCTGTT
Source organism: Acidobacteriota bacterium (assembly GCA_031364805.1). GTDB lineage: Bacteria > Acidobacteriota > Vicinamibacteria > Vicinamibacterales > UBA2999 > 12-FULL-67-14b. The sequence continues at coordinate 29,013 of JANLWW010000140.1, forward strand.
CGTCCAGCAGCACGGCATGCCGGCGGCACTTGCCGAGTTCATGTCGGCTCTCAAGCGCTTCGCCGCGGCCAAGGGCGCTCACGGGCTGTACCACGAGACCATCACGTGGGCGTTCCTGCTGATCATCAACGAGCGCCAGGCGCGGCAAGCGGCATCGACCTGGGCGGAGTTCGCCGAGGTCAATACCGACTTGTTGTCGTGGAAGCCTTCGATTCTGGAGCGCTACTACTCGAAGGAGCTGCTGACCTCCGAACAGGCCCGTCGCTCTTTCGTGATGCCGGACCTGGTCGACAAATAGAAAAGGCGGCACTGAAGTGCCGCCCTCCTGGCATCGGGCTCGCTGAGAGCCGCCCTACCCTTTCGGGCCTTTGAGGATCTCGTCGACGACGAACACGTCTGTGAGAAGCGCGCGCACGTGAATCGAGGCATTCACGTTGTCGACCATCTGTGAGCTGATGCCCGGCTGGCCGAGCAGCAGGCGAAGGGCCGACTGCGTGGCCGCCGCGTCGCGGGCGAGGGCCTCCAGGAAGCCATCGAGCGCGTCTGCCGGGCCGACGCCAAGCGCCTGCGCGCAGTCGCGATAGGTGGCCGGCAGGTTGGTAAGCGCAGCCTCGAATCGCTGCAGGTGATCGCGGAGCTGCCCGCTGTTGGCAGCCCCTTGATCGCTGTGAAGGCCCTGGGCCGCATAGCCCAGCATCAGTTCGTAGCCACCCTCGATGGCTTCCGCGCGACGGCCAAGCTCTTCTCGGGCCGCCTCAGGCGTCATGTTGCCAGGCGTCGCCTCGGGCGACGGTCTCTCAGAGGTCGCCTCAGGCGACATTCTTCGACCCGGACTTGTCGGCAACCCAGCGATCCGGATCGTGGTGTTCAAGGTACTGGCGGCGCGTGATGGTGCCGAAGATCATCGACTTGGTCACCCACAGCTTCTCCGGCCGCAGCGCGAAGTAAATGTGGGCGATGACGAGACCGACGAAGCCGACGCCCATCAAGCCGTGCACGACGTAAGTGATGCCCCACGTCGAGTCGGTCAGCAGGTACGGATTGCGCTCGACAATGCCGGTGCGCACGCGCCACATCATGACGATGCCGGTGCCAATCACCGACAGGCCGGCGACCAGCACCGCGAGGTGATACAGGCGGTTGCCGAGCGGATACTTACCCGGCTTAGGTCCCGGCGCATCGATGCCCACTTCACGCAGCATCTCGGCCTTGAATTCCGGGATGTCTTTCGGCCCCACCCAGATCGACCAGAAGTCGAGGACGAAGGTGGCGTGGACGATGTGGAACATGATCGACGCGGTCAGCAGGATGCCGGCCATCCAGTGCCACTGCACCCACGCGAACTTCACGCCGACGATTGGCAGGAAGGCCGTGATCAGCAGTGTCAGCATGCTGAACGCCATCACCCAGTGGAACATCCGCGCGACAAAGCCATGCCGCACGATGTTCGTGGGCAGGCCCTGGCGTTCGGCCTCGAGGCGATCGACCTCAGACGATTCGCGCCTGTGGTGCTGCGAGAACAGCATGTAGCCACCGTGCGCGAGCAGAAACAACAGGCCCCCGATCAGCGCCGCCCAGAACAAGTCCCACGAGATGTGGGTGAGGACCGAGTCGCCCCACGGGCTACGCGCCCAACTTACGAGGTTGCCCATTCAGCCTCTCCACGAATGGCGCGCTTCACCAACGCCTTGACCAGCGGGATCTTGTAGGCGTTGTGACGCAGCGGCACGGCGCCCTGCACGGCGAGGTCGGCGGCCAGGTCGGCCGTGGCCTTGTCGCGCGGCCTGCCCTTGATGGCGGCCTCGACCGCGTCGAGCCGGTACGGAACGGCGGCGACGCCGTTCACCACCATGCGGGCATCACTGATCGTCGTCCCCGACATGTTGAGCGTCGTCGCGATGTTGACCAGCGCGAAGTCCCACACCATGCGGTCGCGGACCTTCTCGAAGTAGTGCGCCTTCCCCGCCCACGCGGCCGGAATGCGAATGGCCGTCAGCAAGTCGCCGGGCTGCAGCACGGTGAGCTTGGTGATGTCGATGCCGGGGCCAATGAAGAACTCGCGTGCCGCGACAACGCGCTCGGCGGAACCGCGCTTGATCACGAACTCGGCGTCGAGTGCGATCAATGCCGGCGCCGTGTCGGACGGGTTCACCGCGACGCAGCGATCGGCGTTGAAGATGGCGTGCTCGCGGTTTACCGAGGTGGGCGTGTCCGCGTAGCAGATGTTGCCGCCGGCGCGGTAGCACGGCCAGCCCGCGCGGTAGTACCAGCAGCGCGCGTCCTGCGACACGTTGCCGCCGGCGGTGGCCTGGTTGCGAATCTGCGGCGAGGCGACAATCAACGCCGCTTGGGCCAGGATAGGAAACCGTTCCTTGACCAGCGGATTGTTGGCGACCGTCGTCAGCGTGGTCATGGCGCCAATCTCGAGGCCGCCAGCGGCGTCCTTGATCCCGCGCAATTCATCGACCATCCCAAGGTCAACGACCACCTTCGGCTTGCGGATACGATCCTTCAGCCAGTCGAAAGTATCCATCCCGCCGGCCATGACCCAGGCATCGGCGCCGTGGCGGTCGAGAATCCCGAGAGCGTCTCCAACGCTCGCGGGCTGGAAGAGCTCAAATGCCGGCATGACGTCGCGAATCGGTGGCATTGTTCAGGCTCCCTTAGATGAACGCCGTCAGCGGCTCGTAAGCCGGTTTGCCGCCATTGGCAATCGCTTCCATGATGTGTTCCGGTTGCACCGGCGTGCGGCGGATGATGCCGTCGCCGACAGCGTCGGCCAGCGCCGCGAGCACCGCGCCGGCTGCCGCCACGGTCGAAGGCTCGCCGATGCCCTTCGCCCCGATTGGGTTGGACGGGTCAGGCAACCCGACCGCGCTCCACTGGGCGTTGGTTGGGACATCGAGAATCGTCGGCGGCTTGTTGTGATGCATCCGCGTCGAAAGGCCGGCGCCATAGTGCGGGTCGTACACCAGCTTCTGGCTGCGGATGTGACCGATGCCCTGGAGGCTGCCGCCATTGATCTGGCCGCCCAGCGAATTCGGGTGAATCACCGTTCCGACGTCAGCGACGCCCACGAAATCAACGATGGTCCAGACGCCGGTTTCGACGTCGACCTCGACTTCCGCAAACGCCGACATGAAGCCGTAAGTCTGGCCGTCGCGCGGCAGGTTGTCGCGGGCCACGCCCATCAGACCGCGGCCCTTGTGCGCCGCCGCAGCCGCCTTGGTCATGGCATTGATCTCTTTCGGTACTTCCGTGCCGTCGTAGATCCCGCCGAGCGCAATCGCGCGCTCGGCCGCCTTGGCCCACGTCAACCGCAGACCACCACCCTTGCGGATGACGCCCTGGGCGTTGGTGTCGTACTGCTCCGGGGTGCCGCCGAAGTCTTTCGCGGCAATCTCGGTTAGCTTCTTCTTAAGGTCGTTGCCCGTCGCGTAATTTGCACGGGTGTGGGCGTAGGTGGTCTGGCTGCCGGCCTGAATGGACGACCACGGCAGGCCCAACGAGGTATTGCCCCACACCACTTCGCAGTTTTCCCACGGCACGTTCGCCACCTCGGCGATCACGCGCGCGGTGTCGATCACCGAGTGCGTGCCGAGGTTGCCGATGCCCTGGTGAATTTCCAACTTGCCGTCAGGCCGCAGGATGCAGAGGCCATCGACACCGATTGAGCCAGCCGTATAAGCGCCGGTGCCGACGCCGATGCCGCGCACCTTGCTGCCCGTGCGCTTGCCGCTGTTAGCCTTGCGCGCTTCCCAACCGAACAGCTCGGCGCCCTGGTCGAGGCACTCTTTGACGAAACAGCTGGTCAGCTTGTTGCGGGGCCGCCCGGCCGGCGTGTTGGGCGGATTCAACCCGAACTGCGCCTGCCCTTCTGGTGCGTTGAGCTTGCGGATGGCCACTTGATCGATGCCGAGCTTCTTCGCGGCTTCATGCACCACCGGCTCGAACCAGACCGAGGCCTGCAACCCACCGGGAGCGCGCTGCGACACACCCGGTGGCGTGTTGGTCGCCACCGAGAGACCGCGGAAGCGCATGTTCGGCGCCTGGAACAATAACGACCCCAGGTTCGCGCTGGTCGCGTGATCGCCCTGACGGCGATACGGGCCGGCGGCTTCAACGATGAAGGTGTCGATCGCGGTGACGCGGCCGTCCTTCTTGAAGCCCATCTTGACCCAGCCCTGGTAGCCGGGACGGACGCGGCCAATGTAGGTTTCTTCCGCTCGTGAGATGCGCATCATCACGGGGCGGCCGTTCAGCTTCTTCGACATCAACGCCGGAATCGCCATGCTCTGCGCGCCCGGGATCTTGCTGCCGAATCCGCCGCCGGTGTACTCGCTGATCAGCACCAGCTCCTCGGGCTTGATGCCGACCCAGCCGGCCACCGACGCCACGGTGCGCGCCAGACTCTGCGTCGACACGTGCATGTAGCACTTGCCGTTTTGCCAGTACGCCATCGCCGACCGCGACTCGAGCGGCTGGTGGGAAGTGGTCTGCTGCTGAGAATCGCGCTCGACGATCAGGTCGGCTTCCGCGAAGCCCTTCTCGATGTCGCCATACGTGAGCGTCTCGGTTGCCTCGGCGCCAACCGGAAACTTGCCGGCATCGACCATCGCCATGTCGGCAGCGGTCCACTTCACCGTCTTCATGCTGGGGCCAACAAAGACATTGCCCTGCGTGCGGCCATCGGGCGATCCGGGGCGCATGGCTTGCAGCGGATCGATCACGAACGGCAGCGCCTCGAACTCCACGACGATGCGGTCGATCGCTTCGGCGGCGAGCTCTTCGCTGTCCGCGGCGATCGCCAGAATTGGTTCACCTTCGTAGACCGGTTCGTCCGTGAGCGCGAATTCGGGCGGCATCGGCGGTGGCGTTGCCGCGGCCACTGGCGGCGCAGCTCCAGCCGCAGGCGCGGGAGCGGCAGGAGCCCCGCCGCCGCCAGGAGCGGCAGCTTGCGGAGCCGGCGATCCGGCGGGCTGACCCGCAGGCGTACCGGCCGGGCGCGCCGCAGCAGCGGCAGCCGGCGCCGGTCCAGGAGGCGGTGGCGGCGCCGGTAGATCCTTCGCGGTGAGAATACCGTGCACGCCAGGCATGGCCAGCGCGGCAGACGCATCGATGCTGATCACGCGCGCGTGCGGGCGCGGGCTCGGCATCAGCTTGATGAAGACCATGCCTTCGGCGCGGTAGTCCTCGGCATACTTCGCCTTGCCGGTGACCTTCGCAACCAGATCGGGCGTGGTGTAGTTGTGACCGAGAAGCCTGAACTCAAGCTTCTTGGGCGGCTCGACTGGTGTGGCCGGCGCGACCGGCTTCTGCTGTTCAGCCATGGTTTACGCACCCCTCGATTTGTCGGCCGCCACCATCATGACGTCGAGAATCTTGTTGTAGTCGGCGCAACGGCACAGGTTGCCGGAAATGCCGTGCGCCAATTGCGCGCGCGTCGGCGTGGGATTGGTCTTGAGGAAGCCCACCGTGGCCATCACGAAGCCCGGCATGCAGAAGGCGCACTGGAAGCCCTGACCCTCGACCACGGCCTGCTGCACCGGGTGCAGCGTGCCATCGGGAGAGGCGAGGCCCTCAATGCTCTGAATCTTCTTGCCGCGCACGCTATGCGTCAGCACCGAACACGCATACCGCGGCACATCGTCGACGAGCACCGTGCAGGCGCCGCACTCGGCGCGGTCGCACCCAAGCTTGGTGCCGGTGAGACCCAGCTTGTAGCGCAGGGTCATGGCCAGCGTCTCGTTCTTCATCACATCGACCCGGCGCTGCTGGCCGTTGACGTCGAGCGAGATGAGACGTTCGACCGCACCCGCCATGCCATCGTTCTGGCCCATGATGGTGGTGCGGAACAGGTATGACGACGCAGAGACGGTAGCGCCTGCTGCGATCACACCCTTGATGAAGTTACGTCGCGAATGCCCAGGTTGAAGACCCGGTGCGTCTGCCATGCCGTCTTGACTCATAGAGCCCATCCCCCCGAATTTCTGCGCATGATAACACCAACTGTCACGATGTAATACGGTGACTCGGGTCGGAGATCCCGCCTGAACGACCGTTCAAGCCGGTTCAGACCTTCCGCACCCGGCCTTCCGCGGCGCGAGTCAGCCGGTCTTGCACCGCCAGCCCCAGGCCTTCGTTGCCGGACACGGTCGCGAAGATATGACTGACACCAGTCGCATCAAGGTCCCGCAAGGCCGCGAACAGCTCGCGGGCCGATCGGGCGGGGTCGTTGCGCGACCCGTAGGGCCGTACCTCCACTCGCCCGGCGGCGGCCATCGGCGCCAATTCCGGGGCCAGCGCCAGCAGGTCGTCTTCAGGAGCGAGAATTCCCACCCGCGCCCCCCCGGCCGTCAGCGTCCTCGTGTCGGCGGCGACCCGCCGGATCACGGCGGCAAGGTCTCCCATATAGAGCGTCATCTCGGCCTGCGGAGCGTAGTGCCTGAGCAGCTGGCCGGGTGCCGCCTGCGCCACGTCGGCACTTCCCCGCCGAGCAACCGCCACGACCTCGGGCACAACGGTCCTGATTTGTTCGAGAGTGAGCCCGCCAGGACGAAGCATCACCGGTGGGTCGACGGTAAAGTCAACGATGGTGGATTCCAGGCCGATCTCGGTTGGGCCGCCATCGAGCAAAATGTCGATGCGGCCATCGAGGTCCGCCAGCACATGCGCAGCGGTCGTCGGGCTTGGCCGTGAGAACCGATTAGCGCTGGGCGCCGCGACCGGCACTCCTGCCATCTCCATAAGCGCGCGCGCGGCGCGATGCGACGGCACGCGCAACGCCACGCTCGGCAGTCCCGCCGTCACGCTGTCGGGAACCACCGGCTTCTTGGGCAGGATGATCGTCAGTGGCCCGGCCCAGAACGCCAGGCCTAATTTGCGCGCTGCGAGGGGGATGTGGGACGCGCACACCGATAATTGCCCGATGTGCGCGAGGTGAACGATCAAGGGATCCGTGGCAGGACGGCCCTTCGCTTCGAAGATGCCCTCCACCGCGACCGGATCGAGCGCGTTGGCACCCAGGCCGTAAACGGTTTCGGTCGGAAACGCCACGAGCTTGCCGGCGCGCAACGCTGAAGCTGCTTCCTCGACCACAGCCGGATCGGGCTGCGCGGGGTCGACCCTCAGTACGCGAGTCCTCATTGACCTGGGACTTTCAAGACGTCAGAACCAATCAGCAATTGAATCACTCGACTGTAACTCTGTACGCCGTCTTCGACGCCTTGCGATTTCAACATTTGATCGTAGGTGGACCACGCCGCGCGCTCCACCGGTTGCACCAGCGCTGTCAGCCGCTCGCGAATGGCTTCCTGATCCCGGCGTGGACCCGCGTCGAGCTTCTGCAGCACGAGCCGCTCGGTCACCGGCTGCAGTTGGTTGGCCGCCTCCGACACCAGGTCCAGCCACACGCTGTATTCCGCAGCCGGGCCGGCGCGCAGCGCAGCTAAATAGCCGACGAAGCTCGCATCAGACTCGGGCGCGAATCCCGACAGGTGCGCCCATTCGTGCGCGAGCACTGACGGCCGCTCGGGTCCGGTGAGGTCGGGATTGAGCAGCGTCTCCAGGTAGAACGGCGCCAGCATGCCGCTGACACCCGACGCCCGAAAAAACGGCGACAGCCACGACGTCTTGGGCTGGGCAACCCGTGTCGGTTGCGGCCGGCCCAGCTCACGCTCAACTTGGTGCAGCGCCGTGACCAGCGGCAACGGTGAGTCGTGAATTGCCGGAAAGCCGGCGGCGTGCGCGGCCGCGTGCGTGCGATTGGCTTCGCGCACCGCGTGCTCGGCGAGCAGGCGGACGGCCATCGGCGTCACCCGCGACGCTTCGTACGGGACCATCGTCTCGAGCGGCGGCCGCGCGTAGTTGAAACCCCACGCGATGAGAAACCACAAGTAGACCGTCGCGGCACCCGCCAGGGTGGCGAACAGCCCACGGCCAATCGGCCTGATCGATCGCTCACGCCGCACGCGCCGGAACCAATAGGTCCAACCGCCGATCGCGGCCAGGATGATCAACGACAGCGTGACGTCGAACAGCGCGAGCGAGAAGCGATTCGATACGGAGGTGAGTTGCGCTTGCAGTGCGGGATACAGCCAGCGCGCGTAGGACCGCTCGACCGTCGGCGGCGACGGCGGAAAGACAGCAACGAGCGCCGCGATAGCGATCGGTGTGAGTTGAACGAAAGTCTTGGAGGAGTACTTCAAGGTTGGCCTGCCAACCGTAGCTCAGGTTGCTCGATCATGAAACCTGAGCGAAGGTTGGTCGGGATGCCGAGATTCGAACTCGGGACCTCCTGCACCCCAAGCAGGCGCGCTACCAGGCTACGCTACATCCCGTCCTGACGTGCACTGACGGACTTACGGGGTTCAAAACGAGTGCGCTCCATTGAAGCGCCGCTCGACGATTCTATTTTCTCTTGGCGGCTTTCGCCACCGTCTTCTTTTTCTCGTTCTTCTCGGTGGCTGGCGGCGGCGCCA
>JANLWW010000178.1:0-12583 GCA_031364805.1 Acidobacteriota bacterium
GTCTCGTGGGGCTCGGCCGCTGCGCGGCCTCGTGGGAACAAATACAATCGGCCCGGGTCAAATTCGATCATGCGGATTCGCGGGCTGCTCGCATCGGCGCTGGCCGGCCAGATGGCGGCCGCTAGCGAACTCGGGCTGAACCGGATCTGGAAATACGGCGTGTGACGAAGCACGACCCGCACGACCCGCACGACCCGCTATAATCACCGCTCCCCCGGGACCACACCAATGAAGAAGACTCTGGCGCTGTTGTTTGTTGCACTCTCTGCCGCAGCCGGTTGGTACTGGTGGGGCGGCGCGCTCACACCAGGCGACGGCCTTATGCCACCAGCCGAGACCGCGGCCACTGCGGCGATTCAACCTGCTCCTCAGATCACGCTGGCGCAGCAGAACATGCTGACGGCAACCAACGAGATCGCCAACCTGATTCGCCCGGTGGCGGCGGCCGAGAAAACCGGGGCCGGCCAGTCGCAGCGCATGCGGGACGTGCTCGACGAACTCGATCGTGCGGCAACGCATGTGCCGCGCGAAGCCTTCGACCCGAGGGCCGTCGTCGCCGCGGTCGGACCGGATCGAACGGCCCTGTTCGAGTGGGTGAGGGACCGCACCGCGCTCGTGCCCTACAACGGATCGCTCCGAGGACCGGTCGGCGTCCTGATGGACCGGCTCGGCAACAGCTTCGATCGCGCGTTGCTGCTCGCGGCCCTGCTCGAACGGGCAGGGCATGAGGCGCGGCTCGCAGTGGGATCCCTGGACGATGCCGGCCGGAAGAAGGTGATGGCGGCAATCGGGTCTCGTCCACGTCCTGCCGTTGCGGCGCTTGAGCCCGGCGACGATTCATGGGCACGGCTTGCCGAGGCCGTCGGCGTGAGCGACGTGGACTTGCGGGCACAGTTTTCCAAGGTGGAGCAATCACGGCGCGCGCTGGTGAGCGAGGCGCAGGCGCGCATGGCAAACCAGACGGCAGCCATTAAGGCTGCGATTGCGGTCCCGCCCACCACCGGCGCCGCCTCACCCACACTCGACGAACACTGGTGGGTCCAAGTCGAGGAGAACGGCAACTGGATCGACCTGGATCCCACGCTGGCCACCGCCAAGCCCGGCGACGCCATCACCTCTGCCCAGACCACGATGGCGCCGACGGACGTCGACGATGACCGTCGTCATACCCTCACGGTCCGCGTCATGGCCGAGGTGTGGCGGAACGGCCAGCGAGCGGACGAGCCGCTGCTCGAACACACGTTCGCGCCGTCGAAGTATCACGGTCAGCGAATCGCGGTGACGAACATACCGGTCGACTGGCCGGCCGACAGCGAGCTGCTGAAAGCAGACAGAATCGCCGACGCCGCCCGCACGGCGCTGATCGATCAGGTCGAGTGGATTCCGGTCTTGAAGATCGGGCGTGGCGTCGTCGTCAAGATGTCGATCGACGACCATGGCGAGCTGCACGACAACTCGAGCCCCGACGCCAATACGATGCGCCTTGGGCGCAACGTCGCGCGCGTGACCCGACAGGCACTGCAAGGCGCGATGGATCTGTTCTCGCAGTTGCCGGCAGGGGCGAACGACCCGCCCGAGCCCAAGCCGGCACGTGTCGACATGGTGGCGTTCACGAAGCAGTGGATCGAGTTCGAGCTGAAGGCGCCGGGCGCAGATCCGGTCCGAAGCCGCCGCGAGATCTTCGACGTGCTGACGGCGGCCGAGCGGGCTGGTGGCAGCCGGTCGCCGTTGACCGATCAGGAACGTTTCAAGCGGGCCCTGGCGCTGACTGGCGAAACGGAATTGCTGCCGATGTTTGCGGAGATTCCGCGCGCCTACACTGCAAACCTGATCGCCACGCGGCTGGCGGCGGCGCGGCCAGCCCTGTTGGATCTCGCGCGAGCGGCCGGCAAGCCTGTTCCAGACCGCCTGAAAGATCAGCTGTCGGCGTTAGAGCCGCTGCCGGGCTTCCTGTATTCGGTGGCCGACGCCCGGTTTTCGTGGGCCGCCAATCATGGCGGTGCCTACCTTGATCAACTGAACCTCATTGCCCTGCGGAAGGAAATGCGAGCGCCCGACAACGGATCGAGTCTCGCCAGCCGCGACACCGTGGATTTCATTGCCAACGGGGTGGCTGCGTGGCCGACCCAGGGCGTCGATCCGTTCGGGATTCGCGTGGCGCAGGGTGTGGCAGACACGGTGGTGGAAGGCGCGCTGATGATTCAGTGTTCGGCTGATCGCACGGATTGCGAACGGGGCGATAACACCAGCGAGGTATTTGCGGCGAGCGGTCCCGCCGCGTGGACAATGATCCGGGCCGGCTCGTCATCGCCGATTGCCGCGATTCCGGCGCGAGCACAGGCGCTCGTTCAGGCCGACCTCGCTCAGGGTTATTCGATTCTGGCACCTTCGGCACCGATGGTCGTGGCCGGCAGACCGGTCGCGACCTGGTGGCGCGTGAATCCGTCGACCGGAGAGACGCTGGGGATGAGCGCCGAGGGCGGCTCCGTCTCTGCGGAGAACGTCATCACCATGATCTCGACTGCAATGTCGTTGGTCAACTGCGTTCCCCTGCTCCGAGGCGACATCGCGCCGCGCAGCTATCGCGAGTTCCAGGCGATTATGTGCCTAACGTCGGCAGCAATGGGCGGTGGCGTGGCGGTCGTGACGCTTATCGAGGGAACCTCGCTCGGCGCTGTCGGTGCCGCGGCCGGACTGTTCGGTACCCTGATCACCGCGGACTGGCCCGGCATCTTCGGGTTCTAGGGCGGCTACGTCCGTCCGTGACGTCCTGGCGGACCGCTGCTGCGCTGACCACCGGGACTGCGTGGCCGCCACGAACCGCCACCGCCACTACCGCCGGGTCGATGCCCACCGGGCCGCGCATGCGAGCGGCCGCCACCGGGCGGACGATGGCCAATGCTCCCTCCCGAGTCGGACTTGTCCCCCGAAGCGGAACGCGAAGGGGGATGCGGGGTATTCGCCACAAAGCCTTCAAGCTTCCGCCGCGTAATGCCGCGTCCGAGAAAGCGTTCGAGTCGGCGAAGGTCGTCCATCTCGTCGTGCGAGACAAAACTGATGGCGTCGCCGATGGCGAGGGCGCGGCCGGTGCGGCCAATGCGGTGCACGTAGTCTTCGGGTTGGGGAGGGAAGTCGTAGTTGATGACGTGGGAAATACCGTCGACGTCAATGCCGCGCGCGGCGATGTCGGTGGCCACCAGGCAGCGCACGTCGCCAGACTTGAAGCGCTTGAGCGCGAGAATGCGCTGCCCCTGTGTGCGGTTCGAGTGGAGCGTGGCGCAGCGAACGCCCGCATCCTCGAGCTTGCGCGCAATGCGGTCGGCGCCGTGCTTGGTGCGAGAGAACACCAGCACGGACTCGAGCGCTGTGTCCTTGAGCAAGTGGACGAGCGCGGGCACCTTCGCCGCCTGAGATACTTCGACGATCCACTGGGCCACGGCTTCCACCGGCGTCGAGCGCGCGCCGATCTCCACCTGCACGGGGTTCTTCAGGAACTCCTTCGAAACCGCCTCGATCTCCTTCGACAGCGTCGCCGAGAACAGCAGCGTCTGCCGGACCTTCGGGGCGGCCGCGACGATCTTGCGAATGGGAGGAAGGAAGCCCATGTCGAGCATGCGGTCGGCCTCGTCGAGCACGATCACCTGCAGGTCCGCAAAGTTCACGTGGCGCTGCTGCATCAGGTCGAGCAGGCGGCCCGGCGTCGCCACCGCAATGTCAACGCCGCGGCGCAGCGCTTGAATCTGCGGGCCCTCGCCGACGCCTCCAAAGATGGTGGCATAGCGCAGGGTCAGGTGGCGACCGTAGGCGCGGATGTTCTCCTCGATCTGCGCCACCAGTTCGCGGGTGGGCGCAACGACCAGCGCCCGCATGTGCTTCTGCGGGGGCGATTGGCTCAGCCGCTCGAGCAGCGGCAGCACGAACGCCGCAGTCTTGCCGGTGCCGGTCTGCGCCACGCCAATGATGTCGCGGCCTTCGAGAATGACGGGAATGGCCTTGGCCTGAATCGGCGTCGGCTCGACGTAACCTTGTTCCTTGAGTGCAGTCGTGATCTTCGAGCCGAGGCCGAGGGTCGTGAATGGCAACTAGGAACCCAGGACCTTGGTCTTGAAGTAGTCGATGGTGCGGCCGAGGCCCTCTTCGAGAGACACTTTCGGCTCCCAGCCCAGCAGGGTACGGGCGCGCGTGATATCGGGCTGCCGCACCTTCGGGTCGTCCATCGGCAGCGGCTGGTAGATGATCTTGCTCGTCGACCCAGTCATCGCGATGATCTGGCGCGCGATCTGCTCAATCGTCATCTCTTGCGGGTTGCCGATGTTGATCGGATCGTTTTCTTTCGAGAGCATCAGGCGAATCAAGCCGTCAACCAGGTCGCTGATGTAGCAGAAGCTGCGGGTCTGGCTGCCGTCGCCGAACACCGTCACATCCTGGTTCAGCAACGCCTGTGACATGAACGCCGGCACGGCACGGCCATCACGGATGCGCATGCGCGGGCCATAGGTGTTGAAGATGCGGACAATCTTGGTGTCAAGGTTGTGAAAGCGGCGATAGGCCACCGTCATGGCTTCGGCAAAGCGCTTGGCCTCGTCGTAAACGCCGCGCGGGCCAATCGGGTTGACGTTGCCCCAATAGGTTTCTTTTTGCGGGTGCTCGAGCGGATCGCCATAGACCTCGGAGGTCGAGGCGATCATGAAGACTGCCCCCTTGGCCTTGGCCAGACCGAGCGCCTTGTGCGTGCCGAGCGCACCCACCTTGAGCGTCGGAATCGGCAGTTCGAGGTAGTCGATCGGGCTGGCCGGGCTCGCCCAGTGCAGCACAAAGTCGACCGGGCCATCGATGTCGATGTAGTTGGTGACATCGTGGCGGATGAACTGAAAATTACGATCGCGCAGGTGCGCGATGTTCGCCAGGTCGCCGGTCAGCAGGTTGTCGACGCCCACCACCGAGAAACCGCGATCGAGCAGTGCTTCCGACAGGTGCGAGCCAATGAATCCGGCGGCGCCGGTAATGACCACTCGCGGCATTAGACGGCTCCGCGGTTAGGGGTGAGCACGCGGATTAGGGTCATCCACATAATTTTGATGTCCAAAGTCACAGACCAGTTTTCGATGTAATAGAGGTCGTACTCGATCCGCTTCTCGAGCGACGTGTTGCCGCGCCAGCCGTTGACCTGCGCCCAGCCGGTGATGCCGGCCTTCACTTTGTGGCGCAGCATGTACTGCGGAATGCGATGCTTGAACTGCTCGACGAAGAATGGCCGTTCCGGCCGCGGGCCGACAATTGACATCTCGCCGACCAGCACGTTCCAGAACTGCGGCCACTCGTCGAGGTCATGACGTCTGAGCCAGGCGCCAATGCCGGTCGCGCGCGGGTCGATCTCATCGCCCCACACCGGGCCCTCAGGCTCCGCATCGAGCGGCATCGTCCGGAACTTGTAAACCTGGAACTGCTTGCCGTCCAGGCCCATGCGCTCCTGGGTATAGAACACCGGGCCTGGTGAGCCGCGCTTGATCAGCCACGAGATCAGCACGCCGGGAATCGCCATCGTCGCCAGCGCGCCGGCCGAAATCAGGATGTCGAGCGCGCGCTTGATGAAGGCGCTCAGGCCCTGGTGCGGGACGTCGTTGAGGTTGATGACGGGTACGCCGTCGAGGTCTTCGAGCCGCGCGCGCAGCGCAATGAACTGCAGCAGGTCGGGCACCACCTTGACGTCAACGCCCTCGCGGCTGGTTGACTCGACCAGGTCGAGCAGCTTCATGTGCTCTTCGAGTGGCAGCGCGACGTAGAGGTCGTCGATCTTCTCGTTGGCGACAATCGCCGCGGCTTCGCTGAGCGAGCCGAGCAGCGGCAGCCCGCGGTAGCCCAGGTGATCGCCGCCCGCCTTGTCGTCCACGAACCCGACCAGCTGGTAGCCGAGCTCGCGGTGCTCGAGCATGCGGTCGGCGACGATGCGGCCGAGATCGCCGGCGCCGGCAATCAGGATGCGCCGAAGGCCGACGCCGGCGAGCCAGCGCCGCTCCAGGGCTTCGCGGATGAACTTGCGCGAGAGGTAGCCTGCGGCGATGTTGCAGAACAGGAACACACCCCACACCAGTCGCGATACCTCGAAGGCGCCGATGTCGCGCTGGACATCCGATGCGTAGTAGGCCTGAAAATAGAGGGTGCTGACAATGCCGAGTACGACCGCAAAGATGCTGCCGACGAGCACGTTGAAGAAATCGTCGATCCGCGAGCGGCCGCGGCGCAAGCGATAGAGGCCCTGGAAGTGGAAACCGATCGGGACGACGAACGCGACGAATGGCAGCACACCGAAGTACTGCTCAATGGGCGGTTGGCCGCGGGTGATCTCGAACAGTCCAGATTCGAAGCGGAGGACGTAGGCCAGCAGGAAGGCTACCATCGCCATCACCGCATCCGTCGTGACGTGGAACGCGACCAGCAGGCGGTTGTGGCGCCTTACCACCTGGTGCCTGCCGGCGCCTGCATGGTGTCGTCCACCACCTGTTCGATCTCGGCGATGAAGCGGCGCCGGGAAAACGTTTCCGCGTGCGCTCGAATGCGGACCGGATTCCAGGCGGCTGCCGCCGCGCGACGCAGGGCCGCCTCCAGCGACTCCACCGTCGTCTCGTCGAAGAGGACGCCGGTCTCGCCGTCGATCACCGTGTCGAGGACGCCGCCACGCCCGAGCGCGACGACGGGACGGCCGCAGGCCTGGGCCTCGACTGGCACAATGCCGAAGTCTTCTTCACCGGGCAGAATCGCCGCGGTGCAATTGCGATACAAGTGGCGAATCTCTTCGTCCGAACGCCAGCCGGCCAGTTCAATGCCGTCGCCGGCAAGTCGCTCCAAGTTCTGCCGCTCGGGTCCGCTGCCGACGACAGTCAGGCGCACGCCGGCGCGACGGGCTGCCATCATGGCAAGGTCCACGCGCTTATACGGCACTAATGCGGACACGACCAGAAAATGTGGCGAATTGGCGAGCTGGTGACTGGGTGAAGTAATTGACGGCACGGCTGTCACCGCCTGGTCCGAGGCGGGGCTATAGAAGTCGGTGTCGACCGGTGGATACACAAGGGTCGATTGACGATTATAGTACAGCGCGATCCTCCGCGCAACATATTGAGAGATAGCGAGATAGCGGTGTACTCGGCCCTCTGTGGCGCGGTCCCAACGGGCCAAGCTGGCTAGCACGGGCCGTAGGAGTGCGCTTGGCACTGTGCCGACACGTTCGGGCCCGAAATAGGAGTCGAACTGGTCCCACGCATAGCGCATGGGCGTGAGGCAGTAGCAGAGATGCCTGGCGCGTCCGGTGACCACCACCGACTTGGCGGCGCAGTGGCTCGTGCTGATGACCAGGTCGTAGCCATCCAGGTCGAATTGCTCGACGGCCATGGGAAAGAGTGGGAGGTACTGGCGATAAAGCTTGCCCGCAAACGGCAGCCAGTGGATCAGCGACTTCTTCACCAGCCGGCGCTCGATGATGGGCGTGACCGTGCCTTTCAAGTACACCAGCGTGAACAGGTCCGCGGTCGGGAAAAGCTCGCAGAAGACTTCGAGCGCCTTCTCTCCACCGCGCATGCCGGTGATCCAGTCGTGGATGAGGGCGACGCGCACTAGCGGGCCGCCACGTCCATGTAGATCTTGTGGATCTTGCCGACGCTTTGCTTCCACGAAAAATCGCGGGCACGGGCAAGGCCCTTCTTGATCAGCTCCGCGCGCAGCGTCTCGTCGGTCACCGCGCGCACGATGCCGTCGGCAATCGCGTCGGCATCGTGCGGATTCACCAGCAGCGCAGCGCCACCCGCCACTTCAGGCAGGGACGAGACGTTGGACGTGACCACCGGTGTGCCGCACGCCATGGCTTCGAGCGGCGGCAGGCCGAAGCCCTCGTAGAGCGACGGGAACACGAACGCCCGGGCGAGCCGGTAAAACGCGGCCAGCGTCTCTTGCGGCTGGAAGCCGAGAAAGCGCACGTGCTTGTCGAGCTTGTGGCGATGCACCGACTGGCGCAGCACCGGATACTTCGACAGCTCATCGCCAATCACGATCAGCTTGAGGTCATCCGGGCCGCTGCGCTTCGCGATCGCAAACGCTTCTACCAGCCGCTCGATGTTCTTGTGCGGCTTGATATTTCCGACGTACAGCACAAACGGATGATCGAGTTGGTAGCGCTGGCGCGTCAGTTCCATGCGGTTGGCATCGGCGGCGCCGAGAAAGCGCTCGTCAATCGCGTTGTAAATGACCTCGACCTTCTCGGGCGGGATGTCGAAGAACCGGAGGATGTCGCGCTTCGAGGCTTCCGACACGGTGAGTACGCGATCGGCTTTTCGCGTCGCGCTCCACATCGATCCCTTCGCGTAGACGTAGGCCAGCTTGCTCGGTAAATACTGCGGAAACATCAGGTGAATGCAGTCGTGAATCGTGACCACCGAGCGGCAGCGAATGGCCGGCGGCAACACGTAGTGTGGTTCGTGCACCAGCTTCACGCCTTCGCGTGCGAGCGACAGCGGAATGCGAAATTGCTCGGCCAGCGAATAGGTGGGCGCCGTCTCTGGCACCATGCGGAAGTTGCGGCCCAGCACGTCGCCCGAATCCTGGTCGTCAGGCCGGCACAGCACGACGTACTCGGTCACCTGATCGAGGCGCGACAACTCAATCAGGATGTTGCGGATGTAGGTGCCGATGCCGAAGTCGCGCAGCTTCCGCGCGTCGATTGCGATGCGCATGGTCAGTCCGCGTGCGGCTTGCCGGTCAACTTCAGGTAGCCACGGAGCACGCCCGCCCAGCGCGGCAAGTGCTTTTCGTAATACGCCACGTGACTCTTGCGATACATCCGCTCGGTCCCGGGATTACGTGCCGCCGAGCGCCCGCGATAATGCAGCACCTCGGCGCCGGCGAAATACAACACCGTGCGACCACGTTTTCTCATCGCCATACACAGGTCGACGTCCTCGGTGTACATGAAATAGCGTTCATCAAGCAGGCCCACGGCCTCGAGGTCGGGCCGGCGGATCACCATGCACGCGCCGCTGACCCAGGCCACCTCACGCGCCTGACGGCTCAACTTGTCGACCTTGCGGACGATGTGGCGAATCTTTCGGTGATAGAGGGTCGCGAACACCTTTCGCTTGAGCTCGTTCCACGGCCCAATCGGATCGCCCCAGGACAGTTCCGGAAACCCGCTTTCGCTGAGCAGCCGCGCGCCGGCAATCGCCGCATCTGGCTGGGCGGCCAGTCCGCGCACCAGCGTCTGGATCGCACCCGGTGGGGCGACCGTGTCGGGATTCAGCAACAGCACGTAGTCGCCGCTGGTGGCGCGAATGCCGATGTTATTGGCGCGGGAGAACCCCTCATTCACTGGCGAGGCGATCACCTGCACGCTCGGCCAGCCCCGCCGCACCAGGTCGGCAGTGCCGTCACTCGACGCATTGTCAACCACGGTGATGGTCGTCGGGAAGGGGGCAGTATGGCCAACGAGCGAGTCGAGGCACGGCCCAATCTCCGTGGCGGAGTTGTAGGTGACGATGATGATCGCGAGGGAAAAGAAATTATCCGCCAATCGCGGCACCCTCGAGCGCGGCCAGTGTGCGCGCGGCCGTGGTCGTCCAGTTGTACTGGCCGAGCACCGCTGGCGCGTGCGCGAGAATCTCGCCGCGGACGCCGTGGTTGGTGAGCACCGCGACCAGGGCCGCGGCAATTGCGTCGCGGCCAGCGGTGGCGGGCACGTAGTGTGCGGCGGCGCCGGCTGTCTCGCGCGCAACCGGCGTGTCCAGCAAGACCGGGGGGACGCCGGCGGCCAGCGCTTCGAGCGGCGTCAGTCCGAATCCCTCGTATTCCGACAAGAAGCCGAAGACCGAGGCCCGGGCATACAAGCCGGCGAGTGTCGCGTCATCCACGTAGGCGCGCAGGTGAATGCGATCACGGTGACGCGATTGCTGGCGCAGTGCCTCCAGATCGATCCGCGGCCGCCGCGTCCGGTTGTCGCCGACCACCTCGAGCTGCGCCGACGGCACCTGGTCGGCCACCGCCTCAAACGCCGCCATCAACTGATCAACCCTTCGTCGCTCAAACACCGATCCAACGTATAACACGATTGGCTCACGCGGCAGCCCGCCCGGCGCCAGTTGAACGGGCCTGCGGATGCCGAGCGGAATGACGCGCACGCGCGCTGCCGACAGCCCGATGTGGCGGACGATCTCGCTTTGAGAAAACGCGGTGTCGGTCAGCACGACTTTCGCGCGCCTGGCAGACCAGCCGGTGAGCAGCCGCCGCCGCATTCCTTCGCGGATCGAAAACCACTCGGGATGCGCGAAGAACGAGACGTCGTGGACGGTCAGCACCACGGGGGCGGGCGCTGTCAGGGGTGCGGAGTAGGCCGGAGCAAACACCACGTCGGGCCGTTGTGCGGCGAGCGCGCGCGGGTAGGCCCACTGTTCCCACGAGGAACCGCCGCCGCCCGGCACCACCGTAACTTTGCCACGCCATGTCGAGGGCACCTGCGGCGCGGCGTGCGCATACAGCGTCCATTCGTGCCGGTTCGCATTCGCGTCTGCGGCCCACTCGGTCAACAACTCGCCAAGGTAGCGCCCGACGCCGGTCGGCTGGCCGCAGAGCTCGCGCGCGTCAACGGCGATGCGCATGGACCTCCATGGCCGATGCGTACGCCTGCCGTGCGGCGGCAGCGCAAGCCGACCAGCTGTATTGAGAGGCTTGCAGCAACCCCCGCTGCGATGCTGACTTGGCAACTCGATCGTCGAGCAGAGCCAGCATGGCGGCCGACATGGCTGCGGCGTCGTCGGGATCGATCGGCTGGGCCGCCCCGCCCGCGACCTCTGGCAGCGAGCCGCGTGCCGACACGACGACCGGAACCCCGCAGGCCATGGCTTCGAGCACGGGCAGGCCGAACCCTTCTTCGTAGGAGGGCAGCACGAGCATGCAGGCGTTCGCGAACAGCTCGATGCGGCGCGCCGTGTCGACGTAGCCTGTGATCTCGACATGTCCGGCGAGCGGGGCCTCGTTCGCCCGCGCTTCCCAGCGCGCCGATGCCGGCGTGGTGTGTCCGGCCAGGACCAGCCGCGGGGCATTGGGCACCTGGGCGCGCAGCCGCGCATAGGCTTCAAGCAGCGTGCCGACGTTCTTCCGCAGGTTCAACGTGCCCATGAACAGAATGTCGGTGCCGCGGCGAGCTGCTTGACGGGCCGCCACCGCGGCCGACCAGTCGGGACGTCCGGGCGGGCACACATGCACACGCGACGGCGTCACTTCCAGCTCGTGGGCGACTTCGCCGGCGGCGTAGTTCGACGACACCACAATCGCGTCGGCTCGGGCGGCATGCGAGCGCGCCAGTTGCGGGTAGTCGCGGCGGATCTCGGCCGGCATCTGGTCGGCATGCCGCAGGAAATCGAGGTCGTGAATGGTCACGACCCGTGCCGCAGACGAGGTCGGGATGAGCATTGGACTCTGGCTGTGAACGACGTCGTGCTCGCCGGCAAGCCACTCGACCGGCGGCCATTCGAGGCGATTCCAGCCCCAGACGAGCGCCCGAACCGGCACCTTGACATCGGCAATGCGCGCTCCCGGCATCTGCGACGCAAGAGTTGGCGAGGGGCGGTCTTTCCAGGAATTGGTGAACAGCGTGACCTGATCGCGCGAATCAGGCTGGTGACAAAGAGCCCTGGCCAGCTCGTGAACGAACTCACCGACACCCGTCCGCTCGCGTAGCGCCGGACGGTAATCGACCAGAATTCGCACCGCGAGGAGGGTACCAGAAGAGGTATCACAAGACCAGCAAGTCCTTGTGGTTCAGTATGTTGACAGCATACAGCTCGGGTGATACGCTTTTGTGTTTTGGAGGCGGAATGAAGATCGCGGTGGTGGGAACCGGTTATGTGGGGCTCGTGCTTGGCGCGTGCATGGCCGAGTCTGGAAACGACGTGACGTGTGTCGACAAGGACGCTGCCAAGGTTCGTATGCTTCGGCGCGGTAAGGTTCCGATTTACGAACCCGGCCTGGAAGAGATGGTCAAGCGCAACAAGACCGAAGGCCGGCTGGTGTTCACGACCGAGTTGCCGAAGGCCGTGCGTGCAGCCGAGGTGGTGTTCATCGCCGTCGGCACGCCGCAGGGCGAGGACGGTTCGGCCGATCTCCGTCATGTGATGGGCGTGGCTCGCGAGATCGCCCGCGCCATGAACGGCTACAAGGTCATCGTCAACAAGAGCACCGTGCCGGTCGGTACCGCCGAGAAGGTGCGCGAGGTCGTGCGCCGCGAAACCACGCATCCCTTCAGCGTCGTCAGCAATCCCGAGTTCCTCAAGCAGGGCGCGGCGGTCGACGACTTCATGAAGCCCGATCGCGTGGTGATTGGCGCTGAAGACCCGCGCGCCGCCGATCTGATGGTCAAGCTCCACAAGCCGTTCACCCGCACCGGCGCGCCGATCATGGTGATGGACTGCCCGAGCGCGGAACTTTCCAAGTACGCATCGAACGCCTTCCTGGCGACGAAGATCTCGTTCATGAACGAGATTGCCAACGTCTGCGATCTGTTCGGCGCCGATGTCGATCGCGTGCGCCAGGCGGTGGGCTCGGA
>JANLWW010000022.1:0-11503 GCA_031364805.1 Acidobacteriota bacterium
TGACCTGACCCCTATCATCCCTGCGCCTGCGTAGTCGTCGTGGTATCCAACTTCGTCGGCTTGCGCAGGTGGAAGCCGGCCGCATCCTGATACGCCTTTGCCAACGCAATGATCTCGAGCTCGCGATACGGTTGCGCGTAGATCACCGCGTTGGTCGGGCTGCCGGTATCGGCAAATCCATTCGGCAAATTGATCGCCGGGTAGCCCGCCGCATTCGCCATCGAGAAATGCCGCTGCGTCGGCGACTGCGGACGCTGCGGCTGCGCCGGCGGCGTCGCGGCGGCTGCGCCGCCACGCGGACCACCACCGCCGCCGACGCCGGTGTTGTTCGATGCCACGAGATACACGTCAACGTGCGCGGTAGCCTTTGCAAGCTCCATCATCATCATCATGCGCGCGCGCTGCTGCTGTAGATAATCAGGCGCCGACACGAGACGGCCGCCCTGCGAGTTGCCGCCGCGCGTGCCCTTCATGCGGCCGGCACGCAGGTGCTCGTCGAAGTACGCGGTGCGCTCGATGTTCAGGCCGCTGATGTTGGCCGAGAACTCGGGCGCGATCACCGGAATGAATTGGGTGATGCCGAGCCCGCGCATCGTCTCGAGCGTCTTCTGCGCGTTGGCCTTTGCCGATGCGTTGCTGATGTCGTCGAACGAATCCTGGATGATGCCGACCTTCAACTTCTTGATGTCGAACTGTGCGTTCCAATTGAACGGGACATCGGTCACGCTCATGTCGCGGCCATCGGGCTTGGCGATCGCCTGCATCACGATTGCCGTATCTTCGGCGTAGCGGCAGATCGGCCCGAGCCGATCGAGCGTCCACGACAGTGCCATCACGCCGTGACGGCTGACGCGGCCGAAGGTCGGCCGCAGGCCGGCGAGCCCGCAGCGCGCCGACGGGCTGAGAATCGAACCGCTCGTCTCCGAGCCGATGCCAAATGCAATGCAGCCGGCGGCCGTCGCCGATGACGGTCCGGCCGACGATCCGCTCGAGCCTTGCGCCGGATCCCACGGGCTCTTGGTTTGCCCGCCGAACCAGTTGTCGCCGCTGGCCAGCTCGCCGGTGGTGACCTTGGCAATCAAAACAGCGCCGGCGTCGCGCAGCATCTCGATCACGCTGGCGTCGTAGTCGAGGACTTGATCCTTGAACGGCGACGACCCCCACGTCGTCTTGTGGCCCTTGAGCGAGATGATGTCTTTCGCGCCCCACGGAATGCCGTGCAGCGGACCCTTGTACTTGCCCGACGCGATTTCGGCGTCGGCGCGCTTCGCCTCGGCGCGGCCGTGATCGTCGAGGAACGTGACGACGTTGTTGAGCACCGGGTTGTAGCGATGCAGCCGCGCCAGGTACATGTCGGTGAGCTCGAGCGACGTCACTTGCCGCGTGCGCACCAGCTCGCCGAGGTGGCGGATCGGCCAGAACGCGACGTCCTCGAGACTGGCAGGCCGCTTGACCGGCGGCGCCGCGCTCAACCGGAACGGCTGTTTGGTTTTGTTGACCGTGAGGCCGGGCACGACCGGGCTGAAATGAAATGGCGGCGAGATGTCCGGCGGGATGTGGAGCTTGCGGATCTCTTCGTAGCCGGCGAGGTTGCGGTTGGCGCCTTCGACGAGCGCGGTCCGCTCTTCTTCCGTCAGGTCGATGCCCGACAGCATGAGGGCGTCGGTGACCATCGCCAGCGTGACCTTCTGCGTGCCGGCGTCCTGCATGCGCGCCCACAGGATGCCCGGCGCCAGCGTGGTGCCGAGGCCCATGCCCGCAAAATGCGCCATGAATCGTCGCCTGGTCTGGTCGATGTTCTTCATCTTGTCTCCGTCAGGCGGGTCTAAAGACCCGCCGCTACATTCGCACGCGTAGAGGCTGGTCTTTAGACCCGCCTAGTCTATCCAAATCGCACTAAAATTGAGCCGTTGCAAAACCGATTGAACCAAGCCGCGCTGCGCATCGCGGTTGCCCTCACCCACCGCAATTTCCGGCTCCTCTGGTTAGGCGCGCTCACCTCGAGCATCGGCACCTGGATGCAGAAGATTGCCCAGGCGTGGCTGATCGTCACGATGACCGGGTCGGCGTCGGCGTTTTATGTCGGCCTCGACAGCTTCGTCGGCGAGCTGCCGATCCTGCTGTTCACGTTGATTGGCGGCGTCGTCGCCGATCGCCGCGATCGCCGGCACATGATGCTGACGTCGCAGGTCACGCAGATGGCGGTGGCGTTCATCCTCGCCGGGTTGGTCTACACCGAATCCATCCAGATCTGGATGATCCTCTCGCTGTCGTTCATTTCTGGTTGCGCCCAGGCGTTCGGCGGGCCCGCCTACCAGTCGTTGATTCCAACGCTCGTCGGCAAGGACCACCTGCCGAACGCCGTGGCGCTCAACTCGATCCAGTTCAACCTCGCCCGCGTGATTGGGCCGATCGTTGCCGGCACGGCGCTCGCCACCTTCGGCATGGTGGCCTGCTTCGGCTTGAACGGCCTCTCGTTCCTGTTCGTGATCGCCGCGATTCTCGCGTTGCGGAACGTCCACGTGCCGCCGACGGCGACGACCAACATGATGGAGCAGATGAAGGATGGCCTGCGCTACGTTCGCAACTCGCGCACCCTGCTGTCGGTCACCGCGCTCGGCTTCACCGGCGCGTTTCTCGGGTTGCCGCTGCTCACCTTCCTGCCGGTGATCACCAAGGACGTGTTCCACCAGGACGTGGGTTTCTATTCGTGGTTGATGACGTGTTCGGGTGCGGGTGCCGTGACCGGCGCGCTGATCGTGGCGTGGATTGGCAAGCACAAGCACATCGGCCGCCTGCTGTTGGTGACCCTGGGTTCATTCGGCATCGCGATGGCGGCGTTCTCGCTGTCGCGGACGCCGATGCTGAGCGCGGCCATCCTGTTCCTGGCCGGCGCGCTGCTGGTGATGAGTTTCTCGCTCACCACTTCGCTCGCCCAGTTGCTCGCCCCCGCCGAACTGCGCGGGCGCGTCGTCAGCATCTACATGCTGGCGTTTCGTGGCGGTTCGCCACTCGGGGGACTTGCGAGCGGCTGGCTCGTGACGCAGGTAGGCTCTGCGCCCATGGTGATCATGGTCAACGGCCTCGTGCTCGCCACGATTGCCACGTTCTTCCTCATCCGCGGGCACGGGCTCAAAGACGTTTAGCGGAGGCTGACGGGGCGGATCTTTTGCTGGGGCAACAACTGCTTACTGGCGCGCGGAGCGGTCAGCTCGAGGGCGTGACGGGTTCCGGAACGGGGTTTGCTTTGTGATTGGTCATGGCGAAGACAAGACAGCTCAGCAGGTATGCCGGACGGAAGTTAGCCGGTCGATTGGCCCGATCGATTCCCTATATTGGCGCCCTCGTCGCCTTGGCGACCCTTGGGGCTGCCATTCGGCGCAAGGGATGGATTGGCGGCGCCCTGCATGCCGGATTGGATGCGATCCCGTACGTCGGCGGAGCCAAGAACCTTGCGGAGGTGGCTCGCGGCCGCGATTTTCTGCCCGACAGGGAAAACGCGATGCTCAGCGACCGCCGCGCTCGATCACGATCTTGAGCGCGGCCTGCTTGATCTGCGGCCGGATGTTCCAGCTCTTCGCCATCGCCTGCAGGTGCCTGATGTTGAGGCCACTGATCAGTTTGAGGGCTGTCGGCGTGGGCGTCTTCGGGTTCTGGACCAGATTGAGCTTCACCTGCTCGTTCTGCATCCATTGAGCTGAGGTGGCAATCAGGTCGGCGACCTGCGCATTCAGGGTCGCGAGCCTGGTGATCTCGAGGATCTCATCGAGGGTGATGCGCGGATTCTTACAGACGTAGAACAACACCTGCGGATCGACATCCCGGATCAGTAATACCCGGGTCGCGCGGTCGGCCCTGGCGGCGAGAATCAGCTTCTGGGCCCGCGGCATGGCCCGCAACTCTTCGATCGGCGAGAGCCGCCGGGCGGCCTCGCCGTCCCCTTCCCCCTCAGGTTCGGGTTGGGGTTCGAGCTCAGCTTCAGTGCCTGAATCGTCGTCGGTCACTGCTGCGGTTTCTTCGGCGCCGCGTCCCGCTCCCGCGAGCGTTCCCCTGACAAGATGTTCTCCATCGCGTGGTTGCCTTCGTGGCACGCGTACTCGTAGACCATCTCGTCTATGCGGTTGAACGGCAACTCACCGGTGAACGGCGCGGTGTAGGTGTCCGGATCGTCCATCGTGAACCGGTATTTGATCGTATCCGGGCCCGTACGGGTGAACCGTTCGGTCACCTTCAGCTTCTCCGACGCACCACGATACGCCCACAGGATGCTGGTCTGGTTCAACTGCGTGGGGTTGATGTTGGTGGTCTCCACCACCAGCGTGTCGCCTTCCCAGCGGCCGATCGAATCACCAAACCACGGCGCAAGGTTCGCCGGCCCGTGCTCCTTCGCGTTCAGGCGGATGATACGCACGTCGTGGTTCATCTCCGTGAGGATCATCACGTGATCCTTGGTCTGCACGATGGTGTAGTTGTTGTTGTAGAAGTAGTTCGGCAGCATGGGCGGGCCGGCGTTCGAGCCAAACGACAACAGGCAGCGGTCGGCCAGCGGCCGCATTTCGGGATGATCGAACTCGCCGAACTTTCGGCCCCGCGCGTTGACCTCGGCGAGGCGCTTCTTGCCGGCATCGGTCAGGCCCGGCAGGCGGCCGTTCGGCGGGTCGATGATGATCGAGCTGCGCGCGACGCCGTCGATGCGAATTACGTTCAGGCCGGGATCCAGCCAGAACCCGTTATAGCCGCCCACCGCACCGCCGGCGGCCTCGGAGATGATCTCGATGAACGACTGCTGGCCCGGCGCCGAGAACCCGCCGGTGCCGCCGCCCTTGGGCGGAACGCCACGATTCGGATCGCTCGGCTTGTCGCGGATCTCCTCGACGAGCTGCGCTCGCGATTCGATCGCCTTGGCCTGGTCGTCGGTGAGCGTCGTGCCACCGGCGCCCATCCGCTCCAGCGGCGTCTGCGTTTCGTTCGTCCAATTGCCCTGGAGGTCCGGCTTGCCGTCGGCCGTGCGCGGCACGACCCAGGCCTTCGGTTTGGCGGTGGGCGCTTGAGCCGCCTTCGGTGCTGTAGCGGCCGGCTTCGCCGGCGCCTGCCCCACGAGAGGCGTGACAAAAATACCCAGCGCAAACAATACGAAGACGCCGACCGACAGTATGGAACGACGGTACATGGTCCCCTCCGGACGGAAGAATATTGCCACAGAGGACACAGAGGACACAGAGTTAATTCTTTCCAAATGCGATCAAGCCCGATTGGGGGCGGTCACGCATTTGGAAAGAGTTTCTCTGTGTCCTCTGCGTCCTCTGTGGCTAAAGAGAGTCGAGGAAGGCTAGTAAGGCGCGGCGCATGGGCTCGGTGGCCCGGTTATAGCGGCCCATCACCCCCGCCGCTTCCCCCCCGTGGCGGCGAATCGCTTCGGCCGGGGTCGCGGCGCTGCCGTCGTGCAGGAGCGGCCGCCGCAGGCGAAGTCCCCACAATGCGGGCGTGCGAATCTCGTCGGGTTCCGCGGCGCCCTGTTCAATGCCGTCGCCCGTTCCCAGTTCATGCAACAAGAAGTCGGAGAACGGCGATAGCGTCTTGCGATTGAGCGACGCCGAGGCATTCGCGCCGGTCGTCAAGGTCGGCACATGACACGAGGTGCAGCCAACCGCTGCAAAGACCTGCTCGCCGATCCGAACGTCTTCGGTGATGGGCCCCCTGGGTGGCGGCGCCAGGAATCTCATGAACGCCTCGAAGTTGTCGATCGAGCGCTTGCCGGTGCGTGGATCGACGACGTCTTCAGGATCCTTGAGCCGGTCGCACTCGCGCAGCCGAGCCTCACTGATGCCGCCGCGCGGCTCCTCGGGGAACACGTCGTTGGTGATCCCCATCTCGTTCGTGTACGCGTCGCCGGAAAACGTCAGCAGCGTCGCGATTTGCGACTTCCAGCCGAACCGCCCGACGCGCCGCTGGCCGGTAGCCTTGTCGACGATTACGGCGGCGCGGCCGCTGATGCCATCGCGATCGCGATCAAACGGATCTTCGAGTGCCAACAGCGTCTCGTCGGGAATCGCTTCGACCAGACCGCCGCCAAACAATGGAATCGGCGCGCGCCTGGCGACGACGTTGGCTTCGGCGGGAATCACCGCCTGGCAGCGGTGGTCCGGCAACGAAAACATCTGGAACAGGGTCGTGCCCCCGACGACGTGAAACTTACCGTCGGCATCGCGAAACCCTCCACGCAGCTCGGTCATCGGGCTGGCGCCGCCGATCGCCGGCACGTTGTGACACACGGCGCAACCGGTGCCGTTGAATAGCGGGCCGAGCCCCTCGCTGGCTTCCTCGACCTCGCGGAAGTCTTCGAGGCCAAGACGGAATTCCTGGAACTCGCGCGGGGTGATGCCCGGGAGCGGGTCGCCGGCAACGACCGGCGACTGAGCCGACACACGGATCATCGCCGCGACGAGCAAGCCCGCCGCGCCGAACAGTAACGTGCGCCTCTTGACCACCGAAGCCTTGGCGAAGGTGGTCATTTCACGATCAACGTGCCGCGCATGGCGGTGTGGCCCGCGCCGCAGGGTCGCGAGCACTCAATGATGAATCGCCCAACTGTGTTCGCGGTGTAGGTGACCACGGTTTCGCCGCGGCGGCGCTTAGGGATGACGACATCGACGTCAGTGTCAAGAATGCGGAAGCCGTGATCGGTATCTTCGCTGGTGAGGTGGAACTCGATCACCGTGCCTTTCTCGACGGTGATTTCCGAGGGGCTGAAGGCGAAACGTTCGGCAGAGACACGAATTACCCTGGCCGCCTTCGCGCCGGAATCTTGTGATTTGCGGATCGTGATGTCTCTGCGCTCAGCTGCCGCAACCGGCGTAGACAAAGCCAAGGACAGGAAGCAGACGCCGACGATTGTGACTTCGCGCATGACTAAAACCACCAGCCCACACCGACGTTGATCTGCCAAGGCGCGCGCACGAAGTCGCTCTTGTTGCGTTCGCGCACAACGTCGAACTTGAAGGCGACATCCGGATCCGGGAAATAGGTCGCGCCAATCACCAGGGCCTTGCGTTGAAATTCCTGCAGGGGAAGGAAGCCCTCGGGCATCTTGTTCTGCGTATCGAACAGTTCGTAGCGGCCGAACACCACCACCTCGTGAGCCCAGGCATTTGGGCTGACGCGGGTCGCGGCTTCGGCGTACGCGCCCATCAGCCGGCTGGCGATGTTGGGGCTGTTGCCGGACTGCAACTGAAGGGCGCGGTTGAGATCGCCCGCGGCGCCGATGTTCACCATCGACCACTGACCGCGCAGCTCGTGACGGCCACGGCGGAAACGCGCGTCGAGTGAGGAAACATCTACGGTGGGTGTTTCGATGTCGAGCCGGATCAGGCCGAAGCCGCTGCCGCCGCGCCACATGCTGGCACCGGCGGTGAGGCCTCCGCCTCGAAACTCGAGGCGTCCGGTGACGGCCGGATCGCTGGCGTCGGCCCGCGACCCCTGCTGACGGCCGCCGGCAATGCCTTCGTCCGAGGAGAACTCGGCAGCGTTCAGCCCGGGCAGCACGTACGCGCGATACGAGAACCCGCGCCCGAGCTCGCCGAACAACCCGATGCCGGTGTCGCGCCAGGTCGTCGGCACAATCACGCTGTCGACAAATGTCCTCTCGACGCCGTGGAAGGTCGGTGGTTCGTGGCGTTCGTTCTGGATGCCGACCGGAACCAGGACCATGCCGGCCCTCAGGTTGACCCGGCGATTGATCATCAGGTCGACATAGGCCTGCTCGACCGCGACCTCGCCGGTCTCTTCCCCGCCTTCGACAAACGCATGCTCTACTTCGACTTCGGACCAGAATTTCAGGCGATCCGAAAAGCTATGGCCGACCATCAGTACGAAGCGATGGAGGTCAACCGCAGTGGGCTGGTCTCGCACCTTGTTCAGGTGCATCTCCATGTAGCCCGAGAGAGTGGGAACGCCTTCGCGGGGCGAGGGGGAACTCTGGGCCTGCGCGCTCGCCATGCCACTGGCCCAAAAGACCGACAGCAGAACCACTTGTCCGCCGCGGCGCGTCGCGCGGAAACGTAATTTCCAACCAGCAAAGTTAATCAGACTAATCATCGAAATGTATATTTTGAATAATCAAAATACTCTTCGACGGTAGGGCTGTCAAGGCCAATCAGCGCGGCTTATTGAGGGGGAAGAACGCGGGCGGCGGTCATGAACCGGCGATAGGCCGAATATTGGGTGCTGGTGCGCAGACGCGGAATGCCTGCGCCGCGGGTGATGCGGAACGACGTGGACGAGGCCGGCAAAATCAGCGTTTCGGGCGGATCCTGGAACGTCACCGGCTTGAACCGGATCGACGTGTCCCACCGCTCCATCGTCCAGGACCCCCACCGCACACGGTTGGCGGCCTTGCGCGGCAACGGGATGTCGACGAGTCCGATCAGGCCCTGGTCCATGCGTAGTACGTCGAACGTCTCGGCGTCGATCCAGACGCGCCCGCGCATGCCGCCATCAACCGCGAAGCTGATGCACTCTTCGTTGCCATTGACCAGTTCCGACGTCACCGACGGCTTGTCCACCATGCGGTAGTCGAGCAGGATCGCGACTCGATTATCGATGCGCGCGGAGCCGGCCAGCTTGAACGTGTACTCCTCGCGCTGTTGCGGCAACAACAACGACAGCGGCTGCACCTCCGAGGTGTTCTGCTCGGGCGACGTGCAGTTGTCGTGATCGTTCTTGCGCGGCGGGAAGCCGTTGACTTTCAGCACCTGGCGCAGCGTGCGCGCCTCGATGGGAACCGGGTTCTCTTCGGTAGGTTCCCACGACAGGCGCAACTCCGACTCCACGGTGCGGCCACGCGTCATGACCGTGGTGTCCACCGGCAGCAAGCCGACGACCTCAATGCAGACAATGCTCTGGGCGCGCGCGAAGTACTGCTCGACGCGCTCCCCTACTCGTTGCAGCACGTCGGCAAGCGCCGGCTGATTGCCCGCCTGGCCTGCGGTCACCGCACCGGCGAGCAATACCAGTGTCGGCAGCAGAAGTGCGGTTGAGCTGGGGCGCAGGTTCACGCTGGCGGGATTATACCCACCTGCGCTACTTGACGTTGAGGGTGAAACTGACCGGCACGCGGGTCGGCGCGTAACAGACCTTGTCGTCGCAGGCTTGATACTCGAGCTTGCCTGCGATCTTCACCGTCGGGGATGCTGCGAGGGCCTTCAGCGCCTCAGGTGTCGTCAGGATGGCGACCTCCTGCACGAGCGTAAAGGGCTTGCCGTAGGTCTCGACTTTCTCGTCGAGTTCCTTGAAGTGATAAATCTCCGAAGGCGGATACTTCGTCGGCTGCACGCGCAGCCACGGCTGCTCGTCGATCTTCACGCCAATCACCTGGTAGTCGTGCTTCCCCGGGGCGTAGACGTGCATCAACTTCTTCGGTGTCACGTTGAAAGTAATCGTGAGGCGCTTGCCAGGGGCGGCCTCCGGGTCGCTGATCGAGCTCAACACCGTGAGGTGCATCGTGTCGGCGCGCACGGCGCCGGCCGGCGAGGCCTGGCTGGTCTCGACTTTCGGGTTCAATTGAGCGTGGGCCACCGGGCTGCCGATCAGGGTGAAAACAAGCGCGATTAGGAGCAAAACTCGCGTCATATAGCTGTCCAATGCGATGCCGTAGCTGCCGTAAACGATACCGCAACTGCTAAGATCCCCGGAAACATGTCCGCGCGCCCCCCCACACGCGTCCTGGTCGCCGAAGACGATCCGGACATTGGCGGTCTCCTCGAGCATTACCTGCGCAAGGCCGGCTTCATGGCGACCGTCGTGACGTCGGGCCGCGATGTGATGCCTCACATCAAGCGGGAGGCGCCCGACCTGGTGGTGCTCGACCTGATGCTGCCTGGTCTCGATGGGTTACAGGTATGCCGCGCGATTCGCGCCGACGCCAACACCGCGGCCATCCCCATCATCATGCTGACCGCGAAAGCGGAAGAGTCGGACCGCATTGTCGGCCTGGAACTCGGTGCCGACGATTACATCACCAAGCCGTTCAGCCCGAACGAAGTCGTGGCGCGCGTGCGCGCGCTGCTGCGTCGCGCCCATCGCGCGGCGCCGGCCAATAGCCGGTTGACCTACGGCGGGTTGTCGGTTGATGTCGATCGTCATGTCGTCAAGATCGACGGCGCCGAGGTGAAGCTCACCGCCAAGGAGTTCCTCCTGTTGCAATACTTGATGCTGCACCGCGGCCGGGTGCTCTCGCGCGACTTGCTGCTATCGGATGTGTGGGGTTATTCCTACACCGGCGGCACGCGCACCGTCGACGTCCACGTCCGCCGCCTGCGCGAGAAAGTGCCGATGCTGGCCGACACGATTGTGACCGTCAAACAGTTCGGCTATAAGCTGCTCGATCCGGCACCGGCCTGATGCCCCTGACTGCTACGACGCTGTTCTGGCTCGGCCTCGCCGCGGGCGTTGTGCTCGCCGTCGCCGTGGTCACCGTTCTCCGCGCGGCGCGCGCGCGTGCCCGTTCGCCGCGGGTCGAGGCCATTCTGGCGGTGTCGCGCCGCTATGCGCTAGGCGACCTGAGCCGGCCCGCCCCCGATTACGGTGACGACGACCTTGGCGGCGTGGCGCGCAGTATGGACCAGGCCGTGCAGGAACTGGGACGACGAGTCGACAGCCTGGCGCGCGACCGGGCGCGCATGGAGGCCATTCTCTCGAGCATGATCGAAGGCGTGCTGGTGGTCGATGAACAGGGCCGCCTGCAGCTCGTGAACGACGCGGCGCGCCGGATCCTGAAGCTTGAGAAGGGCGCGATCAATCACTCCTACGTCGAGGCTATCCGCCACCCCGGCATTGTCGAACACCTCGGCCGAGCCCTCGCCAGCGGCGAAACCAGCGCGCTCGAGTTGTCGGTGACACGCGACACCACGCGAACCCTGGTCGCCCAGGTCGCGCCGGTCGTGGCGGCCGGGCGCGGCGCCGTGCTCGTCATGCACGACATTACCGAACTACGGAAGGCCGACCTGATTCGGCGCGACTTCGTGGCCAACGTCTCGCACGAGCTGCGCACGCCGCTGACCGCCATCAAGGGTTATGCCGAAGCGCTGCTCGATGATCCCGACGATCAGGATGCGCACGGGCGGTTCCTGGAGATCATCCATCGTCATGCGACGCGGATGGAGCGGCTGGTGAAAGACCTGCTGCGCCTGGCCAGGCTTGACGCCGGACAGGAAACCGTCGAGCTATCGCCCTGCGACATCACGGCGCTGGTGCGCGGCATCGTCAGCGATTTCGAGAGCACGGCAACCGAGAAGCAGCAAACGCTCGCGGTCACGGTGGCGCCCGAAGCGGCGACCCTCAACACCGACGCGGCCAAGCTCCATGACGTCGTCAGAAACCTGGTGGAGAACGCCGTCAACTACACCCCCGCCGGTGGCGCCATCGAGGTCGTCGCCGCGGTGGTGGGCGGCCGCTTCCAGCTGAGCGTGGGCGACACCGGCCACGGCATTGCGCCCGACGATCTCGG
>JANLWW010000058.1:0-11976 GCA_031364805.1 Acidobacteriota bacterium
TGATGCGGCCCTTGGTCCGGTCGAAGAACTGATCGGGCACGAGGATGTCGAGGGGACGGTACTCTTCCTTCAGACTTCCGACGGCGCTTGCTGACAGGATGCGCTCGACGCCAAGCACCTTGAAGCCGTAGATGTTCGCGCGAAAATTCAGCTCTGATGGAGAGATGCGGTGCCCTGCGCCGTGCCTCGCGAGAAAGGCCACGCGCGTGCCGCGAAGGGTGGCGAGCACGTACGGGCCGGACGGTTCGCCGAAGGGCGTCGCGATGACGCGCTCTTCGCGGTCGATCAGTTCGGCCATGTCGTACAGGCCGCTGCCCCCGATAATGCCAATCTTGATGCTATTCGTCATTCGTCATTCGTCATTCGTCATTCGCTATTCGCCTATTCGCGGTTCAGATCACTCTCTCGACGAAACGCTTCCCGTCCTTCTCGCGCAGGTACCCGGCCGCCATCGACGGCTCATGCTCGAAGAACAACAGGTACTCCCGCTCGACCGCCTCTTTCGCGAACGCGCGCTTGAAGGCCAAGGTATCCATCGGATACAGGTCGTAACCCATCACCCACGGGTCGGGAATGTGAACGGTGGTGGGATACATGTCGGCGGTGAACACCGCGGTCCTCCCGCCCGACTCGATCATCAACACCTGGTGGTTCGGCGTGTGTCCTCCGGACCAGCGAAACTTGACGCCCGGCATGATCTCCGCGCCCTCGTCCACGAGCGTCAGGACGCCCGCATCCTTGAGCGGGACAAAGTTTTCCTGCAGGTAACTGGCGCGATTCCGCTCGTGCGGGTGTGTCGCATCGTCCCACTCGCCGCGATGCACGACGTAGCGCGCCCGCGGGAACCGCGGGACGATTGAACCGCCCTTGCCAAGCGCGGTGAACCCGCCGACGTGATCGAAATGGAGGTGGCTGGCGACGACGATGTCGATGTCTTCCGGGGTGAGGCCGGCCTCGGCGAGCGCGTGGTCGAGGTGATAGGCGCGGTCGAGCGCGTAAATGGCCGCGCTCTTCGCGTCCATCTTGTCGCCGCAGCCCGCGTCAATAATCATCGTTTGGTCGCCTCGCACGATCAGCGGCCGCATGCCCAGCGGAATTCGATTCGAATCGTCCGGCGGCAAGCGCTTCTCCCACAGGGTGCGCGGCACCACCCCGAACATGGCGCCGCCATCGAGGCGCATGAAGCCGTCGGACAGCGTGATCAAATCGAGGTTGCCGAGCGCGTGCAGTCCGACCGTCTGGAACAGGGCCACCGCCGGCGCCGGTTGCTTCAGTTCGACCAGCACGCCGTGAGCCGCGGACGGGTGGATGAACGCCACCAGCGCACCTTCGGCGCCGGGCCTCGGCTGGTCATCAATCAGCCGGATGCCGCGCGCCTTCAGGTGCGACAGTGCCGCCTGGATGTCGTCCACACGCAGTGCAATGTGATGGAGGCCGGGCCCACGCTTGTCGAGATACTTCGCGATCGGCGAGTCGGCGGCGGTTGCCTCAAGCATCTCGAGCGACGATCGTCCGGTCGAGAGGAAGTGCGCGCGCACCTTCTGCGAGGCGATGTCCTCGCTGGTTTCCAGGTGCAGCCCGAGCGTGTCGCGAAAGAACGCGAGGGACGCCGGTAGATCGCTGACAGCGATGCCGATGTGATCGAGGACGGCTTTCATCACGGCTTGGGCCTGAGCGCCCGTGACAGGATATCCGAGGCGGCGGTGTAGGGATCGACCTGGCGAGCGGCAATTCTGGCCACCAGGGCCTCGAACTCGCCCGCGCCCAGCAGATCGTGCTCGACCAGTTCCATGAAGCGGTGCGTCAGCAGGTCGCGCAGGCGGAACTCGTTGCGGGCCTTCAGGCGGCGCGTCCTGGCATCGCCCGAGTGGGTGCGGAACTGTTGGATGGTCGCCCACAACTCTGCCACGCCGTTGCCGGTGGTGGCTTCGGTCTTCAGAATGGGCGGCCGCCACTCGCCTTCCCCGTACGCCTGCAGCGCCAGGTTCGACTCGATCGAGGTCACCATGCGGTCGGCACCGTCGCGGTCGCACTTGTTCACCACGAAGATGTCGGCGATCTCCATGATCCCGGCCTTCAGCGCCTGCACGTCGTCGCCGGTGCCCGGCACGAGCACGACGATCGAGATATCGGCCGTACGAACGATATCCACTTCGTCCTGGCCGACGCCGACAGTCTCGATAATCGTCAGGGACTTGCCCGCCGCATCGAGCACGAGCGCGGCGTCGCTGGTCGCCCGCGCCAGGCCGCCCATGTGTCCGCGCGTCGCCATGCTGCGGATGAACACGTGTTCGTCGTGGGTGTGCCCCTGCATGCGCACACGATCGCCGAGAATGGCGCCGCCGGTGAACGGGCTGGTCGGATCGACGCAAATCACGCCGACCGTTTCATGGCCCGCTCGGGTGATGGCGGTCAGCTTGTCGACCAGCGTGCTCTTGCCGGCGCCGGGTGGACCGGTGACGCCGATCAAGTAGCTGCGCCCAGTGTACGGAAAAATGTCGCGGACCAGGCCGGCCGCGCTGGCGGCTTCGTCCTCGATCAGCGAGATGGCGCGCGCAATGGCGCGGACATCGCCGGACCGCACACGCTCGGCAAGTGTCAGGGACATCTCTATCGTCGGCGTCTATTCGGTGTTAATCGGCGGCCTCAGGCGGCCAGCAGCTGACGGGCGATCACGAGGCGCTGCACTTCGCTGGTGCCTTCGCCGATGGTCAGGAGCTTGACGTCCCGGAAGAATTTCTCGGCCGGATAGTCCTTTACGAAGCCGTAGCCACCGTGTAACTGCACGCAGTCTTCCGAAGCGCGCACCGCGATCTCGCTGGAATAGAGTTTGGCCATCGCCGACTCGAGCGTCATGCGCCGGCCCTGGTCCTTCAACCACGCCGAGCGATACGTCAGCAGGCGCGCCGCCTCGACGCGCGAGGCATGCTCGGAGAGGCGCTCCTGAATCGACGGAAACGAAGCGATCGCGCGGCCAAACTGCTGGCGCTGCGAGGTGTAGCTCACGCTGGCCTCGTACGCGCCCTGGGCCAGGCCCACCGCCAGGGCGGCAATGCCAATGCGGCCGGCATCGAGTACCTGCAAGGTCTGGATGAAGCCCTGGTGGAGGTCGCCTATCAGCTGCGTTGCCGGAATACGGCAGTTCTGGAAGATCACTTCGGCCGTCTCACTCGCGCGCATGCCGAGCTTGTCTTCCTTCTTGCCGGCGAGCAAGCCAGGCGTTCCGCGTTCGAGAATGAACGCGGAAATGCCCTTCGGCCCCTTGGTCTTGTCGGTCACCGCCATGACGACCATGGTATCGGCTGAGGTGCCGTGGGTGATAAACGCCTTGGACCCGTTCAGGACGAAGTGATCACCATCAGCCACCGCCGCTGTTCGCATGGCGGCCGCGTCGCTGCCCGAGCCCGGTTCGGTGAGGCCCCAAGCGGCGAGCTTCGCGCCCGTGGCCAGCGGAACGAGATATTTCTGCTTCTGCGCGTCGGTGGCGAACATCGAAATGTGCGCGGCGCCCAGTCCATTATGAGCAGCCACCGACAACGACACGCTCGGGTCTACGCGGGCCAGTTCCTCGATGCAAATGCAATAGTCCACCGCGCTCATGCCAGCGCCCCCCAGGCTTTCGGGAAACTGGATCCCCATCAGCCCAAGCTCCGCGAGTTTCGGCAGCAATTCGTGCGGGAAATGCTGCGCGTTATCCCACTCCATGAGGTGGGGGCGCATTTCGGCTTCGGCGAACTCGCGCACAGACTTGCGGAGCAGCTCCTGCTCGTCGCTCAGGCGAAAATCCATTCACTCGATTATAGCTGTGTCCTCTCGTGAAGAAGTGCGATCCCGGCAAGAATCAGTAGTAGACCACCACCCGGAAATTCCCCGAGTTATCGGTCAGCACATCGTCGTTCACGCCGAGATAGAGCCGGCCGTTGCCGCGCAGGCGCACAGGACCGGTTTCGTCGCCTATGAAGAACAGGTCGCCCGAATCGCTGCCGATCTTGCCAATCAGCGCGGCGGCGTTGCGGTTGGGCATGGGGCGGCCGGGGTTGGGCGGCGAGTTGCGTTCGCCGGCAACGCCGTCGCGGCGATCACGTCCCCACCTGACTTCACCCTGGGCCTCGAAATACACCGTTTGCCCAGGCCGCACGTCGATACCGGTATCGACCCACGACATGTTACTGGCGACCAAGACCTGCCGCTCACGCATCCCCGACGGCCGCCCGACGGCATTGGAGGAGTTGTTCGAGTTGTTCGAGTTGTTGGAATTATTCGCATTGTTGCGATAGGTGTCGAATTCGATGCGCACGACCTCGTCGCGGTCAAAGCGCAAGGTGCGCCCGGCGCCGAAGTTGCGGCGTTCCTCGAACTCGATGGTGCCGTTCCTGACGGCCAGCAGTTCGCCCTGCACGCGCGAGCCGTTCCGCAGGATCAAAGTGTCGGCTTGCAAGCTGACGGGCAGTGCCACGATAACGGCCACGCGCGCGATCCAGCGTTGGGAAACCATCTGTAACCTCCTCCGGACAATGTTTCGAGACTGACCGCAAGTAGTGCGAATTTCATGCCGTGACCGTGGCGGGCCTCTGGCAGTGGTAACGTGAGATCATATTTATCCGGAGGCTGCATGTCACCTGTTCCCTGCACTCGCGCACTCGCACCCGTTATCGCTCTGACTATCCTGTTCCTGGCCTCGACGGCGGCTCCGGCGCGCGCGGATATTACTGCGTTCCTGGGCCTGTCGCCGACGCCCGAGCGCCACACCGTCAAAGGCTTCGCCGCGGGCCTGTCACTGGTCGTGGTCGGCTTCGAGTTCGAGTTCAGCCAACTCGGCGAGGACCCGCTCGACGCCCTGCCTGGCCTGAAAACCTACTCGGGCAATGTGTTCGTGCAGACGCCAATCGAAGTAAAGGGCACGCAGTTCTACGCCACCGCAGGCGGCAGCGGATATCGCGAGAACCTTGCCGCGCGCCAGGAAACCCACGTCGGGATCAATCTCGGCGGGGGCATCAAGGTCAGGGTACTGGGACCGGTGCGGCTGCGCCTCGATTACCGGGTGTTCCAGTTGCGCGGCGAACCACTCTACTCAACCTACCAGCGCTTCTACGCCGGCGCGAACCTCGCGTTCTAGCTAGCGACCGCCAGGTTTCTTTGCTGCCGGCGCCGGGACGGGCGTCGCGACAGGCGGCGGAATGGGCGCCAGAGCCATGTTGGCGAGTTCTGTCAGGTCGAGCTTTGACGGGGGGCCGGCGAAGGCGTCTTGGTACTTCGTGAGTAGCTCGGGCGCCAGCTCTTTTACCAGCGCGTCAACCAGCAACGACGGCCGATAGTCAAAGCCGGGCACCGCCGGCAGCATGACGTGAATGTAGAGGACGCTTCCCTTGGAGTCGGTCG
Organism: Acidobacteriota bacterium; assembly: GCA_031364805.1. GTDB lineage: Bacteria > Acidobacteriota > Vicinamibacteria > Vicinamibacterales > UBA2999 > 12-FULL-67-14b. The sequence goes on from JANLWW010000058.1 coordinate 5,380, forward strand.
CGGCGGCCTTGAACACCCGCCAGCCGTTGACGGCCGCTTTCCGAGGCGCGTCCGTATCGTTCGCTAATGCCGCCTGCAGCGTGGTCATCACCAATTCGTAGTCGGCGGTCGCCGCCGGCTTGATCGCCACCAGGATCAGACCCGCGTCGCCGGTGAAAGCCGAGGTCGCCGGATCTGCGGACGTCGCCGCCGGTGCAGGAGGCACGGCGGATTGTGGTGGAGTCGTTGCCACCTGGGTCAGCAGCAGGATGAAGGGGAGCGCAACGGTCACGGGAGACAGCATACCGCGCCACGAAGGGGGCAGGCCCTGGAGTGCGTAACTCCAGGGCCCGCGAAATTCGAACAGGTCTGTTAAGGAACCTTGTTCAGAATGGTGATGGCACGTCCGGCGAACGAGTCCTTGTACTTCTGGAACACTTCCTGGACTTCCACCGGGAACACCTCGGCGATCAGCCTGGTAATGTCGTATTCCTGATCCTTGATTACCGGGTCAACCATGAGGACATAGACGGCGCTATTGTTCACCGCCTGCGGCGACTTAAAGAACTTCAGCCCCGCGAGCTGGGCCTTCCGTTCCGCCTTGTCGCTCTTGCCAAGCGCCTCTTTCAGCTTGGACACGACACCCTCAAAGTCCGCCGTCTTATCGGGCTTGATCAGAAACGTGATGACGGCCGCGTCACCGTCCAACGTGAGGACAGGCTTAGCTGGAGCCGCCGGCTCCTGAGCCGATGCTGCTACTGCCCCCGCCAGCGTGAACGCCGCCAGCGCAATCCCCGACACCAAAACCCGCAATCCTCGAAGCATTGACCAGCCTCCTTCAAACGAAAGTTCGCTACTTTACCGTACTGTCGCGCCCGATGAACACCGACATCACCTCGTTAGCCAGAAGCATGCCAGCCCTCGTGAGCGCCAGCCGCCGGCCCGGCTCATGGACCAGCAACCCCGCTTGGACGAACGGAGCTAAGTCTTGTCCGTATCGTGTCCAAATATCAACGGCATGTCGTTCTTGCATTAGTGGCAGGTCCAGACCATCGACCAGCCGCAGACCCATGAAGAGCCCTTCTTCAAGGCGTTCCTGCGGTTCGAGCGACCTGCGGTCGAGGCGGACGTCCGCGCCGGCCGTGATGCGATTCACGTAATCAACCGTCGAGCTGAGGGTCCGCCACCGCTCCCCGCCATACGTGGAATGCGCCCCGCACCCGAAGCCAATCCACTGCCCTTCCTGCCAATACTTCAAGTTGTGACGTGCACGGCGGGCGGCCGGCCGGGCCACATTGGAGATTTCATACTGCTCGTAGCCGGCGCGATCGAGCCGGCCCAATCCATCGAGGTACATCTCCGCGGCATCGTCATCGGGTGCGACGGACCAGCCACCGCGCGCCATCTCATCTTTCAGCGGTGCGTTTGGATAGATCTCAAGCAAATACAGCGATGCGTGTTCGGGGCCGACGTCTACCAGCGCGTCGATCGACGCCAGCCAGTCAGCAGGCTGCTGTCCCGGCAGCCACATCATGAGGTCGAGGCTGAGATTGTCAAAGCCCTCAGCTCGCGCGAGCGACACGGCTGCGCGGGCGGTATTTGATGAATGCAGTCGGCCCAGCCGCTCGAGTTCTTCGTCCTTGAACGATTGGACACCGAAACTGAGCCGATTGACTCCGGCCGCGCGAAAGCCGGCGAGCGACTCGGCTGTGGATGATTCGGGATTGGCTTCTAGGGTGATCTCGGCGTCGGCCACCACGGCGAAACTCGAGCGGCAGGCGGAGATGATTGCCGCGACCTCACCGGGCGCGAGCAGCGAGGGTGTGCCGCCGCCGAAGAAAATGGTGTCGGCTTGAACGCCAGGGGCCGCCGACCGCCGGATGTCGGCAACCAGTGCCTCCACATAGCGCCGCCGGAGGCCGTCGTCGTGCAGTCCGCGGTTGAAGTTGCAGTAGTTGCAGATCGCCGCGCAAAAAGGAATGTGAAGGTAGAGGCCGATCGGCACTACTTGCTTCCGGCTTTGCCCCCGGACCAGTTCAGTTCGAACTGCGTCCCGGAATCCTTCAGGCGCGCGCGCGCCATGCCGCCTGACTTGCCGGGCAGCGGGCCCTTCTTCGTCAGCCGTTCGGGAGGCTCGGGCAGGTGGCCGGCCTTGGCGGCGGCCGTCACCCGTTCGACGTCGCGGACATCGGTGCCCTGCACCTCCACCCATTCGCACATCTCGAGCAGGCGCGAGCGCGACCGCACGCCGAGCTGTACCATGAACGAGTTCATGTCGGTGTTGTCGATTGGATCGCGCAGGTTGCTGGTGACAATGGTGGCGCGGCGCGCGTTATAGCGGGTGTTGATGACCAAACCCAGGGTTTCTTGCACCCATTCCGAGGTCTTCTCGACTCCCAGGTCGTCGAGCACCAGCACGTCGGCCTCGAGCACCGGCCTCAACACTTCCATCTCGGTCTCATCGACCGATCGATTGTAGGTCTCGCGCACCAGGCGCAGCAGCTCGGTGGTCTGGAAGAAGAAGCCACGCGCGCCCTTGTCGCGAATCACCGTGCGCAAGAGGCCGATAGCGAGGTGGGTCTTGCCGACGCCGGTGGGACCGTAGAACACCAGGCCCTTTTGCTCGGCCGGGAACGCCTCGACGAACTTCTTGGCCAGCCGTAGCGCATCGCGCTGCGAGTCGGTGTCGGGGCGGTAGTTGCTCAGTTCAGCCTTGGCAAACTTCGTCGGAATGCGGGACTCGGCGAGGTAGCGTTCCTTGACCACGCTGCGCCAGCAATCGCAACGCGTCAGGCGTTCGACGCCGCTGACTTCCACGCTTTTCCAGCGTGATCCGTTGCAAATGGGACAGTCCATGACAGTCGCAGTTCGTTATTCGGCGTTGGCTATTCGGGCACGGGCTAGTTCAAGTAACTGCGCAGCACGCTATGCTGCCGCAACGCGTGCAGCGCGCCGGCTTCGAACTTGAGTGGACCCTGGCCGGCCTTGCGAGCCCTGCGGCGCTTGCGGCCCTCATTCTGCAGGTGTAGTTCAAGGTCTTCAGCGTCGCTGGTCGCGGGTTCTCGCACTTCGCCGCCCGCCGCGCTGGAATGCGCATATTCCAGGGCGACGCGAATGGCGTCGACCTGGCGTCCCATCACCGCGGCCGCCATTAAGCCCGACGAGCTGACCTCCGGAGTGCGAGAGGCTTCGGCGAGCAGGTGCATCATCGCCTGGCGGATCCACCACAAGGCGGACGCCTGGAAGGTTTCCGACTGCGTCGGATCGAACCGGCGCGCGGCCTCGATCAGTCCGAGGTTCCCTTCGTGAATCAGATCGAGCAGCGGCACACCGAGGCGACGGAACCGCTTGGCATACTGGACCACAAAGCGCAGGTTGGACTGCACGAGCCTGCCCAAGGCGTCTTCGTCACCGTGCTGTTGAATCTGACGACCGAGCTGTTGCTCAACATCGGGTGTGAGCAACGGAAAGCCGGAGATTTCTCGAAGGTACGAGTGCAGGGTTTCACTCTCGGATGCCAGTGACTCGAACTTCCTGACCACGAGCGAATCTTATCACCGTCCCATCGGTGGAGAAACTTTTTCAGATTCTATCCGCCAGATTTTTTCGTGGGGTCAGACTTGCTCACGGTCGCATCAGGTCCCGGATGCGGGGCGCGCAGCAAATCTGACGGTGATGCTTTCACGAGTGCCGTGCCCAGGCGCTGCTCCCAATCGTCGATGCCGCGCGCAAGTTCACGCTTCACATATTCCATGAACTCGTTCACTTCGCCCTGCATTTGCTCCATCTTGCGGCGCATATTCAGGATGATCTCGACTCCGGCGAGGTTAACGCCCAGATCTCGGGTGAGTGCCAGAATTGTTTCCAGCTGTTCGAGATCGTCCTCTGAATACAGGCGCGTGTTGCCCTCCGTGCGTGAAGGCTTGAGCAATCCTTCCCGCTCGTACAGGCGCAAGGTCTGCGGATGGATGTTGTAGCGTTGCGCCACCACGCTAATCATGAAATACGCCTTGCCCTGTCGCTTGGTCATTGTTTATCCACCGTAGCTTTCGCAGAGGTGGACTCCCTGACGCTTTCGCCGTTGATACGACCGAATTCCCGGAGCAATTCCTTCGACCGCTCATCAAGCACCTTGGGCAACCGCATGCGCACTTCGGCGACCAGGTCGCCGCGGCGGCCGTTGCGGCCGACGGCGCCGCGATCGCGCAGCCGGAAGCGCTGGCCCGATTGCGTGCCAGGAGGCACGCGCAGGCGAACCGTGCCGTCCGGCGTTTCGATGTCGATTTTCGCGCCGAGCGCGGCCTCGTGTACGGCGATCGGAACCGCCATGTGCAATTCATCCCCTTCACGTCGATAAACGGGGTGCTCGAGCACTTCGACATCGATCAGCAGATCACCCGGCGCACCGCCGCGAACCCCGGCATGACCCTTCTCGCCGATGCGTACGCGCGAACCAGACGCGACACCCGCGGGAATGCGCACGTTCAGCGCCTCCGATCGCATCGCCACGCCCTGGCCATGACAGGGTGCGCATTCCTCCTGCTTCAACCGGCCGGCGCCACCGCAGGTCGCACAGTTCTTGGCAAACACCATGTGGCCACGGACCGACCGCACGGCGCCGGTGCCTTCGCAGGCGACGCAGCGTGTCTCGGCGACGCGCTGAAACCCACTGCCCGCACACGCGCGACAGGTGTCTTGCCGCGTGACCGTCACGGACCGCTGCACGCCGTGCCACGCTTCTTCAAACGTCAGTGACGCACGCGCATGGATGTCGGCGCCGTGGTCGGCGCCGTCGGACGGCTCGCGGCCGACGCGCCGCGCGAACACTTCTTCGAACAATTCCCCGAACGTGGTGGTCCGCTCGGCGTGTACACGACTGGAGAAGTCGAACCCGGTAAACCCAAACGACGCCGCCTCGTCCTCGGTAATCCCGTTCAACTGCCCAGCGTCGTAGCGGCGCCGCCGATCCGGATCGATCAGCGTCTCGTACGCGTCGAGCACCTGCCGGAACCGCGTCTCGGATTCACGGTCGCCCGGGTTGATGTCTGGGTGCAGGCGGCGCGCCAGCCGGCGATAGGCTTTCTTGATATCGCCGGACGGCGCCCCGCGCTCCACGCCAAGAACGATGTAAAGATCCATCGCTATTCGCTGTTCGCTGTTCGCTGTGCGCTACTTCTTGTCGTCTTCAACCACTTCCGCGTCGATGACGTCGCCCTGCCCCGCTGCGGAGTCGGCGGCACCGGGCGCACCCGAGGCGCCGGCACCGGAAGCACCTGACGAATCCGCGGCGCCGGCATCTCCCGCGTTCTTGTAGAGAGCTTCCGACGCCTTGTGCTGCGCGGTCATCAGCACGTCCATCGCCTTACTCATGCCCGGCGTGTCGTTGGCCTCGATCGCCTTCCTGAGATCGGTCATCGCGCTCTCGATCGCGTTCTTGTCGGTAATCGGAATCTTCTCGCCCGCGTCCTTCAGCATGCGCTCGGCGGTGTAGATCGACTGGTCGGCACGATTGCGGATCTCGATCTCTTCGCGCCGTTTCTTGTCTTCATCCGAGTTCGCCTCGGCCTCGCGCATCATGCGGTCAACCTCGTCCTTGCTGAGGCCCGATGAAGCGGTGATCGTGATCTTCTGTTCCTTCTGCGTGCCGAGATCTTTCGCCGACACATTGACAATGCCATTGGCGTCGATGTCGAAGGTCACTTCGATCTGCGGCACGCCGCGCGGCGCCGGCGGCAGGCCCACCAGGTGGAACCGGCCCAGCGTGCGGTTGTCGCGCGCCAGCGGACGCTCGCCCTGCACCACGTGCACCTCGACGCTGGTCTGGCTGTCTGAGGCAGTCGAGAACACCTCGCTCTTGCGCGTCGGGATGGTCGTGTTGCGCTGAATCAGCGGCGTCATCACGCCGCCCATCGTCTCGATGCCCAGCGACAGCGGCGTCACATCGAGCAGCAGCAGGTCCTTGACCTCGCCCGCGAGCACTCCCGCCTGAATGGCGGCGCCCACCGCCACCACTTCGTCGGGATTGACGCCCTTGTGCGGTTCCTTCCCGAAGATCTCCTTGACGATCGCCTGCACGCGGGGGATGCGCGTCGAGCCGCCAACCAGTACCACTTCGTCAATCTTCGAAGGATCGAGCCCGGCATCGGTCAGCGCAGTCTTGGTCGGGCCGACCGTCTTCTGCAGCAGCTCTTCAACCAGCGACTCGAACTTCGCCCTCGAGAGCTTCATCGCGAGGTGCTTCGGCCCGCTCGCATCCGCCGTGATGAACGGCAGGTTGATCTCGGTCTCCATCACCGAGGACAGTTCCATCTTGGCCTTCTCGGCGCCCTCGCGCAGCCGCTGCAACGCCATGCGGTCCTTGCCCAGGTCGATGCCGTCGCTCTTGCGGAACTCATCAATGATCCACTCGATCACCCGCTGGTCGAGGTTGTCGCCGCCCAGGTGCGTGTCACCGTTGGTCGACTTGACCTCGACGACCCCTTCACCCACTTCGAGAATGGAGATGTCGAAAGTGCCGCCGCCGAAGTCGTAGACGGCGATGGTCTCGTCTTTCTTCTTGTCGAGGCCATATGCCAGCGCCGCGGCCGTCGGCTCGTTGACGATGCGCATCACTTCGAG
>JANLWW010000145.1:0-33571 GCA_031364805.1 Acidobacteriota bacterium
GTGGCGGTCAGCACCCGCCCGGCGTTGCTGCGCTCGCCGGGGCCGCCGGCGGCGAGCCGCGCGGCCTTCTCGGCCGCCATGAACGGCTCGAGATACGCGACGGCGCGCTTCATGGCGCGCGCGCTCTTGACCACCTGCGGCGGGAACATCTTGACGGCGCCGAACAGCTCGCCGACCACCTTCATGCCGTCCATCAGCGGGCCTTCGATCACGAGCAGCGGGCGGCCGTACTTGGCGCGCGCCTCCTCCGCATCGATCTCGATGAAGTCGACGTTGCCGTGCACCAGGGCGTACGACAGGCGCGATTCCACCGCGCCCTCGCGCCACCTGAGGTCGTTCTCGCGCTTGGTCCCCGAGCCCTTCACCTGCTCGGCGAAGGTGACCATGCGCTCGGTTGCGTCCGGACGCCGGTTGAAGATGATGTCTTCGACGTGCTCGAGCAGGTCGTTCGGGATGTCCTCGTAGACGATCAGCTGCCCGGCATTGACGATACCCATGTCCATGCCGGCCTTGATGGCGTGGAACAGGAACGCGGAGTGAATGGCTTCGCGCACCACCTCGTTGCCGCGGAACGAGAACGACAGGTTGCTGACGCCGCCGCTGATCTTCACGCCCGGGCAGGCCTGCTTGATCAGCCGCGTCGCCTCGATGAAGTACTTGCCGTAGTCGTTGTGTTCTTCGAGGCCGGTGGCAATGGCGAGGATGTTCGGGTCGAAGATGATGTCGGACGGCTCGACGCCGGCCTGCTCGGTGAGCAGCTTGAAGGCGCGAGTGCAGATCTCGAGCTTGCGCTCAACGGTGTCAGCCTGACCCCTCTCATCGAAGGCCATCACGATCATCGCCGCGCCGTAGCGACGCACCGTGCGCGCCTTGGCCAGAAAGTCGGCTTCGCCTTCCTTCAGGCTGATTGAATTGACGATCGCCTTGCCCTGCACGCACTTGAGGCCGGCTTCGATCACCGACCACTTCGAGCTGTCGATCATGATCGGCAGCCGCGCGATCTCGGGCTCGGTGCCGATGTAGTTGAGGAACTCGGTCATGCAGGCTTCCGAGTCGAGCATGCCCTCGTCCATGTTGACGTCGATGATGTTGGCGCCGCCGCGCACCTGGTCGAGCGCCACAGTGGCCGCGCCGGCCCAGTCGAGCGACTTCACCAGGCGCTCGAACTTCTTCGAGCCGGTGACGTTGGTGCGCTCGCCGACCATCTGGAAATTGCTGTCGGGCCTGATCACCAGAGGCTCCAAGCCCGACAGGCGCGTGAGCGCTACGCTCCCGACGTCTGAGGTCCTCCCGGGCGTTCCGTCGGCGTTCGCGGCGGTGCGCGGGCGTATTCCCCTAACTGCGCCCGCGATGGCTCTGATGTGATCCGGCGTGGTTCCGCAGCAGCCGCCGATGATGTTGACGAAGCCGCTATCGGCGAAGTCCTTCACCAGCGCGGCGGTCTCGTCTGGCGTCTCGTCGTACTGGCCGAACGCGTTGGGCAGGCCGGCGTTGGGGTAGCAACTGACGTGCCCCGGCACCGTGCGCGCAAGCTCCGCGAGATACGGACGCATCTGTCGCGCGCCGAGGGCGCAGTTCAGGCCGACGCTGAACGGCTTGCTGTGCTCAATCGAGAGGTAGAACGCGTCGAGCGTCTGGCCCGAGAGCGTGCGGCCGCTCAGGTCGGTGAGCGTGGCCGAGATCATCAAGGGCAGGCGCTTGCCGGTGTCCGCGAAGGCCTCTTCCACCGCCACCAACGCCGCCTTGGCGTTGAGCGTGTCGATTTGCGTCTCCACCAGCAAGAGGTGAGAGCCGCCGTCGATCAGCCCGCGCGCCTGTTCCTTGAACGCGTCTTTCATCGCGTCGAAGGTGATGGCGCGAAACGCCGGGTTGTTGACGTCGGGGGAGATCGACAGCGTTTTGGTGGTCGGGCCGATCGAGCCGGCCACGAAGCGCGGCTGGTCCGGCGTCTTCTTCGTCCACTCGTCGGTGACGCGGCGGGCGAGCTTCGCTGCCTCGAGATTCAGCTCATAGGACACCGCCTCGAGACCGTAGTCGGCCTGCGACACTGCCTGCGCGCTGAAAGTGTTCGTCTCGATGATGTCGGCGCCGGCGTCGAGGTAATCGGCGTGGATGTCGGCAATGACATCGGGCCGCGTTAACACGAGGACGTCGTTGTTGCCCTTGAGATCGTGCGAATGCGACGCGAACCGCGTGCCGCGGAAGTCGGCCTCGGTCAGCTTGCGCCGCTGGACCATGGTGCCCATGGCGCCGTCAAGCACGAGAATGCGGGTCGCGAGCAGTTGTTCCAGCGTCTCGAGAGTAGTGAGTTCGTTCATTTGCTATTTGCTATTCGTTATTTTCTTCGCTTGGGCTTGGTGCCAATCGCGAGGAGCACGGCGAATGGGTCGTGGGTGCGGCGCGCACCGAGCGTGACGCGGATGTCCTTGAAGCCGGCGCGGGTCAGCAGGCCCGTGAGGTGGTCGTCACTGAAGCCGAACCACTGGTCGCCCAGCTTCTCTTTGACCCACGTCTCGTCGTGCGAGCGCAGGTCGAGAATCAACAGCCGGCCGCCGGGTTTCAAGATGCGGCCGGCCTCGGCCAGCGCCGCGGCCGGCTGGCCGGCGTGGTGTAATGCCTGCGACAGCAGCGCCACATCCATTGAACCGTCGTCGAGGGGGAGCTTCTCGAGTTCGCCCTTCTTCCAGGTGATGTTGGTCAGGCGCTTGCGCAATGCCAGCGCCTTGGCGCGGTCGAGCACGCCTGAGGAGCGGTCGATGGCGACCACCCGTCGCGCCCACCGCGCGGTTTCAACCGTCAGGTAGCCCTCGCCGCAGCCGAGGTCGGCGACATCGAGCGGCGGTAACAGCAGCCCGAGGGCGCGTGACCACGCCGCCCAACTGCGGCCCGGTACCAACTGCCGGCCATCGCGCGTATCAGGGCTCACGTGCTCGAAGTTCTCGCGCCGCAACCGCAGCACTTCCTGAAGGCGCGCCTCGTCTGCCTTCACGAGCGCCGAGCCGGCCGCCTCAGTGAACTGACCCTGCAGCACAGGCCACAAACCGCCCTGGCGCTCGTCGCGCACGCTGGTGGCGAGGCGATAGAAGCTGTACGACCCATCGCGCTCTTCGACGACCAGGCCGGCCTCCTTGAGCAGTCCGAGGTGCCGAGAGACTCCTGACTGGGCCAGCCCGAGTATGCCGGTCAGCTCCTTGACGTTGAAACGGTCCTGGTCGAGCACGCGCAACAGCCGGAGGCGGGCTTCATCGCCCAGCAACCGGTAGAGCGCAGATGCCTGTTCCATATCTACCAATGTAGATGAATGGATGAAGCGACGCAAGTGCAGCACGGGCAAGAAGGGCAAGAAGGGCCGGGAGGGCAGGTAGGGCAGAGGTAGGCACAGGTGTGGCATGTGGGGCGGGTTGAGAGGTGGATGTTCTGACCGGCCCTACCCGCCCCGTGAGATAATGCCCCTCTTATTTCGTGCGACGTGTGCCCTGAATGAGTCATGGGCGCCTGACGTAAGACACAAGCAAAAGGAAGAGGCACCGGCCGGCTCACGCCGAGCCGCCGGGGTCTGAAACACCCAATGGGAATTCTCGACAGGCTCCGCCCGCAATCCAAGTCCAGCCACCCCGACCCCACCATCCGAATCGAAGCAGTGCACGAGATCGATGCGGGCGACCTCGCAGCCCTCAGCGGCTTCGCCAAAGACGATGCCGACCCGCGCGTCAGGCGGGCGGCGGTGTCGCGCATTCCCGATGCGGCCGTGCTGGCCGACATTGCGCGCAACGAATCGGACGCCGGCGTGCGCGAGCACGCCGTCAGCCAGTTGGTCGAGCAGGGTGTCAAACACGATGCCGACGTTGCGTCCCAAGCGGTCGCCGCGTTAGCTTCGCTCGGGCGTGAGCGAGAGTTGGCGACGGTGGCCAAGGGCTCGGGTCCAGAGGCCGTGCGCCGGGCGGCGATCGCTGCGGTGCGCGACCAGAAGTCGCTCGGCAGCATCGCCCGTCACGCCAGTGAAGGCAGCGCGCGGCTGCTGGCCGTCGAACGCCTGACCGACGCCGCGGAAATCGAAGGCGTCGCGTTGCGCGGCGAACATGCCGACGCCGCGGTGGCTGCGGTCGATCGCCTGGTGGATCCATCGCCAGAGACGCTGGCCAGCATCAGCCAGAAGGCGCGCGCCAAGGCGGCGCAGAAAAAAGCTCGCACGCTGATCAAGGCGAGCCAACCGGCGTCCACGCCGGCCGCGGAGTCGGGCCCCGCATTCAAGGAGGCCGATCAGCAGACGGCCCGCCACCTGGTCGCGCAGATGACCGCGTTGTCGGCCGTCAGCGACTTCACGCAGTTGCGCGAAGCCTACGCGGCCGGCCGCGTGGCCTGGGTCGAACTGCTCGCCGACGCCGACATCCAGGACAATATCCAAGCCGATTTTGAGACTGCTTCGGAAGTGGTGCGCCAGCGCCTGGCGGCCGATGAGGCCGCCCGAGCCGATGCCGAGCGCCAGCGTCGTGCGCTTGAGCAGGAACAGGCTGACCGCATTGCGGTGTGCGCCAGGGTCGAGGGGCTCGGCGGCGAAGACATCGTTGATCGGCTGGCCGAGGCGCGCGCCTCGTGGGAGGGCATGCCCGCCATGCCGCCGGCGTGGGCCGTGGAACTTGACCGCCGCTTTGGCGAAGCGTGCCGAGCGGCGGAGAAGCGGCACGAGCGGCGGTTGCAGGCCAGGCAGTCGGCCGAGCGCCTGCCAACGCTGGTCCCGGAGGTCGAGGCGCTCTCGGCCAACCCGTCGTACGCTGACGTGCGCAGCCAGTGGTACGCGCTGCGCAAGCAGTTTCAGGCGATTGCGCGCGACGTTGAGATCGACGCGGAGTTGAAGTCACGCTTCGACGCGGCCTCGCAGGTGCTCGAGACGCACGAACAGGCGTATCGCGACACCAAGGGCCAGCAGCAGACGCACAACCTGCAGCGGCTGCAGGCGATCTTGCAGAAGTTCGAGACCCGCGCCTCGGCCGAGGGTCTCACGCTCAAGCAAACCGACCAGCTCTTGAAGGACGTGAAGCTGGCAGTCGGCACCATGGGGCCGCTGCCCACCAAGCAGGATCGCGAAGACCTGATGGTGCGATTGCAAGCCGTGCGCACGTCGCTGACGCCGCGAATCCAGGAACTGCGCGAAGCGGAGGAGTGGAAGCGATGGGCGAACGTCCAGGTGCAGGAAGAGCTGTGCACCAAGATGGAAGCGCTCATTCCGCTGGCTGACACCGATCCCGAAAAAGCGTCGAACGAAATGCGCACGCTGCAGGAGCGCTGGAAGCCGGTCGCGGCTGCGCCGCGCTCGCAGGCCGAGACGCTGTGGACGCGCTTCAAGGCCGCGCAAGAGCAGGTCTATGACAAGTGCAAGGACTTCTTCGCCAATCAGGCGACCGAGCGCGTCGAGAACCTGAAGAAGAAAGAAGTGCTATGCGAGCGCGCCGAGTCGATGGCCGATTCCACCGACTGGGTGAAGACCGCCGACGCCATGAAGACGCTGCAGGGCGAGTGGAAGGCCGTTGGCCCAGTGACGCGTGGCAACGAAAAGGCCGTGTGGGAGCGCTTCCGCGCCGCCTGCGACAAGTTCTTCACGCGCCGCCAGGACGACCTCAAGCAGCGCAAGCAGGACTGGACCGAGAACCTCAAGCGCAAGGAAGCGCTGGTGGTCGAGGCCGAGCAGCTGTCGCAGTCGACCGAGTGGGAGCAGGCCGCCTCGCGCATCAAGCGCCTGCAGGTGGACTGGAAGACGATTGGTCCGGTCAAGAAGAGCAAGTCCGACGCGATTTGGAACCAGTTCCGCGCCGCCTGCGATCTGTTCTTCGAGCGCTTCAAGAACCGCGACTCGGTGGCGCTGACCGGCAAAATGGCCGATCGCGAATCCGCGGTCGCCGAACTCGAAGCGCTGGTGCCGGCGGCCGGTGCCACCGACGCCATCCAGCCCGATGACCTCTACGCCAAGGTACAGGCCGCGCGCGCCCGTTGGGTGCAGGGTCCCGAGCTGCCGCGTCACACTCTGGCGCCGCTGTCCGAGCGCGTCAACGGCTCGCTGTTCGCGCTGGTCACGCGCTGGCCAGATGGCTTCAAGGGTACTGATCTCGACCCCGAGCTGACCAAGGGCAAGATGGAGAAGCTGGTCGCCAAGGTCGAGAAGCTGTTGCCGACCGAAGCGGCCGAACCGGCGAAGAACCTGTCGCCCGCCGAACTGCTCGCGCGCCAGTGGCGCGAAGCGCTGGCTGCCAACACCATGGGCGCCGGCGCCGCCCGCCAGGCCGAGGATGCACGTCAGCGCGCCGCGGAGCAGGAAGTGCGCAGCGCGCAGGCCGCGTGGGCACGCATGGGCCCGCTCTCACCCGATCAGCGCAAGCCGCTGCAGGACCGCTTCGATCGGGCGGTCCGGAAGTTCTCGGAGATGCGCCGTCGCAGCGCCGCGCGGACATAGGCGATGCCCCCTGAATTGGCCGAGGCCGGTCGCCGCCACCTGGACGTTCTGTTCGACCATTTCCCCACCGGGGTATTGGTGGCCGACGATCGGGCTTACTACGTCGACGCGAACCAGGCCGCGTGCGCGCTGCTCGGCCGCTCGCGCGATCAAATCGTCGGGCAGCACCTGAGCGCGATCGTCGCGCCCGGGCGCAACGCCGAGGTCGATCTGCAATGGCAGTCGTTCCTCCGCGACGGCAGCCAGCAGGGCATTTTTGAAGTGGTGCTTGCCGACGGTAGCGCGCGACAGGTGCAGTTCAACGCGAAGGCCAACTTCGTGCCGGGGCTGCACTGTTCGTTCCTCTCTGAAGCGCCGAGACGGCACGCGCCGACCGTCGGCCACGACGATCTGCTCACGGTGTGCGCCTGGAGCAAGCGCGTGCGGTACGAAGGCGAATGGATCAATCTCGAACAGTACTTGCTGCTCGCCCATGGCCTGTTCGTGACGCACGGCATTTCGCCCGAAGCGTTTGCCGAGGCCACGAAAGCGCCCGGCGCCTGAACCCGGGGATGGCCGGCACGGCCAAATCCCTCGGCGGTCGTCTCCAACTAACATGACTACCCGCATCGTCTCGTTCGCCTTCCTCGCCTTCCTGCTTTCAACCGCGGCGGTGCGTGCGCAGTCGGTTGACCTCGGCGCGAACTTCGTCGGCTCGCAGTGGAGTGAGTTCAACGGCGCCGACTACGGCATTGGCGGGCGCTTTGTTTGGAAGCTGATGCCGACTATCGGCGTCGAGACCGAGGTGAACTGGTATCCGAGCGAATTTCCTGGCGAGGGCATCGCGTTCACCGGGGACCGCATCGAGGGCCTGGTGGCCCTGACCGCCGGACCGCGCCTGGGCCGCCTGCGGCCATTCGTGCGCGTCGGCGCCGGCTTTCTCAAGTCGACCGGCGCACCGGAGCCCTTCGCGTGTCTCGCCATCTTTCCGCCACCGCTGTCGTGCCTGATGGCGGCGGGACAGACGATGCCGAGTCTTGAGTTGGGCGGCGGTCTGGAAATTTCAACATCTGCCCGGACCTTCTTTCGCTTCGACGCGGGCGACCGCATCCTCAAGTATCCGGGGCCGACCTTTAGCCCGGCCGGCGAGATCAGCAACGACGGGTTCTTCGGCCACGCCTTCAAGTTCACCTTCGGCGGCGGCCTTCGTTTCTAAGCCTCCAAGCCTCCAAGCCCTCGTCTGTGTCACAATTCCAGGGCCATGAAGAAGCTTGCCCTCATCTGTGTCATCGCCCTTGCCTCGTGCTCGTCACAGCCGACTGCGCCCGCGGTCAGTCCTGAAGTCGCCGCCTGGCAGAAGCGCGCCGAAGGTGTCACCATCATCCGCGACGACTGGGGCGTGCCTCACATCTACGCCAAGACCGACGCCGACGTCGTGTTCGGGCTGATGTTCGCACAGGCCGAGGACGACTTCCAGCGCGTCGAGACCAACTTCATCAACTCGCAGGGACGGCTTGCTGAAGCGGAAGGCGAAGGCGAGATCTACCGCGACCTGCGCATGAAGCTGTTCATCAATCCCGACAGCCTCAAGGCCGATTACGCGAAGGCCGAGCCGTGGCTCAAGGCCCTGATGGACGGTTGGGCCGACGGCCTCAACTTTTACCTGCACACGCACCCGACCGTGAAGCCGCGCGTGATCGCGAAGTTCGAACCGTGGATGGCGCTCAGCTTCAGCGAGGGCAGCATTGGTGGTGACATTGAGCGCGTCAACCTCGGACAGCTCGAGGCCTTTTATGGAGCGGCGGCGCCCCCGACCAGCACCGCGCGTTTCGACTCGACCGACGTTCTGGCGCCTCCGGCCGAACCCACCGGCTCCAACGGCATTGCCATCGCCGGCGCCAACACCGCGTCTGGTAAGGCGCAACTGCTCATCAACCCCCACACCTCATTCTTCTTTCGTGAAGAGGCGCAGATGGTCAGCGAAGAGGGCCTGAACGCCTACGGCGCGCTGACCTGGGGTCAGTTCTTCATCTACCAGGGCTTCAACGACAAAGCCGGCTGGATGCACACCTCCAGCAGCGTCGATAACATCGACGAGTATCTCGAGACGGTCACGAAGAAAGCTGACGGCACCTACACCTATCGCGTCGGCGGCGAAGAGCGGTCGCTGGTTGCGTCCAAGGTCACCGTGCCGTACAAGGCCGGCGCCGGCCTGGCGAACAAGGAATTCACCGTCTACAAGACGCACCGCGGTCCCATTGTTCGGGCGGCTGACGGCAAGTGGGTGAGCGTCCGGTTGATGAACGAGCCGCTCAAGGCGCTCACGCAGTCGTACTCGCGCACCAAGGCGCGCAACCTGGACGACTACAAGAAGGTGATGGCGCTGCACACCAACTCGTCCAACAACACGCTGTACGCCGATGCCGACGGCAACATTGCCTATTTCCATTCGAACTTCGTGCCCAAGCGCGATGCGAAGTTCGACTGGACCAAGCCGGTCGATGGGACCAATCCAGCGACGGAATGGAACGGCCTGCATTCGTTTGACGAGTCGCCCAACTCCGTCAATCCTCCCAACGGCTGGGTCTACAACACCAACAACTACCCGTACTCCGCAGCGGGCGCCAACAGCCCGAAGCAGAAGGACTACCCGCCCTACATGGACTCGGGCAGCGAAAACCCGCGCGGCGTGCACGCCATTCGCGTGCTCGAAGGCAAGAAAGGCTTCACGGTCGATTCGCTGATCGGCGCCGCCTACGACAGCTACATGCCGGAGTTCGACATCCAGATTCCGCTGCTGCTCAAGGCGCACGCACAGGCGCCCGCGTCGAACCCGCTGAAGGCGAAGGTGGTGGACCAGATTGCCGTGCTCAAGGACTGGGACTATCGCTGGTCGGCCGCGTCGGTGCCGACCTCGGTGGCTGTGTTCTACGGTGAAGACCTGTGGCAGCGAGTTAGCCCGGCCGCGCGCAAGGCCAACCTCAGCACCTACGACTACATGAAACTGAAGGCGACGCCGCAGGAACGGCTCGAATCGCTGGCGGCTGCCGCCGACAAGCTGACGGCTGACTTCGGCAAGTGGCAGACGCCGTGGGGCGACATCAATCGCTTCCAGCGCAACGATGCGAACATCGTCCAGAAGTTCGACGACTCGAAGCCGAGCACGCCGGTGATGTTTGCGTCAGCGCGTTGGGGCTCGCTGGCGTCATTCGGCGCTCGGGCCTATCCCGGCACGAAGAAGTGGTACGGCACCAGCGGCAACAGTTTCGTTGCAGTGATCGAGTTCGGTGACCAGGTCAAGGCCAAGGCCGTGACGGCCGGTGGCTTGAACAGTGTGCCCGGCTCGAAGCATTTCAACGACCAGGCCGACCGTTACGCCACCGGCAGCCTGCGAGACGTCTACTTCTACAAGGCGCAACTGGAAGGGCACACCGAGCGAACCTACAAGCCAGGGCAATAGGAAGGCACGCAACCACGAACGGAGTTCCGCGCGGTTCAGCCTTCGAGCGCCTTGGCGCCGGCCACCGCGACGGCCCGGGGCGTCCGCCGCCGGAAGAGCACATGCTCGATGTCCTCGACCAGCGTGAAGGCCGCCGGCACCACCACCAGGCTCAGCACTGTCGAGGTGATCAGGCCGCCGATGACCGCAATCGCCATCGGCGCCCTGAAGCTCGAGTCAGCAGCGTAGCCCAGGGCGATGGGCAGCATGCCGGCAATCATCGCCATCGTCGTCATCACGACTGGCCGCGCCCGCTTGTGGCAGGCGTCGATGAGCGCCTCGTGACGCGACATTCCGTGCAGTCGCTGCGCATCGACCGCGTAGTCCACCACCAGGATCGAGTTCTTCACGGCGATTCCGATCAGCATGATGAGGCCGATCAGCACGGGCATCGAGATCTGCGTGCCCGTTACCAGCAACGCGATGAACGCGCCGGCGGCCGCCAGCGGCACCGCGATCAGAATCGTGAGCGGCTGGCCGGCGTGGTTGAAGAGCAGCAGGAGCACGGCGTAGACGCACACGATGCCGGTGAGCATGGCGACGCCAAAGCCGAGAAACAGTTCCTGAAAGACCTCGCTGTCGCCCGAAGCCTGCACCGTCACGCCCGCCGGCAACTGCTGCAGTGCCGGCAAGGCCTTGACTTGCGCATCGACGTCACCCAGCGGCCGGCCGTTCAGGTCGGCCGTGATCGTGATGTTGCGGCGGCGGTCGAAGCGGGCGATCTGGGACGGGCCGCTGCCGACGACGATGGTGGCGACCGCTGAAAGCGGCACCACGCCGCCGGTGGAGCGTGGCACGCGCAGCTGTCCGAGCATCGCGGGGTCGGCCAGCACGCGGTCGTCCAGCTGCACCCGAATCGGCACCTGTCGGTCGGGCAGATTCAGCTTGGCCAGCGCCTGGTCGTAGTCGCCGCGCGTAGCCACCCGGGCGGCGGCGGCGATGTCGGCGGTGGTGACGCCCAGGGCGGCTGCCCGTGCCGGGTCCGGCCGCACGATCACTTCGGGCCGCACGAGCGAGGCGGTCGAACTCACCGTGCCCAGGTTCGGCAGCTGACGGATCGACCGCTCGATGCCCTGCGACGCCTCAGCCAGCGCGAGCGGATCGTCGCCAGCGAGCACCAGCTGAAGGCTTCGGCCGGGCCCGCCGCCCTGGAAACTCAGGCGCACGCCGGGCAGCGACTGCAGGCGTCCGCGCACGTCGGTCTCGAGTGCCTGCTGGTTGCGCTCGCGTTCGACGGCCCACAGAATCGTCAGCGTGGCCTTGCGGACTTCGTCGACGCGTCCGCCGCCGCCCGGGCCGCCGCCCGCCGCGCCACTGCCGGCGGTGATGAAGATGTGCTTGATTTCCGGAATGTCGGCGATGCGCTGCCGGGCCTCCTCGGCGACCGCGCGCGTCGTGGCGAGCGCCGACCCAGGCGGCAGCTCGATGACCAGGGCGCTCTGACGGCCGTCGGTTGGCGGCAGGAAACTCGTGGGCAAGAGCGGCACGATCGCCAGCGAGGCGGCGAAGAAGACCACCGCCGCAAAGAGCGTCAACCCGCGATGGCGCAAGGTGGCGTCGGCCAGGCGCAGGTAGGCGAGCATCAGTCGCGAGTCGGTGGGCACGTGCGGCTGCGGCCGCAGCATGTAGGCAGCCATCATCGGCGTGATGAGGCGCGCCACGAGCAGCGAGAAGAGCACGGCCGTGGCCGCCGTCCAGCCAAACTCCCGGAAGAACTTGCCGGGAATGCCAGGCATGAACGCCACGGGCACGAACACCGCGGCCAACGTGCAGGAGATGGCGATCACGGCCAGCCCGATCTCGTCGGCCGCCTCGAGGGCGGCATCGAACGGGCGCTTGCCCATGCGCAGGTGGCGGTCGATGTTCTCGACTTCGACGATCGCGTCATCGACCAGGATGCCGACGACGACTGCCAGCGCCAGCAGCGTGATCAGGTTGAGGCTGAAGCCGAGCCAGTACATCGCCGCGAAGGTCGGGATGATCGACAGCGGCAGGGCGACCGCCGCAATGAAGGTGGCGCGCAGATCGCGCAGGAACCACCACACCACGATCACCGCCAGCAGCGCGCCTTCCCAGAGCATCGTCATCGACGAGTCGTATGAGGCCTGCGCCTCGGGGGTGGACGACGCCACTTCGGTGAACTGCACACGTGGATGGAGGGCCTGCAGCTCGGCGACCGCCACGCGAACGGCGTCACCCACTTTCACTTCGCTCGAACCAAGCGTGCGCCGCACGGCCAGTCCCACCACCGGCTGACCATCGAGGGTGGTGGCCTGCGTGGGGTCGGCATGGGTGTCGCGCACGTCGGCGATCGTTGACAGGCGCACCGACCGGCCGTCGGGCAGGGCAATGGGGAAGGCCGCCAGATCGCCGGCCGTGTTCACGGTGCCGAGCGTGCGCACCGACTGCTCACCGCCGCCAAGCGTCGTGCGCCCCCCGGGCTGTTCCTGCTGGATGCGGGCGAGCTGCAGCGAGAGCGAGGCGGGGCTCACGCCCATGCCCTGCACGGCATCAGCGCGCAGGGCGACCCGCACTTCGCGCGTCACGCCGCCCACTCGGCGCACGGCACCGACGCCTGGCACGCCGAACAGGCGCTTGTTGACGGTGTCGTCGATGAACCAGCTCAGTTCCTCGTCGCTCAGGCCGTCGGCGCGGACGGCGAAGGTGACGACGTCGCCGCCGGCGATGTTCTCGCGTGCCACCACGGGTTCGTCGATGTCGCGAGGCAGGGCGCTGCGGATGCGGTCGACCGCATCGCGCACTTCGTCGAGCGCCTGTGCCGAGTCGCGGCCGAGCTCGAAGGCAATGCGCGTCACCGAGACGCCTTCGTTCACGGTCGACACGAGGTCGTCGATCTCGGCCACGCTGGCCACGGCATCTTCGACCTTGCGCGTCACCTGCGACTCCATCGTCGTCGGCGACGCGCCCGGCAGCGTGACGGTCACCGTCACCGTGGGCAGGGTGAGGTCTGGAAACTGCGAGATCGCGAGCCGGTTGAAGCCGACCAGGCCCAGGATCGTCAAGATCAGGAAGATCAGGATCGCCGGCAGCGGCGTGCGGATTGACCAGGCCGAGACATTCATGCGCCCCCTCCCGGCGGGGTCGCCTTGGCGGTGGGAGCGGTTGGGGCGACACGCACCAGGTCACCGTCGCTCAGGAATCCCGCGCCCCTGGCGACCACCGCGTCTTGCGCCGTGAGGCCGCTGAGAATCTCGAAGCTGTCGCCGACATCGACACCGAGCTCAACCAGCCGCTCGCGCGCGCGTTGATCCTTGTCGACGACGAACACGTAGGTGCGGCCATCGCGCCGCACCACCGTCTCAGCCGGTACCGTCAGCGGCGTGGCTTCGCCGAGCACAATCCGCCCTTGCGCAAAGGCCCCGGCCCGCAGCGTGCCGGGAACGGGCACATCAACGTAGACCGTACCCGTGCGCCGGCCGGCGTCAATGCCCGGGGCAATCTGTCGCACGCGCCCGGCGACCTGCGAGCCATCCACGCCGTCGAGCACCACCGCCGCACCGGCGACAATGCGGCTCAGGTCGGCTTCGTCCAGCTCCGCGCGCCATTCAAGGCGCCCGCCGCGGATGAGGCGCAGCAGTTCGCCCGTGCCGACGACCTGTCCCGGCTGGACGCTGCGCGCTGAGATGACGCCGGCTTCCGGCGCGGTGATGACGGCGAAGTCGACCTGCAGTTGCGCGACGTCGCGGTTGGCCGCCGCCGTGTCGAGCTGTGCGCGCGCCCGGGCCTCGTCGGCAGCGACGTTGTCGACGTCCTGGGCCGGCACGAGCTTCTCGGCCGCCAGTGCCCGCGTCCGCGCCCCGCGGCTGAGGGCCAGATCGAGAGCGGCCTTTGCCTCGCGCACCGCCGCATCCGCGCGCGCCAGTTGAGCGGTGGCGGCGCGCGCATCGAGCCGCACGACCACCTGGCCGCGACGGACCGCGTCACCGACTTCGACCAGCACGGCCTCGACCCGTACGCCTTGCAGCGCGGCCCCGATCTGGATCTCTTCCCAGGCGGCGATGGCACCAGAGGCGCGCACTTCCCGCGCGATGGTCTGCGTCCGCGGCGCCACGATCGCCACGGTGAGGCTGGGCGTCGGCTCCGACGGGGGAGGCGCGGGCCGGCAGGCGGCCGTCAAGGCCAGGGAGGAGGCGAGCAACACAAGACGAGCCGGGAATGGTGGCATGGAGTCAGACAGTCTCGAAGGGCGCACTATAGCCGTCAGGACCTCCTAGAACTTGTAGTCCAAGCCCAGGATCGGAAAGAGCCCCTGCTGCTCGCCAAACTGTTCGGTGTTGGTGCGGCGGTTCCAATTGTAGCTGGCGAAGTTGCGGCGGTTGGCCAGGTTCTGGACGCCGACAAAGAGGTTGAGCGGCTGTCCCGCCACGTTGAACGTCCGGTCCACCCTCACGTCAACGCGAGAATAGTCCGGCGCCCGACCCGCGTTGACCCGCGAGAGGTCGTAGACGCCCCGGCGCTGGGCGGTCGACACGGCCGGGTCGAACGGCGTGTAGGGACGGCCCGAGAGGAAGGACAAGCGCGTCGAGAACTCCCACTTCGGCGAGAGTCGGTACCCGCCCACCACGTTCACGACCACCGGGTAGTCGAACGAGCCCGGGCGCAGGACGCCGTCGCGGCCGGCGTGCCGCGTCCGCGAAAACGCCACGTTGGTCTGGCCATAGAGCTTCGACGAGAGCCGTTTCTCCGCGAAGAACTCGAAGCCTTCCGAGTAGCCTTCGCCGTCGCTCTCGAGCGGGAACAGGATTTCGCGCACGTCGAAGGTGTCGCCGATGTTGGCGAACGACAGCGAGGGAAGGTCGCGGGCCACGGGGTAGTCCGTGTAGTTCTTGCGGTACCCCTCCAGGGTCACCCGCAATCCCGGCGAGGGCGTCCACGCCACGCCCGTCACATAGTGATCGGCACGCCAGGGGACGAGCGAGGCGTTTTCGGGAAACGCCGACACGAAGAGGAACGAGGGCTGCTGGAAGTACTGGCCGTAGCTGGCAGTCCACGACAGCGTGTCGGTGAAGCGGTAGTTCACGCCCGCGCGCGGGCTGAACCGCGTCTCGCCCAGGATGCCGTAGTGGTCGACGCGGCCGCCGAGGGTCAGGTCGAAGCGCGGGCTCAGGTTCTTGGTGGCCTGCAGGTAGGCGCCCGTCTGGTACGACCGGTAGCTCGTGGAGAGGGCGAACGGATCGATGCCGGCCACCGGCGAATACGGCGTGTCGTTGCCGTACGGGGAGGCCGCGTTGTAGTTGATGCGGAACACCTTGAAGCTGCCGCCGGCCTGGACTTTGTCGACGAACGGCATGTACACCGTGAGGTCGTACTTGAGCGTGGTCTCGCCCTCGCGCGAGTCTTCGCGATAGACGATCGGGCTGCCGGCGACCACGGTCCCGGGCGAAAGCCCGGCTGGCGGCGAGGTGTCGCTCACGAGATCCTTCACCTGCTGCACCACCTTGGCTTCTGAGTGCGTCACGCCGAGCAGGCCCACGCCGCGCGTGCCGAAGATGCGCTGCCAGTTGACGCCGGTGGCCGACCGCCACCCGTTGTAGCGGATGTCGAAGTTGGTGATCTCGTCGGTGACGTCGGTCGTTTTCTCGCTGAGGCCCAGCCGGATCTCGTCGATGCCGGAGATGTTCACCATCCACAGCCGGTCCTTCGGGCTGAGATCGTAGACGCCCTTGGCGTTGAGCGAGTACAGCACCGGGACGCCGCCAAACCCGATGTCGTCGGTGAAGGCGTCGAGGAAGCTCCGGCGAGCCGACACGACCCACGAGCCTTTGCCGCCGTTGATCGGGCCTTCGAGAATCGCGCCGAGGCCGCCGGCACCGAGAGTGGCCCAGCCGCCGAACCGCTCACGGTTGCCTTCGCGCTGCGTCACCTGCAGCACGCTGGACGTGCGGTTGGTGTACGGGGCGGGATACCCGCCGGTCAGGAAGGTCACGTCCTCGATCAACTGCGCATCGAGCTGGCTCGAAATGCCTCCGGCCGACGCGAAGTTCGCGAACGAGTTGAGGTTCGGGATCTCGACGTTGTCGACGACGAAGAGGTTCTCCAGGGGACTGCCGCCACGGACGATGATGTCGTTACGGCCGTCGTTGGTGCCGCTGACGACGCCGGGGAGGCTCACCAGGTACTTGGAGATATCCTGGTTGGCGCCGGCGACCTTCAGGACCTGGCGCGGTTCGATCAGGAAGCTGGAGTTCTTGACTTCTTCCGGCGCCTGAAAGGCTGGCGCCGTCACCGTCACGGTCTGGGTCAGCCCTTCGAGTTTGGGCAGCGTCACCTCCACGGTGCCGTCGAGGCCCGCGTGCACCTCCACTGGTTCGCTCGTGAACGGCAAACCTTCCGTGGGCAGGATCTCGAGACGGTACGCACCGGAGCGGACGTCAGCGATGCGAAACGCACCCTCGGCATCGGTGGTGGCGCAGGCTGGGGTATCGAGCGCGCACACGCGAACGCCCTCTACGGTTTTGCCGGAGGCGTCGCGGACGATGCCGCTGATCGCACCCACACCAGTGGTGTCCTGGGCCGCAGCGGAGACCACCGACAGGCCGCAGATGAAACACAGACCAGACAGAGTCAAAATGCCAATACGGACCGAAGGCGACGACATACCGTTTGGACGCCGGATAAAGCCTGGGGTTCCCGCCAACGTATACTTCTCCTGCCCGCGGTTCACAGGGCATCGAACGAGGCAAATGGGATGCGGACATTTCTTGCAATTGGCGTCTTGGCCTGTTCTCTGGCACCCGTCTTCGCGGAACAGAAGGTAGTGATGACACGCGCAACGGGCACATTCGAAGTGAAGCTGGCGCCAGTCGGCAACGACAACACACCCGAGGGCCCTAACCTGGGACGCATCGCGCTCGACAAGGTCTTCAAGGGCGACATCAACGCCGTCGGCAAGGGCGAGATGATTACCGCCGCCGGTATTGCCGTGAATGGCTCGGCGGCCTATTCAGCCGTCGAGCGCATCTCCGGGACGCTGCATGGCAGGAAGGGCAGCTTCGCACTGCAGCACACCGGCATCATGGACCGCGGCAAGCCGTCGCTTACGATTACGGTGGTCCCCGACTCCGCCACCGGAGAACTCGTCGGCCTGACCGGCAAGATGGACATCATCATCGAAGGCAAGGAACACAAGTACGTCTTCGAGTACGCCCTACCCAAATGATCGCCCCCGCGCCGGTCTGGACGTCGAGGTCCACGCCGGCGATGGCGCGCCAGGTGTTGCCGTCCCGGTCGGTGGCCACATCCTTGTCGAACGCACGCACGCACGCACGCCCAATGTGTCTGCCCCAATGCAGTGGGCGATCGCGAGCACGGCGACATCACTTTTGGCGTTAGCGATCGTGCCTGTGCTGAGATCTGGATAGGCGCGGGACCCTGCACCAACGAGAGCGCCGCGAGAGCAAAGACCACGACGCCGGCACCGCACGACATTACGAGTGCGCAGGTGTGGTCAAGGCGAGCGTTCTGATTCAGATCAGTCTAGCGTATCGTCCGGTATCATGTGCCTCATGACTCTCCGCATTGCCAGCGGCGCGCTGTGCGCGCTAGTGATTACCGCCGCGTGCACCGCCGCGTGCAGCGGCGCGCCCGCCGTGGAGCCCGCCGACATGCTGCTGACGAACGGACGCGTCTACACGTTCACGTGGGACGACCCCGCCGCCGACGGCACGCCCGCCGCCGGCGCCCCGCACACCGCCGAAGGCTGGCGGCCCGATGCCGAGGCCATCGCCATCCGCGCCGGCCGCATCGTGTTCACCGGCACATCGCCGCTGGCTGAGGCGTACCGCGGTCCGGCCACGCGCGTGGTGGACCTGAAGGGCGCGACGGCCTTGCCGGGGCTGGTCGATTCGCACGTGCACATCCGCGAGCTCGGCCAGGCCGAGACGCAATTGGACTTGACCGGCGTGGCGAATGAAGAGGAAGCCGTGGCCCGCACGGTGGCGTACGCGGCCAAGGTGCCCAAGGGTGAGTGGGTGGTGGGCCGAGGTTGGGATGAGGGTGCGTGGGCCGGCCGCTACCCCACGATGCGCCGGTTGAGTGAGCAGGTGCCCGACCACCCGGTCGTGCTCGACAGCCTCCACGGGTTCGCGGTGTGGGGTAACCAGTTGGCCTTCGAGAAGGCCGGCATCACCCGCGCCACCAAGCCGCCGGTAGGGGGCGAGATTCTGAAGGATGCGAAGGGCGAGCCGTCTGGCACGCTGCTCAATCGCGCCGTGACGCTGCTCGAGGGAGCGGTTCCGCCGCCGACCCCTGACCAGGCGCGCGCCTGGGTGCTGGCCGGACTGAAGCGCATGGCCCGCGACGGGTTCACCGGGGTGCACGAAGCCGGCGCTGACGCGGAGCTGATGTCGGCGTTCGAGGCGCTCGAGGCCTCGGGCGAACTGCCGGTGCGCGTCTACGCCATGCTCTCGGCCCGCGACACGGCGCTCAGCCGCGCCTGGTTGAAGAAGGGCCCCCGCCTCGATCCGGCGGCCATGTTGACCGTGCGATCGGTGAAGGCCTACTACGACGGCTCACTCGGTTCTCGCGGCGCGCGCCTGATCGACGACTACGCCGACCAGCAGGGTCACCGCGGCGTGAGCGGTGGCAACTACGGGTTCGACCAGGCCCTGGTGGCCGAGCTGATGACGGCGGGCTTCCAGGTCGGCATCCACGCCATCGGTGACGCCGGCAACCGCGAGACGCTCGACTTCATCCAGTCGGTCCAGGACCGCAACCCGGCCGTGCGCAACCACCGCAACCGCATCGAGCATGCGCAAGTCGTGCACCCCGTCGACTTCGCGCGCTTCGCCTCGCTCGGCGTGATCGCCTCGGTGGAACCGCCGCATGCGGTCGAAGACAAGCCGTGGGCCGAGGCCAGGCTGGGGCCCGAGCGCGTGGCGGGCGCCTATGCGTGGCGCACGTTCCGCCAGAATGGCGTCAGGCTGACGTTCGGCTCCGACCTCACGGGCTCGGACCACTCGATCTTCTACGGCCTGCATGCGGCGGTCACGCGCCGCGACAAGGCGCTGCAGCCCGAAGGTGGCTGGTATGCGGCCCAGCGCATGACACCCGAGGAAGCCGTGCGCGGCTACTCGACGTGGGCGGCGTACGCGGCATTTGCGGAAGGCGACCGCGGCACGCTGGCGGTGGGGCGCGCGGCCGACATCACGGTGATGGACATTGACCCGCTGGTCGTGGGATCAACCAGGTCGGAAGCGCTGTTGAATGGCGCGATCCGGTTGACGATGGTGGGCGGGCGCATCACGCACGAAGCGCGGTAGATGTCCAACCGGCGACCCGCGCGTCGTCAGATCAGGGCGCCAGCGACGCGCGCCACCACGGATTGCGCCGCGATCACGACCCGGCGGCTCCGCTGCGCCATCACTCGTCGCGCCTCGTCCGCATGCCCCATGCAGTCGATCACGATCAGGTCGAGGTCGGCGCCGCGCAGCTCGTCGGCCGCGCGCGCCATCTCGTCGTCGCGCGACGGTGACGCCCAGGTGACCGTGGGCTCGAAGCCATCCGCCCGCCACTTGCGTTCTGCGTAGGGCACCTGCGCGCGGTTCGGCGTGACGATGCCGACGCGGCGGGTGTGGCTGAGGGCGCCGGCGACGGCCGGCACGATGCGGCCAGGCAGCAGCACCTTGACCGGACACGGGACGTCGGGAAAGGCGCCCGCGCATGCCACCACGATCGCCACGGCGCCATCCGCTGCCAACCTGCACACCGCCGCCGTGACGCGCGGGACCAGGCGATCCAGCGGCACTTCGATGTGCGCGCCGGACGCCAGGCGAACGAGTAGCGGGTACTCGAGTACGTCAGGCCCCGACGTCGTTGTGGCCTGGAGGGCGACGAGGTCTTCAAGGCGGATGTCGTCCAGCGCGCCTGCGACGCGCACCTCCGCCTGCGGCGCCTCCGCGCCAAACGCCTCGGCCAGGTCCGGACGCGGCGTTTGCCCAATCGTGACGATGCCGAGGATCGGCGTCACGCCGGCCTCACGAAGCGGCCGTGCCCGGCGGCGCCGGTGATGGCGCCTTCGTGGAACACGCGCACGCCACGCACAAAGGTGGAAACCACGCGCCCACGCATCCGCACGCCGTCGTAGATAGCCATGTTGTCTCGCGACTTGGTGATGGCTTGCCGGCTGTCGTAGGTCCAGTCCGCGCCGAGGTCCACCAGTGTGAGGTCGGCGTCGGCACCCTCGGCCACGCGTCCTTTCCCGGTCAAGCGAAACAGCTCAGCGGCGCGCGTTGCGCACAGCGCCACCATGCGCGGCAGCGTGAGTCGACCCTCGGCGACCGCCGTCAGCATTAACGGCGCCATCACCTCGAGACCGCACAAGCCCGGCGGCGCCTTGAAGATGTCGTCGGTGGCTGCGGCCTTCTCGTGTGCGAGAAACGGCGAGTGGTCAGTGCCGAGGTAGTCGATCAGGCCGCGATCGAGGGCGCGCCAGAGCGCCTGCACGTCTTCGGCCGAGCGCAGCGGCGGGTTGCACTTGGCAAACGGCCCGATGCGGTCGAGCGCCTCGTCGGTGAAAAACAGGTACGGCGGGCAGGTCTCCACGGTGGCGTCGATGCCTCGCGATCGCGCGTCAGCCACCAGTTGCGCCGAGCGGGCGCTCGAGCAGTGCACCACGCCTACCGGGCCGCCGCTCTCGGCGGCGAGTGCCAGCACCATGGCGACCGACACCTCTTCCACGATCGGCGGGCGACTGTCGGCGTGAGCCCGGCCGCGGCGCCGTCCGGCGTCGGCCAGTTGGGCCTGCAAGGCCTGAAACATCGGCGTGTCTTCGCAGTGGAAGCAGTGCCGCAAGCCCGTAGCCGCAACCGCTGCCATGACGCCCCTCAGTGCCTCATGATCGGTGCACCACAGGCCGAAGAACTCGTCGAGTCGCGTGGGTGGAGGCGGTTGCAGGAATGTCTTGAACGCCACTACACCCGCAGCGGCCTGGCCGGGGATCTCGTGCAGGTTCTCGTGTCCGGCGCCGCCGTAGAGTGCGAAGTCGATGTACGCCTCGGGTGTCATGGCCGCGACGCGACGCTGGACCCCGTCGGCGCTATTGGTCGGCACCTTGGCGATGGGCATCTCGAACAGCGTGGTAATGCCGCCGGCCGCGGCCGCGGCGGTGCCCGACCGGAAGTCCTCGCGCTCGGCGATGCCGGGGTGGCGCGTGTGCACGTGCGTGTCGATCAGGCCGGGCAACGCGTGCAGGCCGCTGGCGTCAATGACGCCGGCGGCTGGTGGCCGAGCGGCGGGATCCAGGATGGCGGCGATCCTGCCGCCAGTCACGGCCAGCGTGGCAGGACCAGTGGTGAGTCCCGTCACAACCTCGGCGCCCGTGATCAACAGGTCAAATGGTTCCGGCACGTCACTTCGAGGCAGACACGGCCCTACGTTAGCAGATGACCGGGCCAGGCGGCCAACCGCGCCCGGACCCTCATCTTTGATAGATTTGCGAAATGATTGCCCCGAAACCCGTCGTGCTCGAACTTCCCGGCGCCAGGCTGGAGCCACTGTCCGTCGAACACCGGGATGGGTTGGCCGCCGCCGCTGCCGATGGCGAACTGTGGAAGCTGTGGTTCACCTCGGTGCCCGATGCCGCCGGCACGCAGGGCTACATTGACGATGCGCTGAAGGGGCAGCGCGAAGGCCACATGTTGCCCTGGGCGGTCCGCGATCTCTCCGACGGTGTGATCGTCGGCAGCACCCGCTATCACGACATGGTGCCGGCGATCGATCGGGTGGAGATTGGTTACACCTGGTACGCGGCCCGTTGCCAGAAGAGCCACGTCAATACCACCTGCAAGCTGATCCTCCTGGCGCACGCCTTCGAGACACTCGGGTGCCGGGTCGTCGGGCTGCGCACCGATCACTTCAACTTCGTGTCACAGAAGGCGTAAGGCATCGGCGCCAAGAAGGACGGGGTGCTCCGCCATCATCAGGCGCGCCGCGATGGCACCGTGCGAGACACGGTGGTCTACAGCATCCTGGCCACGGAGTGGCCAGACGTGCGCAGGCACCTCGAATTACGTCTGGCGCGACGCTAGCGAACAGCGAATAGCGAACCGTTAATCCACGTTTGGATCTTCGAGGTAGGTGTAGCCCTGCAGCGCCTCTTCATAGAAGCGGAGCAGGCGTCCGGCTTCCTGGTCTTCCATGCGGTTGGCGTTGACCGCCTGTTCCACGTCGCGGCGCAGCTTGCCCATCAGCATTTCCGGCTCGAATTCCACGTACTTCAACACCTCGCGGACGGTGTCGCCCTTGATGATGTGCTCGACCCGCGCGCCCTCCGTGTGATCGATGCCGTTCTCGCCGAGCGAGATATGCACCGCATGCGTGTCGCCGAACAGGTTGTGCAGGTCGCCCAGGATTTCCTGGTAGGCGCCGACCAGGAACACGCCCAGGTAGTAGGGTTCGCCGTCGAAGCGGTGGAGCAGGAGCGTCTTCTTGACGTCGCGACGATCGATGAACTGATCCAGCTTGCCGTCAGAATCGCAGGTGATGTCGCTGATGACGGCGTGCTCGGTCGGCCGCTCGTTGAGGCGATGGATCGGCATGACCGGGAAGAGCTGCTTGATCGCCCAGCTGTCGGGGATCGACTGGAACAGCGAGAAATTACAGAAGTAAGTGTCTGAGAGCAGCTCTTCGAGCGATTTGAGCTCCTCCGGCACGTCCGCCATCTCCTTGCACAGCTTGTTGATCTTGTCGCAGATGGCCCAGTACAGGTTCTCGGCGTGTGACCGCTGCTCGAGCGACAGGTAGCCACCGCTGAACAGGTTCATCGCCATGTCGAGCGCCTGCTGCGCATCGTGGTAGGTCTCGGTCGCATTGCGCCCGGTGACGCCGTGATACGCCTCGATCAGGTCCACGAGCGGCTGCTCGAACTCTTCCTTCACTTCGGTCGGGATGGTCTCCTCGCCGAAGTTGAGCGTGCCCAGCACGTTGAAGATCAACATGCTGTGGTACGCCGAAATCGCGCGTCCGCTCTCCGAGATAATCGTCGGGTGCTTGACGCCCGCTTCGTCGCACACCGTCTGGATGTGATAGACGACGTCGTTGGCGTATTCCTGCAGCGTGTAGTTCATGGACGACTCGAAGTTGGTCTGCGAGCCGTCGTAGTCGACGCCCAGGCCGCCGCCGACGTCCATGTATTCGAGGCCGGCGCCCTGCTTGGCGAGTTCGCAGTACACGCGGGCCGCCTCGTTGAGCGCGCCCTTGATGATGCGAATGTGCGTGATCTGGCTGCCGAGGTGAAAGTGCAGCAGCTTCAGGCAGTCGCCCATGCCGCGCTTCTTCAGTTCCTCGAACCCGCGCAGGATTTCGGTGACGGTCAGGCCGAACTTCGAGCGGAAGCCGCCAGACGACTGCCAGCGGCCCGAGCCACGGGCGGCGAGTTTGACGCGCATGCCAATGTTCGGCCGTACGCCGATTTTCTCCGCATACTCGAGCACCATCTCGAGCTCGGTGTACTTCTCGACCACCGGGATGATCTGGCGCCCCATCTTGTGGGCCAGCATCGCCATCTCGATGAATTCGTAGTCCTTGAATCCGTTGCAGATGATCGGCGTGTCGTTGTTGGCCATGGCCGACACGGCCAGCAGTTCCGGCTTGCTGCCTGCTTCGAGACCGAAGCCGTACTGGGCGCCGAAGTTCAATACCTCTTCGACGACCTGGCGCTGCTGGTTCACCTTGATCGGGTAGACGCAGATGTACTTGCCCTGGTACTGGTTCTGTGTGATCGCGCTCTGGAACGCGCCGTGGATTTCGCCGAGCCGGTGTTTCAGGATGTCGGTGAAGCGCAGAAGGATCGGGACCGCCAGGCCGCGCAATTGCAGTCGGTCGATCAGCCGCTTCAGATCGACGCCGTGGAGCGGATCCTTGTTCGGGTGAACCTGCAGGTGGCCCTGTTCGCCCACCGAGAAGTAACCTTGGCCCCAGCGCGGGACGTCATATAACTCGGCGGCTTCGGTGACCGACCATGGAGTGCTCCCGGGGCTGGTGCCCGCGCTCAGGCTTCCGCCTGCGACTTTGCTCATCTTCTGGATAAACAGAATAAACGGAATAATCCCGGCTCGTTCATTTTTTTCGGCCGCGGCGAAAAAAAGCGTAGCGACCGGCTTTGGCCGGGGCGTTAAGCTCTTGTGATGTCTGACCGGGTTCCCGCCATCAAGGTGCTGCTGCTGCCGAAAGATACCAACGCGCTCGGCACCATCTTCGGTGGCGTCATCCTTTCCCATATCGACCTGGCGTCGGCCGTTGAGGCCCGCAAGACGGCCGGCCACCGTTACGTCACCAAGGCCATGAACGCCGTGGAGTTTCACGCGCCGGTGTTCGTCGGCGACCTGGTGAATTTCTTTACTGAAACGACACGCGTCGGGCGCACGTCGATTACCGTCAAGGTGCTGGTGGAGGCCGAGCGGTGGGGCGCCGGCCACGGTGAACGCGTCAAGGTGACCGAGGCGGAAGTGGTGCTGGTGGCGATTGGCGCCGACGGCATGCCCATTCCGATCCGCGCCGAATGAGCGGCCGCCGATTGACACAGATTAGGCACAGATGATCGCTGCATACGCGCCAGGGTCGGTTTCAAACGTCGCTTGCGGCTTCGACGTGCTGGGCTTCGCCCTCGACGAGCCGGGCGACATCGTGATTGCCGCCCAGAAAGATGGCCCCGGCGTCACGATTGCCGCCATCGAGGGTGATGCGGGCCGCTTGCCGCTCGATCCCGCTCGCAACACGGCCGGCGCCGCGGTCATGGCCCTGCTGCAACGCCTCGAGACGACCCGTGGCGTTACGCTGACCATCCACAAGGGACTGCCGCTCGCCAGCGGCATTGGCAGCAGCGGCGCCAGCGCTGTTGCCGCCGTCGTGGCCGCCAACGAACTGCTGGGACGGCCGGCCTCGCTGGAATTGCTGCTGGCGTGCGCCATGGCCGGCGAGCAGGCGGGTGGTGCCTGGCATCCCGACAACGTGGCGCCGTCGCTCTATGGCGGATTCATCCTCGCCCGCAGCGCCAATCCGCCAGACATCGTGCGGCTGCCTGTTCCCGAGGGCCTGGCCTGCGCGGTGCTGCATCCCCACATGGAGGTGCAGACCGGCGCCGCGCGCGCGCTGCTGGGCGATCAGGTGCCGCTGCGTGACGCGGTGCGCCAGTGGGGCAACGTGGGGGCGCTCGTCGCCTCACTGTTCAACGGTGACCAGGCGCTGCTGTCGCGGTCACTTGAGGACGTCATTGCCGAGCCGAAGCGTGCGGGACTGGTTCCCGGCTTCTACCCCGTGAAGGCGGCCGCGCTCGGGGCCGGCGCGCTCGGTTGCAGCCTGTCGGGTTCAGGACCGTCGGTGTTCGCGCTGGCCAGCTCGCTCGAGGTCGCGCAGCTGGCCGGCGACGCGATGCAGCGCGCGTTCAACGCCGAAAGTGACGCGGGCGCCGACCTCTGGATCTCACTGGTGGGACGCCAGGGCGCCCGGGTGATCTCGTGATCTGCATCAGCACGCGGGGGCAGGCGCCGGCGGTGCCGTTTCGGCAGGCGGTGGTGTCGGGCCTGGCACCCGACGGCGGTCTCTATGTGCCCGCCACGCTCAAGCGCCAGCCGGCCGAGTGGTGGGCCGGTCTGAAGCAGGCGCCGTTCCAGGACGTCGCCGTAGCCATGGCGCAAGCGCTGCTCGGCGACGAGTTTGATGAAGCCGAGCTAGCCGCGTTGATTCGCGCTGCGCTCAACTTCCCGATTCCGATCATCCAGCTGGACGAGTCGGCGCAGGTCGTGGAGTTGTTTCACGGACCCACCTTCGCGTTCAAGGATGTAGGGGCGCGGACGCTGGCGCGGTTTCTCTCGCATCTTGAAGCGGACGGTGCGCCACTGACGATCCTGGTAGCGACCAGCGGAGACACCGGCAGTGCCGTGGCGCAAGCCTTTTCGGGCGTCCCGAACACCCGCGTGGTGGTGCTGTATCCAGAGGGCCACGTCAGCCCCGTGCAAGAGGCGCAGTTCACGACACTAGGCGGCAACGTCACCGCCGTTGCGGTGTCGGGCTCGTTCGACGATTGCCAGCGCATGGCGAAGGAAGCCTTCGCCGATGGCGCGCTTCAGCAGCGAATCCGCTTGACGTCGGCCAACTCCATCAGCCTGGGACGGCTGGTGCCGCAGATGTTCTACTACGCGTACGCCGCATTGCAGGCGCCCGCAGGATCGCGCGTCGTGATCTCGGTGCCGAGCGGGAACTTCGGTAATCTCGCGGCCGGCGTCATGGCGTGGCGCATGGGCGCGCCGATCGACGGATTCGTGGCAGCCACTAACGTGAATGACACAGTGCCGCGCTACCTGGCGACGGGTGCCTACGAACCGCGTCCCTCGGTGGCAACTGTGGCCAACGCGATGGACGTCGGCGCGCCGAGCAACTTCGAGCGCCTGTCGTGGCTGTTTGGCGGCGACTGCACCGCCATGCGCGCGATGATCTCAGCGAGCGTCCACCGCGACGACGAAGTTAAGCGTGCAATAGCCGAGCTGCATCAACGTTACGGATATGTGGCCGACCCGCACACGGCCATTGCCTATCTCGGCGCGCGACACGGTTCGGCCTCGCATCTGCTGGCGACGGCGCATCCGGCGAAGTTCAGGGGAGTTGTGGAGCCGGCGATTGGCGAAACGGTGCCCTTGCCCGGTCCCCTCGCCGAAGCACTGGCTCGTCCGCGGTTGGTCGAACGGATTGGTCCCACGCTGGGACCGCTCGCGAACTTGTTATGATCGGCGGATGTCTTCGCCCGCACCGGCGTCTTCTACCCAGGTTCCCACTCGGGAATCGCTCGACCCCCGCTATACCTGGGACCTGACCTCCATCTTCCCGAGCTGGGAGGCTTGGGAAGCCGCGTTTGCCGACCTCGACGCGGGGATTTCCGCCTACCGGCAATACGAAGGCACCCTCGGCCAGGGCCCCGAGCAACTGCTGCGCGCGCTCAAGGGCCGCGACGCGTTGGGTCAGCTGAGCTACCGGGTTTGGTATTACCCCTCCCTGCAATACGACGAAGACCAGAGGAACAACACTCTGAACGCCAAGCGCCAGCGCGTACAGCTGCTGATGGCGAAATGGCAGCAGGCGACCTCGTGGTTCCAGCCGGAGTTGTTGAAGCTGCCGATCGCGACGGTGCGCCTGTGGTTGGCATCATCAGATGAATTGTCGGTGTACCGCTTTGCTGTCGAAGAGGTGTTCCGCCTGCAGGCGCACGTGCTCGACGAGCAAGGCGAACGCCTGTTGTCCCTTTCGGACCGCCTGGGCAGCGTGCCGAAAGACTCGTACGCCGCGCTGTCGACCGCCGATGCCCGGTTTCCCACCATCACCCTGTCGAGTGGCGAATCGACGCAGGTCAGCTACGGCCAGTACCGCAAGCTGTTATCGACCTGCCGCGCGCAGTCGGATCGCCGCCTCGCCTACGAGGCGCTCTACGACACCTACGCGGCGAACCTCAATACCTATGCCGCGTTCTATAACGGGGTCATGCAGGGCGACTGGTTCGAGGCGCGCGCGCGCGGCTACCAGACCACGCTGGACGCCGCGCTGTTCGGCAATGCCATCCCCACCAGCGTCGTCGAGAACCTGATTCGTGAGGGTAAGAACGGCGTCGGTCCGTTCCGCCGGTATCACCAGCTCCGCAAGCGCGTGCTCGGCCTCTCGAACTACTACGTGTTTGATGCGTTGGTGCCGCTGGTTGACTCCGACGCGCGCTATCGCTACGACGATGTGCTCGACTGGATCATCGAGGCGGTCGCGCCGCTTGGTGCGGAGTACCAGGCGCGCGTGCGCAAGGCCTTCACCGAGCGGTGGATTGACGTCTACGAGAACCAGGGCAAGCGGAGCGGCGCTTATTCGGCGCCCGTGTATGGCGCCAATCCCTACATGCTGCTCAACTACAACGACACGCTCGACGCGGTGTTCACGCTAGCGCACGAGCTCGGCCACTCGATGCATACGCTGCTGTCCCAGGAGACGCAGCCGTTCGTGTATTCCGGCTACACCATCTTCGTTGCTGAAGTGCCGTCCACGCTCAACGAGGCGCTGCTGCTCGAGTTGCTGTTGGCGCGAGCGAAAACCCGCGAAGAGCGGGCGGTGCTGCTGCAGCACGCCATCGACAACATCGTCGGCACGTTCTACAACCAGGTGCTGTTTGCGGATTTCGAACTCGAGGCCCACCGACTGGTGGAGACCGATCAGCCGATCACGTCCGAGACGCTCAGCGGCATCTACTCGCGGTTGCTCGGCGAGTATTGGGGCGACGCGCTGTCGGCCGACACCCGCGCGCAACACACCTGGGCTCGGATTCCGCACTTCTTCCAGTCGCCGTACTACGTGTACCAATACGCGACCTGCTTCGCGTCGACCGCCAAGCTGATGGAAGAGATCGGCGGCAAGAACGACGCCGGCCGCCCGGCCGCCGTCGCCCGTTACCTGGACTTGCTGCGGTCGGGTGGCTCAGACCATCCAATGGCGCTGCTCAAGCGCGCCGGCGTCGACCTCTCGAAGCCCGACACGGTTCGGGCGGTGGTGGCGCAGCTCGATGGCTTGGTGACTCGCCTGGAAGCTGAGCTCGGTTAGGGCGAGGGCCTTCCACCTCCGCGCCCTCGCGCTACGGTGAACAAGCCGGCCCTCGTGGGACTCGCGCCTCCGGCGCTTGTCGGGCTCGTCGCTCCGCGACTCGGGGGGTCGGCCGCTTGCGCGGCTCCTGGGGGATTTCCCCACGAGCAAAGCGAGCACCCCGGGCGCACCCACCCGTTGGCACTTGAGGCACCGTACGCACCCTAACATCTTATTTCGGTTGCCAGTTCTGGATGAGCGTGATGGGCGTGGTCGGCGGATTGTCCAGCACCCTGTTGATCAAGAAGCGGCCGTCGCGTGTCACGTCGTAGTTGCGACCATCCATGCTAGGGGTGCCGCGAATCATCCCCAACGGAAACAATGACACCGGAGTGCCCGGCTCAAGCGTCGCACCGTTTGTTGAGAGCGCCGCTGCCATTAAGTTGCCATTTGGACCGACAAAGAACAGTTCCCGTCCGTCCGCTCGCCAAGTCGCATAGGT
The DNA here is from genome assembly GCA_031364805.1 of Acidobacteriota bacterium. GTDB lineage: Bacteria > Acidobacteriota > Vicinamibacteria > Vicinamibacterales > UBA2999 > 12-FULL-67-14b. The sequence goes on from JANLWW010000145.1 coordinate 28,987, forward strand.
CCCGCCTGCGGTGGACACCTGCCGTCGTCCTTCGCCTGGGTTTGTCACCGGTACTTGCGACGGTGGCAGGGGAGAAAACGGTCGAATGTAAATTTCTGGCCGCCCTGATTCGTTCGACTGGTAGGCGACCCACCGGCCGTCTGGCGAGAACTTGCCCCAGCGTTCATCGAAGGATGTTCTTAGAAAGGCCCAGGGCTGGACCCCATTCAGCTTTGCGCCACTCGTAGGATCCATCGGCTGCACCCAAAGGTCCGCCGCCTGAGCGCCGGCGTCGTTGTAGAGCAGGAACCGGCCATCGCGTGACCAATCGGACGCCTGTTTGGTGCCGATAGATTCCACCAGCAGGGTCTCCGGCTCGGCGCCATCAGCCGCCTTCAGATACAGATGCCGCACGCCGCCAGCTCGGTCTGAATCGAAAACGACGTGCCGGCCATCAGGAGAGAACACCGGGGCGCGGTCATGGTTCGGATCGAATGTCAGTCGGCTTGTCCGCGGGCCATCCAGCAACCAGATATCCTGGTTGCCCTGCACTGTGCGAAGAACCAGCGCCCGACGGCCGTCAGGCGCCAGCCGTAGACCCGCGAGACTAGCGTCATCAGCTGGTCCCAACGCGCCCAGGACCTTACCGGTGCGGTCGACCCAGGTCAGTTGATGTCGCCAGGTTGCCATGCGTGAGCGATAAGCAACCAGGCCCGTCGCCGAGACGGACAGCGCGGCGAAGTTGAATCCGCCCTCTCCGTTAACTTCCACCGCGTCGGCTAGAGTGTTCGTTTCGCCAGTTAAGGTCAGCCCCTTCAAGTTCAGCTGCTGGGTGACCAACGCGCCCGCCCGCACCCATAAAAGCCAGCCACCTTCGCGTTCGGACCCTTGCGGGTTCGGACGGAACACTCCCGCGCTGTCGGCCGTGGCGACGAGTCGTATCGGCGTCCCGCCATCGATTGACGCGACATGAATGCCAGCCGTGTCGGGTCTTCCAATCCCGTAGAACAAAAAGTGACGGCCATCCGGAAGAAAGAAAGGAAACCGGTGACTGATCTGGCCATCGAGTGTCGTGACGGGGACAGGATTGCCACCAGTCACGGGGATGCGAGACAGCGGTGTGTTGCGGCCTGGCGCAAAAAGAATTACGCCATCGGCATTCCAGGTCCCGCCTCGGCCTTCAATGCCGGCGGTCAAGGTGCGCGGCGCGCCCCCTCCAAGATCCAGGAGTTTCAGTTGGTCATCGGCAAAGAAGGCAACTGACCGGCTGTCCGGCGACCAGAAAGGGAACACCGCGCCGTCGGTGCCCGTCAACGGCCGAGCGACCGTGTCGTCGAGAGACCGGAGCCAGAGGCGGGTCGGGCCGTCGCCAGACGCTACAAAGACGATCTTGAGGCCGTCTGGTGAGAGCGCGAGGGACAGTGGGTCCGAATCCGATAAAGTGCCGATCGTTGGAGTGTGGATGTCAACGCGCGTCTCGGGCGGAGCGGTGGGTGGCAATTCGCGCAGATGCTGAACGACGGGCACCGCGAGTGCCACTGCTGCGGTCAACGCGACGGCGGCGACCACCCACGCGAGGCGGGTACCGCCGAACGGCGGTGATGTCGTCACCGCGGACGAAGTGTCCGGCGCCCAACCACTCGCGTCTTCGATCTCGAACCGCGCATCGCCTGCATCGCGGACGCGGCGCTTGCGGTCCTTTTCCAAACACCGCCGCAATAACTTGCGAATCGGCGCGGGTGTGTCAGCCGGCAGTCGCTGCCAATCGGGTTCCACCTTCAATACGGCGGCGAGTACGTCTGAGGTCGTGCCGCCATCGAACAATCGAGTGCCCGTTAGCATCTCGTAGAGCACGACCCCAAAGGCCCAGAGATCCGCGCGCTTGTCCACCACATTTCCGCGCGCCTGCTCGGGCGACATGTACGCTGCGGTGCCGAGAATGACGCCCGCCTGCGTGCCGTGTATCGAGAGCGTCGGAGAATTCATCGCGTGATCGCTGGATGCGCCGCCCGGGTCCACGGCCTTCGCTAATCCGAAGTCAAGCACCTTGACGGTGCCATCCGGTCGCACCTTGATGTTGGCGGGCTTCAGGTCACGGTGAATGATGCCTTGCTCGTGTGCCGCTTCGAGCGCGTCAGCGATCTGTGTCGCGATCGGGAGCACTTCCTCCAGCGGGATGGCGCCTTGCCCGATGCGATCCGCGAGCGTTGGGCCTTCGACGAGTTCCATTACGAGAGCGCGCACACCCTCGGACTCTTCCAGTCCGTGAACCTGCGCGATGTTTGAATGATTGAGCGACGCCAGCAACTGCGCCTCGCGGCTGAAGCGGGCAAGACGATTGGGATCGTTGGCCACTGCGGGCAGCAACACCTTGATCGCGACGTCCCGATTCAGTTTCGTGTCGCGCGCGCGATAGACCTCGCCCATGCCGCCCGCGCCAATCTGGGCGGTAACCTGATACGGTCCGAGGCGCGAGCCGGGGGACAGGGCCATGGGGCTGCGGGATTATAGCGGCCAGTCCTGCATGTCGTGAGTGCTTGCAGTAGCGGAGCCGCTCGCATAGGGCTCGCGGCGTCGCCGCTCTTCGGGCTCGGCGCTGTGCGCCTCGTTGGGGTCGGCCGCATCGCGGCCCCCTGGGGAGTCCCCACGAGCGAAGCGAGCCCCAGAATGCGAGCGTGGCGAGCGACCCCGACGAGCGCCGAAGGCGCGATCCCCACGCTGCCCAGGGCCCGCGCGCCCTGGCTTGACGGGCACTTACGTCACGGGTTATTATCTCGTTCATCCGGATTGACGGATTAATGACTCAGATCCTTGACCACATGGCCGCGCTGGCCGACCCGATCCGCTGCCGCATGCTACTGCCCCTCGAACGGCACGAGCTGACCGTCAACGAAATCTGCTCGGTGTTGCAGTTGCCACAGTCCACGGTGAGCCGGCACCTCAAGACGCTCGCCGACGATGGCTGGGTGGTGTCACGGCGCGACGGGACCAGCCGATTTTATGGGATGGTGTTCGAGGATCTTGACGGGGGCGCCCAGCGCCTGTGGCCCCTGATCCGCGAACAGGTGTCGTCAACCACCGGCGCTGAGCAGGATGAGCGCCGGCTGAAAAGCGTGCTCTCTCGTCGTCGCACGAAGTCGGAAGAGTTCTTTGCCTCCGCGTCGGGCCAGTGGGATCACCTCCGCACCGAGCTCTTCGGCGACACCTTCCAGCTTCATGCGCTGCTGGCGCTGGTCGATCCCAAGCTGACGGTGGGCGACCTTGGCTGCGGCACCGGGCAGATCAGCGAGTTGCTGGCGCCTCATGTCCACAAGGTGATCGCGGTGGACGGCTCCACCGACATGGTGCAGGCGGCCAGGCGTCGCCTGAAGGACGCGACGCAGGTCGACGTCCGTCGCGGCGACATGGAAGCGTTGCCGATCGACGATGGGCAACTGGACGTCGCAATCCTTGCCCTGGTGCTGCACCACGTGCCGGAACCGGTGCGCGCGCTCGCCGAAGTAAACCGCGTGCTCAAGCCGGGCGGCCGCGTGCTGATGGTCGACATGCTCCCGCACGACCGCGAAGAGTACCAGCACCAGATGGGGCACGTGTGGCTGGGATTCTCAGAAAAGACGATCAAGAAACACCTGGAGACGGCCGGGTTCATGCGGCCGGTGGTGACGGTACTGCCCACTGAGCCCAACGTCAAGGGACCAAGCCTGTTTGTCGCGACCGCGCGAAGGGATTAACGAATACCGAATAGCGAACGCCGAATAGCGAATAGCAACACCGAACAACGAAGGCAACGAGGAGAGAGACATGGCAACAGCAGTGAACGAAGCGCACGCATTTGATCTGACCAAGCAGGCCGGCCGTGAGCCATTCAAGGTTCGCGACCTCAGCCTGGCCGAGTTTGGCCGCAACGAAATTCGCCTGGCCGAGCACGAAATGCCCGGGCTGATGGCGTTGCGCACGCGCTACGCCGGCACGACCCCGCTCGCGGGCGCGAAGATCATGGGCTCGCTGCACATGACCGTGCAGACTGCCGTGCTGATCGAGACGCTGACGGCGCTTGGCGCCGACGTGCGTTGGGTGAGCTGCAACATCTTCTCGACGCAAGACAGCGCGGCGGCCGCGATTGCCGTCGGCCGTCCCGAATCGGGTGGCACCGTCGCCAACCCGCGCGGCACGCCGGTGTTCGCCTGGAAGGGCGAGACGCTCGCCGAATATTGGTGGTGCACGGTCGAGGCCCTGATGTGGCCCGATGGCAGCGGCCCGACGATGATTCTCGATGACGGCGGCGACGCGACGCTGTTCGTGCACAAGGCGCTCGAGTACGAGAAGGCCGGCAAGATTCCAGCGTTCAACCCGGATCAGGATGCCGAAGAGTGGGGCGTGATTCTCGAGACGCTCACCAAGGAACTCAAGGCCAAGCCCGGTGCGTGGTCGAAGATCGCGCTCGGCATCAAGGGCGTGAGCGAAGAGACCACCACCGGTGTGCACCGCCTGTATGAGATGACCGCGGCCAACACGCTGCTGTTCCCGGCCATCAACGTCAACGACTCGGCCACCAAGAGCAAGTTCGACAACCTCTACGGCTGCCGCCACTCGCTGATCGACGGCC